>NZ_JAUBVZ010000003.1:408617-587437 GCF_036702805.1 Microcoleus sp. A006_D1
GTATCGAAATAGGTTTGGCTGTGGAAATTATCTTAACAGTATCTGCGGTTAGCCGATTCATCAAATATTTATGTAGTTCGATCGCCAATGGTTGGCCTCAAAAGGTTTATCATCTGATTAGCAGCCGCGTTGCACACGTGTATCGAAATAGGTTTGGCTGTGGAAATTATCTTAACAGTATCTGCGGTTAGCCGATTCATCAAATATTTATGTAGTGCGATCGCCAATGGTTGGCATCAAAAGGTTTATCATCTGATTAGCAGCCGCGTTGCACACGTGTATCGAAATGGGTTTGGCTGTGGAAATTATCTCAACAGTATCTGCGGTTAGGCGATTCATCAAATATTTATGTAGTGCGATCGACAATGGTTGGCATCAAAAGGTTTATCATCGGATTAATCCTAATTTGTGGGACGTTGCTCTGAGCAGCGTCCAAAATCCGCAATGACTTTTCTACAATTATGTTATATATAGCCGCACTTATTCCGATGATAATATAGCATAGATATAGCAGACTGTCAAGCAAAAAAACATGAAAAATATCGAATCTTCGAGGCGAGTTCTTGTTTGCCAAAACCGCACTTGTCGCAAGCAAAGTGCAGCCAAGGTACTGACAGCTTTTCAGAAATTGTCCGGTGCAGAAGTTGAAGTTGTAGCTAGCAGTTGTTTGGGACAATGCGGCAACGGGCCGATGGTGTTGGTGCTGCCAGAAGAGGTTTGGTACAGCGGTGTTGCTGAGTCGGAAGTTGCTGCCATCACCGAGCAACATTTGCGGGGTGGAAAGCCGATAGAGAGGATGCTTTACCGCAAGTTTCACCGGGTTTCTAAGTAGTCATGCTCGAATTTAAGCAAATTCTTCCGCACACAGCCGGCGCAGAATTTCGGTAACTTCGGCGGCGACTCTGGCGTCGAGTTCGATCGCTTTGCGATCGCCACTGCTGGAACCGTCTAAAACTTTTTCGGCCCGCAAAGTCAGGGCTAAGGTTCTGAGTTTAGCAGGCTTTCCCGTCGCTTTCGGGCGATCGTCCACAAACCGCACTAAAGCCACATAAACTGTTTCGATCGTTCCCCTCCTCGAACTCACTCCATAACCCAATTTTGAGATAATTACCGGAGCAGAGATGAGGCTATCCATACCCAAAGTTTTGATTGCTACGTCCGCGTATCGAGCGGTGTCATGTCCCATTGCTCTCACAATGCTTTCTAAGCTGCTCCACTGAGAGCCTTTCATGCGCGATCGCTGTTCGAGATGGAAGTGCCATCCTAGCATAGAAATCAGCCTGGTCAAGTCATAAGCCGATACGGAATTATTTTGTTCGCGGCTGTTTTCGGCGGCAGTTAGCAGCACTTGTTTTTTGCTGAGATCGAATATTTTGGGGTTGCTTAGATAAGAGATGTCGCCGTAATCGCCCTGAAAAGTTACGTCGTTATTGCCAGTAGTTTGCTTCAGCCACTGCTCTAATCCTGTGCGAGTATCAAAGCGTTTGAACATCGCGGCTAAGGAGTTTGAACTTGCTATATTTTCGGTATAGCTAATCATGTGTTTTGCTAAATCGTAAAAGTAAAGATCGTGTTTTTGCCCATTTCCATCTCTAATCACGCAGTTGTCTATGTCACAGTCGGGATATTTGGTATTTAGTTGACTGACGATATTCAGGAGCGGGATAATTTTAGTGGCGCTCCAAAATTCACCTGTGGTAAGTGCATTTTTTCCCAGCCACTGCGCCTGAATTTTGCCCCCGACAAAAGTGCCAATGCAAACGCAGGCTTGTTTGATGTCTTCGTGGAGAAAGTTTAAAGCTTGAGGGTTAATTTGAGGTAGTTCTCCGAGGCTGGGAAATAAGTTAAGTTTGAGGGGGCTATTGGCTGGGGGACTGTAGCTAATTACTTTGATGCCATCGGGTTTCTGTTTGAGATAATCGGGATAGTTTTTAATTTCTTTTTGGTAAATAGAGTTTTGAATTCCCCGGTCTAAAAAGGCTAGTTTTTCTGAGTTTGCATTGACATCTATTTCGGTTTGGAGGTAGTTTTTGAAGATGCGCGATCGGTCTTTTGCGAGTTCGAGGGAGGTGAGGTTCATGAGAATAGTTATTAGCTGGTTGCGAATAAGTAAATAACTATACTAGGATTTAGCCCAAGAAACCTGGTTGCAGACAGCAAGTGCCTCTAGGACTAGATATCTGAGTGCGAGTTTGGCGATTCGCTGCGAGATAGCTAGGCTTCACGTGCTTTTTTGCCGTGTACTTGAATGCGTTTGTCGGTTTTTTGTTTCCTAACCCAAGAGAGAAATTTCTGGAGTTGGGGATCATTTTTGAGTTTTTCTAGGGTGTTGAGCTCTTGGGCTAGGTGTTTGTTGTCGAAGAGAGAGTGAATCTGGCGGTGACAGGCAGAGCAAATGTCGATCGTCGGGCTGGGATCTTCATTTTTGCGCTTGGTGTTTTGTTTGGGGATGAGGTGGTGGGCGGTTAATGCTTCCATTTGTCGATCGCACAATTGGCACTGCATAATTTCCTCATTACTGCTGGATAGGAGAATTGCTACTTTAAATTTAACGTCATTTAGGGCGATCGGCTTTGAGAGAGTGACTAAAGGTCGATCGCACTTCGCAAACAATAAAAAACCCCCTGTAGGGGGTTTTAATTGCTGGTGGGGCAGGAATCTTGCCTGCCCGCTAAGTAGAAAAGCCTACGCTCAAATCACGTACAGCAGCACAAACAAAACAATCCAAATTACATCGACAAAGTGCCAGTAAATCTCAGTCGCTTCGATGCCGAAGTGGTGTTCGCTAGAATAGTGACCTTCCACGCGCGATCGCCAAACTACCCCAGCCATCAGGATTACACCAAACGTCACGTGCAAGCCGTGAAAAGCAGTCAAAACGTAAAAGCAACTGGCATACAAATTAGTCGTCAAGCCAAACTCTAAATGAGTGTATTCGTAAACCTGACCGCACAAGAAAACGACGCCCATGGCGATAGTCACGAGCAACCAATTTCGCATACCCGTCGCATCATTCTTTTTGATGGCAGTATCCGCATTGTGAATCACAAAACTGCTAGCAATCAGAATTACTGTATTAATTCCCGGCAGCAATAACTCTCGCGCGGGCGTACCTTCAGGCGGCCACATGGGAGCCATCGCCCGATAAATCAAGTACGCGGCAAACATACCCATAAATATCATGCCTTCAGATCCCAAGAACACAAGTACGCCTAAGATTCGGTGGTCGGGATGCTCTTCGCCGTGGGCTTCTATTTCGGCGCTGTGGTGGTAATTGAGAGCTGTTTTTGCTGGATCAATCGCAGGAAGTTGTTGCATAATAAATTGCTAGTTGGTAATGGGATTTTGAAGGAAGAGGGAAGTTCGGCAGCGGATTTTGTAAAGGATTTAACGGATGTAACGGATTGCAGGAAGAGGGAAGAGGGAAGAGGGCATTAGTGTCAACTTAAGACTAAAAGCGATGAGAAATCTCGCTTTTATCCTCTTGCGAGATCCCCTAAATCCCCCTTAGGTCGGGGGACTTTGAGTGTGTCCGGTTCCTGCCTTAAGAAGGGGGACTTTTATCGCTTCCGGTTCCCCCCTTCTTAAGGGGGGCTAGGGGGGATCGAGAGCTTAATCGTCAGACAACAGATCGGTACTACGTTTGACCTGTTTGTTGACATTAATGACTGATGACTCATGATTCATAACTGATGACTAATTGCCATCTTGACTTTCATCAGCAGGAGAATCAATGTTTATCTCGGATTCAGGCTCGACCAAAGTTGCAGTACCGCCAAAGAAAGCGGAAGCTTGAGCCTCTGCGATCGGAATACCGCGTTTCTCGCCACTGGCGCTGGCGATCGCATTTTCCCTCAACTTCAGCCTGAGACGTTCCCCAGTGTTCTGAATTTTTTCCATGCCGTAATCGTAAGGCCCGGTTGCCAATACCGGCACTCCTTCAAAATTTTCGATGGGTGGCGGCGAAGTCGTCATCCATTCCAAACTCAAAGCTTCCCAAGGATTATCACCTGCTTTCGGGCCGTACCTCCAACTCCAAATCACGTTAACAATAAACGGGATTGTAGAGACTGCCAGCATATAAGCGCCGATCGTACAAATGACATTAATGGTGGTAAATTTCGGATCGTACATTGCCACGCGCCGGGGCATTCCTTGCATCCCCAAAGCGTGCATCGGCAAGAAAGTTACAGTAAAGCCCACATAGGTTAAAACAAAGTGAACTCTACCCCAAAATTCATTAAGCATCCGCCCAGTCATTTTGGGGAACCAGTGGTAAAAAGCAGCGTAAATTCCAAACACCGAGCCGCCAAACAGCACGTAGTGTAAGTGAGCGACGATAAAATAAGTATCGTGAACGTGAATGTCGAAAGGTACGGAAGCTACCATGATCCCGGTGATGCCGCCGAGGACGAATGTTGAGATAAAACCCATCCCAAATAGCATGGCGCTGACTAACCGGAGTTTGCCGCCCCAAATTGTTGCTAACCAGCTAAATATTTTAATTCCAGTTGGTACGGCGATGATCATGGTGGTGATCATGAAAAACATCCGCAGCCAGCCCGGTGTGCCGCTGGTGAACATATGGTGCGCCCATACGATTAAGCCTAAAAAGCTGATGGCGAGACTGGAATAGGCGATCGCCAAATAACCAAAAATTGGCTTGCGCGAGTGCACTGGCAAAACTTCTGAAATCACCCCAAAAAAGGGCATGATCATAATGTAAACTGCCGGGTGCGAATAAAACCAGAATAAATGCTGGTAGACGATGGGGTCGCCGTTGCCAGTCGGGTTAAAAAATGCCGTTCCTGCTAACAAGTCAAAGGATAGCAAAATCAAAGCTGCTGCTAACACTGGAGTAGCAATTAAAGTCAGCGCTGAAGTCGCAATCATTGCCCAGCAAAACAAAGGCATTTCATTGAGACTCATGCTGGGAACCCGCATCGTGAAGATGGTAACGGCAAAATTCACCGCACCCAAAATCGAAGAAGTTCCCAGGAGCAAAACGCTGAGAATCCAGATTTCTTCCCCAGCTTGAGCAGTAACTAAGCTCAAAGGCGGATAGGAAGTCCAACCCGCCTGGGGAGCTCCGACCAAAAAACTGCTCAACAGCAAAATGCCGCCTACGGGAATCAACCAAAAGGCAACGGCATTCAGCCTGGGAAATGCCATGTCTTTTGCCCCAATCATTAAGGGGAGCAAAAAGTTAGCAAATCCGGCGCCTGCGGGTACTATCCACAGGAAGATCATCACCGTGGCGTGAACAGTAAATAAACTGTTGTAGAGTTCGGGGGTGACAAAATCGGAGTCTGGTGTGGCGAGTTCGGTTCGCACGATAGTTGCCATCACGCCGCCGATTAGATAGAATCCAAAAGTTGTAACTAGGTATTGAATACCAATGACTTTGTGGTCGGTATTAAAAGTGAAGTAGTCTCGCCAATGTCTGTCGGCCGGCGCTGTTCCGCGAGCCTCAATGTTGGCAGTTTCTTGGAACTGTGCTTGTGTCATATTTATGAGTCATTAGTTATTAGTCATTAGTTATTAGCTAAGGATAAAATACTCAGTGCCAGGAACTAATGACTATTTTTAGTGATGAGTTGGGTGAAGTTGTTCCAGAATTTCGGAATTGACTTTTATTTCCCTGACGAAGGGAGCTAAAAATTCCCCATCTGACAATTTCTCGGGATTGACTGCAACTGCTTGCTCTAAGTTTTGAGTGCTAGCAACTTCTGCTTGCTGTTCTTTCACCCAACTGTCAAACTCTTCGGGGGTGTGAACTACTGCTACAGCTTTCATCGCTCCGTGATAAGCGCCGCACAATTCAGCACAAACAACTCGGTATTCGCCGACTTTATTTGCTGTAAATCTCAGTTCGCTCGGCCGCCCGGGAATTGCATCTTGTTTGAGGCGAAATTCCGGCATCCAAAAGGCGTGTAGTACGTCTTGAGCTGCGATATTTAGCTGCACGTCGCGGTTGGCTGGCATATGCAGTTCGCCGGAACTAAGGCCGCTTTCTGGATAGCTAAAAATCCAGGCGTATTGCAAACCCATGACATTTACAACTAAGTCTGGTGCTTTGTCTTCATTTTCTGGGGAAGCGCCTACGCCTAGAGCAATCCGTTTGTCCGGCGGAATTTGAGGGGTGTTTTGGGGCATATCTGACAGCGTGGCTGCGATCGCACTTCCGCGCATTTTAGATTGCGATTGCATGGTTCCGTGGTCGTGATTCCCCATCGGATCGAGGCCTCCCATTGAGTTGTAAATCTCAAAACTGTAGACTCCGATTCCTAAAATTATCACCGCTGGCACGGCTGTCCATAGAATTTCTAAAGGAAAGTTGTCATGCCAAGGTGGGCCGTCGGTGTTGTCTCCTTGACGGCGACGGTATTTAATTGCTGCAACGATCAGAATTCCCTGAACCATGATAAATAGTCCGGTGGAAATGGTCATCATTGTGTTGAAGAGTCCGTCTATCTGGGATGCTTCATCAGAGGCGGCGATCGGCATTAAACCGTGATTCTGCCCGTACCAGAGACTGATCAGAGTCACTCCGATGCCGGCGAGCATGGTGAGGATGGAACTTGGAATGTTCACGCTGGTACCTTGTAGTAGCGACACTTCTTCGCTTGAACAATATGGGAAGCGCCTCTGGGTTATCAATTTTTAATTGTAAATTGACATTTTGAGGGTAATCCCTATCTTAACGCTTACTTAAGGCTTCGTATTTTTGGGCGATCGCTTGTTCGCATTAATACGACTTATGTCCCTTGACAAAAATCACTAAAAATGGTAAAAAATCCTTTTGTTTGGCGGCTAAATTTGAGATTTTTTCTCAAACACCATTAAATGCTGCTGGGGCAACATCTCTTTTGTCTCTTTCCATACTAAACCAACGGCTGCCATTTCTTTTTTCACCTGCTGCTGCGTCATTTTGTGCAAGCCTTTAATGGGGATGAGCGGATTTTCGCCCCGATACTCGATCGATACCGTGCGGCCTCCGGGTTTGAGGGCTTTGACAATTCCTTGCATCATTTCTCTGGGATATGCAAATTCGTGATAAGCATCGACCATCACAACTAAATCTACGCTATTTTCCGGCAAATTCGGATTGTCGATATTTCCCAAAACTGGCTCAACATTAGAGATATTTTTTTCTTGTTTGTTCAATTCAATAAAATTGAGCATCTCCGGCTGCACGTCAACTGCTAAAACCTTTCCTTGGGGAACTAGGGGAGCGATGCGAAAGCTAAAATATCCAGTTCCTGCTCCAATGTCTGCTACAATATCGGTTGGTTTTAAATCGAGATTATTTACTAATCGAGCTGATTTTTCTTCCATGCCGCGGGATGGTCTTTCCAGCCAACCTGCGCCTTGATATCCCATGACTTGGGCAATTTCTCGACCCATGTAAAATTTGCCGGTTCCGTCGGGATTGTGGACTGTTCGCTGCTGGTAAATTGCATCGCTGTTGCTTGTGTCAGTGGCATTGGCTGCTGTGCAAGCGTTCTGCGATAATAGGCAAATTATTGTTAAGATAATTGCGGTTAATGGTTTAATAAATTGTGCGGTTTTTCTCACGATATTTTTGATTTTGTGTTTGGTATTTGAATGTTTGCTCGCGAGCGGGTGCCAAATCTCGAATTATCATCAAACTCTGCGATTGCTTCGTTCCTCGCAATGACATGATGGGGTTTATTTATTTCCATCTAATTCTGACCAAATTTAATTGACGGCGGATGATAATAATTTGATTGTACCAGCATTTGCATCGATTTCGACTTCTTTGCCGATCGGCAAAGTGAACTTATCCCGAATGTGTCCCACCATCGAACCGTACCAAGCGGGAATATTCAAGGGGCGAACGTGATCCGTCAAGACTTGAGCTAAGGTGAGGGACTCTTGGGGTTTTTCAGCCTCGCACTTGGTGCACTGTCCGAAAATAAAACCGGATATTTTATCGAGAATGCCAGCTAATTTAAGCTGCGTCAACATTCTATCGACGCGATAAACCTCTTCGCTAACTTCCTCAACAAACAAAATACTCTTTTCCCACTCCGGCAAATAAGTCGAACCCACCAGTGCTGCTATTACTGATAAATTGCCGCCGATTAGTTTTCCCCTAGCTGTGCCGCGCCGGATTGTTTCAATGGGCACAGTTTTGGAGTTTTGGAGAGTCACAGAACCTCCGTCAAACAAAACTTTCTTGACGTAATCTATTGTAAAAGGACTCCAATTTGATACACCTAAAGGGCCATGAAAAGTAACTATATTAGTTTTAGCATGAATTGCCAATAATAGCGCCGTAATATCGCTGAATCCCATGATAATTTTGGGATTGTTGCGGATCATATTGTAATCCAAAAGCGGCAATATCCGACCGCAGCCCCAGCCACCCATCCCAGTAAAAATAGCTTGCACTGAGCCATCGGCAAAGGCTGCGTTGACATCGGCGGCGCGATCGGCATCTTTGCCTGCTAGATAGCCGTAGCGGTCGTAAAAATGCTCTCCCAGTTTAACTTTCAAGCCCAGGTTATCCAGAACTTTAAAAAATGGCTGAACTTCTTTTTCGTAGCTGAAGGCGGCAGGATTGATTAAGGCTACGGTATCACCGACTTGTAGGCGGCGCGGCTCGATCGCACTTTTGGGAAATAGGTTGGTTTGGGCGATGGGCAAAAGCTGAGTACCAATAGCAGTCAGCCCAAAAGTTCTGAGCAGATAGCGGCGGGGGAGAGTCATAGCTGTTAGGTGATTTGTGCTATAATTGTATAGCAAAGTTTCTGCCAGCCCAGCTAAAAATTGCCATTTCCCAATGAAAACAGAAAGTAAAATCTCAGCTAAAAAATCCTGGGCCAAATCTTTAGCCCGTCCTGCTGCGGAGTTTCCGCTGACTCAGCTATCAGTTAAAAGCGGTAAAATTCCCGAGGGATTGCGCGGCACTCTCTACCGCAACGGGCCCGCACGTTTGCAACGCGGCGGCATGAATGCGGGACATTGGTTTGACGGCGACGGTGCAATTTTGGCGGTGGATTTTAGCGATGTTGGTGCTACGGCTGTTTATCGCTACGTGCAAACAGCGGGATATCAAGCTGAAGAAAAAGCTGATAGATTTCTCTACACTAATTACGGCATGACTGCACCGGGCCCTGTGTTGTTGCGGTGGACTAAACCTGTTAAGAATGCTGCGAATACTTCTGTTTTAGCTTTGCCCGATCGCCTTTTGGCATTATGGGAAGGCGGCGCGCCTCACAGCCTCGATTTGGAAACTCTGGAAACTCAGGGAATCGACAATTTAGGCAATAAGGATAGTAAATTTGCTTATTCTGCTCATTGTAAGCGCGACCCGATTACTGGGAATATTTTTAACTTTGGAATCACCCCAGGCTTGAGTACAAAGTTGAATGTTTATCAAAGCGATTTTACGGGCAAGATTGTTAACAAAGCAACAGTTGCTTTAGATGGGATTCCGCTGTTGCACGATTTTGTGCTTGCTGGCAAGTATCTGATATTTTTTGTGCCACCAGTGCGACTAAATCTAGCGCCAGTGTTAGCAGGAATTGGCAGTTATGGCGACTCCTTTGAGTGGAAACCGGAGTTAGGAACTCAGATATTAGTTTTTGACTCCGAAACTCTTTCTTTAGTTAGTCGCGGCGAAACCGATGCTTGGTTTCAGTGGCATTTTGCTAACGGTTTTGTCACCGAAGATGGTGAAGTTGCAGTTGATTTTGTGCGCTATGCTGACTTGCAAACTAATCAGCGACTGAAAGAAGTACCGACAGGTGAAACTCGCACCGATGCGGAGGGGACTCTTTGCCGAGTGCATCTCAATCCTCAGACTGGGAAAGTGATAGGAATAGAAGAATTGTTGGATAAAGCTTGCGAGTTTCCGGTTGTACCTGCTTCAGAAATTGGCCAAGACTCGCGGTATATTTATCTGGCAATGTATCGGGCTGATGTTGATATTGTAGCGGAACGTTATGGTGCGATCGCCCGTTTGGACACGCAAAATGGCAATCTCACAATTGCCGACTGCGGCGAAAATCGCTATCCCGCAGAGCCCATCTACGTTCCAGATATTTCATCGGAGAAAGGTTGGATTTTGACAGTTGTTTACGACGGCAATTCTGATAGCAGCGAAGTGTGGATATTTGACAGCAACGGACTTTCTCGCCCCCCTATTTGTCAGCTAGAATTGCCCGGTGTCATACCTTTGAGCTTTCACGGTACTTGGAAATCCGCAGTCTGATAATTATGTAAAGAAGTGTTGCGGAAGATTTATTAAAAATTGTTGCCGCTTTTCTGTCAAGTTGTTAAGGTGTGTGTAGAGAGGAAATTCTCATATCTAGGAGGTGTGGAATTTATTCTCTACATTGCTCAATTATCCTGTGCTACTTTAAGCGCATTTTATGCGCGACTGCACAGACTCTCGTATGTCTCCGCAGACTGAAAGAGGGCTTACACAAAGAAACCCGGTTTCTGACAAAAATAAGAGGTTTAGCGACAATAAATCTAGGAAGAAACCCAGTTTCTGACACCCTGTAAGTCCTCTAGGAAAAAGCGGTAATAAAGCCCGCTTTGGCATGATTCCAGACTATGTTTTCCCATCTCAGGTTTGTCTGCTTGAATGAGGTTGACCGACCATATTTTTGACCGATTTCTGGCCAACCAAAAGTTTAGTTCAGCTCACGCGCACGTCTACGATTCAAAAGGTTTGAGTTTTGAGTTAACTCCACAAATCAATTAGGTATATCGAAACTAGATAGCCTTGCCCAAACTTATTAATTATGAGTTGTTACCGCGAAAACATTCAACTCATAACTGATAATTCATAACTCACAACTCATAACTCCGTGCTGCGGTGAGCATCAAAATCAGAGGGTTTAATCTATGCAGCTTCAAGGAAAAACAGCTATCGTTACAGGGGCTTCGCGCGGCATTGGGCGATCGATCGCCCTGGAATTAGCCAGACAAGGAGTCAAACGCTTGGTGATTGTCGCACGCAACCGCAAGCAATTAATCGAATTGGCAGAGGAAATCGATGTTTTTGGCACAGAAGTAGTGCCGTTAGCTTTGGATTTAACTCAGTCAGTAGCGGTGAATATTGCGATCGCCCAAGCTTGGCGAGATTGCGGCCCGATTCACCTGCTAGTCAACTGTGCTGGCGTTGCACACCAAGCATCTTTCTTGCGTTCCCCGCTACCGTTAATTGAGGAAGAAATCGCCTTGAATTTGCTGGGAACTTACACAATTACCCGCTTGATAGCGAGGCGAATGGCTGCTCAAAAAGACGGAACAATCGTCAATGTTTCGAGCTTGATGGGCAAAATTGCCGCTCCGACAATGGCCACTTATTCTGCTACCAAATTTGCCATTTTGGGATTCACCCAAGCTTTGCGTAGCGAGTTAACTCAGTACAATGTTCGAGTCACAGCTTTGCTGCCATCTCTAACAGATACTGACATGGTGCGAGACTTGGAGCAATTTCGCTGGGTAGTGCCGACAACTCCCGAAAAAGTTGCCCTAGCACTTGTCGCGGGTTTGCACAAAGATGCGCCGGAAATTTTGGTGGGATACCAAAGTCATTTAGCAGTTTGGTGTCACCGCATTGCCCCTTGGTTGCTGGATTTTGTGTTGCGGATGGCGACTCCACAACTTTCACAGAAGTCGCGGGGCGATCGCAAATTGCGGGAGGCTTTGGCTAGCGGGCGATAAACTAATGTAGCGTGCTTATGGCGCACCTTACGGCTATATGTAGGGTGCGCCATAAGCACCTTACAGCTATTAATCTTGCCTCTAATCACTTTTGAAAAATGATATTATTTCCACTCGCCTTGCAGGGTAAAAGCCGCCCAATAATAGGGAGACTGCCATTTTTCCTGCTGCATCATTTCGATCTGTGCGGCCCTCAAAGCTGCCGCCGGCGCTAACTTTTGTTGCACCATTTTTTGATAGAACTTTTGCATTAACACAGCAGTTCCTTCATCATCCACATACCACAAACTCACCGCCACCCGCTGCGCCCCCGCATACATAAAACCCCTTGTTAATCCCACCATTCCTTCGCCTTTAACATTCTGTCCCATTCCCGATTGACAAGCACTTAAAACCACTAAATTTGCCGCCAGTTTCAAGTTGAAAATATCCGTGAGGCGCAAGAAACCATTGACAAGATTGGCTTTATCATCTATCATCGACATCAGAATTCCTGACAATTCGGGATTTTTGCTGTTAGCCATGCCGTGGGTGGCGAAGTGCACGATTTGATAATTGGCTAAATTGCGATCGGTAGCAGTAGTGCGACTGGCATCAAAATCAAGTATTTGACGGGTAGAAGCTGAGGAGAATAAGCTGGATATTGTTTGGGCTTCTTGGCGGGTAAATGGTAGGCGTTCGGGCGGCCATCCCCGATTAGAAGCGCGAAGCGATCGATTTAAACCGAGGTTGTTTGCTTCTAATTTTTCTGTTGTTGCTTGGGTGATTTTTCCTTTAATTCTTTCATCGTCTGGACTGAAAACAGGATCGGCTAAAATTGCTAAAGTTTGGGTGGGTGGTTTTCTATCTCCGTAATTTTGCCTGAGAATGGCGAGAGTTGAGGCAGAAGGCAGAGTGATAATTTCATGTTCGACAATTAAGGGAACATTGGTATTTTGTCCGGCGGTTTGGGGAATAGTTAAAGCTTGAAAAGGGGTATAGTGCAGCACGCCGTCGGGAACAATTAATAAGCGTTTGTTTCCTAATTGGGCTGCTGCGGGTTGTAAAATCACTTGACCCAGATTTGCACTTGCTTGGGCAACTTTTTGGGTAATATCTCTGTAAATTGGGCTAGTTATTGCCTCTAGGAAGTTCTTAGCTGCTGTTTCAATGTCGGCGCGTTTTGGCAATTCATAGCTGGTGAGTCCTGTTGATGTCACAACCCACAAGTAACTGCGCTCTTCGCCGAGGGAATATTGCAATAAAATCGTGTTTTCATCGAGAATCTGTTTCTGAATTTCTGGCCGTGTTAAAGGTTGGGGTTGGGTGAGGGCAGCGTAGCGGGGGCTGGATGTACGAATCCCGGTTTGAAGTTGCTGATATTGTTGCAAAAGTGCGAGGCGCTGTTTGTCGATTTCATCGATTTTAGTTTGATTGGGATTGGGGGTGCTGATTGTTTCGATGCGCTGCTTTTCAATGGCATCGAGTTGCTGTTGCACGCTCTTTTCTTGTTGCAGTAAATCGGGGGAAATACCTTCGCGAATGTTGGCGTTACTTTCTTGGAGGAGTTCGAGGAGACTGCGGGCGCGAGAACGTTCGCTGGCTTCTAAGGCTTTGGTATCATAACCGGATTTAGGATTAGTTTTGTGCAGTTGCATTAACAGGTCAATGTAGAATTCGTAGTAGTTCTGTACTGTGGCAAAGTATGAGGTTCGGAGTTCTGGACTGGTAATTTTGGTGCGGAGGTTTTCGATTATTTTGATAGAGGCTTCAATGTTAGTGAGGGCTTCAGTGAGACTGCCTTGAGCGCGTTTGGCATCGGCAATACTATAGAGGGTGTTCGCTTCTCCACTGGGATCGCCTACTGCCCGAAACCGGGCCAGGGACTGGTTGTAATACTCTAGCGCTTTCTGTTTTTCTCCCAAATCGTAGTAGACACTGCCGATGCTTGCGAGGGTGATGGCTTCTCCACTGGGAGCCTCCACTGCCCGAAACAGGGGCAGGGACTGGTTGTAATAATCTAGCGCTTTCTGTTTTTCTCCCAATTCTGAGTAGAAACTGCCGAGGTTGAGGAGGGTGCGAGCTTCTTCACCGCGATCGCCCACTGCCCGACTCAGGGGAAGGGACTGGTTGTAATACTCTAGCGCTTTCTGTTTTTCTCCCAAATCGTAGTAGACACTGCCGATGTTGGTGAGGCTGTAGGCTTCCCCACTGCGATCGCCTACTGCCCGACTCAGGGGAAGGGACTGGTTGTAATACTCTAGCGCTTTCTGTTTTTCTCCCAATTGTGAGTAGACACTGCCGATGTTGATGAGGGTGTTCGCTTCCCCACTGCGATCGCCTACTGCCCGATACAGGAGAAGGGACTGGCCCAAATACTCTAGCGCTTTCTGTTTTTCTCCCAATCCTATGTAGATATTGCCGATGTCGGTGAGGGTGTTGGCTTCCCCACTGCGATCGCCTACTGCCCGATACAGGAGAAGGGACTGGTTGTAATACTCTAGCGCTTTCTGTTTTTCTCCCAATCCTTTGTAGATATTGCCGTTCTTGCTGAGGGTGTTCGCTTCCCCACTGCGATCGCCTACTGCCCGATACAGGAGAAGGGACTGGCCCAAATACTCTAGGGCTTTCTGTTTTTCTCCCAAATCTGAGTAGACTCTGCCGATGTTGATGAGGGTGTTCGCTTCCCCACTGCGATCGCCTACTGCCCGACTCAGGGGAAGGGATTGGTTGTAATACTCTAAAGCTTTTTGTTTTTCTCCCAAATAGTAGTAGACAATGCCGATGTTGTTGAGGGTAGCAGCTTCCCTTTTAGCGTCGCCTACTGCCCGACTTAGGGGAAGGGATTGGTTGTAATACTCTAAAGCTTTTTGTTTTTCTCCCAAATAGTAGTAGACATTGCCAATGTTTTTGAGGGTGTTAGCTTCCCCACCGCGATCGCCCGCCTCTCGATACAGTTTTAATGCTTCTTCATATTTGACGATCGCACTTCTTAAAGCTTCCACCGTTCCTTGCTGGTAAAGTTTCTTTGCCTCTTCAAATACTTTTTCAGCAGCCTCGCTACTGTTAGTTTGTGCTGTTTGTACGACTTTGCTAACGGGCACGGCTGCTGCAACTGGCTGACTTAACTGAAGTGAAAGTGCGATCGACATACTAGCCAAAAACCATTGAGTGCGATCGACGAGCATAGCCACCCCTTTTGTATTTGATTCAATCTTAGTCACTAGCTCGCTTAGTGTAAAGGCAGGAGGAAGTGAGGGCGATCGGCATTTTTGCTAGAGTGAACGAGTAGTGCGATTCCCTGCGGGATCGCTACGCCGCGCGTACTTTTTCCCAGCATGAACAACATCCTAACTACCCCCGATCCCGTAACCAGCCACTGGGATTGCCCCGAATGCGGCGGCACCGGTACCCTCAGCCCAGAAATTTGCCCTGTTTGTCTCGGAGCAAAATACATCGATCTCGCTACAATAACGAACTGGATGCTCGATTTTATGGAATCTCGCGGCTGCAATCAAGCTGAGATCGATCGATTGCGAACCGAAAACCCAGACCCGCTGACATTAACATTTTGCCTCGAACTTTGTATCGCCCTTAAATAAACAATGATATCAAGTCTGCTTAATTGCTTATAAATCATTTACGGGCATCGGGCATGGTCGGAAAAAAACGCAGTCTACAAGTTGATTTAACTGAAACGAAATAATGCCCAATGCCCTATTCCCAATGCCCTATTCCCAATAATTCATTTTCCATGCACAGGATGTTGACCGTAATAAGGCAAAGCGTCCGACCAATTAGGGCGACTTCCTTGTTGCCACTCCAAATAAGCCAAATCCAACACACCAGAAACCGACGCACCCAACTCGCTACCAACTTCAATCAACTGATAGGAATTTCCCCAACTTTCCAGCTTTTCCTGCCAAGATTCCG
The DNA here is from genome assembly GCF_036702805.1 of Microcoleus sp. A006_D1. Lineage (NCBI taxonomy): Bacteria > Bacillati > Cyanobacteriota > Cyanophyceae > Oscillatoriales > Microcoleaceae > Microcoleus > Microcoleus sp. A006_D1. Next base: position 424,239 of record NZ_JAUBVZ010000003.1, read on the forward strand.
CCGTCATTACCGCATCGGAAAACAACTCAGTTACACCAGAATTACTGTTAACTGAATAAACAGCGCCAAATAATTGACCGCGCTGTGCAGGCATTTGCAGCGCAATATCCTGAGTTGACATAGATTTTTTACTGCTGCTGCAAGCGACAGCCGCCAAAGTTGAAATTGCAAAAACCGGAATATCCAACTGTTGAGCCAAAGTCCGCGCTGTCACCATACCCATGCGAGTCCCCGTGAAACCTCCGGGCCCCTTCGCCACTGCAATAAAAGCCAAATCCGCCCAAGTTTGCGGCGCGATAAACTCTACTAAATGCTGATGCAAATCTGTGGCTAAACTGCGGCCCAAATTCCAAGTTTGGCAGCGATCATCGCCCGCAAAATTGCTGATTGCTAAACCTAATTCGGGTGTTGAGGTGTGCAAGGCTAAGCCGTATTTTTTAACGGATGTTCCGTCTGGGAGATTGCTATTCACGATTAATGATAATTTTCCTTAACAAAAAACAGAGGCAAAGCGACAACCAAGCAACCCAAAAGAATCCCAAATATTCCCGTGTTTAAAATCCTGGAATTACCCATGCCACCAGTGAGCAGAAACAGCACTACTAAACTGGCAAATAAATTCTTATTCGCAAATTCTTTGTCTTGAGAAACTTGATGTTTGACCACCATAAAACCGGATGCAACTATGAGCGCGAACCAAGAATTAAAAATGACGATTTGAGAGCCAAAGATAAACCAAACTAAAGCAAACATGAGCGAATCGAGCCAGAAATCCTGAGTTCTCAACTTCGGCAGCCAAAATTCTTGGGTAGCAACAGGGGCGATTTTCTTGGCTAATTGATTGTGTTGCAGCCGCAGGAGTTTGTTTCTCAATTGAATCTTGGGATCGATTTGCAATACTTCTTTCCACTCGGGGAGGCGAGAATTGTTAACTCTTCCCAACAGCTTAACGGCTGCGACTTTGTTTAACTGCAAATCGGTGAGTCTGGTGGCAATTATTTGGGATAAGTGCGGATAGTGAATGGGATTGTCTTCGGTTCTGTTGATGACGATATTGAGCTTTTGCTTGGCTTGACTGACTTGGATTGTAACATTGTACGGGGCGATCGCATCTTGTAAAGCTTGCTGAATTTCGGCTTGTTGTTCCCGACTCAAAAGCGACGGTACCGGTGACAGCGCAGGCTTCGATTCTGCGGGCGTTTCCGGCGCATCTAGCACAGGTTGCGCGTCTAAATACACCGGCTTGGGGTTCAACTGCCGGATGACTGCTGATGCTGAACTGTAGCGCCGATTGGTGGCACTTTGGAGCATGGTATCGAGGATGCGGCCGAAATCGTCACTAACAGCACTCTTCAAATAATTTCGCCAAGCCCAAGCATCCTCTGCGCTGTCGAACAAATCGAAGGGAGGAATGTGAGTCAGCAAGTGAATGCAAGTAACACCCAAACTGTAGATATCGCTGGCAAAAACTGCTTTTCCCATCAATTGTTCTGGGGCTGTATAAGCAGCACTGCCGATAATTGTACCAGTTTGTGGCAATCCGGTTGCTGTTACTTTCTTGGCTGCACCAAAGTCTACTAAAACGATATCTTTTTGGAATGGAGATGGTTGATAGGAATTTTCTAAGGCGGGTAAAGGGGCTGGAGATAGTCGGCGGCGAATGATATTTTCTGGTTTGATATCGCGGTGAATAACTTTGGATTTGTGGACAAAGTGGAGCACGGGCAATAAGTCGTTGAGAATTTGCCGAATTTGATTTTCGGTGAATGCTCCTTTTTGTGCTAATTCTTGGGCGAGGTTTTTGCCGTCTATAAATTCTTGTACTAAATATTGTCTGCTGTCTTGTTCAAAATGCGCGATTAATTCTGGAATCTGGGGATGTTTCCCCAAGGTTTCTAGCTGGGCGGCTTCTTGGTGAAAAAGTTGGGCGGCTTTTTCGGCGGCGGTGTTTTGTGGTAAAAATTGCTTGATTACGCACTGCGAAAACATCGGCGGTTTGGTTTCATCAACTGCTAAAAATGTTCTGCCAAATCCTCCTTGTGCGATCGGCTTTATGGTACGGTAGCGAGATGCTGATGGCGATTGTTCGTTAGTTAACAACAATTTTGAGCCGCAACTTTGGCACAATTCTGCATCACCTGGATTTTGCGGATTCTGACAAGTTGGGTTTAAGCAATAGGACATTTGATTTTAGATTTTGGATTTTAGATTTTAGATTGGGGAATTGAGGATTTTAGAATTGATAATTGGTAATTGGTAATTGGTAATGGCGAATTGGGAATTGGCAGCCCCAAGCTAGTAACACATAACTAATCACAAACGACTAATGACCAGTGACGAATGACGTTCGCGAGCGGGGACGCTCGCGCTAATGACTGATGACTGATGACTGATGACTGAGGGCGGGTTTTGTCCTTTTTTTAGTCATTTGTATCATATATCCTTAGCTAAACCCGCCCCTACTACTACTGATGACTAATGACTAATGACCAATGACTAATGACTTCTTCGTTAAGTCGGTACAAGTTCACCCGGCCGCAATTTTGCCCATTTACCGGTCTCTTGTTTGAAACTTTCACAGCCAACTACATCCCATTCCATTTCAATTTCATCTTGGCGGGGGCGAATGTTGACGTTGATAGTGGGTTCTACGGGGTCGAAATCGGGTGTTTCGGTGAGGTGGATTTGTTCGTGCTGTCCTTCTACGGCGTGGTAGGTGAAGCAGCGGTCTACATAGTGGCAGTTAATACAAATACACATTCTTGATATCCTCTGTGCATTTCAAAAAGATTGGTGAATTTCGAGCTTTCTGTTAATCTAGCGTAGCAAGAGCTTTATTGTGTGTAAGTTTATTTATTTTTGTTGCAATGTCGAATAGTTTGCCACCTGCTTTATCTCCTGAGACTTGGCCGTTCGATTTGGAACTGCTGACACCGCCTGTTTATTTGGTGGGCGGTGCGGTGCGGGATGCGCTGCTGGGGCGCCGATCGCACTTTTTTGATTTGGATTTCGTTATGCTAACACGGGCGGTGAAAACTGCTCGAAAAATTGCCGATCGCACAAAAGCTGGATTTGTCTTGTTGGATGCCGAACGACAGATTGCGCGGGTGGTGTTTGCGGGCGGTACGGTGGATTTTGCGGAGGCTTTCGGGGGGAGTCTGGAGGGGGATTTGCACCGCCGCGATTTTCGGATAAATGCGATCGCCTGCAATCCTTTTACCGGAGAAATCATCGATCCTTTGGAGGGTCAAACTGATTTGCGGTTGGGTTTGCTGCGGATGATTTCGCGATCGAATTTGGAAGATGATCCGCTGAGGCTATTAAGAGCTTACCGTCAAGCGGCACAGTTGGGTTTTGCGATCGAACCGGAAACACAATCTGCGATTCGGGAATTAGCGCCGTTGTTGAGTCGCGTGGCTGTGGAACGGGTGCGGACAGAATTGGGTTATTTGTTGAGCAATAATCACGGTGTTCCTTGGATTTGTAAGGGTTGCGAAGATGGTTTGTTTTCTATTTGGTTTGAAAGTGCGATCGACCGTTTCGATATTTTGACAAAAATTGACTTGTGTGCTACAAATTTGGCGGTAATTTATCCAGAGTTGGGGATAGAGTTTTCGCGATCGATTCGAGATACGATTAAAACGCCGTTGTTGGCAATTGCGAAGTTAGCTATTTTGGCAAATTCCGACCCAACAATCGCTGAAACAGAGTTGCTGCGGTTGAAGTACAGCAATGCAGAGATTAAAAGTGCGATCGGGCTTTTGAAATACTTGCCAAAATTGCAAGCAAACCCAATTGCGGAAATGTCTTTGCGAGACCAGTATTTTCTGTTTCGCGATGTCGGAATAGTATTTCCAATTTTAGCAGTTTTAGCCCTAGCGGCGGGAGTTGCAGTTGATGAGATTTCGCTGTTAATTAATCGCTATCTCGATGCTGATGATATTATTGCTCATCCCACACAATTAGTTAGCGGTAATGAGTTAATGGAATCTTTGAATTTGCCCAGAAGTCCGCGCATCGGTCAATTATTAATGGAGATTCAATTAGCGCGGGTGGAGGGGAGAATTGCCACTCGCGAAGATGCGCTAAAATTCGCGGCTGATTTTGTTGATGTTGATTGATATTTCGGAAATATTGCAACATTATGATCTCTACAAAAATCTCTTGACAACCATCCATAGAATTACTATCATTGAAGTGATGATTATGCAAGAAAAATAGTTAAATGGAAGCTGTGAGTCTGATATCATCTGTGAAAGCAGCGAATGGGAGATTGCGAGAAGTTTATCAAAGCGAATACGGCATTCTCTACCAGGAAGACTGTCTCAAGTTTTTAGGTATTATTCCCGATTCCTGTGCGGATATTGTGTTTGCAGACCCGCCATTTAATCTCGGCAAAGATTATGGTAACGGTACGAGCGATATGTTGAATTCCAGCGATTATCTTGCTTGGTCAAAACAGTGGCTAAAAGAAAGCATTAGAGTCCTTAAACCGGGCGGGAGTCTATTTATTTTCAACTTGCCAAAGTGGTGCATTGAGTACGGTGCATATTTAAACCAACAGGGCATGGACTTTCGTCACTGGATAGCCTGTAGAATGCCTAAAGCCTTTCCTCGCGGCAAGAAAATGTCTCCCGCACACTACGGATTGCTTTACTACACAAAAGGCGAACCAGCCGTTTTCAATAAAGTTTATACGCCGATTCAAGTTTGCAGACATTGTGGCGGAGAGATTAAAGATTACGGCGGACACCGCAAAAAATTAAATCCTCAAGGTATTAACTTAATGGATGTTTGGGATGCTTCCGAAGATGTTTGGGAAGATGCTTCAGAAGATATTCGAGAACAAAATTTGTGGACGTTAATTGAGGAAATGTGGACAGATATTCCGCCAGTAAGACACCGACAGCACAAGAAAAGGGGAGCCAACGAATTAGCTCCGATTATGCTGGAACGCATCATTGCTATGGCATCGAATCCGGGACAGGTTGTAATCGATCCTTTTGGAGGTTCTGGCACTACATTTTATGCAGCAGAAAAGTTGGGCAGGTATTGGCTGGGCACAGAAATCGGCGATATTGAACCAGCAGTGAAGCGGTTACAAGACTTGGCAAATGGCAACGTAGAAAATTGGGAATCAGCAAGAGGAAAGACAAAACATAAAATCCGACAAATTAAACAAAACGAGTCAATCCAACTCGAATTGTTTTCTTGAACAACAACATTTTATATTAAAGCGCGACCATCTGTGCCTTTAGTAATTGTGGGTACGCTGCTGTCAACGGCATCATGTTCAATAACAAATATGGCTAAAAAACCTGCTTGTATGTTAACAGCACGCCAGACATCAAAGTAAGGTTCTAGTTCCTCATAGTTACCAATTCTATCAGTCAGATAAGGGTACAGTTTGCGGCTGGGCAAGACTAATGCTGTCCCTAAAAAAATACCTCGTAAAATACCGAGAACCAGTTTGTTAACACTGCGGTGACTTGATGAGATATTTCCGGTTTCCCATTCTAAGGCAAATAAATCCTTGTCTAAAATTTTGGTAGCATCCACTCTTCCAGGGGATCTAGTTGCAAATCTGATTTGAGTTTCAAGCTGCCACCCAAAATTGTCCTGAAGAGCAGCCATACAAGCAGTTTTGATAGGTTTAACACCGTTTCCGTGCCTGGTTGGATTTATCGTAAAGTTTGATGCGCCCACTGGCCAGGCGATGGCGTCAATAGCAATCCTGATTTCATTTTTAATCACTCCCCATTCTGCTGACTCCTCAAAGTTACCGCGACTAATAAGTGATACTTCTTGAACTATCTTCACAGGATACTAACCCTGTTCGTTGATAGTTGCTGTTAATTCTGTCGGCAATTCAAATTTACCATCTGTACCCGCTTCAAACGTAAAAACTTTCAACACTGCATCCACATTCAGCGGCCCGTAAATGTGCGGGTAATCCTCACCTGCGGCAAATTCATACTTAAGTTCTGATTCTACTTTTGCCGAGTCAATCGACAGCAGCAGTAATCCTGTTTGTCCCACAAAAAATTTATTGGCAGATTTCAAAACTTGCGGTAAAGTCGAACAGTGGATAAATCCTTCCGTATCTAGCGTATCTCCGCGATAGGATTGCACTTGTTTTGCTTGTTCCCACTGTTGGCTGCGGGTGATGTGAAAGATGACGCTCATAGTTAGATGGGTTTTAAGTGCGATCGACAATTGGCAGTAAAATCTGAGAAGGACAACTCCCGCCGCAACTTACTGTCAGCGTCATAATTTTAGCATCAATTAACCGCGCTGCACCGGGAGGCTCACCAGTTCCCGGATTCACGTCATAAGCGGGAAAACAAGCCGCACTCAAACTCAGGCGGAAAGCATTACCTTTGGCAATTTGCATACAAGTTGCTTGCAGCACAATTCTTACAGGTGTTTCACCTGAATTCACCCGCACATAACCTTGAGTAAAATTGTAGACGCTGCCGCTCTCTTTTACCTCAGAAAGTATCGCGCACAAATCAAAACTCGGCGCATCTGCGGTACAAAATACTTCGACAAATACTTCTCCTGCGACGCGCAAATCTGCTATGAGCGGTGCAGAAGTGTATGTTAACACGTCGGTGCGGCAGTCAATTGTCGATCGCTCGATCGCACCAGCAGGAAATGTCGCGTGTCCTCCCAAAGATGGTACTGGCCGCCAAGGATCGTGTACAAATATATCATCAGTACAAACATCCGCGCAACTCTCTGTTAAAATCCCCGCATCTTCTCGCATCGCCGCCAGTCCGTTAGTTGCTAAAAAATAATATTTATGATGATTGTGAGGCCACTTATCAAATTGACGCCAATTATTGCTCCCCATCTCGAATAAAGAAATGGGCGACTCATCTAATATTCCTGTATCAAGTCCTTTGAGGAAGCAATCGAACCAGCGAATTTGCAACTCATCCACAGGATTAGAAGCGGCCAAACTGCAATCCAGCGCTCCAACTTTTCGCCCCCAAGGTAAATGCGCCCAAGGCCCGACTATCAAATGCTGCGGATAGGAACTCCGGCCCGCCATTTCCTTGTAAAGATGGATTGTTCCCCGCAAATAAGTATCAAACCAACCACCAACGTGCAGCATTGGAAAGTCTAAATCTTTGATATTGGGCGAGAGTTTCTCCCAATACTCGATCGGTTGATAATTATCGAGCCAATCGTGATAATATGAGTCTGGTGCTAATTCTTGAATAATCTCAGGACGCGCTGGAAAGGTATCGTATAGCGGCAGATTTCTCGAAGCTGCGTAGAGGGATTGATGGGCAGAAATATCGCCTTGTAAGCGAGCAGTTTCGGCGGCCAACTGAATTGCCCATCCGAGATTTGATTGCAAACAAAATGCGCCGCCTTCATAGGCCCAATCTGCGTATAAATCGCAGCCTACCATTGCCGGACAAATTGTAATTAAAGCGCTGGGTTTAGCAGCCGCCGCGTAGAGTTGAGTCATGCCTTGGTAGGAAAAGCCGTACATTCCCACTTTGCCGCTACTTCCCGGCAAATTCGCGGCCCAATTGACTGTATCAAATCCGTCTGCTGTTTCGCTCACAAATAGGTTAAATTCGCCTTCGGAAGTGCCGCGTCCCCGCACATCTTGGATCACAACGATGTAGCCGTGTTTGGCGTACCATGCCGGATGAGAATATACTACCGTAGATGCGATCGCCCTGCCGTAAGGTTGCCGCATTAACAATACTGGAAATTCGCCCGCCGCATCGGGGCGGTAGATGTCAGCATCCAAACGCACGCCATCTCTAGTTAGCATTGACGCTGTTTCTTTCGGACAAACTTTCAGCATAAATCCTCAAAAAATCAACTAAAAAAGTTCGGATCAAGGACTGAAGTCCTGATAGCGGTTTTCAGTTGAATGAAGTACAGATGCTCGGGTAGGGACACGGTACTGCCGTGTCCTGTATTTCATCCGATTAAAAACTGCTATACTACAAACCTAGCATGATACAAGTACATCCGATCGCCCTAAAACTCTCATATCTTCCTCATCGAGTTCGACTGGCGTACCGCTGCGAATTAGTTCCACAAAATCCTCATTCGGAACCATGATGCACAAAGTGTACAAACGTTCGGTACCCGTATTCTCAATTACGTGAGTAGCCATCGGAGGCACTAACAAACTATCTCCCGGTTTAATACTAACTGTTTTGCCGTCGCAGGTTGCTCGACCTCTTCCTTTGAGTACAAAAAACATTTCTACTGCCAATTGATGGCGGTTGGGAGGAGTTTTGCCCCCCGCATCGAAAATCTCGACGCAAACAGTTAATGAAGCATTCGCTGTTACCGGATCGAAGACGATCGCTAATCTATTAGTATCACCTGGACTGATGCGAAATGCTTGGTAGTCTTTCGGAGACTTCATAACAGGAATCATGCACTGGTTTGTCATTGTTTTTTGTTTTTAATTGTTAATTATCGTAGCTGAAGGAAGAAGGATGAAGGAAGAAGCAAGAAGCAAGAAGGAAGAAGTAAGAAAACCCTGGGCTTTAGCAATTAAGAACTTCCTAACCGTCACGGACGGTTGCTATATGTTTCTGCTGTCATTAGTGAGAAACCAGAGTCATTAGTCCGTCGCTCCACTTCCCAAGTTTATTGCTAATGACTAATGACTAATGACTAATGACTAATTCCCGAGTTATTTAATTGCTTCTAACATAGCCTGAGAATCAGACAAAAACCCAAAACATTGTTTAACGTTATAAAGAGTAGCGTGCCAGCAATACTCTGGAGATGTCGTAGCTGTACAATCTTTGACTAAAATGCAGTCGTAATTTAGAAAACAAGCATCTTGCAGGGTAGCCATGACGCACTGATCGGCGTTTACTCCTGCAAAGAAAAGTGTAGTTCTTCCCAGGTTCCGCAGGATACTATCTAAAGGAGTATCCCAAAAGCCACTCATTCGATATTTATCTACACAAATATCCTCGGGTTGCTGCTCCAATTCATCCACAACGGCGGCAGCCCAACTCCCCGCCATCAACACAGATGCGCCGTTTTTTGGCAGCGGATCTCCTAAACCTACGCCGTCGCCTGTGGGATTGTAAACGTGACGCGAAGCTGCACTAATATTCAGCAAATCGGGGCGGTTTCCCCAGTTGATCCAAATAATTGGTACTGCGTGCGATCGCAATTTTGGCAGCAAATTTTGTAAAGGATTAATTGGAGCGCGGGCGGGCGTTACATCTACGCCAATATGTGCTAGCCAACCGTCGGGGTGACAGAAATCGTTTTGCATATCTATCACCAACATTGCTGCTTTTGCTAAGTCCAAGCGCAGGGTTTTAGTTTCTGTTTCCAGGGTAACAGGTTGAGGCGCGATCGGCGATCGGGTGATGTCGGCAATTTTAGCATCAACTTTCCAAGCATTCGGCGGTACGCCCAAGGTGCGGAGAGAATCAGGATTCATATGGATTGTGACTCAAAAACAATTTCAATTTTAGAACTATTTGATTCATCCTAACTTGCGATCGCCTAATTTTTTGCTAAGATTAAGTATCAGACGTAACTGTTTTGATAAATTTTAGGATTTATTAACTTTAGCATCCGGCAATCCTAAAATAGGAATAGATGTAAATTCACGGAAAGGGTAAATCTATGAGCTTTACAATTCAAAATGCTTTAATTCCGGTTGACAGCGGTTATGAAACCGCAGACGTGCAAGTGGCGGATAATTGCATAAGTGCGATCGCACCAAATCACCCCCCCTTGAATTCCCCCCCTTACCAAGGGGGGGATAGGGGGGGTGGAACAATAATTGATGGCAAAAATAAGCTGCTGCTGCCAGGTTTTGTCAACGCGCACACCCACTCTTCGGAAATGTGGCAGCGCGGGATTATTCCCCCTTTGCCGCTGGAGTTGTGGATTGCAGAATTGTACGATTTTACGCCTCTCAATCCCGAACAAGTTTACTTGAGTGCCTTGGGAACAGCAGTAGAAACATTGCTGTCTGGCGGCACCAGCGTAGTCGATCATTTAGTTTTGATTCCGGGGCAAGAATTAGAGACAATCGCCGCCGCAGTTCGCGCTTATCAAGAAATCGGCATCCGTGCTTTTATCGGGCCGTTAATTCAAGATGAATCCCTGACAGCGGGAATGCCTGCGGGTGATGGCGGCATGGAACACGCTGCTTATATTCGCTCGACAAAGGCAACTTTGGAATTAATGGAAGCAGCCATAAAACAGTTTCACAAACCCGAAAAAGGTGTTAATATGTTGTTGGCGCCGACGGGAATTCAACTGTGTTCCGATGCTTTGTTTGAAGGCTGCATCGATTTGGGCGATCGCTACAATCTTTGCCTGCACGCCCACCTCTTAGAAACCAGCGCTCAAAAACAGCTAGCTCAAGAAAAATACGGATGCAGCGCTGTCGAACACCTGAAACAAATTGGTTTCTTGAGTTCCCGCACTTCCTTAGCGCACTGTGTATGGCTGGACGATTCCGATATTGCGATTATGGCAGAAACTGAAGCGACAGTCGTACACAATCCCCTCAGCAACCTGCGCTTAGGAAGCGGGATTGCACCGATTTTGAAATACCGCCAAGCCGGAGTCAACGTATCTTTCGGCTGCGACGGCGCCGCTAGCAACGACTCTCAAGATTTGCTGGAAGCAATTAAAATGGGTTCGATTCTGCACAACATCACGGATTTGGATTACCGCCACTGGATTACACCGCGCCAGTCTGTAGAAATGGCATCGCTGGGAGGAGCAAAAGGCTTGAATCTCGCCGATGAAATGGGTTCGCTGACAGTTGGCAAAAAAGCAGATTTTGTGCTGTACGATTTAACCAGTTTATCATTACTGCCGCGCACCGATCCGATCGGTTTGCTAATTTTGGGACGCCCGACAAATGCGGTAGATAGTGTTTGGGTAAACGGCAAACAAATTGTCGCCGAAGGTAAGGTGAAAACGATTGATGTTGATGATTTGAGGCGGCAATTATTCGATCGCAGCGAGTGGAGCAGCAAGCGTCAATCGCCTATGGTGAGCGAGATTGAATCGCACTACCGCCAAGTCATGAAATTGCCTGGTTATTCTTAGGGGGATCGCAGAAAGACTCGGCGGTTGAAACCGCGACTACACAGACAAAACCCGGATGGTGCGCGGGTTGAAGAATAAAGGTGCGCCATGCGCACCCTACAGTATGATGTTAAGCTGTGGTGTTTGCGAAAAATTGATGATTAAACTGCACAAATGGCGGCGGATACTGGCTTTAATAGTTGTTTTTGCGATCGCCCTTACCTCCTCCGCAATTTTCTCCCCCCGAATGGAGGCTCAAACTGCGCCAAAAACCCCAACAACCGAATTGCGCGGCATCTGGCTGACTAACATTGACAGCGACGTTATTTTCTCCCGCAACAACATCATTGATGCTGTAAATCGGCTGGAAAAACTCAACTTTAACACCATCTATCCCACGGTTTGGCAAGGAGGCTATACGCTGTATCCCAGCGCTGTAGCCAAACGAGTATTCGGAGAGTCGATCGACCCATCACCAGGATTGCAAGACCGAGACATTCTCAAAGAAATTATAGCACAATCGCACCAAAAAGGTATAGCAGTAATCCCGTGGTTTGAGTTTGGTTTCATGGCTCCCGCCGAATCGGAATTAGCCCGACTTCACCCCGACTGGCTGGCGCGGCGGCGCGACGGTTCAACTATTTGGAAAGAAGGCACGCACGATCGAGTTTGGCTCAATCCTTTTCATGCCGAAGTCCAGAAATTTATCTTAGATTTAATCCTAGAAATTGTCAATAATTACGATATAGATGGCATTCAATTTGACGACCATTTCGGTTTGCCCGTAGAGTTTGGCTACGAGCCGCAAACAGTGTTAATGTATGAGAAACAAATCAAAAGTCCTCCCTCCAACGACGCCCGCGAAACCTTCTGGGTGCGCTGGCGCGCCGACAAAATCAACGACTTCATGGGGCGAATTTCCCGCGCCATCAAATCCCGCAAACAAAAATGTATTGTCAGCTTATCTCCCAACCCTCTGCACTTTGCTTTACCCGCCCATTTGCAGGACTGGTTTAGCTGGGAAAGACGCGGCTATATCGAAGAACTTATAATACAGGTTTATCGCAATGATATCAAGCGTTTTAATGCGGAGCTAGAACGGGAAGAAGTCAAACTGGCTAAAAAGCACATTCCAACTGCGATCGGGATTTTAACTGGTCTGAAAAATAGTTCGATTCCGCTGAAACAAATACAAGAGCAAGTGCAAGAAGTCCGAAACAGAAATTTTGCAGGTGTTTCCTTCTTTTTCTACGAAAGTTTGTCGAATTGGGCCAGCGAAACCCCGGAACAGCGGAATTTTGCTGTGCAAGAATTCTTTCCCACAAAAATGCAGCGCCCGCCAGTTTAAAACCGTTTGTAGTGAGGACTTTAGTCCTTCTTTTTAGAATGTTTAAGGACTCAAGTCCTCACTACGAACCTTTGACAATGTAAAAAATCAAAAGCCTAATTTTTAACCCACGGTTAAAATGAAAAAACACCTAAAGCGCTTAGGAATTGTCATCTTATCTTTTACCGCTTTCCTAATAATTGGCTTTCTGACTCCCACAAAGTGGGGACATTACTCGCAAACGGATTGCACCGTTTCCGTACAAGTTTATAACGGAGGCATCCACACCGAAATCATTGTTCCTGTTAAGAATGAATATTTTGAATGGAATCAATATTTACCTCTGACAGAAATAGGACGCGAGGCTGCTTCGGATTATAAATATCTATCTTTAGGCTGGGGAGACCGAGCTTTTATGCTGGAAACTCCCACATCAGGAAGTATCAATCCAGTTACAGGTTTAAAGGCGCTTGTTTTCCCTAATCCATCTACCGTACAAGTCCAAGGTTATCAGATTTTTTCCCCAAATCCAGAAACCAAATGTGTTAAAATTAGTGGAGAAAATTATCTAAAAATGGTAAACTTTATTAAAAATACATTCCAATTAGATGCCGGAGGTAATAAAATAAAAATTAGCTACGGCTACGACAAAAACGACAGTTTTTACGAAGCAAAAGACAGTTACTGGATTTTGAGAACTTGCAACGACTGGACGGCAGAAGCTTTGCGAAAAGCTGAGGTAAATACTCCTTTGTGGTCAACTCTATCGTCATCGATTATGTTTCAGTTAAATAGCGGTTGCCAATGTAGAAGTCATTAGTCAGTAGTCAGTAGTCATTTGTTGGTTGTTATTTGTTATTTGTTATTTGTTACTCGCTTGGGGCTGGCAATAACGAATAACGGATTACCAATGCCCAATGCCCAATGCCCAATGCCCGATGCCCAATTACCACTTACCAATTGCCAAATTATGAATGTAATTCCAGCGATCGACCTTTTGGACGGAAAATGCGTCAGACTCTATCAGGGAGACTACGCGAAGTCCCAAATTTTTAACGACAATCCCGTGGAAGTCGCCAGACAGTGGGTAAATGAAGGCGCAACCATGCTGCATTTAGTAGACCTCGATGGGGCCAAAGCCGGTCATCCCGTCAACCTAGCAGCCATTGAGGCGATCGTCCGCGCAGTAGACGTTCCCTGTCAAGTAGGCGGGGGAATGCGCGATCGCCCTTCTGTCGCGGCCATTCTAAATATAGGCGTCCGGCGCGTCATTCTCGGCACTGTCGCCGTCGAACAACCGCAATTAGTCGGCGAATTGTGCGCCGAATTTCCGGGTCAAATTCTGGTGGGAATCGATGCCAGAAACGGTAAAGTTGCGACTAGAGGCTGGTTGGAAACATCGGAAGTTTTAGCAACAGAATTGGCGCAGAAAATGGCAGAATTAGGTGCTGCTGAAATTATTTACACCGACATTCACCGTGATGGTACTATGGAAGGGCCGAACTTGGAATCTTTGCGCTCAATTGCTAACGCTATTTCGATTCCGGTGATTGCTTCCGGCGGCGTTAGTTCGATCGCAGATTTGTTAAGTTTGTTGGCTTTGGAACCAATTGGTGTCAAAAGTGCGATCGTCGGTAGAGCAATTTATACCGGTGATATCTTGCTAAAAGAAGCAATTCAAGCCGTCGGACAAGGGCGGTGGCAAGATGTACCCCTAGATTTGGGTTCTTCCAGTTTTGCTTGAACATCTGAATCAGTACAACCAGCCTTTAAAAAAAGGAGCCCTTGAGTTTGTCTGCATCCAGAATTATCTGATTAGAATGTCTTTCTTATCATCATTGTACCATGTTTTTTAACCCAACAATTACAGCTTTAAGTTCTGGGATGGCATCCTTACTTGCTCCCATACCTTTGCTAGCAACAGTCGATCCCGAAAATTCGCCGATCGTTATGAGCGGAGTTTTGCTCAGTTTGGTAGTGATTTATATCGCCAGTAAAATCGGCGCAGAAGTGGCTCTAAAGTTTGATTTGCCCCCGGTTTTGGGTGAACTTGTAGCAGGGGTGATTATTGGAATATCTGCTTTACACTTGATCGTTTTTCCCGGAAGCGGGCTGTCAGCCTCAGACTCAGGGATTATGACAGTTCTGCAATCGATTAATCATCTGTCTCCTGCCGCCCTCACCAGTGTCTTTGAATCGCAGAGTGAAGTCATTGCAGTGCTAGCTGAATTAGGCGTGATTATTCTGCTGTTTGAAATTGGCTTAGAGTCGGATCTCAAACAACTGAAAGCAGTGGGAATTCAAGCCACCGTTGTCGCCTGCGTAGGTGTGGCAGTTCCCTTTGCCGCTGGTACTGCGGGCTTGATGATAATTTTCCACACGGCGGCAATTCCAGCAATTTTTGCGGGGGCAGCTTTGACGGCAACCAGCATCGGAATTACATCTAAAGTGTTGTCTGATTTAGGACAACTGAGCTCTAAAGAAGGTCAAATTATTGTCGGTGCGGCGGTGATTGATGATGTGCTAGGAATTATTGTCCTGGCTGTTGTTGCGAGTTTAGCGAAAACCGGTGAGATTGATGTTGTTAATGTCATCTATTTGATTGTCAGTGCAACTGCGTTTCTGCTAGGTTCGATTCTGTTGGGTGGTGTTTTCGACAAAACCTTCTCGGCGGTGGTGGGTCAACTCAAAACTCGCGGCAATATTATCATCCCGGCATTTATTTTTGCCTACTTCATGGCTTTTCTGGGCAATGCAATTCATCTCGAAGCGATTTTGGGTGCGTTTGCTGCGGGCTTGGTGTTGGATGAAAGCGATGCCCGCCAGGAGTTGGATGAAATGGTGAAACCCATCGCCGATTTGTTTGTACCCATCTTTTTTGTAACCGTCGGCGCGCGCGCAGATTTGGGGGTTTTGAACCCAACAGTGCCGGAGAATCGGGCGGGGCTTTTGATTGCGGTATTTTTGATTGCGGTGGCGATTGTAGGCAAGTTGGTGACAGGTTGGGCGGTGTTTGGTGTACCGGGAATCAATCGATGGGCGATCGGAGTTGGGATGATTCCTCGGGGCGAAGTCGGGTTAGTTTTTGCCGGTATCGGTTCGGCTAGCGGGGCTTTGGATAAGCCGCTGGAGGTTTCGATTATCATCATGGTAATTCTGACGACTTTTTTGGCCCCGCCATTTCTACGGATTGCCTTTGGCGATACGGTAGAGCCTCCAGCTAGCGGGGAACCTTCCAATATTTAGGAAGAAACCGGGTTTCTGGCAATTATGCAAAGTCTAAGAAACCCGGTTTCTGGGATTTTCTCGGTTGGGTGGCGAAATATTTAGGAAGAAACCCGGTTTCTGGCAATTCTGCAAAGTCTAAGAAACCCGGTTTCTGAGAAAATCTGGGTTGGGTGGCGAAATATCTAGGAAGAAACCGGGTTTCTGGCAATTCTGCAAAATCTAAGAAACCCGGTTTCTCAAATTTTCTCGGTTGGGTGGCGAAATATTTAGGAAGAAACCGGGTTTCTGGAACTACAAATTTCACCTGCAATTAACCAAACAAATAAGGACACGACAGTGCCCAAGGAGTGTCAACTTAAAATCAAACGTAGTTACAGACTGCTGTTTACCGCCCAGGCCAGATCCCCCCTAACCCCCCTTAAGAAGGGGGGGACAAGATTCTGATCAAAGTCCCCCTTGCTTTCGGGGGATTTAGGGGGATCAGGCCTCAGCTACAAGCGAGATTTGTCAATTTTGGGCACTGCCGTGTCCCTACCGAAATTAACCAGGTTTGCTATTACTTAACAAACAGCATTTCTTGATAAGTAGGCAGCGGCCACAAATCATCAGCCACTTCACCTTCCAAAGCATCAGCATACTGGCGAACCTCATCCATCAAAGGACGAATAGTTTGCGAAGCATACTGCATATGATCTTCTGTCGTAGCAAAATCGTGCTTGCTCAAAGCATCACTCAACTTGCTCGCAGTATCCATCATCGACTTAACCAGCGTCGCGACTTTTTCGGCAGTTGCCTTTTCCAACTCAATGCCAATCTCTTTCAAGCCAGCAATCGTGCTGGAAAGATCAGACAAATACCTCACCGCTGCCGGATAAATCATGGTTTTGGCAATGCTTCCGACCAGTTTTGCTTCGACTTCAATTGCCAGCAAATACTGCTCTGCATAGACATCATAACGGCTTTCCAATTCAACCGGAGTCAGAACACCTGTCTTTTCAAACAAGTCTTCAATGTATCCTGCCTTCAACACGGGCAAAGCATCTGCGGTAGTCCGCAAGTTGGCTAAACCCCGTTCCTCAGCCATTTTGTGCCATTCTTCAGAATAGCCGTTACCGCCAAATACCACAGCGCCGTGATCGTCCATCACTTCTTTCAGGACTGTTTGGATGGCAGCATTCAGGTCAGTTCCCTTAGCCAAATCGCTTTCTAATTTGTTAGCAACCCAGTCCAAAGAATCTGCAAGAATTGTATTCATTGCGACCAGCGGGCCGGAAACAGATTGACCCGAACCTACTGCACGGAATTCAAAGCGGTTTCCAGTAAAGGCAAAGGGCGAAGTCCGGTTCCTGTCGCCAGCATCTTTTACGAAAATAGGCAGTGTTTCTACGCCTAAATTCATGATTCCCCGACCTTGAGAACCTTGAATTCCGCCCTGGCTAATTTGCTCGAAGATATCTTCTAATTGCGAGCCCAAGTAGACAGAGATAATCGCTGGTGGAGCTTCGTTTGCACCTAATCGGTGGTCATTGCTGGCAGTTGCAACTACGGCGCGCAACAAGGGGCCGTATTTGTGAACTCCGCGAATCACAGCGCCGCAGAACACGAGGAATTGCACGTTAGAGTGCGGTGTATCACCGGGGTCTAATAAGTTTCCTTGGGTGGCATTACCAACTGACCAGTTGACGTGTTTGCCGGAACCGTTAATGCCTGCGAAGGGCTTCTCGTGCAGCAAGCAAATAAAACCATGTTTCTTCGCAGTGTTGCGGAGAATTGTCATGGTTAATTGTTGGTGGTCACTGGCGACGTTTGCTGCTTCAAAAAATGGTGCAATTTCAAACTGGCCTGGTGCTACTTCGTTGTGGCGGGTTTTCGCAGGAATTCCCAGGCGGTACATTCTTTCTTCTACTTCCTGCATGAAGACTTGAACGCGCTCTGGAATTGCTCCGAAATAGTGGTCATCAAATTGCTGACCTTTGGCGGGAGGCTTGCCAAACAGGGTGCGACCTGCTAACAGTAAATCGGGGCGGTTGTTGGCGAAATTAGAATCTACCAGGAAGTATTCTTGTTCGGCACCGCAACTGGAATTTACGGGAGCAACTTCGGTATTTCCTAATAGCTTTAATACTCTGGTTGCTGCTTTGTTCATGGCAGCAATGGAGCGCAAAAGCGGTGTTTTCTTGTCTAGTGCTTCACCTGTCCAGGAGATGAAAACAGTGGGAATGCACAATGTCATGCCGTTGTCTGTTTCCATCACATAGGCGGGGCTGGTGACATCCCAGGCTGTGTATCCACGAGCGGCGGCGGTGGAGCGAATGCCGCCGTTGGGGAAGGAGGAACCGTCGGGTTCGCCTTGTACTAGAAGTTTACCTGCAAATTCTGAGATGACGGAGCCGTCGCTTTGGACTGAGATGAAACCGTCGTGTTTTTCGGCGGTGCTGTTGGTGAGCGGGTAAAATACGTGGGCGTAGTACAGTGCGCCTTTGGAAATAGCCCAATCTTTCATGGCTACTGCAACTACATCAGCTACGGAAGGATCGAGTGTTTGCCCGGTTTGAACGGTATTTTTTACTGATTTGAAAATGCTTTTGGGCAGGCTTGCTTGCATTTTGCTCAGATTGAAAACGTCTGTTGCCCACATATCTTCGAGCCGCTTGGGAGGCTGGGCCGGCATCAGTTTGCGGTTGACGATTTGAGAAATTGCTTGAACGCGCGATTGGTTTCCACTCATGGTTATTTTTATGGGGATTATGGGACGAGTAATTGTGAAAAAATAGATACTAGCAAAAGTATAACATTGACGAGTTTGTTGGATTTATCAACATTTTTAGTCAAGGCTAACTTTTTGGAGAATGCCTTTTTTGGGCAGGCTCTTAAAGATTGGAGGAGCGAGGATGAATCACTTTGCTTTCCATCGGGCGTGACAATCTGTGTCAGATGCGGTTGGATTTCGGCTATTAGCAAGAAAACAGATGACAGGAGCCTGTGCTAATTTGAGTCAACATTATAGATGTCGGCGCTGTACAGATTTAGTAGCTAATTTTTACCCTAGTCATCTCAAAAATTTTGTGCGAGTCAATTCCGATTTAATTCAGGTCAAAACTATTTGTGGTTTTTAACTATTGAGCGATCGATAAATCGCAGTTCAGCTAACAACGCACTTGTTTAGGGTTCTGGAGAATTATTGATAGTACACAATCTACACTTGGAGAGTCTAAACAATGATTAAGAAAATAAATGTATCGTAGGCTACGGAATTTTAGTTTTTTAGTCGAAGGGTCGATCGCCCGGAGCGCACGTAACCACAGGATTTTATTTGTAGGGTGCATCAGCAGCCGGTTATTTAAGCAATAATTGAGGGTTTAAAGCTGACGCACCTTACTAGCTGATTATCCTTCATCAGACTCCAGGTTCTCACCAAGAGTTTGTTGTGCAGCGTGTCGAATACGCAGGATGCGAACTGTGGACACCTCTTCACTTTCTACAATTGCGAAAAGAATACGGTATGAATTGCGTCCTTTACCGTAGATTAGCTGCCGAATTTCCTTACTGAAGTATTGATTTTCCCTTGCCAAAGGACAGCGTTTTGGCATTGACGATAGAGATGCGATCTCCTTCAACAATCCATCATACCACTCCCTAGCTTTCTCTAGTGACATCACCTGAGAAAGCCGCAGAAATATACTGTCAACTTCTGCTTGTGCAACGCTAGAAATTTCAGTGCGATATGTCATCAATTGGCTGGTAAATTGTACTTGCGCCGCTGTGATTCAGCAAACTCGTCAAAAGAACAAAATCGTCCGCAATCAAAATCATCCAAACCCTGCTGGATAGCCTGAATATCTTCTTGGGAGTCTGGTGTTTCCGATTCCAAAATCAGAGTTAGCATTTGCGCCGCCACAACGCTAATATCTTGTCCCTGTCGATCGGCTTTTTCGCGAAGCAGTGCCTCTATTTCTGGACTGAGGGAAATCGCAATAGTCATAGACTTGCTTCCTTAGCATCAAAACCCGTGTAAGTAATTATAGCAAACTGCGAAACTGAAACAAAGGGTCGATCGCGCGGATCGCACAGCAGAAAGTTCGGCAACGGATTATGTAGCGGATGTAGCGGATGAAAGTTCGGCAACGGATTGTGTAGCGGATGTAGCGGATGTAACGGATGTAACGGATGAAAGTTGTAGGGTGCATCAGCAGCGCATTATGCGATCGATAATTGAGAGTTCAAAGCTGACGCACGATACTAGCTTACTTAATCTTTGCTTTCACGGCCCTCGACTCCACTGTAAATCCGGGAATATCTTGCAATTCTGTGGCGCTCAAACTGTATTGTTCGCAAACCAAACTTAAGCGAGTCCCGGTACTTTTAACAGCGTTGACTGAGTGAGTTAAATCTCCTTGAAAATAGATCAGTGAATTGGCTTGCGGCTTAATTTGCCCGACTTGCTGTTTGTTGCGCCGCAGTATTAACTCTCCTCCTTGCAAATTTGGGGGTACTTGCACGTATAATACGCTGACGGCTGCGGGAGGTTCGACGGTTTTGCAGTACGATCGCAAGGAGCGATCGATATGGGCATCCACGCGGGAACCTTCGCCCAGCAGCAGGGGGT
Organism: Microcoleus sp. A006_D1; assembly: GCF_036702805.1. NCBI lineage: Bacteria > Bacillati > Cyanobacteriota > Cyanophyceae > Oscillatoriales > Microcoleaceae > Microcoleus > Microcoleus sp. A006_D1. Next base: position 444,464 of record NZ_JAUBVZ010000003.1, read on the forward strand.
TGAGGTAAAAAGCGTTGCATTCAGGCTGTAATGCTTGGTCTAGATAGGGTTTGAACAAGGGGAAGCGGCGCTCTACTTCGGCGATTTGGGCGCGCTGAAACACCACGGAAAAGCCTTTTGTGCCAATGAAATCGCGGTTGAGGTTGTTGATTGCAAAGTAAGGTGAGGCTAGTATTGCTCCTCGTAAGTCGTTGAGATAGTCGATCGAGAAGGCGTTAGGATGTTGGCTGTAGTATTTCAAGGCGCTCAAAAATCATCAATGTTCAAAAGGCAGGTAGGAATGCAGCAATTGCTCAGATTTGGGATTGCTGCGTTGCTCGTAGTGATATAGTATCGTAAATTGCGATCGCATGAAATACAGAATAGACCTCTTGCAAAAGTCCTTTTAATCAAATTTTCGGACGGGCTAGAAGCCCATCCCACAAGAAAAAAAATTTTGTGGGATGGGCTTTGAGCATCGTCCTAATTATTTTTGCAAGAGGTCTAATACCCGGCGAATAGAGTTCGCGTCGATACCCGGCGAATAGAATTCGCGTCGATACCCGGCGAATAGAATTCGCGTCGATACAGACAAAACCCGCCGACGCGGGTTGAAGAATGAGAATACCCGGCGAATAGAATTCGCGTCGATACAGACAAAACCCGCCGACGCGGGTTGAAGAATGAGTCGTTAAAATTACGTTATTTTCCTCAGTCCGCGGAGGCGGACATCGTTTGTGTAGACGCGAATTCTATTCGCCGTCTTCGTTTGTGTAGACGCGAATTCTATTCGCCGTCTTCGTTTGTGTAGACGCAAATTCTATTCGCCGTCTTCGTTTGCGTAGACGCGAATTCTATTCGCCGTCTTCGTTTGTGTAGATGCTTATCTCTGAATAGAAAACAACTGTTGTCGAACCAGCCGTTTATAAACATCTAAAGCTAATTTCCTAGCTCTCAAATCCTCAGTTAACTTCTTAATCTGGAGCTTGTGAGTATTTTGCTGCTCCACAATCGCCCACTCGTTTTTGCGATAGATTGCTTCCCCTTCTTTTCGGGCTTGCTTAAACATTTGACGCATCGCTAAAGGGCTCAGTTTGCGATCGCTCTCACAATAAGCATTCATCGTTTTGCCGATCGCCCAAGTCGCCATAAACGCATCAGAAGCCCCTAAATTCGTGCCAAGGTTCGGTAACAACTTCGCAATGTCGATCGCAGTCAGCCAAGCCGACACAAAGCCCAAACTGCCCACAATCCCCTCAAATAGCGATTGAGATTCCAGATCCGTATAGCCCCAAAGCCCGCCAACTTCCGAAATCAAAGCAAACTGAATATCAAGGGCTACCGACTCCGTATAGGTACTCATCAACGGAGACGGAAATCCCCCTAGTACAGCAGTGGCGATCGCACCATACAAGATTTTTTGATCGATCACTTCTGCCCGTTGCTGAACATCTTTGATCGGTTGAATAGTTCTATCTCCTTGAATTGTATAGCTTTGATTCACTAACTCATGCAACTGCTCGATCGTGGCTGCGTCCAAATTGAAAGTGTCTTTAATTTGCTCAATTATATTCTTTTCAGACGGATGAGGTTCTGCCTTGGCCGCAATCAAACGATAGGCTGTGTAGTAAGTTAGCTCCTGTTCGACTGGGGTGATAATTTGAGCCAATTCTGCCGATAGATCGATCGACTCATCTAGTAAATGATCCCACATCATCCCCCTCGCAAACACTCGTGCACTAGAGCGGAGTTGCACTTTTTCCGATTCATTTAAAATGCCATCGGCTTTAGCAACGCAAATCAGCACTTTCAGCCTAGCCAAAGCTTCCACCGAGATTACCGGAGTCTCAGCATTAGCCACCGTAGCCTGAGCATTTGGGCGATCGGGTTCTGGAACAATCAACAGCGGACAAGTGACACGGTGTAGAATAAATTGGCTCAAACTACCCAACAACATTTCCTGTAACTGATCGCGTTTGCGTCGCCCCATCACAATCATATCGACATTTTGGGATCGCTTCAAAATGCTATCCCCAAACTCTTCATTCGTGATGACATAATTCAGTTCGCAGAGGGATTCTAGCGGATGAAAAAGCTCTTTGAGTTCTTCTCTACTGATTGAATTCGGTGCAGTTTCGTGACTGGGAGCAGATTCTGCATAATCTAACTCAGGTTCAGTTATATGCAGAATCGTCATTTGAGCCTGAACTTGGGTTCCCTTTAACCAAACTTTCAAAAAGTCCACAATCGCGATCGAATTTGGGGAAATATCAGCGGCGACTAAAATCTTCATTGTCTCGATTCACTCCTAATCTTCTATATCAAGCTGCCGTCTAGCAATTTCATCAATGTCTTGAAATTGCCCTGCTTTGGCAGCCCACAATAAACCAAAAATCACAAACAAACTAATCGGAAGCAGCACCCAAACCAGCGACCACATCACTACCGTACCATCTCCAACTCCAAACCAACTACTGTGCATGACTACTTCTTTAGTCATTTGCTCGATCACAGTCAGCAATGGTAAAAGTGTATAAACTATGAATTGATTGAACATGATGTTTAACCTATGATGATGATTCTACTGGTGATTTCCAAGCCCCTAAAGACTGGATGTAATCAGTTAAATCAGATAGTTCTTGTTCGGATAGGTAATTGAAGGAAGGCATGATCGACATTGGGTTATAGTCACGCGGATTCTTAAAGTGTCCGATTAAATAATCCCGTGCGGGAGCGCCAATTTCCCTCCTCCAAATCTGCCCTTCATTGGATAAATCTGGGCCTTGGCGGGCGGTTCCTAAAAGGTGGGGGCGATCGTAATAATAGTCACCAGATTTAGAAATCCCGAACGTCGATGCTAAATTTTCATCTGCTTTCACACTTCGTACCTGCTGAGAATGACAGTAAACACAGCCTTCTCGTGTATAAATGTGCCGCCCTTTTAATTCCGATGGTGTGTAAGCTACCAAGCCCACGCTGGGCACAGTAATCGACGATGTAAATGCGGGTGCGACGGCTAAACCGCTAAAGGCTAATCCAAACAAGATGGATAACCCAATGATAATCGGAAAAACTCGAATGTACCTCATTTTTGTGTTGCCTCTAATTGACGATTTTCTGGTAATATTGATTTTTCAGCAGATGCTGGGGATGTTGTCAGGGTTTGCCAAATATTCCACAGAAACACGCTTTGTCCAACTAACAACATACCGCCGCTGATCGCACGCACAATGTTGTATGGTGTACGCAGCATCATTGTTCCAGTGGGTGAATTTCCCATTTCCCATTCGTTGCCTTCGATTAAGCCGATCGCAGCCATTGAAGCAACATAGCCCACAATCCCCAACACAGTCAGCCAGAAATGCCATTCTGCCAAGGATTGCGAGTATGATAATTTACGTGATTTTTCCAGATAGAAATAGGTAAATGCTACCAATCCAGCGATCCCAAATCCCAGAAATCCTAGGTGCACGTGGGCGATCGTCATGTAGGTAAAATGAATTTTGGCATTGAAGGACATAATTGCCAAGGAGCTGCCCCACAGAGACGCACCAGCATATCCCAAGTACGCCAAGATGCTAAAACGATAGCTCACGTCTGTCTTCAGCACAGACAGCGCTCCGAGGGCTGTACCGCCGAAATTGACGATCGTCGCAAACACCGGCACAAACATCGCCAACGAAGCCGTAACCGACGCAGACATTACCCACATTGGCACTGGCCCCCAAATCACATGATGCCCGCCATTCCAGGGATAGAAAGCAGCTAATGTCCAGAAACCAACAAAGGAAATCGTGTGACTATAAAGCGGTTTTTTCACCTGCTTTGGCACAATATAATAGAGCGTCGCCAATCCCAATGTGGTCAACCAAATGCCGAACAAATTATGACTGTAGAACCAGTTAACGATCGCATCTTCGATGCCGCTAAATCGATTCGCATTACCCAAAGTGTAGTAAATAGGGAATGGAATAATCGCCAACAAAATATACCACAAAGAAACATATAGCCGTTCTTCGCGCCGCTGCACAAAGGTAGAGAAGATATTACCTGCGACAGCGATTTCTAGCAAACCAAATCCCATATCAAACGGAAACGGAATCTCTGAGTATTCTTTGCCCTTGCTGAAACCCATCATGATCGCCAGACAACCACCCAGTAAATTGAAATTCCATCCCCAAGCGGTTAATGAGCCCAGTGATTCTGAGAATAATGGGGCTTGAGTGAGGCGAGGAACCATATAAAAGGCGGCTCCCAAATATCCCATACTCATGAAGCCAAAGATGCCGATATTGACGTGTACTGGACGCAATCGCCCATAGGCAAAGGCTGGAATGCTTTGCAAAAATTCTGGATAAAACAGTTTGACTGCTTCAATTATCCCGATAATCATCGCAATTGTTAGCCAAAACAAGCCCGAAAATAGCCACACCTGCATCGCGTGATCGGTGCGCTCAAGGGCGTGAATACGGAAAGGATTCCGCTGAGGCTGAGTAGATAAGACGTTGGTTTGGGTAATCGTATCTGAATTAGTCTGAGTTGAAGTCATAAGGTTTACTAAAACAGGAATGATTTCCCTAGGAAAGTTGACAAGTGATGCAATTCTAAAGACAACGTAAAATGTGTCTTTTTGTATACAAAATGAGTAAATGTACTTTTTTATGGTAACGTACATTTCCCCAAAAAAACCATAGTGCTTAATTTATAGTCTCGTCAAAAGACGGGTTGTCAAACTCCTGTATTGAGGAAAGCGCGATCGACTTTTAACGCAAGTTCCATACACCCAAACCCCAACTTTCGAGCCAAATTAACTTTATTTCTTTATCTTCTTGGTTCGCAATGCTAATGTTGCGGCGGCTACAATTCGCGCCCCGGCCGAACCTGTTTCTTGCTTCCATCCGTTAAATCCGTTAAAAAATCCGTTGCTAATCTTCCATCCGTTAAATCCGTTAAAAAATCCGTTGCTAATCTTCCATCCGTTAAATCCGTTAAAAAATCCGTTACCGAACTTGCTAATTCCATCCGTTAAATCCGTTAAAAAATCCGTTGCTAATCTTCCATCCGTTAAATCCGTTAAATCCGTTAAAAAATCCGTTGCTAATCTTCCCTTAGCTAGCGCGGTCAAATTTATGTTTAACAGGAATTTTGATGGCAAACTCTGTTCCCTCACCCAGACTAGAGAAACACTCCAGCTTGCCCCCATGTTTTTCAGTAACAATTTGATAGCTGATCGACATTCCCATACCCGTTCCTTTGCCAACAGGTTTAGTTGTGAAGAAAGGATCGAAAATGCGCTGCCGAATCTCTTTCGGTATGCCCGAACCGTTATCGGCGATCGCAATTTCCACCCAATCGGCATCGATGACACAGGTTCCGATCGTAATTTGACTGGGATTTTCTTTAATTTCCTGGTAATTACGCCGCGCATTATTCTCTTCCAAGGCATCAATGGCATTGGATAGAATATTCATAAACACTTGATTCAGCGGGCCTGCATAGCATTCAGTCAGCGGTAGAGAACCGTAGTTTTTAATCACCTGAATTTCCGGTCTTTCTGAGGAAGCTTTGAGGCGGTGTTGCAAAATCATCAAAGTGCTATCGATTCCTTCATGGATGTTGACTGGTTTAAGATCAACTTCGTCAGTGCGGGAAAAATTGCGGAGGGATAGCACAATGTTCCGAATGCGATCGGTACCCATTTGCATCGATGATACCATCTTGGGCAAATCCTCTTGAATAAATTCTAAATCAATCTCTTCAGCTTCGGTTTGAATTTCCTCCACCGGATTTGGATAGTATTTTTGATAGAGTTCCAAAAAGTCTAACAAATTTCGGGTGTATTCTTCGACGTGAGCGAGGTTTCCGTGAATAAAGCTGACTGGGTTGTTAATTTCGTGGGCAACTCCAGCAACCAGTTGTCCCAAACTAGACATTTTTTCACTTTGAATTACCTGTGACTGGGTGCGCTGCAACTCCTTTAATGTGGTTTTGAGTTCAAGAGTACGTTCTTCTACTCGCGCTTCTAGTTCTGCATTGCTGTTTTCTAAAGCAATGAAAGATTCGCGCAATTGCCCTCCCATCTCGTTAAAAGAGCAGCCGAGAATGTTGAATTCTGCGATGTTGCCGGGTTCGACTTTCTGTTCTAAATCGCCGAATGCCATTGCTTGACTTGCCTGATTTAAGCGCCGGATGGGACGGGAAATCCAGCGGGAGGTGAAAATGCCGATCGCCGTTGCCGCAGCCAGCGCCCCCAAACACAGCAGAATCGTGGTTTTGGTGTTGGCATGAATCTGTGCCATGAAGCTGCTATCCGGGATGCTAGTTACTACCAACCAGTCCAAACCATATTTGTCGCGCCAGGGCGTAATATGCACGTGATATTCTTCTCCTTGAAAATCGAGGTTCAGTTTTTGAGTATTGGTAATAGTTTTAAAGTCGGGAATTTGTTGCTGAAGCTGCTGGGCAATACTCCGTACAACTGGGTTAGAACTGTCTGTGGCTTTGAGGCGCTTAATTTCGTTATTGGCCACGATAAAAGGCTCCTCCTTTGAGGAAGTGGCAACCAACATCCCATCGCGTTCCATAATAAACACTTGCCCCGAGCGGCTGACATCTAAGTTTCGCAAAAAATCACTCAGTTTTGATAGATGGATATCTGCTCCCACGACGGCAATGAGTTTTTTGTTGTCATCATAAACTGGACGAGCTGCTGATGCGGCAATGTAGGGGGGATAGCTGGGATCGTAAAAGGTATAAATCCGAATCCATATTGGTTTTCCTGCTTTCACAGGTTCAGTATATGGAGGCTCGTTGAGGGTATCCCACGAACTTGTACTCAAAATGCGAGTTCGGTTGCCATCGCTGTCGGTTGAGTAAGTGGTCACATTGTTGGGCCGACTTGCGGTTTTGGTTGATATATCATCAATGGTGACAGTATGACCATCGTAGCGGGAGGCTCCTGGGGCTTCCCCGGTGGGAAAATTTATGTAAATGTAACTGAGGTCGTAGGCTTGCATTTGATGCCACAAGTATTTGCCTTGAGTTTTCTGATCGCGCAAATCGAGCAATCCCATGCGAATTACATCGGCATTGATCTGGATGACTTGCTGCGGAATCGACAAATAAGTATTCAAATGGTGATCTAGCTCACTGCTGGTGCGCTTCATTAGCTGCTCGCCTAGATCCTGAACTGCTTTCTCACCATTTTTGAAAGATAGATATCCCACGAGTCCGACAGCGCCGAAAACTTGCAGCACGAAGGGAATAATCAGGACAAGTTGCAGCGGGAATGCCCGGACTTTGCTAAAGGAAGATTTTTTCATGAGTTATAAATCTGGAATCGAAAACGACAACTACAACTCCAGCTTGCAACAATTTTTGCCGATCGTGCAAATTTCGATCTATCTGCCCTCAACAGGCTACTCCAAGGCTTTTAATAGATGAGTTGGAGCGATTGGCAGGTGGGCCCGGTTTTTTGTGTGCTAATTCCCAAAGTGCGATCGGGCCAACAGGTTAATAGTTATAGTCGATCGCATAAGCTACTGTAAAATAATTATGCGTTTCTTTCGTTTCGGCTGTCTTGGTATTTTAGGCTTGTTAATTATTCTCTCGGTGGCGCCCCGACAAATTATGAAAGCGGATATTCGCAGCGCTGATTGGAGTCCAGACGGCAAATATGCGATCGCGATTGTCAGGCATCCGATGCTGTTTGCTATGCCGGGTGGGGGAAGCGATGCGCCGTGCGATGTATTTCTGTTCGATGCGTCTGGAAAAGAGTTGAATAGTAAAAGTTTTGAGATGGTGCAACTTGTGTCTGTGGGCTGGCGGGGCGATTTGGTTGAAGTTGGGATGTTCGACAAATGGGAATTGCCCAAAATAGATAATATCAACATTCTGCTGTTTAGTGCTGCTTACACGGGCGATTTATTGGAAGTCGAAAAACTCCTGACAAAAAATGCCGATATTTATTTCAAGACTTACTTAAACCAAACACTGTTACACGCGGCTGCTTTTGGCCCGAATCAGGCAATTGTACAGTTGTTGCTGCAAAAAGGATTGGATCTAAGGGCGATCGACAAATCGGGACAAACGCCCCTGCACGCGGCAGCAGCAGGAAGAGGTAGCGGTAGGGCTATCGACTTATTGAGCGCCAACGGTGCAGATTTGGAGGCGATCGATCGCAGCGAATACGGACAAACAGCACTCGACATCGCAGCAGAAAGCGGCAATTCTGAAGCAATCAAAGCCTTGATTAATCGAGGCGCTCGTGTCAAAGACAACACCTTTTTTTCTGTAATTAATAGGTTTGAGTCTGAAAAAAAGAAGCAAGAGATAATTGAATTACTTCTCAAGAATCAAGCCCAAATACCATCAGGTTTACTGTACAGCGCTGTCTCCCGTGGAGGTATCGATATTGTAAAATTATTGATCGATCGCGGTGCTGACATCAACGATTCCGATCCTTACGACAATACTACTCTCTTGATGAGAATTGTACAACCTAATACTGGTATTTCTCCGCAATCAAAACCTGCATTAGTGAAGTTATTTCTCTCCAAAGGTGCGGATGTGAACGCGCGGAATAAAAATGGTGCAACTGCTTTAAGCATTGCTGACAAATCATCCACACCGGAGATTGTTAAGCTGCTCAAACAGCACGGCGCTAAAATATAACTCGGCGGTTGAAACCTATCATAAACAAACTTTCGTCCGCGGCTCGAATCAGCTTCGCCGAACGTCCTAGGCAGACAGTTTTAGTATAACATCAAATCGATCTATCTCTCATACTCTTGGTAGATGAAAACTTGACTGGCTGATTGGGGTTGATTCTGTTTTTTGATGCGAATCAAGCGATTGGTAAGGTTGGGATTTTCACTTAAGCAGGCATGAAGTGCTTGGGCTTGTCCTCCATAATCGCGATCGTCCTTACAGATGATGATACCTGAGTGAGCAACACGAGTTCTGTGTAGTGCAATAAAATCATCGCGGTTTAACGTGACTAGAATTCGCTGCTGTTGGGTAGCGAAAGCGAGGACTGTCTCATCGGGGATACCCTGGTTAGCATTTTGAGCCTCGTAGCAAGTGAGGAAATCGTATCCTAGTTGCCGCAAGTATCCAACAATATCTAGGGGGAAGTTTTCGTCACAATAGATTTTAGTCATCTACCCCGTCTGAGTTATTATAAGCGATCGCGCGATCGACTTCTGAGGAGTTTTGTTCGTAGTATTCCCAAGCAGCAGCGAGGTTTTGGGGAGTTAGGCTTGGATAGTTGCGCAGAAGTTCTGAATCGCCTGCACCTTGCTGGCGGAAAGAAACCAGCGTCCAAACAGGAATCCGGGTACTGCGAATGCGGGCATTACCGCCGCAAATGCCGGGAGTTTTCTCGATCGCATTAGCTTTGAGACGGCTTTCTAACAGTCCTCTTTCTTCGGGCGAAAGCGATTCTATAACTTGGACAAGCGACTCGATTAATCGCGCATTCATACTTAAATTGAGCTAAGGCTATGGCATCATTGTAGCAAAGTTTTTCCAAAAATTATTGAATATGGAAAATTACTCTATCTAGTTCATCCTTTGGTCAGATGACAGTCCTGAATTCTTTCAGCAATATAGATAATATTTGAGGTCAGAGTATATGCCGCAATACTTCGGAAAACTCCAAACCACAGAACAGCCTTGGTCAACTATCGGCCCTGTACAATCGATCGACAAAACCGATTCCCTACGGGATAGCTGCGCCGATCGCACAATTCACTTCAATTGCGGCGCAACTTCCCTCAACATCAGCGTACTCGCAGCGAATTTAGTCAGAGTCCGAATGTCCCCGACTGGCGAATTCACAACTCGCTCGCACTCAGTAACTCTTCCTGACGAAGAATGGGAAATCGTGCCTTTTGAAGTGCGAGAAACTGAGGAAAAGATCGAAATTGAAACAGCAGAAATATTAATTTCCGTAAAGCGCGATCGCCCTTCAGTTCAATGCTTTGACAAATCAGGAAAACCCTTTGCTAGCGACTGCGATCGCGCGATGGGATGGCGCGCGGGCGCAACTGCTGGCTGGAAGCGGATTGAAGCCGACGAACACTTCTACGGTTTCGGCCAACGCACCGGCTTTCTCGACAAACTCTCCGAAGTCAAGACAAACTGGACAACCGACGCCCTCGACTACAATTCGCAGACAGATGAAATGTACCAGGCGATCGCATTTTACATCGCCCTGAATCCCGATCGCGCCTACGGCATCTTTTTCAACACCACTTTCTGGAGTCAATTCGACATCGGCGCCGAAAAACCGGGCGTGTTGCGGATGGAAACCAGAGGCCCAGAACTCGACTACTACATCATCTACGGCCCCGAACCCGCCCGAATTTTAGCCACCTACACGCAGTTAACCGGCCGGATGCCGCTTCCGCCAAAATGGGCGCTGGGATACCACCAATGCCGCTGGAGCTACGAATCTGAGGACGTTGTGCGGGAGTTGGCGAAGGAATTTCGCGATCGGGCGATTCCCTGCGATGTCATCCACCTCGACATCGACTATATGCACGGCTACCGCGTTTTTACTTGGAGCCCCAAGCGTTTCCCCGATCCCGCGCAACTGATCGCAGACTTGAAAGCAGCGGGTTTCAAGGTTGTCACCATTATCGATCCCGGTGTCAAGTACGAACCGGAAGCAAATTACGAAATATTCGATCGCGGTGTGGAAAACGACTATTTCGTCCGCACCGCCGAGGGAAAGCTTTTTCACGGTTACGTTTGGCCAGATAAAGCCGTGTTTCCCGACTTCATGCGCCCGGAGGTGCGCGAGTGGTGGGGCGAATTGCACAAAACCCTCACAGATATTGGGATTGCGGGGATTTGGAACGACATGAACGAACCTGCGATCGCGGAACGGCCTTTTGGCGACGGCGGCGAACACATCTGCTTTCCGCTGGATGCACCGCAGGGCCCGGAGTTCGATCGCGCAACGCACGCGGAAACGCACAATTTGTACGGTTTGATGATGGCGAAAGCTTGTGCGGAGGGGTTGAGAAAAGTGCGAGGGGGCGATGGCTTACGCCCCGCTACGCTACGATCTTTTGTGCTGACGCGATCGGGTTTTGCGGGCGTACAGCGTTACTCCTCCGTGTGGATGGGCGACAATCAATCGTTGTGGGATCACTTAGAAATGTCCTTACCAATGCTTTGCAACATGGGGCTTTCCGGCGTGCAGTTTGTCGGCTGCGACATCGGCGGTTTTGCGGGGAATGCAACCGCTGAAATGTTCGCGCGGTGGATGCAGGTGGGGATGCTGTATCCTTTGATGCGCGGTCATTCTGCCATGAGTACGGCTCAGCATGAACCGTGGGTTTTTGGCGATCGCACTGAGCAGATTTGTCGCGAATACATCAATTTGCGCTATCAGTTGTTGCCTTACATTTACACGCTGTTTTGGGAAGCTGCGACTGCGGGAACGCCGATTTTGCGACCCTTACTCTATCACTTTCCGCGCGATCGGACAACTTATCACCTTTACGATCAAGTATTGCTCGGCCCGTCGCTGATGGCTGCACCCGTTTATCGGCCGGGAGTTGAGCATCGCGCCGTGTATTTGCCGGAGGGAACTTGGTTTGATTGGTGGACTGGTGAATGCTATCACGGCCCGACGCACATTTTGGCGATCGCACCTCTGGAGAGAATGCCGCTTTACGTGCGGGGCGGTGGGATAATTGCGTTAGCGCCTGTGCGTCAATTTGTGAGCGAAGAGGCGATCGATTCATTGAAAATGCGAATTTGGCCCGGAACTGGTGAATGGACGCTTTATGAAGACGACGGACACAGTTTTGAACATGAACAAGGTATCTGGGCAACGACTAATTATAAAGTGTATTTAGAAGGGGAAAAAACAATCGTTGAAATTGCCGCGCGACAGGGAAAGTTTGCGATTTTAGAGCGCGAAATTACTGTAGAAGTTGTTGGGATTGGGGAACAGCAATTTACCGACGACGGTACAGTGCGGCGTTTGACATTTTAAGCAAATTTCTCCGCCATACCCGTAGGGACACAGCACTGCTGTGTCCTCATATTCTTGCTGTAAGCATCACAATCAAACAGGTTTGTAGTGAGGACTTCAGTCCGCATCAGGTTTGTAGTGAGGACTTCAGTCCGCATCATTCAGAACAATAACTCAGATTCCAAAACATCGAACCAATAACGCTTATTTCAACGGCAACGATCTAATTTGTGTGCAGGCTGCTAATTTCAAAGCTATAATATTACTTTCAGCTACTGGGAAGGAAAAGAGTTCAACAAAAAACACGAATTTATTCCCTTTCACGATCGAGAACTATCGCTATTTCTGCCCATAGAAACAATTATTGAAGAATTGAGTTAACAGTTATCCGTAACCACAAATAATGCAGCTTCTTCAAATTACCACATTCCAAGCTTTGCGGCGCAGCTTGGGGCTGATAATCCAAGCCGCACCAATTGAACTCCGAAATTTGATCGTACTCAACATTATTCGCGGTGCAGCCCCATCTGGCGTGCTATTTTTAAATAAATTAATCATTGATGAAGTCTCTCGGTTGCTGTCGCAACCCAAAACAGCACAGCCCTTAACTTTGATGCTCGATCATCCAATGTTGCTGTGGAGTGTTGCCGGAGTCTTAAGTCTCAAATTAGTCGGCGATTCCATCGAAACCATGAGTTCCTTTACGGTAACATCTTTACGCGATCGAGTTCAAGGCGCAGTCGAAGGAAAAGTCCTCGAAAAAGTCGCCAATTTCGACGATATCGCCCTGTTTGAAAACCCGGAACTATTAAATATTGTAGAACTTGCAAAAACCGGAGTATCCAAAATACAGCAACTAGCATTCAGCATCAGCATGACAATCACGGGAATTTTTATTTTCATTCCATCTGTCAGCCTTGCTGCTGCCATAGCTTGGTGGGTTCCATTGCTGATGTTGATTTCATCAATTCCCTCAATTTACATCGAAAGAAAATATACCAGAATCATCTGGAGAGTTCAAAAGAAGCAAGCTAAAATTAGTCGCGAAATGAACTTGTCATCTAGGGTATTAATGGGGGAAGAATACGCTAAAGAATTGCGTTTGTTTGGGCTGCAAGAACTTTGGCTTAAACGTTGGCAAGGTCAGTTCGTGCAGTTTTTTAGCGAAATGCAGGGCATCCGAAAAAAGGCATCAATTATTGTACTCTTGTGGTCGATATTTAGTAGAGTGGGAGTAGCTTTGCCCTTTGTTTATGTAGTAATGGGAGCTTTGGGAGGGCGCTATACTTTGGGAGATTTGGCGCTATATTCGGGTTTGATTGTCCAAGTAGAAAACAGTTTAGAATTATTGATTAATAGTTACACTAATTTGTACGATATTTGCCTCGGTGTCAGTCCGATTTTTCAACTGTTGGATTTAAAGCCAGAATTGCAGTCTCCGCTTATTGATGTGACATCTCGCTTGCCTAGTTTACCAGATGTCGGGCAAGATGCCCGCCCCACAAAAGATAAAATTGGTATCGAGATTAAGGATTTATCTTTTTGCTATCCCGGTAGCAAGAAAAGCACGATCGCAAATATCGACTTAACCATTAATCCGGGTGAAATGCTAGTGCTTGTCGGTGAAAATGGCGCGGGTAAAACCACCCTTGGCAAACTCCTCGGCCGCCTGTATGACCCGACAAGTGGTACGATCGCCTGGAACGGTCAAGATTTGCGATCGTACTCTCTAGCATACGTGCGATCGCGCATAGCAGTAGTCATGCAAGATTACGCCCGCTTCCCCTCGACAGTACGAGAAAATGTCGGCTTCGGCGACTTGCTTTCCTTGTCGGATGACACCGCAATTAATCAAGCAATTTCCGAAGCCGGAATTGCAGCCAAAGTCAACAGTTTAGAGCAAGGTTTAGAAACGCCCTTGGGGAAACAATTAGAAGACGGCATCGACTTATCGGGGGGACAATGGCAAAGAATTGCGATCGCGCGCGCCCTCATGCGGCTTGACACAGCCGAAGTCCTAATTTTTGACGAACCAACCGCCGCCCTCGATCCGAAGACAGAACACGAAATTTACAGCATCTTCCGCCAAATCGCCGCCGGGAAAACCACGATTGTGATCAGTCACCGGTTGGGATTGGCCAAAATTGCCGATCGCATCGCAGTCATGGAAAATGGTAAAATAGCAGAAATAGGAACTCACGACGAATTGATCGCATCAAACGGAATTTACTGTTCGATGTTTACCCGTCAAGCTAGCAGTTATATTTAAAGTTAAACAAACAAAAATTCATGAGGGCGGGTGTACCGGAAAGAATTGGTTTAAACCCGGAACCCTTGTAAGGATAAATTAAAATCAGATGATTCATTACTCCAATCCTCGGACTTCTTTTGTTAAGTGCTGTCAACTCTTAACTGTCAACCATCAACCATCAACTGTCAACTCTCAACTCTCAACTCTCAACTGTCAACTGTTCCGGATTTCATGGCAAAATCTAACAATCTGTGAGCCATTTCTAATTTGCTGCAAGGTGCTATTTCTACTTGCTTCCCGGCGGCATTAATTAATATTGCTTGATTGGTATTGCTGCCGAAACCTGCACCTATTCGATCGATCGGGTTGGCCGCGATCGCATCCAGCTTCTTAGCCCGCAATTTTTCCAACGCAGGCTTGACAATATCCCCAGTTTGTGCTGCAAACCCGATCAGTTTTTGGTGCGGCTGTTTCAATTTTCCCAACTCTGCCACAATATCCGCTACCGGCACCAAAGGCAAAGAATTCGGCAGCGATCGCTTCGGCAATTTCTCACTACTGTACTCAGCCGGTTTCACATCCGCAACCGCCGCCGCCATCACCGTCAAATCCGCATCGTGAAAGCATTCCAGCATCGCCTGCCGCATTTCTTGTGCACTCGTAACTGCGATCGCCCGCACCCCAGACAGCGGCAATTCCCCAGTGATACTATGTACCAGCGTCACCGTCGCGCCGCGATGCTGTGCAGCTTGCGCCAAAGCTACGCCCATTTTGCCCGTGGAAGGATTGCCGATAAACCTGACCGGATCGAGGTGTTCCCGGGTTCCTCCCGCACTGATTAACACCCGTTTGCCGACTAAATCTCGATCGCCCTTCGTATACAACAGCGACTCTATGTGAGACAAAATCTCACCAGGTTCTGCCATCCTGCCCGCACCCGCGCGATCGCACGCCAGCATACCCGTTCCCGGATTCGCCGCATGATAGCGCCCATCCGCCAACACTTCGCGCCAATTCCGCTGCACCGCCCGCTGTTCCCACATATCCGTATTCATCGCCGGTGCCAGCAAAATCGGGCAATTAGAAGCCAACACAGTATTAGTCAGCAAATTATCAGCAAAACCCCCCGCCAGCTTAGCCAAAGTATTAGCAGTCAGGGGAGCGATCGCAAAAACTTCCGCCCATTCTCCCAGTTGAATATGCAGCGGGCGGCCGTGATTTGCTTGCCAAAAATCTTTGTCAGTAAAAGCAGGATGGCGGCAAAGAGTAGCAAAAGTCAAAGGCGTTACAAACTCTTGAGCAGCATCAGTAACAATCACTTTAACATCTGCTCCAGCCTTCGCTAAAGTTGAAACTACTTCACAAACTTTATAAGCAGCAATCCCGCCACTAACGCCGATTAAAATTCGTCTGCCATTCATCTCATTAGACCAATACACTTCAGTTAAGTCCGATCCCCCCTAACCCCCCTTAAGAAGGGGGGAACAAGAAGCTCTCAAAGTCCCCCTTCTTAAGGGGGATTTAGGGGGATCTCCGGGCAATAAACAGTGCTAACTAAACCGTATTGGTCATTAGACAAGATTGCATTCATGCGCTTTTCTATCTTAAAATTATCTGCGTTGCATCTGTGTTTATCCGCCTTACATCTGCGGTTAGTCTATCAATCAAAGATGTATGCAATTAAAGTCTATTTTCCCATAAAAAAGAATCAAGAAAGAAGTTAAGATGAAAATAGACAAAAATCCATAACTCATCTATTCAATCCGCAACAAAATATGCTGCTAACTTCTTCCTCAATTCCGCCCTTAATTTTTAAGCTAGATTTTTAAGCCTATGCTTCGTCGTAGGCTTCCATATCCAGAAGGTGGAGATAAGGTTCAACCATCTCCGGCCGCTGAAAGGCAAGCGATCGCAACAAATGCCAATCATTCAATCCCTCAAAAGGATCTGTATAATCGTCAACTTCCAAACGGACAGCCAATTCTGCCACGTCCTGAGAAGTAAGTACAGCAATATCGCGCGATGCTTTGGTTAAAGTTTTCATGTTTTTTACCCTGCCCGAGACTTCCGCCATACTATATAATAAGCCTTTAATCACATTTCGACACAGTTTCTACAACAAAACTTCGCATTACATCTACAACTTCGGGCAGAATCTCGTGTCCCATGTTAAATTCTCGATACTGCACCGCAGCTCCCCAAGCAGTCAAACTATCGCGCGATCGCACAGCAGCACTAACGGGCACAATAGTATCTTGAGTACCGTGCACGATTAAAACAGGCGGCAAAGCACTCCCAGCAACAGGAGAAATCGACGGGTGCAAATAACCGCTCAGACAAATTAAGCCAGCTAGGGGTAAAGTCAATCCCACATCCAAAGTCATCGCTCCGCCCTGAGAAAAGCCGCCTAAAATCGTGCGAGACAAAGGTACGCCCGTGCTGCTTTCCAAAGACAGCAACAATTCCCTCAGCAATTGTCGGCTTTCTACCAATCCGCGAGCGTCTTTACTTTGAAGGTCATACCACATTTTGCCGCCCGTTACCTGGGGATGGGGAAACGGGCCATCGGGAAACACAAACTGATAATCCGGCAAATTGAAAGCCGGTGCTAAAGAAGTCAAATCCCGAGCATTAGCACCCCATCCGTGCAAAGCGACAATCAAAGCGACTGGTTTGCGATCGGTTGTTGGCGGAATGCTAATAAATTGTAAAGACATCGTAATTAGTAATTGGTAATCTGGCCTTGCTACAATTATAAATTGTTGCAGGTGGTAAAATCCAACTTTTAACTGTAGGATGCAGTCGTGCACCTTACTACGGTACGCTAACTAACTGTAGGGTGCGCAATGCAGCCTTACCAAGGTAACAATTCGCACCTTACATAACAGTCCCGATTTCCTTCAAGTAAACCCGCGTAAACGGTTCGTCATCCCCGAGACTGTACTGTTCGATCAACCCCTGGCGGCGAATAGAAATATTATTCCCTTCACGCACCACAACAGTATCCTCATCAGTGCTTTCTCTGACCAAAATCATCTCAGTTTCCCCCGGATTGTCCAGCACCACCATATTGCTGCCCCGATAAAACATTCCCTCAGCTTCCAAAACATCTTCGGGATATTCAGCAATCAACAAATCGAGCTTAGGATTCCGCAGCAAAGTTTGCACGTTAAGATTGTAATTCTTATTCAAAACCTTTTCCGAACGGTTGACAAAAAGTCCACCGCGACAAACAGCGCCGATTGTCCAATCGGGATGCTGCAAAAGAATGTGGTCGATTGTTTCTTGCAGTTCGTGTACCGAAATTGTGTTAAAAGTAATAATCGGAATTCTGGCTGATTTTCCCGATTCAAAGAAAGTATCGATAATATGCGAAGGCACATCAACGCCTGATCCGACAGCCGGGTTGAGGTGCATGAAAATTCCCGGCGCGGCATTGATTTCGATAATCCCAAAATTGCCTGTTTTCCAAGATTTGGCGAGAGTTTCTGTTATCACATCAATCCCCAAACAAGTTAACCGAAAATGTAGGGCGATATCTTGAGCCAAAACAATGTTATCCGGGTGAATAGTGCGGGTAGCATCGATGCTGACGCCGCCAGCGGAAAGATTGGCGACTTTGCGCAGAGCAACAGTGCGATCGCGCTCCAGGACACTATCCAACGACAGCCCTTGTTCTTCCAGATACATTTGCATCGCTTCGTCGGACTGAATTTTGCTCATCGCCGAAGTTGGCGTATCCAAACGTTCGGGTTTGCGGTTTTCGCGGCGGATCAATTCGCGAATTGTTGAGTCGCCGTCTCCTGTTACCGAAGCTGGCCGGCGTTCAGTTGCAGAAACAAATTTGCCATCCACGCACAGCAGCCTAAAATCAGATCCTGTGATGCTATTTTCCACAATTACGCGCACCGATTCTGTTTCGGGAATTGCCTTAACTGCTCTTTTAAAAGCCGCCTGCAATTCCTCAGCATCTCGCACATCTGCGGTGACTCCAATTCCTTTATGGCCGACTACTGGTTTAACAGCAACTGGGTAGCCAATTTCTCTCGCAACTGCTAGAGATCCGTTTTCTGTGGAGACGATATCGCCTTTGGGAACCGGAAATCCTAATGTAGCGAGAAAAGCTTTACAATCGTCTTTGCGCGTGGTAAAATCTGAGTCTAAATGGCTATCAGAATCAAAAGTTGTTGCCGAGCCGCGCACCAGTTTTTTGCCGTAACCGTATTGCATCAGTCCTTCATCCCACAAATAAAATGCGGGTATGCCTTTTTGGGATGCCGATCGCATTAATGAATAAACTGTCGGGCCTCCGTAAACAGACTGGCGGAACATATTTTGCAGCGCGCCAATTTGTGCTTCTAAGGGGAAATCTTGATTTTGATTGATGGCTTCAAACCAATCCCAAACAGCGTAAACTACGGCTCTGGCACTACGGGCATGAAGTGCTTCTATGCTGATTCTGCTAAACTGAGAAAACGGCTTGACGTTCCAGTGTTGGAAGTGCAAACCCATGTCGAGTTTTGCTACTTCTGAGGCGGTGCGGCCGAACAGTTGGGCGTGGTTGGAGAAAGTTTCGTGCAGCAGTTGCGGGTAGCGATCGCCAATAATTTCATGGTAATGTGCGATCGGCAAAGGTTCGCTCGCATCCGTCACCGCAAAATCGCAAACTAAAGCCGCTGTTTCTAAATAAGGGTTGGGCCCGATGTAGTGTTTGAAGTTAAAAATATCAAAAACATCGGTTTTTCGAGCATTGACGCGGGCTGTCTCGGTGCTTTTTTCTTGCAGCATTTTCTAACCTCCTTTTAGCTAACTTTTGACAATAACTCTCTTGTCTGTGCATGGGATACTACCTGCGGGCATAGATATTGCAGCAGTGAGACAAATACTCCGACCAATTCTGCCTTCAGCATAGCGGGAGAGGGCTATAAAGGCTTCGCGAGCGGGTAAAGATGGGGAGAGTGGGAGAGTGGGAGAGTGGGAAAATCTTCCTTCAACCTCTGACTAAGCACTGATGACTAAGCACTGATGACTAAGCACTTATAACTAAGCACTTATAACTAATGACTACTTCCTTCCCCCATTGATAAAAAAAGCTATAACTTTGGAGAGGTACAGTGCCCACTTATAATTGTTTATGACTGTGAAAGAGAATTTAAGAGGCAGCAAATTATGAAGATCGCACAAACTGCTCTCAGGGATCAAGTTCATCAATTAGCTGAGGAAGCATTTCATCTGAAACTGATTTCTGGGTACGGCGACGGTCAACACAGCAACGAATATCAGATTGTCTGGAACGGCAAACCCAGACACCTGCCTTTGGAACGGGCGCGTACAGTATTGAGCAATTTGATCGAGCGATCGCACTAAGGGGCGATCGGACTAATCTAGAACTTGCGCTCATCAGCCCGGTTTCTCGGAGAAACTAATAGGAGAATCGGCGAAGCATCCAGTCAGAAACCCGGTTGATGACCCCGCACGCGTGAGTCCTGCAATTTAAACTCATTTTTTGACCCCTCCTCTATCCTGTGAGGAGGGGTTAGTTTTTTTTACCAAAAATAGTGTAACAGGCCGCAGCAAGAGTCAAAAAACCCGAAATGCTTGAGTTTTGTCCGTCCAGGAGTTATCAAAGTCAGATAAATTTCTGTATCTATATATACCTTTTGGCAGTTTGCGTAAACAAAAATGTTATGGTTTATTAAAATATAATCAATTCAGAGTGCAGATCATATGGCTGGCCGCAAAAATCAGGGGAAGTTGCTAATTATTGGCGGCGCGGAAGACAAAGAAGGGGACTGCAAAATTTTGCGGGAATTCCTGCGGTGCGCCGGAGGCGGTAAAGCCCGCATTGTAGTGATGACGGCTGCGACAAGCCTCCCGGGAGAAGTCGGAGATAATTACATCCGAGTGTTTGAGCGGTTGGGCGCGGAAGATGTGCGAGTCGTTGATACGCAGAAACCCGAAGATGCCAACAATCCAGATTATTTAGAAGCGATCGAACAAGCAACTGGCATATTCTTTACGGGCGGGGAGCAAGCGCGGATTATTAGCTGCTTGAAAGATACCATACTCGACGCAGCTATGCACAAACGCTACTCGGAAGGGATAATCATTGGCGGTACCAGTGCCGGCGCGGCGATGATGCCAGACATCATGATTATTGAAGGAGAATCACAGACAAATCCCCGCTTTGATGTGGTAGAAATGGGCCCGGGAATGGGTTTCCTGCCGGGAGTTGTCATCGACCAGCATTTCGCCCAGCGAGGCCGTCTGGGACGCTTAGTTGCGGCACTCTTGCTGCAACCAGCAGTCTTGGGATTTGGGATTGACGAAAATACAGCTATTTTAGTCAGCGGTGACGAGTTTGAAGTCATTGGCGAAGGCGCTGTAACTGTCATCGACGAGTCGGAAAAACTCCACGACAATATAGATGGACTGTTGAAGGATGAGGCTTTGGCGATTTGCGGGGCTCAGTTGCACATCCTCCCCCACGGCTACCGATTTAATTTGAAAACTCGCCAGCCGGTGTTAAAGCGGGTAGCCGCGGCAGTGTAGAAAGGGCGATCGCGTCACTTACTTGCAACGCTGCACAAGTCTCAAAATTCTGTAATGTGCCGATCATCGGCAAACAGAGGCGGATTGAGCGAAGTATCAGCGTTGAAAAACCCAGTTGATTCGTCCCAGACACTAATAAATAAAAAGAAGAGGATTTTACCTCTTCTTTTATTCCTGCGGTTTCGGTTTTTTTAAGCACTTTTCTGTTGGTCAAAGAACGACTGCTGCCCTTCTTCAGTCGATATTAAATTCCACCCTTGAGTTTTCAGCTTCTGGAAAGTTGCCCATCCCTTAGAACCGCCCGGTTCCCGGTAGTCAGATGCAGCGAACTGCGGAAAAGCTGTATAAGGCCGCCAAGCTTGACGGGCTTCGGTACGCAAGTGTAAGATTTTTTCTCCATTGCCTCCCAATCTGGGCAACCAACACATTTGTTTTAGCATTTTTAACGCTCCAGAGTTTTTACAGTAACGGTAATTAGCCAACATCCCACATTAAACTTTTAGAGCCATCTTAGCCACTGCTCGGAATATCTAACAGGTAACAGGGACGAATGAGATTTTCACCGATTACCAATTACTGAGGTAGCAGCAGTCGTTTTAGCTGATTAGGGTTAAACCAAGTTTGCCAATCAAGAACTAGAAAACAAGTGCCGTTAAAGTTTAAGCAAAAATAATCATTGTTCTTCTCGGCTCAAACTCGACTTCAAGTCGATCGCGCGAAAATCCAGTTGAATGAATGATTCATTTTTCTGGTTTTCCTTACTTGATAATTACAAGCTCATCCTCGCTCTTTCCGCCTAAAATGACATCTTTCTACGGTATTAGCTCTCTCAGCTAAAAAATGTTCCTTTAGTTACAAATATTAAATTTTTATCACGATTTATCTAGTTATCAAAAGTTAAATTACTTTTCATAAACAGTGCTTAATATTTTTTAGTTACTTTAACTACATTTTTGACTTAAATCAGGCCTCCGGGTGCACAGCGTGCACCTTACTCAACTAGGCCCTCGATCTCCCTGGCACACCCCTTAAAAAAGGGGGGGACTGGAAACCCTCTCAAAGTCCCCCTTTTTAAGGGGGATTTAGGGGGATCGAGACTTCGATGCAAACGAGAGAGACAAAAAACTTTCGACTTAAGTGTGCGAACCTTACAGAATCATCGTGACGGGTTTAACTCTTGAGAACGATGGCGACAGATTGGCAAAATTGTAAAAATGAATACTAATCACAGTTAGAAATTCTGCACACAAGGTATTCATGGCCGCTGCAATTGAATTCAAACTCTTCGCTCCCAACAACAAAGCAGCTACACTGCTCGGCTCTTTTTCTAAATGGGAAGAAATTTCCTTAGAAAAAGATGAGAGAGGTTATTTCCGCACTAAAATTCAGCGAGCAGACGGTATTTATCAATAAAAGTTTCGACTTCAGCCCCAAAGTCTATGTTTTGAACCGGACGAATGGGTAGAAGTTAATGACCCCTACGCTACTGAGATCGATCGCACTACTCATAGGATGGGCGAAGAGTTCGGACAATCCAGTAGGCAAACTCCCAACCAGCCGAATAAACTGCAATGGTCTTTGTTGACAAATCAGCCAAATCATGAGTTGTTGGAATACTATAAACACATGATGCGGCTGCGGCAAAATTTGCCTGCACTTTACACCGAAAATATTGAATTTTCCCACGAAAATCCCGCCGCTAAGGTGCTCGCTTACTACCGCTCTTTGCGATGAGGGAACGCGAGCAGTAGTGGTTGCCAATTTTGCGGATATTTATCTATCTGGTTACTGCATTCCTAACTTCCCGGCTGGGGGAAATAGGCACGAGTGGATGTACAACAAAATCGTACAAGTTGGAGACGAAGGCTTTAAGTTTGATTTGCCGGAATGGTCAGCCCAGGTATTTGTCTGAGAGCCGGAGAATTTATGTCTACAGGTAGATGATGGGCGAAGTTGTACAACATTAAATTGTATTTATGCGTACAAAACTCAAGTAATCGGGTTGTGCTACCGGGCAGGATGGCTGTAACGATGTTTTTTTTGTATAAAAACTCGGTTTCTGCGTCCAAGGCTGCGATCGCAATTCCGGTGATTGAGAATAAGAATTGCACGGCGCCGTGCCAACTGTCAATTAACAAAAACTTTGTGGGAGGACAAACTCTATGGGCTGGCTCCAAAGACTGTTTGGTTTAGAAAAACTGGAAAATCAAGAAAATGTGCAAGCTCCTGCTTACCAAGCACCTGTAGCTGCACCTCAAGCTGAGGCTCAACCTGTGGCCCAACCGGCTGCTGCGACTCAAACAATCGCCCCGGAACGCATGGGATTGAATGGAGAATACGATCAAAGCGGTTTAGCTAAACGGGTGGCTCAGGCTTTCGATGCAAATCCTGATGTTGCGGATATTGAGACTGTTTATGTGGCTCAACTGGGCACTACAGTGGTTCTCAAAGGGACGGTTCCCAGTCAGGAAATTGTCAACAAGTTAGTGACAATTGCTAAAGGTGTTAAGGGTGCAACTGGGGTGGAAACCGATCAAGTTACTGTCGCCTAGCGCCACGGTTGTTGATAACAGTTAAGCTGTTGTGCATTTAAATTGCATATTCGGGGTGATGCTCAAAGCCCACCCCACAAGAGTTTGATTATTTCTTGGCATACAATTTAATTGCTGAACAGCTTACCAGTTAACTGTTAACTGTTATCGCCACCTTCCTGACGGTGAGGGCGTTCTTAATTGCACTTTCCCCAGGTTGCCGATTGCAAGGAAATGTCTTGCTTGTTGTCTTACATTTTTTTGAGTTATGTTGCTGTAGATAAAAAATATGACTGGGGAAACCTTAGTACCTACTAGAGGCAAATTAGAACGGAGTCTTGCACAAGGGATTCAAGCTTTGTACCGATCTCTATTCGGACACCAAACGAGTCAGGCGGTGTGCAATCTTTTGGATAATAAATTGATAATTGTGATCGAAAATGCGATTACTCAACCAGAAAAATTGCTGGCTCAGAACGGTCAGGAAGATTTGGCATCCCAGGTGCGATCGCAATTAGAGTCGGTTCTGCAATTGCAACTGAAAGAGTTAATCGCACAGGTTTTGGGTGTGGGAGTGATTGATTTGTTCAGCGATGCGACATTCCAGACAGGCCGCACCGGGACGATCGCAATTTTGGAGTCTGCACCTCAAGTTCGCGATGCTAGTCAAAAGTCTAAAACTCAACCAGAAGCGACTGATAGTTGAGGTGATGGCGGAGAATAGTTTCTAAATCCTTGATGTTAAAAGGTTTAGAAAGGTATGCAATGCAGCCGGCTTGGAGAATGCGATCGCGGTCTTCTGTTTTTGCTAGTGCTGTGACCGCCACAATCGGAATATGTATGAGCTTAGGATTTTGTTTGATGCGCTTGACTAATTCTATACCGTCTATATCCGGCAGGCAAATGTCGAGTACGATTAGGTCGGGAACTCGATCGACTGCTGCTGACAGAGCTGTGTACCCGTCAACGGCTCCCACGCACTCGCAGCCGAATAAATCGAGTATTTGCCTCAGCAGCTCTAAGTTGTCGTGATTGTCGTCTACAGCCAAAACTAAAGGACGGCGGTCAACCCCCGATTCTCCGCTCTTTAAAGACGATGATTCCAAATTCTTATTCCTATTAGGGTAGTTCATAAATAATGCCGATCGATATTCGATCAAAAAAGTTATCCCCGAGGCATTCTTCAAGTGGCGCTCAGGCACTTGAAATAGATTGGCTCGTATTGGTAGGTTTCAGACGGCCAGTCTGCGGTATAGCCCGATTGTACAATATCGGTGCAAGCTGGAGCAAAAACTGCACCATTCGATCGATGCCACAGCATCTCCATAATTTTACTGATACCCGAGCAAATTGCCAACTTACCCCCTAAGGTTGCGTCAGCTTTGACAACAAGAGCCGATCAGGAAAAATCTTGCGAATCAACTATCCTACGTTAATTTCTGCTTTGAAGAGTGGCGGCGGCTTTTCCATCTAGTACAAACAGTAGACGCTGGTCTCCCTACGTAAATCCACCTAAAGGAAGATTCTAAGCGGCACTTAATTTTAGCAACTTCCACCTGCTGAGAGATTCTTGTTTGTCTAGTTTAGACTTCAATGTTTTTAAGTAGTAATGATCACAATTTTAGCAAGTAAAAAAAACATTTTTTACTGGATATTTACCGGATATTAACCTAGGAGGTTTTGATGACCATTCCAATCAGAGACGACCTGACTTACATTTTGCTCAAACAGATTGGCAGCGGCAACGGCAGGGGAGAGTCGGAAATTAGGAATGCAGCCGAAGAGTATGTCGGTCGAGAGGTGGCGGAAGCGGAACTGCTCGGTCATTTGGACTACCTCAACCAAAGAGAATTTATCAAAGCGGAGTTTAGCGGAGAACCTTACGGAGGCACTGAATTATTGCCGCCTTTAGTGGCATTTCAAGAAGCTGATTTAACAGAAAAAGGCCGCAAACTGTTGCAGAAAATGGAGACGAATCCTCCTAAGTCCCTGCATCAAGAAGGATCGGCAGTTCCGATCGCCTCTAAGGATATGCCGTTTTTGGAAAAAGTGATGGTAAACGGCCACTTGGAGGACATTTTTGACGCCCGGGACATTACAGAATTGGTGTACCGGACAATGCGCGATTTGATGACAACAGAAGCCAGCGATCGCGTGGAAGCCGAACTGCACAAAGAAGTTTTGCCGACAGACGACAAAACCCTGCAAAAAGAAATAGCAGACCTCTGGAAGGATACGAATCCGCTGGTGGGATTGCTGAGCCGGGTGCGTCCGCCTTGGCAAGGGCCTGCACCTTTTGTGATCGATTCCAATTTGTTTGCTTTTCGGGTGGAACAAGAAGGCGGACTTCCCTCTGGGGTAAAACCGGAAACTGCGATCGCCGCTGTATTTTCGGCAACGAAGGATGAGTTGTCCGAGGAGCGAATTCAGGAAATAGCGGGCTTTTTGCCGGACAGAATTCGGGAAATTTGGGAGTCGGCTTAACGGGATATTTCTGAGTATAAATACTGAGAAACCGGGTTGAGTCTCGCAGCATTCTGGCTCTTAGTGCAGAATGCTGCGAGAGTCAACCCATTTTGTGGATGCGCTCCAATTAGTTTGTACTCAGGAATGCAAGTCCTGATTCTCGGCGGGTTGGGTAAATCCCACAAACGCAGCGAAAGTGTTGTAGTCTATAATACAGGGCCAGTTCATACTGTGGCTCGCAAAAATGCTGTTAACAGCCCTGGAGATCAAAAGGGATGGCCCGCCGAAAAGTTAGAGAAATGTCAAGATCGACTCTAGAACAAGAGATTTTACTCAATCGAATTACCAATCGCATTCGCAACTCTTTAGAACTGCAAGAGATTTTGACGACAATGGCGCGAGAAATCCGCAGCTTTTTAGGAAGCGATCGGGTCAAAGTTTATCGCTTTGAGGCCGACGGTAGCGGCGAGGTGATTGCTGAGTCCACCAACGGCGACAACTTGCCATCTCTGTTGGGTTTGCGCTTTCCTGCGGGCGACATTCCCAACAGTGCCCGCTCCATGTTTGTCAAAGCGCGGCAGCGAGTGATTGTAGATGTGGGATTGAAGCATCAAACAATTAATCGGTTAGATTGTCCCGAAACCGGCAAAACTTTAGCAGTTGAAGATATTCGCTATTCTCCTGTAGACTCCTGTCACGCTGAATATCTCAAGGCTATGGGGGCACTTTCTTCTCTGACGGTGCCGATTTTGCATCAAAATCAGCTTTGGGGGCTGTTGGTGTCTCACCACAGCCAACCGAAACGGTTTAGCGATCGAGAATTGAAAATGGTGCAGTTGCTTGTGGATCAGCTTTCAATTGCGATCGCCCAATCTTTTCTGCTCAGTCAAGCTCGACAGCAAGCGCACGACGAAGCCGTTGTCAACCAAATTAGCAGTTTGCTGCACTCTCCTCTGGAACTAAACGAAATTCGGCAAGCAGTTCTCGAACAAACTGTCAAGCATTTGCGCGGTTCGGGAGGGCGACTGTACATTGCAGCCGAGTTTGGCGATCGACCGGCTAAACTTTATACCTGCGGCCAGCAGCCCCGGGACACCGACTTGGAACTCAGCGAGTTTTGGCAGCAGATCATGGGGTTTGCCAACGAAGACGATCGAGCAGAAACTGCCGATCGTAGCAGCCAATTAGGTATTTTTCAAAATCTATATTCCGAGCATTACAGATCGATTGATACAAATATTACCAGTTTGATCGTCCCGCACTTGTATGCGATTTCCGATATTTCTAAAGAACCTCAACTCAAATCTTTATCTGCCAATTTTCTCGAAGCTGACCTTCGGTCATTTTTGGCAGTACCGCTGCAATACGGCCAACAGTGCATCGGCTGTCTCACGGTTTTTCGCGCAGCCGTAGAAACCGAAATTTTGTGGGCTGGCCGTTGCAGTTCCGACGCCCGGAGCGATCGTCCCCGACAGTCCTTTGCAGCTTGGAAAGAAATCAAAATCGGCGAAGCTCAAAAGTGGAGCAGCGACGAACAGAAGCTAGCAAAATCTTTAGGCACTCACCTGTACATGGCTGCAATGCAGAGGCGCGTCGAGGCGATGATCCGACATCAAGCTTCTCACGACCCATTAACAGGTTTAGCGAATAGATTGCTGTTTAATGAAAGACTGTCTTTAGCTTTAGCTAACGCTCACCAAAATGCAGAAATGTTGGCGGTGATCTTTCTAGATTTGGACAGATTTAAAAATGTTAACGATACTCTCGGTCACCCGGTGGGCGATTTGTTGCTGCAAAGTGTATCTCGGCGTTTGACTAACTGTTTGCGCGTGGGGGATTCGATCGCCCGTTGGGGCGGGGATGAATTTACTGTGCTGCTGCACAATGTCAACAGCCCTGAGGACGCCACTAATGTGTGCCAGGCAATTATCCAGAGTTTAAGCAGTCCTTTTGATTTTGACGGTCTGGAACTTTATACTAAGGCGAGCTTGGGAATTGCTTTGGCTCCCTATGACGGAGAAGATGCAGAAACTTTGCTGAAAAATGCTGATGCTGCGATGTACAAAGCAAAACAGAAAGGTCGGAATAATTATCAGTTTTACACGCGGGCGATCGGCAATCAAGTCTCCGAGGAACTTAACTTAGAAAATCAGCTTTACAAAGCTCTGAAAAAATCAGAGTTTGTGCTGCACTATCAACCGCAAATAAACTTAAATACCGGCAAAATAGTCGGCATGGAAGCTCTGATTCGCTGGCAGCATCCCCAACGCGGTTTGATTTCTCCCGATCGATTTATTCCCTTAGCTGAGGAAACAGGATTTATCTGCCAAATTGACGAATGGGTGATGCGGACTGCTTGCTTGCAAAATCGAGCGTGGCAGTTAATGGGATTGCCGCCGATGCGGATAGCTGTGAATTTATCAGGCCGCCAGTTTCTGCAAGCTAACACGGTACAAACCATCGCTGAAATATTGTCTGAAACCGAGTTAAATCCGGAATATTTAGAAATAGAAATTACCGAGACCATTGCCATGAGTGATGTGAATTTTACGGTTTCGGTATTGCAGCAGTTGCAACAAATGGGAATTCACATTTCTCTGGACGATTTTGGTACCGGTTATTCTTCGCTGTGGTCGCTAAAAAACTTGCCGCTAAATAATTTAAAAATAGACAAATCCTTCGTGGCAGATTTGCTCAACGGCAGCAGCGGTGCTACTATTGTGAAAGTGGCGATCGCCCTGGGACAGGGCTTGAATTTGCAGGTGATTGCCGAGGGAGTGGAAACAGCAGAACAGTTGGAATTTTTGCAGTCGTTGCAGTGCGAGATGGGTCAGGGTTACTTCTTTAGCAAGCCAGTACCGGCGGCTGCGGCCACGGAATTGTGCCTAGAAAATCGATCGGGCAAAATAGTTAGTTTAAATTAACAATGAAAGCTTTCGCAGGAGTGGGAGCATCTTGCTCGCTAGAGATATAATTCAATACGGTTCAGTTAAGCCCGATCCCCCCTTAGCTTGCCCCCTACTCCCCCTTAAAAAGGGGGGACAAGAAGTTGATCGACAGTCAACCCCTACTCCCCTTCTTAAGGGGGATTTAGAGCAATACGCTTGGGCTAAGACAGATCTCCCTGGCACCCCCCTTAAAAAGGGGGGGACAAGAGTGTTCTCAAAGTCCCCCTTGCTTTCGGGGGATTTAGGGGGATCTCCGGGCAATAAACATTGTTAACTGAACCATATTGCGGTATAATTCTGATGTAACGGGATTTGATCTCACTTCCAAACAAACACTTTTGCTTCGTATTCCGGCAAGTCAATCATAATATTATCATCGCCAGATTCCACATCATAATTCCCCGTCCATTCGTGCCAAGTTCCGTTTGCCGGGAAGTGGGGAACGCTGTAACCGCCTAGATAATTTTCCGAGAAATTCGCCACTACCACAACTCTCGAACCTTCATCGTTCCAGCGAGTGTAAGCAAACACTTTCGAGTCGGGGTCTTCGTGGAAAAAGTCGATGTTTTCCGTGTAAAGTGCTTGGTTGTTTTCACGCAGGTGAATCAAGCCTTTGTAGTATTCCCACAAACCTTTATTCTGGTCATTTCCCAGCATCGTCCAGTCAATTTTAGCTTGCTCGATCGTTTTGGCTTTGTATTCGCCAAATTCTTCGCCCATCCAAATCAGCGGCACGCCAACTGCTGTCATTAACAGCGCCGTTCCCAACTTGGCGCGCTTGAATGCTGCTGCATCAAAAATCCCGCGATCGCCCAATTCTGAGAATACGCGATTGTGGTCGTGATTGCTCAAATAATTGACTACATTCGTAGCACCCAAGAAACCTTGCCGCTTGCAGTCGATTACGTCTTTGAGGCGCTCTAAATCAAAAGTATCGCCGCAGATGTGTTCGACAATGCAGTGATAGAAACTGTCGTGCCAGCAGCCGTCCATCGGGCCTTCTAGATTCGTGATGCTGGGAGTTTCGGGAATGTATTCGGCAACGGTGTAAAACGGTTTTGGGCCGGCGGCATTTTTGGCTTCTTGAACTATCCAGTGCATAAAATCGTAGTTGGCAATTTGTCGCGCCGCGTCGAAACGAATGCCGTCGAGATGATATTCTTGAATCCAGAAGCGGACTGTATCGCCAGCAAATCTGCGTGCGGGGAAAGTTCCTAAGTTTTCGTCGTAGAATTCGTAGTTAAATTCTGGGCCCCAATTGTTGTCGGCATCGCGGGGGGCGTGGTGGTACCAATAATCGTGATCGATTTGAGTCAGAGGGCTGGATGATTCGGAGTGGTTGTAAATCCCGTCCATGATGACGCGAATGCCGCGCCCGTGACACTCGTCTATCAGGTTTTTGAGTTCTGCTGTGGTGCCGTAGCTGGACTCGGCAGCGAAGAAGTAGCGGGGGTTGTAGCCCCAACTGTAGTCGCCCGGGTATTCTTTGAGGGGCATGAGTTCGATCGCGTTGATGCCGAGTTCGGCTAGATAATCGAGTTTTTCGACGACGTGCTCGTACTTGCCGCGCGCCAGGGGATCGGCTTCGCCGCCGGAAAAGTCGGCAACGTGCATTTCGTATATTACTAATTCTCGATCGCCCGGTAGCGGTTTGTCGTCGTGTTGCCACACGTAGGTATCGACAATGCGATCGCCGTCTTTGATCCGAATCAGGGCGTTTTGAGTGGGATTGTCGATATCAGTAGCGTAGGGATCTACCACATCTACCCACTGATCTGCTTCCAGAAACCAGCTTTTGGACTGCACGCGGAATTTGTATTGATAAACGCCATCCTTCAATTCAACTCGCGTGCGGAAATAACCCTCTTCGTCCTTTTCCATCGAGATTTCTTCCCAATTAGAAAAAGACCCCATCAAGGCAGCTCCTTTGTTGTAGGGAGCAAATAACTTGAATTCAATTGGAGCGGCCATAATACCTCTTTCTAAAATATTTCAGTAGCAGTTAATACTTTTAATCTCGCAAATTAAAGCGACCTCAGGCATCACTCTGCGGATATAATTTCTGTAAGTGCTTAACTATTCCTAAAAGTAGGAGTATCTGACCGGGTGGGCGCATTTTATGAAGTGACATCGCGCAATATCGGCAGTGCGATCGGAATTTATCTCACTTCTTATTGCTCAACCATAACTATTAGAAACGTGAGAATTATTTGGCATCTATCTTAAGGTTGATTTCCTTAAAAAAAGATTGTTTTAAATATCTGCACTGCGATAGATGAGGACTTTAACTCTAACTTGTTTAAATTTAAAATTATTTGGCTGCCGGTGCGCGATCGCCACCCTACATTTTTGACAGTAAGGTGAGCAGTGCGACCCTACTGTTTTGGCGATAAGGTGCGCACTGCGCACCTTAATTTCAACTGCTTTTAACTACTTTTTGCCTGATAATAAGCAGAAAGAATTGGTTTAAAGCCTCTTCATTTTAGGGAGAAATTAAAAGAAGACTATTCATTACTCCAATCCTATTCCTTCTAGGTAGAAGTCGCACTCATCTGTCAACTGTCAACTGTCAACTGAATAAAGCTTCATCCAACCAAGCCCGAACGGAGGGCGAGAACAGCCGCTTGAGTGCGGTCGTCAGCGCACAGCTTGTTCAGAATATTGCGGACGTGAGTCTTGACTGTACCGACAGTAATGTACAGTTTTTCGGCGATCGCAGCATTGCTGTAACCCTGCACGATCAGTTCCAAAACCTCTAACTCCCGCTCGGTTAAAGGGTAAGTTTCAATGATGTGACTGAACTCGGGTTCGGCCGCCTTAATTGTGACTCTTTTGCCCTCAGCCTTCGGTTCTTCCGGGGCAGACTCCTTGGTGCGAGCTTGTTTGAGGACGATGCGGGCGATCGCCGGATCGATCCATGAGTTACCTTCGTGTGTTACTTTTACTACATCCAACAACTGATCGAAGCTGATATCTTTCATGCAGTAAGAGTCAGCTCCGGCGGCAAAAGCTGCCAGCACTTCTTCTTCATTGTCCTGAAAAGTCAGAATCAAAACTTTGGTATTAGGATCTGTGTCCGCTATAGATTTTTTGAACTTTTGTGTAAGTTCAATGCCGTCAAAATCTGGCAAGCCAATGTCTACGATTGCTACGTCAGGTTTTGAAGACTGAAGCAGTTTCAATCCGTCGGTAGCGTTGGCTGCATCGCCGACAACTTCTATCGTGTCACGCTGTTGTAAAGCTGTGCGGATGCCGACTCTTGTCAGGTCGTGGTCTTCAATCAAAGCAACGCGAATTTTAGTCATCTTTCTTCCAATAGCCCGCTAAACTTTTAAAATATCGTCAACTGACTCAGCTAAACTGAGTAAATTTGAGAATGTGTCCTGATTTAGGGTTTGACAGCCCGCACATCTTTTTCCAGCATACTCATGCAGTCGCCAAGATTGCAAGTTAATTTTCAAGTTATTTTGCGGAGAATGCCTGGAAAGCGCGATCGGGACTGGTAAGCTCTCAATGTTATAACAGTTTACATGAATTATCCCATTGTCCGCCCGTTGATAGAGGTAAAGATACCTGTACCTCGGTAAGTTTAAAGTATAAAAACTTTTGATGCACTTGGTACGTCAAAGTCAATAAAGCTAGCAGCACTCCTTCTTTAGCCGGTGTTAGGACTCACCTTCAAGGCTTATTTTTTATAAAACCAGTTATGACTCACTATCACGGCAATAAATCTTTTCGCTCTGAATTTTCCGACGCGGAAATACTATACAAGGCATCAGAAATAACATCCCCCCAACGGCCAATTAACGATCGCGAAACTCAGGACGACCGCCTGTGGTCGGCAACTCCTCACATAGTTTGGAAAGCAAACGCCAGCGGCTGGGCGACTTATTTAGGGCCGCGCTGGGAGGAGTACACGGGAGTACCAACAGCAGCAGCTTTGGGTTTTGGCTATCTGGCCCGCGTCCACCCAGAAGATCGCCCTCGTCTGTTGGCGCGATCGCCGACTTCTGAGAACCGGCAAAGTTACGAAATCAAATTTCGTCTCCAGGCGCGCTGCGGCAGATACCGCTGGAACCTCGCCCGAGGCTCGCCCGCCAACCCAGACAGTCACGATGTTTTAGAGTGGGTGGGAACCTACACAGATATAGAGGCGCTCCCACAAACTCCAGCCGCGCCTGCTGTAGAACCAGGATTTTTGGGCTCGGAAGCAAGCGAGGAAGCTAACTTGAAAGCCGAAAATTTGGGCAAAATGGACGCAGTACCAGATTTGCAGGCGCTCGATCGGTTTACAAATCTGTTGAGCCAGCGGGCTGGTAATTTGCACGAGTTGTTACAAGCGATCGCGGACGCAACCGTGGAGGCGATCGCCGGAGCTGAATTTTGCCTGGTGGCGCTCCCAGACTGCGATTGCAGCGGTCTCAAACTCAGTGCTGTCGGGGGCGGGTCAAACTTTGAGAAAGGCACAACCCCGCACCTGCAAGACAACCTGCTGCTGAAAGCGTTTGCGACGGGAGAGTCGCAACTGTGGCGCTCCGAGTCGGGCACAGCAGTGCCGGCGGCGGCCTGTGCTGCGGCGATCGAGTCCGGGGAAACCGGGCGTTTGGGCGTGCTGGCGGTTGGTAACGGCAAAGACAGCGCGGCCATGGACAAGGGCACTCTGCAACTGCTGGCGGTGATGGGAAGACAAGCTGCGATCGCGATTAACAGCGCGCGGGCGATCGAAAAATTAAAAAAGCAGGAACAGCTTTTAGACTTGCAAAACGAGCTGCTAATTCGCCAGCAGGAAGAATTGGAAAATCAGGGCCGGCGCATTCAACAGCAAAAATTGCAACTGCTAGAAGCAGCAAAGTTAAAATCGCAATTTTTAGCCACCATGTCCCACGAATTGCGAACTCCGATGAATGCGATAATCGGTTTTTCCCAACTGCTACTGCGCCAGCACAAACAACTGCTGACCGACCAGCAAACGGACATGGTGGGGCGCATTTTAAATAACGGTAAAAACCTGCTCGTGCTGATTAACGATATCCTCGACCTCTCCAAAATCGAGAGCGGGCGCACAGAATTAAAAACTGAAGAATTTGATTTAGCGGATTTAGTAATGGATGCCGCCCTGGAGTTCGGAAATCAAGCCACCGACAAGAATGTGGCAATGTCCGTCAGCGCCTGCTTGCAGCATCAGTTTATAGTTAATGACAAGTTGCGCCTGCGCCAAGTTTTGGTGAATCTGATTTCCAACGCGGTTAAATTCACGCATCGGGGCAGTATTTGCATTGAGGTGCGGGAATTAAATGGCGATCGGCTAGCGATCGTCGTTCGGGATACAGGAATCGGCATCTGTGAAACCGATCTGCCCCACATTTTCGACAAATTCCGCCAAGCCGACCAAACCACAACCCGCCATTATCCAGGTACTGGTTTAGGACTAGCGATTAGCGCCTACTTAGTCCAGATGATGAACGGCACAATTACGGCAGAAAGTCAACTACAAGAAGGTTCGACATTTCAGATCGAAATTCCGCGAAAAGTTCAGTAAAAAAACCAATTCCTAACGGCAAACATTGTACTTCACTCACATCGAGATATCTCTAATTGTCATTGCGAGCTCTTAGCCAAGCAATCCCAGATTCGGCGATTGCTTCGCTAAGAGCTCGCAATGACATAGTATACTCATGAACTAAAAAAAACAAGTATTAAAACCGGAGTTGGCATAGAAACAGCGGACATTTCAGAGGTTTATTTATGTCCGACAATTACACCAAATCCGGCTGTTAATGCCTGCTTTATTCTTCAGTCTGCGGAGGCAGACTTCGTATGTGTAGTAGCGGTTTCAACCGCCGAGTCTTATCTTCGTTTGACAAGACGGGGTTTCAAGCGCCGAGTCTTATTTCCTAAAGACTAGAAGTTTTCCCTACTTGAGCCTGAGTCTCAATTGGTTTAACATCGGTGTAGCCCATATTATTAGCTACGTCGCGCAGCACCGAAATTTGCTGTTCAAACTCCAGACCTTCAATTTGACCTAACACGCCATTCACAGCCTCTGTTGCCTCATATCCTTCGGGGATATCGACAATTTTTTCCCCCATACCAATAGCCCAAGCATACCAAACCACCAACTGATTGTTAGCAGTTAAAGCTCCGTAAGCGCGAGAATAGGGCGTGTCGTCGCGGTTGACAATACCTCGCATGATATTCAGTTGTTGGTCATGGGAAAGGTTGTAAAAATCATTTAGCAGCACGGGCGCTAATTCTGGTTCTGCGGCGGCGGGAGCTGCTGGCGTAATTGAATCTCCCATTTTTTCATAAATAAAGTACAGCAGCGCCAGTTTTTCGTCTGTACCCAACCCGTTGATTTTCTGAACCATGTTTTGAGTATCGTCTGAGAGAGCGTGAGAATTGGTGGCGGCGGGTGAGTTCATAAATAAAATTCCTTAAAAATGCTTCCAGAATATATAAATATCAACATTTGTAAGTACAAGTCACCATCCCCGAGAGGTAATGCGATTTTAGATTTTAGATTTTAGATTTTAGATTTAAAAATTGGGAATGACTTAGTATGTATGGGTTTGGATCACGGGCGATAGTTGCATTATTTTGGAAACAGGTGTAATGTTGAGCCGTCACCTTGCAGAAATCATCCTTGAGATAGAAGCCAACAATACATCTGCGGGTAGATGAAAAAGCCAAAAGATAAAGTAATGATAAAGAAATTGAATAGTTAAATAAAACTAGCAAGGAGTTGGCTATGTCTGAAATAAATACAGAATCAAATAACACTCAAACATTTGACGCTGCTCAGATAACTGAAAGCGTGGAAGCTGGAGAACAAAAGTTGCCAAAGGTGGATGTATCCGCAGACTACGAAGCTTCAAAAGAATTCAGTGTTAGTGAAATCGA
The DNA here is from genome assembly GCF_036702805.1 of Microcoleus sp. A006_D1. Classification (NCBI taxonomy): domain Bacteria; kingdom Bacillati; phylum Cyanobacteriota; class Cyanophyceae; order Oscillatoriales; family Microcoleaceae; genus Microcoleus; species Microcoleus sp. A006_D1. The sequence continues at coordinate 480,083 of NZ_JAUBVZ010000003.1, forward strand.
TCGCACGAGTGCCGGCGCCGAAGCAGCCGCCGCTGCAACTGCACCTAAATTTGAGATTCCCGCTCCTCAAGAAATCCCAATGCCGGCCGATACAAGCGGCAACCCGGCTGATTTTCTGTCGATGGCTAAGGAAATTAACCCCGCAGGTGTACCGGGCAATGTTACCGATGATTTGGTGCAAAAGGCGATCGAACTTGGCACTCCCGGCAGTTAATTTAGCAATTCTAAATCCTCGACGCAGAAGCTCTATTTTGTAGGGTGCCCGGGCGCACCTTACGGCTACAATTCGCGCGTAAAAGCACTTTTTGCAGAAGTCCTGAATTCTCAATTGAGTGTACGATCGGCAGAGATAATCTCATTTTTGTAAAAAGTATTTTTTTGCTTGAGTGCTTTCCGAGTTCTGAATGCAGAACACAGATGCTACGGAGCTGGATTGTGGTTGAAGCGCGATTTTTCAAGTATTCTCGGCTTAAATTTATCAGGCCGTCGATTGCCACGCATTAGTTCGCATCTGGGAGGAATCGCCCCGAGTGAAAGCTGTTTGATGGTCTCCTGTTGACCGATCGATCGTATGGTGCTAGCGCGCTCAGCATAGCAAGCGCGCTATTAGGAAACGAGTCGAAGGCGATGGTATTCCCTTCATATACTCGTGTTAAGGGCTGCGTCGTCTCGATTCAACAGCCGTCCGGCCCACAGAACTTGTGCGCGCTCAGTACCTCCGCCTCACAGATATAGGCGATGCCCGAATAATCGTCGAAAAACTTCGCTGCGATCTCATCCGAAATCTTCATGGCCATATCCCGACTTTCGGTGAGCACCTCGATCTTTACATTCGAGTAGTGGTCGGAAACGGAGGGGTGTCCCGTCGAGCGTACGTTGCGACTGCCTTGACCGCCAGCGTCCACCGCCGTATAACCGGTCGCCCCGGCTGCGTCGATGATCTTGGCGATCTTTTTCAGCAGCACCTTTTCTGTGACAATGACGAGCTTGCTGGCTGGCTTAGCCATGTGGGTTACCTCTTGATGTGTGTATTCATTGAACTATTATAGAAACTCAGGAAAATAGCGGCATCGCCCGATCGTGCTGATACTATAGCCGCCGCGTTAGTCACCCGACCAGGGGATCACGGGCAGACCGCGACCCGTCTGGGATTAGCCGCCCCCCAGCGCCTGGGCGAGTCCGATGTAGAGCGGTATTCCCAAGGCAATCGCCACCGGCGTGCCGACGGCTGTGGACGCTCCTATGTAGGCAGAGGGATTGGCCGACGGGATACCGGCTCGTAAAGTGGGCGGCCCTGAGATGTCTGAACTGGAGGCAGCCATAACGGCTAGAACCACGACGCCACCAAGGCTGAATCCCGTGGTGTAGTGGGCAATCATACCGAGACCAAAGGCGAGCAGCCCATGCAGCAGCGGTGCGACCACGGCGTATACGGTGTACCACTGGGCAACCTTGCGCAGCTCGCCAATCCTTGCCGTGGCTTCCATACCCATGATCAGCATCAGTACCGAAAGCAGTCCACGGAAAAGGGGATCGTAGAAGGTTTTATAGACACTTTCCGGCTGGGTTAGCAGACCTAGAGCGAGGCCGAGCAGCAGTGCTGTTAGGGCAGAACCCTGGAGGCTTTCCTTGACGATGGGCCATATCTTGACCCGTTTGTCTTCGCTACTGCGCTGCTCGCTGGGATAATCGCCTGCGATAGCGCGCTGCTTGTTGAGACGCTCCTCCTGCTTGGTGGTATGAATGCTGGCCAAGACGATCGCAGTCACGAGCGCTGGGATGTCCATGAACGGATAGAGTGCGGCGGACCATGCCTCGTATGGGATATTTTGCGTTTCCAGTAGTGTCAGGGCGGCCGCGAAGGTAGAGCCACTCACGGCACCGAATAAGCCCGCGGTCGCAATACCATCCTCGGTTTTGACGTACGGCAGCTTGCACAGCGTGTAGCGTCCGATGAAGACGATAAGTATCCCCAATATCACGGCGAACGCTGCGGGCAACAGCATCTCCACCAGATTGGCATTGCGGATCTCCTGACCACCGGTCAGGCCGACTTTCATGAGCAGCATGAAGACGATGAACTGATAGACCGGATCTGGAATTACCAGTTCGCTACCGAGGGCGGCAACGATCATACCACCAATCAGAAAGCCGAGTGTTGGGGACTGTAACTGCGCCACGAAGCGCACAAAGAAATCGGACAAGAAATCCACTTGGTAATTCTCCTCAATCAGAATTTAGGGGTTAAAACGACAGGCAAGCGTGTCCTCGAATCCTGGGTGGCTGGCTCCACGCATCCGGGTGAGAGCGAGTCAACCCGCCAATTTATTGCATCTGTATCCCAGTGCGTCATGTGCTGGAATATCAGGTTTCGCTCCGGCGATCGCAAATGATCGCGCTAATCAGTGGTGATTCATTGGCAATGGTTTGTTGTGAACAAATTTTACCAGCAATTTGTGCGTAAAATCCGAGCGATGCATCTGGGAAAGCATTTTCGGGTACCCACTCATACCAATTCACTATGAAGTTGCACCTATATATAGCTTCAAGGATATAGTCGCAACCACAGAGAGATAAAACTTCTTCATTCGTGAGAGATTTGATAATTATATTTACCTGTTTTTTTAGTTGATCTAAACTCGAATAATTTCCCCGTTTTAGGTCTTTTCTGGTATGTTTCCACAATTTTTCAATCGGAAGTTGATTTGCCTCAATTGCGGAACGCACCACGACAGAGATACAAACGAATCTAAAAATATAGAAAAAGTCGGGATGGGATATCGCCACGACTATAAACGGACATGGAGGGAAGGTAAGACTACTGGTAGCGCGTCCCAATGAAGTTTGATATTCCCAGCCCTAAAGGGACGGGGAGTATATCACATCTATGAAGTTTTAAGTGTCGCTAATTGCTTGATTTTAAGTCGATCGCCCGATAAATCTTGCTCGCAGTGCGATCGCCCAAAATTTCCACTACCAAATCCACCCGATCGCCCTCCAGCATCGACTGCATAAATAACTCAGGATGCAGCGCTTTCCAGAAATATTCAACAAACCGATTAATTTCGGCTTCCGACATTCCCGACTTACCCTGCGCCATCATTTCCCGTTCCGCCTGATTGCGCCACACTTGAGAAAGGCGGTAATCTTGGGGATACAAAACCATCAACCGATCTAATCGGTTCCACAGCGGCAAATAGTCGTGTAGCTTCGCATTCATATCGCGCGCAAACTGACAGTCAGCCTCTGTAGAAATCGGAAACGGCGCAGTTGCTAAAAACTCGTTCAATCTGCGATCAGCCACTGGATTCACGCCGACAAACCAACCTTCAAACAGTACAATATCCGCACCGCAAATAATTTCTGGTTGAGTTCTGTCTCCTGCACCTCCGTAGGCAGATTTGTCAAACCGGGGAATTTCTATTTTTGGATGGTCAACTGCTGCTAAATTGTGAGTTAGAGAACCGCGCAACTTGTCTAAAACTGCGATTCCCAAATCAAGATCGTGAGTTCCCGGGGGGCCACGCCAAATTAAACGCGGGTCTGCTTTTTGGAGTTGTTGGCGATCGGCATAAGTCTTGTAAAGGTCATCTAAAGAAATGCTGACCGTAGAATATCCCATTTTTCCCAGAATCACCTTCAAAACTTGACATAAAGTCGTTTTCCCCGTTCCTTGTCCTCCTAAAATTCCTTGAATTAGAGGACGCTTTAAACTTTGTTTTTCAGTCGATAATTGCATCGCCAGTGGCAGCCACAGATTCCACAAAGTTTCGAGAAAAACACTTGACTTGAGCGGGAAAGTATGCAGTTGATCAAGCAGAGACAAGAATAAATCTGTTTTGTGACGGACAACATCGGCTACATTGTCAGGAGTAATGTTAAAAGCGCGCGATCGCGAAGCCCTCGAAGAGGATCGCGCCTCATCCGCAAGTTCCCAAACTGCCAGCAATTCTAACTCGGCGGCGCTGATCTTCCTGAGCGGGCGATCGCCAGCTATCCATGCTTCTAAAATTTCTACAGGATTTAAGTTCGATCGATCCATCTGTTTAAAAATATCGGGCGGACACTCAAAAGCAGGGCCCCTACAACTCAAAACTTGTTAAGAGCCAAGCTTGAAAGCTTCCACAAATAAATTGTAAGTAACACCAATTTTCAGAGCTTGCAGCATTTCCACCCATAAATAACGGGCTCCTTGCCGCCGCCAACCATAAAGCAGCAGGCTCACCAACTCCGTCCACAATACTAACAGCGCCGCCGCGATAATATCCCAATCAGCCGATTGTCCGGCGATCGTCGAAAGAGCGGTTCCCAAAAAAGTGCCGAACAGCAAGCTAATGACCAAAAGCGAAATCCGCCGCCAAGGATTGTTCGCCCAGCGTGCGAATTGCTCGCCCAGAACGTCTAGCAATCTGTTAATTCGGGTATTCTGCATAGAAGTAAAAATTTATACTGATAAGTGAAAAAATGCGGGTCGAGAGCGACTCCAAATCTTTACCGAGTGTGTAGGCCCCCATCTAAAATTTAAAATTTAACATTTAAGATGGTATTGAGCGATCGGGAGCTGATAGCCCCGAACCGTCAAGTAATTAAGTGTAACTGTATCTTGTGGCACAGTAGCCCCAGGTTCTACATTCAAGATAGTTATGACTAATTGGGGTGTGCAGTCTATCTATTCTTTAAGCTGAAAATTTATGAATCTTAAAATTTACCAGATTTTAATTGGATTGTCGATCGTCCTAATGACAGGAATCTTTCTCGGACGTTTTGAAATCACGATCTCCAACGGTGCAAATCAGCCTGGCGATCTGCCGAACGCAGCCACCGCACTCCCCCCAACACCCCCGGTGTCGAGAGTCGAGACAGCTTCGGTAGACACCGCCAGTCAGCCGAAACCGGAGTTACCCCCGGAACCTGTGGAGGAAAGTAATTCCTCAATTCCTGTCAATGGCAAAGCGATCGGCAGTTTGCGCGTCAGCAACCGGAGCGATCGCCCCGTGCGAGTAGCCCTGCTGTCGAAACGGCAAGCCGAGAAATCCTACGGCAAACCGGCGCACTGGGATTTTGCACCGGGAGAAGGCGGTGGCAAGGGACTGATGCTATCGCTGCCGGAGGGCAAGTTACAAATCAAACCGGGAGACATTCTGGTGGTTTTTGCTCAGGATGGTTCTCGCCGCTACTGGGGGCCTTACGTCGCCGGGGAGACAGCCTCGCCCGCTTGGAAGGGCACAGTCGGAGAATGGCAATTAATTTTGCAGCCTTGAAGGAAGGAAGAAGGAAGAAGGAAGTCGGAAGAAGGAAGAAGGAAGAAGGAAGGAAGAAGACATACACAGCAAGCTTTGTCGCGAGCCGTATTTGACATTTCATTAGGTGGATTTACTTAGCTGCGGCCCGAGATTTTGGTCGAGAAAGCCGGTTTCTTGGGTATTGCTGAGCGTGGTGCAAGATTTGAGTTGAACCGGATTTGATCGAACTTGGAGTTTCCTGAAGCCGAATTTTTCGGTAGACTCTCTATGCGAGTTAAAATTTACAATCTAAAATCGCAGGAAGTCTGGGTGAAAGAAGTTATTAAAAATTTGTCAGAGTTTAGGAATCGCCCGTTAGCACCTTTGTTACTGTCGCTGTTGTGGCTGGGCGCGATCGGCTTTGTAGCTTTTTTGTGGAATCTTGGCAACATCGGCTTAGTTGACGAAACTGAACCGCTGTTTGCCGAAGCCGCCCGTCAAATGACGGTGACAGGGGATTTCATCACGCCATATTTCAACGGTGATACCAGGTTTGACAAGCCGCCGTTGATTTACTGGCTGATGGCGGTGGCTTACCGCACTCTGGGCGTTAATGAATGGGCCGTGCGGCTCCCCTCGGCCTTGTGCGCGATCGGGCTTACTTGCCTCGGATTCTATACTCTATCGCGATCGAAATCGAAATCGAAGGAAGAAGGAAGAAGGAAGAAGGAAGAAGGAAGAGGGAATGACGAAGAAGGAAGAGGGAATGACGAAGAAGGAAGAGGGAATGACGAAGAAGCAAAATTCTCCCAATCTCCCAATCTCCCGATTTTTCTTTCTACTCCTTGGATTGGTGCTGCTTTAATTGCGTTAAATCCTCAAACTATTGCCTGGGGAAGGACGGGCGTTTCAGATATGCTCTTGAGCGCCTGTATGTGTTCGGCACTCCTCGCCTTTTTCCTCGGTTACACCCTAGAAGAACAGAGATCACAAGCAGAACTTTCCACTGTTTCTACTTCGCGATTTCCTAATAAGTGGTATCTGACTTTTTATGTACTAATTGCTTTAGCAATTCTGGCTAAGGGGCCTGTGGGAATTGTCATCCCAGCCCTGATTGTTGGCAGCTTTACGCTGTACTTGGGCAATTTTCGGCAACTTTGGCGAGAAATGCGTCCGGTGTCGGGAATCTTGATTATTCTGGCGATCGCCCTGCCTTGGTTTATTCTGGTTACTTTAGCCAATGGTCAAACTTATATTGACAGCTTTTTCGGCTATCACAATTTTCAGCGTTTTACTGAAGTAGTCAACAAGCACTCCGCGCCTTGGTATTTTTACTTTTTTGTAGTGCTGCTTGGTTTTGCACCTTGGTCGATTTATTTGCCGCTGGCGATCGCCCGTACCCGTTTTTGGCAGCGTAGTTATTGGCGTCGTCAACCGCGATCGGCTCAATTGAGTTTATTTGCCTTATTTTGGTTTGGCTGCATCTTCTGCTTTTTCACGATCGCCGTGACAAAGTTGCCTAGTTATGTACTACCTTTGTTGCCAGCGGCCGCGATTTTGGTAACGCTGCTATGGGGTGATATTATTGCAGGAAAAGAACCCGAAAATAGGCGAATAAAGTTAGAAAAAAAACCGAATTCTCTACCGAAGTCGCTGTTAGTTACATACTTTGTTAATATTGTATTTTTATTAATTCTAGCCGGAGCAACTTTCTACTGCTACAACTGGCTGGGAGACGATCCAGCGATGCCCAATTTTCCCGAAGCACTTCAAAAGTCCGGATTGCTGATTGTCGGCGGTGCGATTTGGATAACGGCGGCTGGGGCGATCGCACTTTTACTCTGGCAGCGGAAACAGCGCTGGATTTTGGTTGCCAACTTCATCGGATTAGTCGCATTTATCATTTTTGGTTTGACTCCGGCCTACAATTTGGTCGATATCAACCGCCAATTACCTCTCAGAGAGTTAGCGAAGGTTGTTGTCCAACAAAAACTGCCGGGGGAAGAGTTGATGATGATTGGTTTCTGGAAACCAAGTCTGGTTTTTTATACCCAAGATCCGGTAACTTTCTACCGACTTTCCCGAGGGGCGAAAAACTACATTGAGGAATCCAAAAACAACACTTCTCCCTCTATTATGGTGCTGGGATATCCACACAAGTTTAAAGAATTCGGATTGCAGCCAAATCAATATCAATTGTTGGATAGTCGGGGCGCGTACCAACTGGCGAGGGTTCCGAGAAAGGCGTTTTTGAAATAGTGGATTGTACTGCGGTTTTGGCGATCGATCGTATAATGTCTGAGGTTGAAGCTGCGGTATGCTCCGATCGGCTTAGAAACATAACTTTGACGAAAAGGTGGTATAATATCTACACAATAGTGTTATCCCATATTTGTGCTATAATTGGTAGTTATATGGCAAGTTCATACTTAAATCGTCAGAAGTAAAATGTCATACTCAGCTTTACCAAACATAGTATTTGCGGTGGGACGAACAGGAGCGAACGGGGTACAGTTGCTTGGTACAGGAACTCTATTAAATAGTCCAGGAAAGTTTGTTACTGCTGCCCATGTTACTAATAAAGATGACCAGAATCTAGTTGTGGTTCTAAGAACTTACAATTCGATTGATGACTATCAAGATACTTCTGATTCTCAAGTTCAGGTAATTCCAGTTCGCATTGAAGCTATCGATCCATTCACGGATTTGTGTATTTTATCTGCTGATATTGATGTGTCGTCTAACCTATCGATAGGTAGCACGGATATTCTAAACGTGGGCAGTGTTGTTGATATTTTTGGTTATCCTCACGCAGATCATGGGAGATTGGTACTTACTCATCAACGAACTGAGATCGGTGCACGAATCTTAATTAAAAATGGAATAGTCAAAACCAAGCACGTCGTGCTGAATACTCAGGCTCGCCCAGGTCAATCTGGAAGCCCTATATTTTCTGCATATACTACTACAGTCGTTGCTATCCTCATTGGGTCATATGCTCCAGGTGGTGGAGGTGGTATTTCATTGGCTGGAGTAGATCCGCATACCCTCCATCAGACTACTCATGCGGTTTCTGTTGAGTACATTAGCGAAATGTTGTAGATATGGAAAATAAATTAGCACAAGTATTACAGATTGATAGTGAAGAGTGGCTCGCAACGCTGCCTAGATATCAACGAAATAGGATAAAACAGCTAGTGGATGCGACTAACTCTTACGAAGAGGCAGCGAAACAGTGGCTCAATGCAATGCCAGAGAACACATTCCCATTAGGATCAGAACAAACAAAAAATTTATTGATTGAAAAAGTCCGCGATGAAATTGAAAAATTCTTAAGTGGCAATGAAAGATACGCTGATGAACAACAACAGCTAGTTTCTTCGTCAGAGATACTACAAAAAACTTTTGTTAGTTCTGTTTCAGCAGCAATTTCGCCAGCAATAGGCATAGCAGCAGCCTACGTCATGCCTGTGATTGTTCTTGAATTAATGACAATGAGTAAGATTGCCGATCGACAGATCGCGATCGCAGGACAGACTAGCAATGCAGTGTTATTGTCTGAAGTTGACTCGGCATCGGTGCAAGAAACAAAGTATCTTCTCTCAGTGCCAGGAATGCGGGAATCAATTCGGGAAGGGCTGGCAACGCCAATAGAAGAGTGCGATCGGGAGTTACAGTGGTGAGTTGGGATCTGGTATACACCAAGCAGGCGCAAAAAGATGCCAAAAATCTGGCTTCTAGTAATTTACGAGACAAAGCGCAAACGTTACTCGACATCATTCAAACCAATCCGTTTCAGAATCCGCCACCCTACGAGCAATTGGTGGGAGATTTGGCAGGTGCATATTCAAGACGAATCAACATTCAACATCGTCTGGTGTACGAAGTAATTGAATCTGAGAATACGGTCAAAATTTTGCGGATGTGGACACATTATGAGTAATGTTTCTAATTGATTCAGCAATACAGGGAAAGAGCGATCGCCCTTTAGAGTGGTGAGTTGGTTAACTATACGTGCAATAATCAGCCATATTATCTGGTCTGCGATCGCCTAGACATATTATGGACGCACTAATCGGCAAAAGTTTACAGGGCGGAAAATATACCCTCGAACAAGAACTCGGGCGGGGCGGCTTTGGGATTACTTTCAGAGCAAATCACCGCTATTTAGGACAGCCCGTGGTGATTAAAACCCTCAACGAATCTCTGCGGCGCGATCCTAAGTTTGCTGAGTTCGATCGCAAATTTCAAGACGAAGCAAGGCGGTTGGCTTCCTGCGTGCATCCGAACATCGTGCGCGTCAGCGACTTTTTTGTGGAAGACGGACAGCCCTACATGGTAATGGACTACATAGCCGGTCAGGATTTGGGCGATGTAGTCGGTACAAACAATCCCCTCCCAGAAAATCTGGCAATTCTCTACATCACTCAAATTGGGGCTGCTTTGAAAGCAGTTCATCAAAAGGGTTTGCTGCACCGAGATATCAAGCCGCAAAACATCCTGCTGCGCCAAAACACTCAGGAAGTCGTGCTGATTGATTTTGGCATTGCCCGCGAGTTTACCAGCGGTGCCACCCAAAATCACACTAATATGGTGTCCGACGGTTACGCACCTCCAGAACAGTATTTCGCCCAAGGAAAATATACGCCCGCCACAGATGTTTACGGGCTGGCGGCGACGCTTTACACTTTACTCACAGCACGGGTGCCGGTGGCTGCAATTTTGCGCACCAGCCAGCCGATGCCTTCACCCCGGGACTTGCGGCCAGAGTTAAGTACGACTGTCAGTCAAGCGGTGATGCGGGGGATGACGGTAGAGGCTCAGAATCGCCCTGCTAGCGTGGATGAGTGGCTGTCGCTGCTGCACGGGCAGGGTGCTGCTGCGTCGCCGGACACCGGGCCGACGGTGGCGGTGATACCGGGACACGGGCCTCAGTCGCCGGCAAATGTGAGAACAGCGCCTGCTGTGGTGACGAATGGGGACAGCAATCGCAAGCTTTGGTTGATTTTGGGGTTGGTGGCGATCGCCCTGATGGTTGCAGGTTTAGTCGGTGTGGCGAGGGTTTTCCTCAACAGACAATCTTCGGAGCCCGCACCGGTGGCGAACAAGGACGATCGCACTTCGGCCCCCGCAGATCCAGATGCGCGCACCAGCCCCGCACCAATTCCCTCTTCAACACCCGCACCAATACCCCCTCGCCGAGAAACTCCGCCGCCTGCTGCTGAAACTCCAACTCCAACCCCAGCGCCAACTCCAACTCCAGCGCCAACTCCAACCCCGGCGCCAACTCCAACCCCGGCGCCAAATCCAGCACCAACTCCAACCCCACCAGCGGGGGCGGGCACGGGGACACCGCCCCTACAAGAGCCAACGGAAAAACTTGTTGACAAGCAATTGCCGCCCGATCGACCCGCACCCAGCGAACCACCGGCAACCAGCTATCAGAAGACTCCCACCATCCCAGGATTTGCGGTTGGTACGCCGGAAAGTCAGATTTTATCCGCATTGGGAAATCCGACAGACTCTCAAAGCCGCGGCTATTGGCCGAATACTCGCACCGCACTTTACGAATTGCTGCCGAACCGGGTGACTCTCGGCTATATTTACGATCGCGATTCCGGCCAACTGGTGCAAACAGAGGGTTCTTTTGCCCCGACGGTGGACGATTTGGTGGTGCGCACCGCGTTAAACGGGATGGTTGGTGGCGCGGATCGCGAGATTTTGCAGGGGTTTAGAGATGTGCAGCAGCGCCGGAGTAATCGATTTACTTTTAGGAAGGGTTCTGTCGAAGGGACGATCGAACGTAATGAGCGCGATCGGATTTACATCGGCGTGTGGGACGACAACTTGCATTAGGAATCTCGCACGGGTGTTGAGAAACCGGGTTTTTTTACGAAAATATTTGCTAAAAACCCTCAGTCTCGGTAAAAAACCCGGTTTCTTGGTTTGGTAGTGCACCCAAAACTATTGGTAAAACAATCTAAAATTCCCAATTCCCAATCTAAAATCTAAAATCCAAAATCTAAAATCAATTGACGTTACACAAAATATGGTCTACAATTAGAGGACACGAGGGGCTGTAATGGTTTCGACAGGGTGGCGAAAGCTGCTCCGTGATGCAGGTCGAGAGGGAGTCCACTCTCGTTAATATCGGCTCAAACAAAAAAGTAAATGCGAACAACATCGTTCCTTTCGCTCGCAAAGCCGTAGCTGTAGCCTAAAAACTTCTCTAGCTTGGTTCAGAGTGTATGCAGCTTAACTCCGTTAAAGGCAGCATAACAACCCCCAACGGATGCCCTAGCTAAACGTTTCTAGTCGTCTAGCCGGGAAAGCAATCACTAGAAAATCCCCCCATTTGGGATAAAGATGGTTCCCGCCCCAAGGATTAGAGGGGATAAACCTGTGAACGATCGGAAGGTAAATACCCATTTTGGACGGCAGTTCGATTCTGCCCAGTTCCATAAAAGAAGTGACGTAAAATCAATGGTTTAAGCCATTTGAAAGTCGCTTTACAACATTCAAAGGGCTCGCGAGTTAACTCGCGAGCCCTTTTGTTTGGCATTTAATCTTGATTCAATCTAAAATCTACAGTCCTGGACGCAACAAGACCAAAGAAACCGGGTTTTTTACCTAATCGGTGGACGACAGCAGAGGATTTTCGTAAAAAAACCCGGTTTCTGGCCACCCGTGCCTAAGTCCGAATCTAAAATCTACAATCTCAAATTTCAGATCACAAATCGTATAAGTTACCAACCCATTAGCTAAGCTGCGGGATCACATAATTAGAACTTCACCTCATCCGTGCGTTCTTCGGGGCTGTCGGGCGATATACTTATAGGCGGTAAAGCATTAAAAATCTTTACAAAGTCCCCGCTCTCTAAGCCTACTCCTACGAAGGACGGGTGAAAAATTATATGGCGATCGCTCAAAAGCTGGAAAAATGAACCCAGGAATTGACTTACAAGGAAGTTTCGTAGAAGCCCTAATCAATTGGGGCTTACCGGCAGACATCGCCCAAGTGCTTTGGCTACCACTGCCAATGTTGCTGATGATTGTCGGTGCTGTTTTCGGGGTACTGACTAGCGTCTGGCTAGAGCGGAAAATTTCCGCAGCCGCTCAACAGCGGATTGGCCCCGAATTCCTCGGCCCTCTGGGAGTGCTCGCACCCGTTGCCGACGGCCTGAAGTTGGTATTCAAAGAAGACATTGTACCGGCAAAAGCTGACGCGCTGCTGTTCACGCTCGGCCCGGTAATTGTCGTGATTCCCGTGTTTCTGTCCTACTTGATCGTACCCTTCGGAGAGCATATGCTCATCGCCGATATGGGGACAGCAATATTTCTGTGGATTGCTCTTTCTAGCATTCAGCCGATCGGCTTGCTGATGTCGGGCTATGCTTCTAACAACAAATACGCCCTCCTCGGCGGACTCAGAGCCGCCGCTCAATCCCTCAGCTACGAAATTCCCCTAGCTTTAGCAGTATTGGCAGTTGTGATGATGTCCAACAGCTTAAGTACGATCGACATCGTACACCAACAAGCAGGCTACGGCATCATCGGCTGGAACGTCTGGCGACAACCCGCAGGTTTCCTAATTTTCTGGATCGCAGCACTCGCAGAATGCGAACGGTTGCCCTTCGACCTTCCAGAAGCAGAAGAAGAATTGGTAGCAGGATATCAGACTGAGTACACAGGCATGAAATTTGCTTTGTACTACATCGCTTCCTACGTTAACCTCGTCCTTTCTTGCCTGCTAGTAGCCGTTTTGTACCTCGGCGGCTGGGAATGCCCGATTCCCGTCGGAGTCATTAGTAATGCCCTGGGATTGAGCGAGACGACTCCTTGGTTGCAGGTAATTACTGGCACGCTGGGTATTACAATGACCCTGCTCAAAGCCTACTTTTTCCTGTTTCTAGCTGTACTACTCCGCTGGACTCTGCCACGAGTTCGGATCGACCAATTGCTAGATTTGGGATGGAAGTTTTTGCTTCCGGTTGCTTTAGTTAATTTGCTATTAACCGCAGCTTTGAAACTTGCCTTTCCCTTTGCTTTTGGCGGTTAATTCATAATAGGTAAAGGGCAATAGCTAAAATAAATAAAAAAATTAGCTGTTAACCAATTACCTATTATAAATTAGTAATTACCAAAAACTCAAGTACAGAGAGAGAACACCATGCTAAAATTCCTCAATCAAGTAGGCGAATACGCCAAAGAGACTCTTCAAGCTGCTAAGTATATCGGTCAAGGGCTATCTGTTACCTTTGACCACATGAGACGGCGGCCGATTACGGTGCAGTATCCTTACGAGAAACTAATTCCTTCCGAACGTTTCCGAGGCAGAATTCACTTTGAATTTGACAAGTGCATTTCCTGCGAAGTCTGCGTTCGGGTTTGTCCGATCAATTTGCCTGTGGTTGATTGGGAATTTAACAAAGAAACTAAGAAGAAACAGCTCAAGCACTACAGTATAGATTTCGGTGTGTGTATCTTCTGTGGCAACTGCGTAGAATATTGTCCGACGAATTGTTTGTCGATGACAGAAGAATACGAATTAGCTGCTTACGAACGTCACGAATTGAATTATGATAACGTCGCCCTTGGACGTTTGCCCTACAAGGTTACAGATGACCCGATGGTAACACCATTGCGGGAATTCGCTTATTTGCCGAAAGGTGTGATCGACCCTCATGAAGTTTCCTACACCGATCGCCGCGCTGGTCTCCGCCCAGAGGAAATTCAGGAAAGTAAGTAATTAGTCATTAGTCAGCAGTCATAAGTCATTAGTGAAATAACCAATGATTAATGACTGCTAACTAATGAGTAAAAACCAACAATAGAAAACTAAGGATTGAGGATTAAAAATTGTGAATCTAGCCGAAGGGGTTCAACTTGTTTCATTTGGCATACTGTCCGTAATGATGATTGGAGGAGCATTAGGAGTAGTTTTGTTCTCCAACATCGTTTACTCAGCATTTTTGCTGTGCGGCGTATTTACCAGCATTGCGGGTTTGTACCTGTTGCTGAATGCTGATTTTGTCGCAGCAGCGCAAGTCTTGATTTATGTTGGCGCTGTCAACGTCTTAATTTTGTTTGCCATCATGTTGGTAAACAAGCGAGAAGACTTCCGCACGATTTCCAACGCTTGGGTGCGTCAATTAGCAACCGCAGTGGTTTGTGGTGGCTTGTTTGCGCTGTTGGGTACGATGGTGGTGTCTACTCCTTGGGCGATCGTGACGACGACGGGAGCCCCTGCTGAAAGTTCGATTGTAACGATCGCCAAACACTTCTTCACTGACTATTTGCTACCTTTCGAGTTAGCATCAGTATTTCTGTTGATGGCAATGGTAGGAGCAATTGTGTTGGCACGCCGCGATTTCTTTGTGGATGAACTGTCAACCAAGCAATCGGAAACACCAGCTTTTAGCTTGCCAGAACGGCCCCGCGAATTAGTTTCGGCCGGTGATGTTTCTTCACCCGAAACAAAGTAAAAATAGGCTGTACACTGCGCACCTACTTCTTCGTAGGGTGCGCACTGTGCACCTCATGCGAGAAACCGAGTTTCTGTTCGCAGCTACTCTATCTGCCTGTTTTGTAGTAATTTTGACTGAGAGCAACTCAAAAAATTTATGCAACTGCAACTCCAGTATTTCCTGTTATTAGGTGCTGCACTTTTCTGCATTGGGATTTATGGTTTAATTACCAGCCGAAATGCAGTGCGGGTATTGATGTCGATCGAATTGATGCTGAATGCAGTCAATCTCAACCTGATGGCTTTTTCTAACTATCTTGACCCCGTACAGATTAAAGGTCAAGTATTTACCGTGTTTGTAGTAACGGTTGCGGCTGCTGAGGCCGCCGTCGGTTTGGCGATTGTTTTGGCGATTTACCGCAACCGCAATACTGTAGACATGGAAGAGTTTAATTTGCTGAAGTGGTAATTAGTCATTAGTCATTAGTCATTAGTCATTAGTCATTAGTCATTGGTGATTAGTCATTAGTCATTAGTCAAAACTTCTGACAGTTTCATGGCTTACGCATGGGGCTAGAAACGTAGTCACAGACGGCTGTTGGACGATTAGGCCCTGATCCCCCCTAGCCCCCCGAAAGCAAGGGGGGAACTGGAAGCATTCAAAGTCCCCCTTGCTTTAGGGGGATTTAGGGGGATCAGGCCTCGGCTATAAACGAGAGATACAAAGGTTTTCAAGCTTAAGTTGACAGGCTTTGGATACGGTGCCGTGTCCTTGCTCGCAACCAGTTAATTACTGTCTTTGGTTCTAGTAATTTCGAGAGTGATTCTGCCGCCAAAGTCAGGGATAGGAGCGGCAGGTTTTGATAGTTGTAGCTTGACTTGCTCGACTAAAGGTAGTTCTAAAAGCGCTTGGGCGATCGCATCCGCTAACCGTTCGATCAATAAAAACTTCGAGTTTTTGACTAGCTGTTGAATCAGAGTAATTGCACTCCGGTAATCCAGAGTATATTGAATATCATCACTTTTTCCAGCGGGCGACAAATCTAGCCAGAGAGTGACATCCACCTCAAACCACTGCCCCAAGACTTGCTCCTCTGGCAGATAGCCAGTGTATCCGTAGCAGCGAATTCCTGTAAGTTGAATAGAATCCATTGTGAAATAAACTAAAAGTGCATCTACCAATTTACATTGAACCAGATAAATTTTTATTTCCTCTCTCTATCTCTGCGCCAATATTTCTCTCTGCTGTTCGTGCGCTCTTATGATATCTTAAATATTAAAGCTGCCCTCCCTTCTCCAACCTGTCCAGCAAATCCTCAGCAACCTGACACCAGTTCTGTCTAATTCCTGCATCTTCTGGCTTTTCTGTCAAGCTCCGACCTTTTAGTTCTGGATATTTATTGTAAAACAATTCATCCACTTTCTGATAAAAAATATCCTTATCAATATTCAGGTTTTTGCGGCGCTTGCCAATCTTTTCTTGACGGGCTATTTCTGTATCCAAAGATGTATCTGGAAAATGCGGAAGTTCTGGAATTTTAGGCAAATCAGGCAGTTTTGGCAGCGTAAAACCAGATTTTATCGCACTAAAAGCTAGAATCCCCGGCAATAAAACCACACTTAAACTCATTAGGGTTTTCCAAGGAATTAACTTAAATTTGCTGGTGTTGCTGTTGATAATTTGATTGTTTTGCACAACAGGAGGATTGTTGTTGGTAGCGGTTTGAGTGCTGTGTTTGAAGGGGCGCCCGACAAAGTTCATTGTCACCATTTGGGAGATGATGTTGCCAATTTGGGATAATTTTGGATCTTTGAGGGCTTCGCGGACTTCTTTTGCGGACTGGTAGCGATCGCCCGCCCGATCTGCTAGCATCTTATCTAACACGGTTCCCAGGTTTTGACTGACTGTGACGTGCGATCGCCAATCCCAAGTTCTGTTATGGATATCGTAGATTTTTTGAGGCTTTTTGCCGCTTAGCAGCACCAAAGCCGTCACGGCTAAAGCGTACAAATCACTAGCCGCCGAAACTTTCCCCAGCCGCATTTGTTCTGCGGGCGAATAACCCTGTTTGCCGATCGCAGTATCCGATTGTCCGCTAAACTGAAATACGGCCGTTGCTGCGATTTGCTTGACTGAACCGAAATCAATTAAAAATGGCAGTTTGTCAACACTGTGCTGGATGATATTGTCGGGCGAAACATCGCGATGAATTAAATTGCGGGAATGAATGTATTCTAAAACTGGTAAAATTTGAAATAGCAGTTGAGTAACTTCAGCTTCGGTAAAATTTTTACCTTGCTGCTGGCGGGATATAAGTATTTCTTCGTAGGTTTGGCCGGGGATGTAGTCTTGAACTAAAAATAAAGATGGATTCCCGCCCAAATCGGTGCGCAGGAGTTCTCGAAAGCGGGGGATTTGCGGGTGTTGGAGGGTGTAAAGCATACTCGCTTCGCGATCGAACAATTCGGCCGCTTTCGGGCTTTGAACCACCGGGGAAAACTCTTTGAGCACGCATTGTTCGCCGTAGCGGTTGGTATCTTCTGCGAGGTAAGTGCGCCCGAAGCCACCGCGGCCCAATTCGCGGATGATGCGGTAGCGTTTTTCGAGGGTGGAACCTGGGGCGAGGGGGGAGGAGTTAGACATAAACCACGGCTAATTGTTCGAGTTGGGGAGTCGCGGAGCACGGTATAGCTTATTGTAGCTAAGTTTGGTTGGATGCGAGGGCGATCGATCGTTTGTTTTCAGGATAAATGAAGTAGAAAACACACTTTGCTTAAGATTCAGTATCTTGTTTTAAATTACTTAATGCTGACATCAACACATAGCGACAGTTTCAGGATTTAAACATGGGGGTAGAAACCAGGTTGCTAGGAGTTTTGCGTTGAGTAACGACAAATATAGGAATAAACCTGGTTTCTGAGGTAGCGAGTGCGATCGCACTGTTCTATTCTACAACTCCCGATGCGTAAATTCCTGAGCATCTTTCCCCACATAACTCGCGGCAATATGGCCATCTCCAACAACTCGATACTTATAGGTAATCAAACCCTCTAAACCAACTGGGCCGCGAGGTGGCATTTGCTGCGTGCTAATCCCCACTTCTGCGCCGAAACCGTAGCGGAAACCGTCAGCAAATCTAGTCGAACAATTGTGATAAACTCCGGCTGCATCGACTTGATTTAAAAATGTTTCGGCGGCTTCGCTATCTTCGGTGACAATCGCATCTGTATGTCTAGAACCGTAGGTATTGATGTGATTAATTGCCTCTTCCACAGAGTCTACTATTTTGATTGACAAAATCAAATCGCTGTATTCTGTAGACCAATCCGCTTCATTTGCTGCTGCAATATCCAAGATGGCGCGAGTTGGTTCGTCTCCCCGCAATTCGACTTTTTTCTGCTGCAAAGCTTGGGCGACGGCGGGCAGGAAAATGGGGGCGATCGCACTGTGAACTAACAATGTTTCAATGGCATTGCAGGCGGCGGGATACTGAGTTTTGGCATCGACAGAAATCTCTACTGCTTTCTGAATGTCCGCTGCTTTGTCTGCGTACAAATGACAAATTCCGTCGGCGTGTCCCAAGACGGGAATCCGCGTATTTTCTTGCACGAACCGCACGAAGGAATTAGAACCTCTGGGAATGATCAAGTCTACGTATTCATCCATTTTTAGCAGTTCGATTGTTTCTTCCCGCGTGGTAAGCAACTGCACTGCTTCGGGATTTACCGCCGTTTCTGCTAATGCTTGATGTATCACTTTTGTCAAGATTTCGCAGGAACGGACGGCTTCTTTGCCGCCTTTGAGAATTACGCCGTTGCCCGATTTGATTGCCAAGGATACTATCTGAATTAAGGCTTCTGGGCGCGCTTCAAAAATAATCCCTAAAACGCCTAAAGGACAGGTAACGCGCTTCAGAATTAATCCTGTGTCTAATTCGCGGTGGATTTGCACAGCACCGATCGGGTCTGGGAGTTTGGCAACATCTCGCACGCCCGCGATCGCACTTTTCAACTTGCTCTCATCTAATTTTAGGCGATCGTACAACGGTTTCGCAATACCATCCGCCTCAGCAGCTTTGCAGTCAGCAGCATTCGCCGCCAAAACATCCGCAGCCGCGGCTTCTAAAGCTTTAGCAATAGCTTCTATAGCTTGATTTTTGGCATCAGCGGACAAAACTGCCAGTTTTCTAGCAGAGGCGCGCGTTTTTTGGGCAATTTCAATAATCGACATGGCATTCATTCAGTTGACAGTTGACAGTTGACAGTTGACAGTTGACAGCACTTAACCTGGAATGAAGAGGATTGGAGTAATGAATTGTCTGATTTTAATTTCTCCCTACAAGGGTTCCGGCTTTAAACCAATTCTTTGTGGTAACTTTTAAATAGTTTTGATTTTTGAGTTTTGAGGTAGGAGTTGAATTCTCGGAAATAAATTGGGCTGGCAGTTTTCAATCTTAACAATTTACAGGAAATTATATATTTTTGTTGAGACCCCTTACCGCGCTCCGCAATTATAGGTTAAAACAGTGAAGTATAGATAAATTCCCACGGTAATTACTTTTTGTCAATAACCTTAGGAGATTATTATGTCATCTCAAGCTCCTTTACGCAAGGCAGGGCGATCGCCCAAAGCCGGCGTTAAACTGATACAGAAAACTGGCGGAAATCTGGTTTTAGCTTCCGGCGTCACCATCACCCTGCTATTTGGTATGGTGTTGGCGCTATCCTTAGCCTCAGTTTTGATTGTCAACAGTCCCGATCCAGTCGTCGGATTGGCGATCGCACTTCCGATAACTCTAATTTTTAACATCGCAGCTTTTTTCCTATCACCTTACTTGATGGACTTAACCCAAAATTGGCTTTACAAAACTCGCTGGGTTTCCCTAGCAGAAATTGAAAGCCACAGTCCCGAAACAGCAAAAGTTATTCAGAAAGTTTGCAAACAGAAAAACCTGCAACAGCCGCGGTTAGGAATTATCGACGATCAAAACCCCACAGCTTTTACTTACGGTTCCTTTCCTAATAGCGCTCGCTTAGTCGTCAGTCAAGGTCTTTTCACCTATTTAGACGACGATGAAATTGCCACTGTTTACGCCCATGAACTCGGTCACATCGTTCACTGGGATTTTGCAGTAATGACTTTAGCTTCAACTTTAGTGCAGATTACTTACTTAATTTATACTACAGCTCAAAGCCTGGGCCGGAAGGGCGGCGACAAAGCTAAAGATGCGGCAGGTAGCGTCGCTGCTGTGGCTTATTTATTTTACATCGCCGGCACTTATTTGTTGCTGTATTTGTCGCGGACGCGAGAATATTTTGCCGACCATTTTGCCGCCGAAACTACCGGAAACCCCAACGCTTTATCCCGCGCTTTGGTAAAGATTGCTTACGGTATTTTGGAAGAAGGACAAAGAGCAACGGAACCCAGCCGCTTGTTAGAAGGAACTCGCGCTTTAGGCATTTACGATGCCAAAGCTGCCACTTCTACAGGTACCGCTTACCGGATTTCTTCAGAACCGGAAAAAATTGGGCGAGTGTTTCTGTGGGATATGTTTAATCCGTGGGGTTGGTGGATGGAGTTGAATTCGACTCACCCGCTGACTGGTAAGCGAGTTCGCGCTTTGAGCACCTACGCCGAACAATTAGGCTTGGATATTGAGTTTGACATGGGCAGGATTGTCGGCGAAGGCCACCATTTGAGCAAGCGGAAATTGTACGGTAATTTCTTTTTCGATTTGCTGCTTTACAGTGCGGAAACTCTGGGCTTAGCGGTGGGTTTTGCGATCGGCATTTCGCTGTCTGCTGCGAATCCGATGATGATGGTTGCTTGTCCTTTAATCGGTTTGGGCGCGGGAATTTTAATCAAAGCTTTGGTAATGTTCCCGAATTACGCACAAGCAGAACAGTTGGATGTTTTAACCTTAATGTCTGACCCTTATGCTAGTCCTTTACGCGGTCAACCTGCTAAACTAGAAGGTGAATTAATTGGTCGCGGCGATGCGGGTTATGCGTTTGGTTCTGATTTGAAATTGCAAGACAAAACGGGAATGATTTATCTGCGCTATGCTTCTCGTTTTGGGCCGATTGGTAATTTTCTGTTTGGGATGAAGCGGGTTAAAAGTTTGATCGGTATGGATGTTAGCGCTTTGGGTTGGTTCCGCCGAGGTGTTGCACCTTGGATGGATTTGATTAAGCTTGAAAGCGATAGCGGTACGACTGTTAGCAGCTATCACCGCTTTTGGTCTTTTGTGATGGGACTCGGTGCGATCGCGATCGGCATTGCATCTCTATTCGTCTGATTTGCAGCTTAACAGTTGACAGGACTGAAGTCCTTACTACGAACCAGGTTTGTAGTGAGGACTTCAGTCCTCCCAAACACAAACAAACTGCTTGATTACCGTCCGCGATTTCGCCTTAAAATTGCGTGCGGCTGGGAAAAATATCTAAAATCTGGCGCCGTTGAAAGTAAAACGGTATTTGTAGCCGGATTTCATATAAAGTATTGGTTTGTAGTAGCTCTCAACAGCACAGCGCTGCTGCGAACTTTTATTTAAGGCATTGTTTCACTGTAATGTTCATAGCCCGCTTGCACAAGTTTCTAACTGCGACTGTGGA
Organism: Microcoleus sp. A006_D1; assembly: GCF_036702805.1. NCBI lineage: Bacteria > Bacillati > Cyanobacteriota > Cyanophyceae > Oscillatoriales > Microcoleaceae > Microcoleus > Microcoleus sp. A006_D1. The sequence goes on from NZ_JAUBVZ010000003.1 coordinate 501,386, forward strand.
TGAAAAATCCCGATCGCGCACAATATTTTGGTTAACTCTGAGCTTGACATTTGCCGCAATTTATGCTATTTTAGGACTCAAGCAAGCCTTCAGCGGCGAGTATGTAGTGCAAGACGATGCGAGGCAACACGTTTTCTGGATGATGCGGTTTGTCGATCCGCAATTATTCCCCAATGATTTCATTGCTAACTATTTTCAATCCGCCGCCCCCGCCGGATATAGCATACTCTACAAAATAGCCGCCACAATTGGCGTTCATCCGCTATTCTTTCACAAAATATTGCCGTTTTTCCTCAGCTTAATCTCCACTTATTACTGTTTTAGCATTGCCCTAGAAATGCTGCCAGTGCCGATGACCGGATTTATTGCCTCTTTGCTGCTTAACCAACATATGTGGATCACAGACGATTTGGGTTCTGCAACGCCAAGAGCATTTGTTTATCCGATATTTCTAGCTTTTTTATATTATTTACTGCGACGTTCCTTGCTGCCATGTTTAGCGGCGATCGGTCTGATGGGACTATTTTATCCTCCTTACGCATTGGTGGCTGCGGGTATATTAGTTTTGCGGCTTCTGGGTTGGGAAAATGGTCGTTTTTGCTGGTCGCGCGATCGCACAAATTACCTATTTTGCACCACTGGTTTGGGAGTTGTGTTTTTGGTAATGCTACCCTATGCCCTAGATAAATCAGAATTTAGCCCAACTTATACAGCAGCAGAAGCTAAACAAATGCCGGAATTTGCGGCAGATGGCAGAAATGCTTTTTTTCGGGCAAATCCCAAACATTATTGGCTAACTGGTAGGGGTAGCGGGATGTTTCCCCAGTCGCTATTTACGCCTGTCACTCACTGTGCATCATTGTTATGGCCGCTGCTATTGGTATGCCGATCCTCTTCGAGGGCTTCGCTAACGCACTTTCCTGCTTCAAAACAGATTCAAAGTAGCATCTGGGTGTTGCTTCAGCTATTTTTAGCATCTTCAGCCATGTTTTTGGCTGCTCATGCCACTTTGTTTAAGTTATATCAGCCTGGACGCTATACTGCTTATAGCTTGCGATTTATTGTAGTGTTCTTAAGTGCGATCGTCCTAACATCGATCGTAGATGGAATGCTAAATTGGGCTAAGGAAAATGAAACCAGCTTTGGGATTAAAAATTTAGTAGCAATAGTTACTACAGCGATAATTGCTTTTGTAGTTGTGTGTTATCCGAGTTTGGTAGAAAATTTTCCCAGGGTTGGGTATGTAGAGGGTAAAATGCCCGATTTGTACCAGTTTTTTCAGCAGCAACCGAAAGATATTACGATCGCTTCTATCGCGGGAGAGGCGGACAATTTGCCAACTTTTAGTCAACGCTCAGTTTTGGTGGCAAAGGAATATGCAGTCCCTTATCAAAAAGGATATTACAGCCGATATCTACAGCGAATAAACGATTTGATTCGCGCTCAGTATACTCCCGATCAAGCGATATTGCAAAAATTCATTAATCAATATGGAATTGATTTCTGGATGCTCGATCGCGCGGCATTAACTCTTAAGTATGTAGAGGATTACGGCTGGATCACTGTCTTTGATTCTACACCGGAGGCGATGCTTTCTCTCAAACAAGGGAAAATTCCCGCATTAGCTCCAGCAATGACAAGTTGTGCTGTTTTTCAGAATCAAGTTGTTGTGGTTTTGGATGCGTCTTGTATTCTGAAATTGACTAGGAATTGAGTTTGTAGGGTGCACACTGCGCACCTTACCACTATTCAGCAAGTAAGGGCAATCCCCCCTGCGGCTCATGCTCATGAGGGGTGAGGTTGCGGATATCATAAAACTAAATAATCTCCGAAATTAAAAGCAAATATAGATCCGGTGTCAGCTTGGTAGAGAATGAAAAGTGCACAAAAGCTCGATCGCAAATTATCCATACAGCAAAAACATGGCAACACTTTACGTTAACCCGCAAACAGGCAGCGATGGAGCAGCCGGCAGCCAATCTGCTCCCTTCAAAACGATCGCCCGCGCTATAAACTCCGCTGCATCCGGAACAGTTATTCAGCTAGCCGCGGGAACTTACAGCGCAGCCAGCGGCGAAAAATTTCCTTTAGAAATTCCCTCAGCAGTCAAAGTGAGCGGCAATGAAGCCAACAAAGGAAGCGGCACTCTCATTCAAGGAAGCGGCAAATTTGTCAGTCCCACCGCTGCGAGTCAAAATATCACTATACTGCTAGCAACTGATGCCGAATTGCGGGGAGTAACTGTCACCAACCTAGATAGTCGCGGCACCGGAGTCTGGATTGAGTCAACTTCTCCCACTGTGGCTAACTGCACTTTTACTAAATGTAAGCGCGAAGGTGTTTTTGCCACAGGTACCGCTAATCCTGCGATTCTCGACAACAAATTTATCGAAAACTCGGCGGCTGGCGCGATCTTGGCTGGAAGTGCTAAAGGCGTGTTGCGGCGCAATCTTTTTCAAAATACCGGTTTTGGTATTTCTCTACAAGCTCAATCGGCTCCTTTGATTGTTGACAACCAAATTGTCGCCAATCGCTCCGGTATCGTTTTAACGGGGAGCTCTAAGCCAGTTGTGCGGAAGAATCGCATTGAAAAAAATACCGAAGATGGTTTGACTGCGGTGGAAAAATCGCTGCCGGATCTTGGTACGGCTCAAGATTTGGGGGGCAATATTTTTGCTAATAATGGCGAATTTGATTTGCAAAATGCTACTGCGGCTAAGATTTTTGCGCTGGGAAATCAGCTCAATCCTTCGCGGGTAAAAGGTTTATTTGAGTTGGGAAATGTGACTCCGACTCCAACTCCGACTCCAACTCCGACTCCAACTCCGACTCCAACTCCTGGTGTAAAGTTTAGCGACATCAGCACGCACTGGGCTAAGGATTTTATCGATCGCCTCGCTAAGATGAATATTGTTAACGGGTTTCCCGACGGTACTTTTAAACCTGACGCGAGTTTAACTAGGGCTCAGTATGCGGCTTTGCTGGCGAAGGCGTTTGAGTTGGCGCCGCGCCGCGAGGCGACGGTTTTTAAAGATGTGGCGGCAAATTATTGGGCGCAACCAGCCATCATCAAAGCTAATCGAGGTGGGTTTTTGGCTGGATACCCCGATAGCACGTTTCGCCCGGAGCAGAATTTGACTAGAGCTGAGGCGATCGTATCATTAGTAAAAGGCTTGCAGTTTGCGGGCGGCAATCCTAATTCTTTGAGCGTTTATGCCGATCGAGCTTTGATTCCCAGTTTTGCCACCGACTCCATAGCAACAGCCACAGAGCGCAAAATCGTCGTCAACTATCCCGCGCGCGACAAGCTTTCCCCCGCCCGCGACATCACCCGCGGCGAGATATCCGCCCTCGTCTACCAAACGCTGGTAGCCACAAACCGGGCTGAACCAATTAACTCTCCCTACATCGTCTAAGGCAATTGGGAGAAAGGGGACAAGGAAGAGTTGGAATCAACCTGTCTCCCCCCTCCCAAATCTTGATTTGCGAGTGTCCAAATCGTTTTATGATAAAAGATTAAGAAATTCAGCAATCTTTAAGGTTCGACTGTCAGATTATGGCTAAAATTCAATTCTCCCGGGGTATAGACGAAGATGCTGTGCCCGAAGTGCGCCTAACCCGTTCTAAAAGCGGAGATCAAGGCACTGCCACGTTTCTGTTTGAAAATCCTAAATCTCTCAGCAACGATAGTACCCAAGACATTACTGGAATGTATCTGATCGACGAAGAAGGCGAACTCCTGACTCGCGAAGTTAAGGCGAAGTTCATCAACGGTCAGCCAGCAGGCTTGGAAGCTCTTTATTTAATGAGAAGTGCCACAGAATGGGAACGCTTTATGCGTTTCATGGAACGCTACTCGGAAGCAAACGGCTTAGGATTTAACAAGGCATAATGGGTAGTTGGTGATTGGTAATTGGCAGAGCGCCAGTTGCCGATTGCCGATTACTTAAGACAAGAAACTATGACGCAAATTCCTCACCCAGATTTATCTCAAATAGCAGTAAACTGCGCGATCATTACTGTTAGCGATACGCGCTCGGCTGAAACAGACAATAGCGGTTTGTTAACAAAGAAGCTGCTAAAAGATGCAGGTCATTCTATAGTAGCTTACACCGTTGTTAAAGATGATGCGACAAAAATTGTATTGCAAATGCAGGCGTTTTCCCAGCGTGAAGATGTCGATGCAATCATTTTTAACGGCGGGACGGGCATCGCTCCCCGAGATACTACTTACGATGTGATGGAGAGTTTGCTCGACAGGATCTTACCGGGATTTGGGGAGATATTTCGGTATTTGAGCTATCAAGAAATTGGTTCGAGGGCGATCGCCTCTCGCGCAGTTGCAGGCGTGTATCAAGGTAAGTTAGTCTTTTCTCTTCCCGGCTCTAGCAATGCCGTAAGATTAGCTGTGGAAAAGCTGATTTTACCGGAATTAGTACACTTGGTGCAGCAGTTGCGCGGAAACTGAGGGCGAAAGTTATCGGCGGGCGATCGAGCTTTTAGTCGATCGCCCGCATCCGCTTTTTGTTAATAGACTTGAATTGCAAAAGTCCTTTGAATCTAATTTTCGGACGATGCTCAGAGCAACGTCCCACAAGAAAAAAAAGTTTGTGGGATGGGCACGCGAGCCCGGCCTAGCTATTTTTGAAAGAGGTCTAATCATGACTTACGCTCAAAAACCAGATTGATAGCGTGCAGTCGATCGATCCTTTAATAAATTTTAGGGTGAAAAGCCGATCGAGGTGCAGTGCTGTCCTCGCTCGCGAGAAGGGTTCGCGATCGGGACGCGGGCATTAAGATATACACTAGAAATATTATGTATCGCCAGTTTTTGCAATGACGCTGCCTACCGGATCACGTTCTCCCGCCCTCTTCCAAACGCTGTCGCTGGTAGCCGATCCGATCGCCTTTTTCGATCGGTATTCTGCCAAATACGGCGATACATTTACCGCCCGCGTACTGGGGCCCGCCTCGCCCCCCGTCGTGTTTCTGGGCCGTCCAGAAGCCATCCAGGCCGTGTTTACAACCTTCGCCGATGCCTTTGAATTTGGCAAAGTGACCAACGTATTTCGCCCGCTGGTGGGAACAGAATCCCTAATTATGAACGAAGGGGCGCGACATCTGCGCCAGCGACAGCTATTAATGCCCGCGCTGCATCGGGAGCAGTTGCACAGTCAAGGGCATTTGATTGTGGATTTGACGCGCAAACAAACACTGGATTGGAAAGCTGGAGATGCGATCGCAGTCCGCCAAGAAATGTCAGAAATTTCGCTGCAAGTAATCCTGCAAGTTGTCTTCGGATTAGTACCGGGAGAGCGCTACGAACAGCTCAAAAACTTACTCAGCAAACTTTTAGAGGCGATTACCTCAGAGTTGTACTCAATTCAATTTTTCTTTGCGCCGTTGCAGCAAAATTTCGGTTCTTGGAGTCCGTGGGGGCAGTTTTTGCAGCAAATGGCGCAGATTGATGCGCTGATTTATGCGGAAATTGCCGATCGGCGATCGCACTCTCTCGATGCGTCTCGCACGGATATTCTGTCAGTATTGATGATGGCCCGCGACGATATGGGCGAATCCATTGGCGATCGAGAATTGCGCGATCAGTTGATGACGCTGTTGTTATTGGGACACGAAACCACTGGATCTGCATTGACTTGGGCGTTTTACTGGCTGCATCAGTATCCCGAATGTCTCGCTAAATTGCGCGGCGAATTGGATGAATTGGGCGAGAATCCCGATCCGATCGCACTTTCGCAGTCGCCGTATTTAACCGCAGTTTGTAAGGAAGCGCTGCGGGTTTATCCCATCGCCTTAATTTCGCAGCCGCGCAAGGTAAAAAGGGCGATCGAACTCGAAGGCTATACATATCAACCGGGAACCATTTTAATCCCCTCTGTGTATTTAGCGCACCGTCGCCCAGAAACCTACGAAAATCCGGATCAATTCAACCCCGATCGCTTTTTAGATCGCAAGTTTTCCGCCTCAGAATTTTTACCATTTGGAGGCGGGAGTCGAAGCTGCATCGGGATGGCGCTATCGATGTTTGAGATGAAACTGGTGTTAGCAACGGTGTTATCGGCGCGCGAGTTTTCATCAAATCTCGATCGGCTAATTCGTCCAACCCGCCGGGGAATCACCTTTGTACCGCCGGATCGGTTTCGATTGAGCGTTGTGGGCGATCGCAATTAAATAGGTTCGCAGCATCGGACTTCAGTCCTCAAAAATTAGAGGACTAAAGTCCGAACGATCAAACTATAGGATTTCATATCATTAACCGCAAACACTTTCGGCAAATCAAACTTGAGTATTTATCGCCTCAGCAACAATAGTCCGGTGTCGGAGAGTATTGCAAGTAATTGTCGGCGCAACAAAACCAGAATCAACCAAAGCCTGCTCAATATCCAACCCAAAATACTGATCCAAATAAGGCTCCGTACTCTTGAGCAAAGTCAAAATATAAGGAGGCATTTTAGCATAAACTTCAGACTGAGGATTCATATCCATAATTGTCAAATGTCCGCCAACACGCAGCAAACGCCTCGCTTCCCGAAATACTTCCTTCGCAGCTTTCTGCGGCAATTCATGACAAACTAAACAAATAGAAACCAAATCAAAACGACGCGCAGGTAAACCCGTAGATTCAGCAGCAGCGTGAAGCCAAGTCGGAGATTTTTGATTTGACAATTCAGATTGTCGCTGTTGGGAACGGTATTGAGCAACTGCCAAAAAATAAGGCGATAAATCCACCCCGACAATATTTGCTTCCGGGTAAACATCCCCAAGCGCAAAGGTACTCATTCCTACACTGCATCCCAAATCCACAATATCTTGCGGTGAAGAAGCAATTTGAGCTTTGACGATTTCGTGATAGCTGGCGCGAAGTTTAGCATCGCCACCTGCACCAGCTTCCGGCCAAATTCCCGCATGAACTGCACGGGCTGCAACTTCAACTTCTGTAGCAGCTTCCCAACTCATATTACCTTGTTCGTAAGCGTGGAATGAAGTTAGATAATATGGAGGGTAAACCAGATCGGGATTTTCTACGCTGAGCAATTCTGCATCCCAATTCCGGGCCAAAAGTGCTTGTGCTTCTTGTCGCCAATACACTCCGATTTTTTCAGCTCTTTTGATCATCATTTCCCGGGCTTGGTGCTTGGCTAGAGCGGCCAAAGGCTTGATGGAAAGTACGCCATTTACTAAACGCGAGGCTAATCCCGGAGTTTTGTTAACTGCAACAGTCATATTTTATATTTTTCTATTTTGCGCCATCGATTCTAACACATCTCGGTCATTTTTAGTGAGTTGAGCCCATGAAACTTTACTTTGTGATGGCGAGTGAAACGCGAATGTTGTGTGAAAAAGACTTTTTTTAATGAACCGCAGAGGGCGCAGAGAAGGCAGAGGAGCGAGAAGAGAGAAAAGACAAGAGTATTGCAGAACTGGCTCTCGTCCTGTAATGTTTATTTGTAGCCACCTACTTAGTTCTGGGGAATTTACCCGGAATCTGGAATCGGATTTGCCGAAGTTGGAGTATTGGGAAGAGCACTATCAAATAGGGTTATTTAGGAGTTTGTCGTGAGCAAATCTATTGTAGAATTGGTTGACAATTTGCCGGATTCTGGGATTACTGTGATGATGCTCAAATCCCTGGATTTTGTGGTTCCGGGCGAGTGGAACAACCTATCTGGTTTTGACAATACTATTCGATCGCACACAGGGGAAACCGATCGCACATTAGTGCAAAAAATTCGCGCTCGGGCGATCGAGCTTTACGCCAACTCCAACGAGCCCTATCAAGGCGCAGTCAAGCTTTACCAGCTTGCAGACAGCGCCGACAGTGCCTTGGGTGCCACCGCTATGGCGAATAAAATCGGCGAAAAAATCGGCTTTCTCTCGTTTATGAGCCGCCTGACTCCCAAAGCTGACACCACTCAAACGATCGACTTGTGCGTCAAAGTGGCGATCGAGCTCATAGTCTTTTGCAAACTTAACAATATTTCCCTTGACAATGTGGGAAGCTTTGGTAATTATTTATCTCATTACAAAGGCGAATCTCTGATGCGGATGGCTGCATTAGTATGCGCTGACGGTTTAATTCCCCTCGGCCCGGACTTCATTAGAGTAGCGCAAAATACCCTAGGCGGCTTGAATCCTTCAACCTTGCAGCAAAACTCAACATTCCAAAATATCAGCAACCTAATTCCCGGCGCAAATAATTCACAAAAGTTCGGATTTGTGACAGCAACTTTCGCCTCAGCCCAAGGTTGGATGAACAATTTAGTACAGTCTCGCGGCTTAACTCCCGCCACAGTTTTAGGCAATCTCAAGCAATACGTTGATGTTACCGATGACAAATTGGATTATGTCGCTGCGTTTTTGGACATGACTACCAATTATTACGAACATACGGGAATTCAGACAGTTGCTCGCCAATTGATCGATCGAGCTTATGCTGAAATAGCCTCTGGCAGATACTAGGAAAGTCGTTCCCAGGCGAGGGAAAACAGCGAGGCCCAGCCTCGGGATCTGCGTTCCCAGGCTCAGCCTGGGAACGAGGGAATAAACCTCGCAATGTGAGTTAAAATAAGCAGATTCTGTTTAGCAAACCTCTTTTAATCGCATTGTGAAAAACAAATCGCTTCCTTCATCCGTAACAGTCAAGCTCGGCAAATTTGTCTGGACATCAATGTGGCAATTAATGATGTCAAAACTAGCGCCGCCCGATCGCACCGGAGCATACATTCGCCCCAGCAGCAGTTTCCGCAATTTTGTCAGCACAGAAGCAGACAACCCTCATCAGCCCGCCACGGGACGATATCGCCTGTTTGTGGGTAAAGGGTGCCCTTGGGCGCACCGCACTCTGGTGACGAGAGCGCTCAAAGGGCTGGAAGATGCGATATCGGTGTCGATTGTCTATCCTTCTGAAGGGGGAATGTGGGTGCTGGAGTCGGAGACTTTTGGCTGCAATACGATGCCGCAAATTTACCAGTTGGCTTTGCCGGGCTATCAGGGGCGGTGTACGGTGCCGGTGCTCTGGGATGACTCGAAAAAGGCGATCGTCAATAACGAGAGTTCGGAAATTATTGTGATGCTAAACTCGGAGTTTAACGAGTTTGCTAGCAATCCTGAAATGGATCTTTATCCTCTGGATTTGCGATCGCAAATTGACGAGTGGAATGAGAAGATTTACCAATCGGTGAATAACGGTGTTTATCGCTGCGGTTTCGCGCAATCTCAAGCTGCTTATGACTCGGCTTGCAGTGAATTGTTTGCTGTTTTAGACGAGATCGATCGATCGCTCTTGAGGAGTCGTTACCTTTGTGGCGATCGGGTGACTTTAGCAGACGTGCGGCTTTTTACTACTCTATTCCGTTTTGATGCTGTCTACTACAGCTTGTTCAAATGCAATGTGCGCCGCATTCAAGATTACGAGCATTTGGGAGCTTATCTGCGCGATTTGTACCAGTTACCGGGAGTTGCTGGCACTTGCGATTTGGAGGCTGTGAAGCGCGATTATTACGGCAATTTGTTCCCGCTGAATCCCGGCTGCATTATCCCCGCTGGGCCAGATCCGGCGAGTTTGCTCAAAGCTCACGATCGCGCAGGGCTCAGAAACCGGGTTTCTTCCTAAAATCTCGTGAGGATGCGTAAATTCTCGCAGAAACCCGGTTTCTTGGATGGTTGGGCGCAGGTGTTCAGAAACCGGGTTTCTTCACTTAATCTCGGTGAGGATGCCAAAATTCTCGCAGAAACCCGGTTTCTTGGACTAGGCGCGCGGGGATCAGAAACCGGGTTTCTTCGTAAAATCTCGTGAGGATGCCAGAATTATCGCAGAAACCCGGTTTCTTGGATGGTTGCGAGTTGGCGCGGACTCGATCTTATTCTTGAATTTCACTTGTTGGCTGGCTTACTTCTTCGTCTTTAACATCAAAATCAATTCGTGCGTAAATCTCTCTCAGCGGCATTTGAAATTCTACGAATTCTAGGGTTAATACCGATTCGTCTGAATCATATTCTGTTAATACCCATTTGCCATTAGAGTTTTTAGCAAATTGTTCGATGTGATAGCTATATTGGTCAATTAAAATGTATTCTCAAAATTCCGGGATTGAGCGATAGGCGAGAAATTTACCACCGCGATCGTAGTCTTTGGTTGAATTGGATAAAACTTCAACGATTACCAGAGGATTTGTAACAATTGTTTTGTTACTTCCTTGATAAACTGCTTCTCCTTGAATCACCATGATATCGGGATAGACGTAGCGGCGAGTTAGGGGTATCCACAGGCGCACATCATTGATAAATGTCTCGTAATCTTGACCATTTACACTCAAGGGGAATTTGCGACAAAAATTCAGTGCGAGTTTGTTGTGGTTTGCTGTTCCGCCTGTCATTGGTACGATTTCCCCATCATGGTATTCACTTTTGTCGATCGCACTTTCTTCTAATGCGAGATATTCCTCTGGCGTGTAGTAGCGTTTTTCGGTTTGTGGTTGCTTTTCGATTGCTGGTTTTTCTTGGGTTTGCATTGTCATTGCCTTCTGCTCTCAAGTAATTTTATGATAACATGAAATATTTGAGGAACAGAAACCGGGGGAGTCAGAAACCGGGTTTCTTAGCAAAAGCTTGGCATCCTCACCAAAATTCTCGCAGAAACCCGGTTTCTTTCTAGTCGCGTGGGGAGTCAGAAACCGGGTTTCTTAACAAAATCGGGCGTGAAGATGCCAGAATTCTCGCAGAAACCCGGTTTCTTGGATGGCTGGGCGTCGGGGCTCAGAAACCCGGTTTCTTCACCAAATCTCGTTAGGATGCAAAAATTCTCGCAGAAACCCGGTTTCTTTCTAGTCGGTGGTTGTCCCGATATCCTGTGGGGTTGGTTGGCTGGTAACGCAGATTCTTATGCTCAGCCTCGCCTTAACCCTCTGACAAACCCTCGATCGACAAAATGGGAAGAAGCAGATACAAGGTAATATATTCCAACAACCAACCGCACTTTGTCACCTGTACAATTATCAACTGGATTCCTGTATTCAGTCAAGCAGAAATAGCACAAATAGTCTTGAATTCCTTAAGTTTTATGCAACGGGAGAAGCGTTTGGCTTTACACGGTTACGTGCTGATGGAAAATCACTTGCATTTAATCGTAACTTCTTCATTTACCAGGCTCTGCCTGGGAACGAGGAAATAGTCTCGCTAAATGTCCTGACTGTGATTTCCCCGCCTAAATCCTGAGCGAGTAAATCGATACCGTTAATAACTTTATTTGGCTGTGCAATACTCAAAATCTCATAGCACTTTTCCCGATAATCAGGACGTTCTTGGAAATACTGAATCGATCGCTCTAGCGGTTGCATCACTTGATAAGCTGCTTCAGCTTTGCCGATCGCCTCTTGAGGAATAGCACTCGCCAACCTGAGCATTGCCAAATCCATCAAATCTCTCGAATTTACCTGATCGCTCGGCCATCGATCCGCATTGGCCAACAACTTTTCCGCAAAAATATCAACTTGATTCAAACAAGGAACAGGCGACCAATTGGGATAACTCGGTTCACCAAACTCAATTCGCCCTTCACAAACCATCTCAAACTTAATCGTTGTCCCGTCCACAATCACCGGAAATCTGATCCCGTACTGGTTGGCTTGAATGTCCTGTGGTAAAAAAATGCCGCTGCGCCCAGAAAAAATCGCATCATAGCCGGCTTCAGCAACTTGGCGGCGCAGGAGACGGTAGCCACCATCCATCGGACACATAAAGTCAATATCCTTGCTCAACCGATATTCCCCCTGCTGCATACTTACCAGAGTTCCGCCACCAAAGTAAGCCCGACATTCCTGTAGAAATTCGACGTTTAACAGGCTGAGTACAGTGAGGATTTTTTGATGGAATTCGTGTTTAAAGGTCGATCGATAAATCACGTTATTTTCTGGAGTTTCTGGCGAGGGACAAATGCTGTCAAGTTCCGTTACCAACCAAGACTGATAGAATTTGCTGATTTGTTGAATAAAAAACAATTCCTCCGAACTCGGTTTTCCCAAAACTCCCCAATAATCCCAGCCCGATTCGTAGCGGCACAGCATTTCTTTGAGAGTCAAAAGTTTGATATCAGCAATTTGCCAACATATCGCCTGAAGAAATGGGAGTTTTGCGGGAATTTTTAAGGTGGTAGCCACTTCTTCATTGTTCATAAATTTTTATTTTTTTAAATTAACCGCAGAGGGCGCAGAGAGCGCAGAGTTAGAGAACGAGGGATGCGCCCCGTGCCACCCTGATTCACCGTAGGGGCGGATATAAGAGTACCCGCCCTCTTATATCCGCAGGTTCGAGCCTAAAAACGCAGTATTTAACGACCAGATAAAATCTCTTCAAGTGCTAACTTCAGCGTCGGATACTGATATTGAAAACCGCTCGCCAAAGTTTGTTTAGGCAAAACTTTCTGCCCTTCCAAAACAACTTTAGCACCGTCTCCCAAGAGCAATTCTAAAGCAAAACCTGGCACCGGCAACCAAGAAGGCCGACTTAAAACTTCACCTAAAGTTTCGCACAATTCATTCATCCGCACCGGATTCGGTGCTGTCGCATTCAAAACACCTTCTACTTGCGGATTTTGCAGGGCGTACAAAATTAAATCAACCACATCCTCGCGATGAACCCAAGAAAACCACTGTTTTCCTGTGCCAATTGGGCCGCCAGCAAATAGTTTAAAAGGTGGCAGCATTTTTGCTAGCGCGCCTCCCATTCCCAAAACTATCCCCAGCCGCAAAATTGCTAGCCGTGTGCCCGCATTTTTGGCAGGTTGGGCGGCTGCTTCCCACTCTTTGCAAACTGTTGCTAAAAAATCGTTTCCCGCAGGGCTGTTTTCGTCAAACTCGGCGGTTTCGCTGGTTCCGTAATAGCCGATCGCCGATCCACTCACAAACACAGATGGCCTAGGATTAGCATTGACGATCGCCTCGACCAATTTTGCCGTCGTCAGTTTGCGGCTGTCCAGAATCGCTTGCTGGCGCGCCTGTGTCCACCTTTCCTCCGCAATCGGCACCCCAGCTAAATTGACAACAGCGTCGCAGCCCGCGATCGACTTTTGCCACTCACCAGACTCCGCCGGAGTGTACCCGACAACTTCCAAATTTGGATAAGCCGAAGCCGGAAAAACTCGCCTAGCCTTCGCCGCATCCCTGCTCAAAACTACCGCTTGATGTCCCGCAGCTTGCAGCTTCTCCACCAGCCGGCTACCTACAAATCCCGTTGCTCCCGCGATCGCTACTTTCATCTTTCTTCCCGCACTTCATATCAACAGCAGTTTACACGATCGTCCAAACTTGTCATAGATTATACAAAAATAAATAGCAAGCTCGATCGCCTCCCCACAAGCCAAGTGGATTTTCATTAAACTGATAAAGGACGCGAGGATCAAAAACAATGCCTGCACAAAAACCAAAGCTTCTAATTGCTGCCGCTATCATCGCAGCAGGTAGCGCCGCGGTCTACTTTTACTTCCAGAGTTTGAGCCAACAAATATCCAACCCCCAAGACAGCGCCAGAGTTGTACCCGACGAAGCAACGATGGCCGCCTTCATCTCCCCCAATCCCCAAGCGCTGTCCGAGTTGCAACAATTCGGCACCCCAGGCGCTCAAAAGTTGGTCGGTGCGGGTTTGAAGGCCTTTCAAGAACAAAGCTTGGCAGGCACTCAAATCGACTTTGATAGGGACTTAAAGCCTTGGCTGGGCGGCGTGATGGTGGCTTTGTTGCCCCCCGATGCTGCGGCGAAAACAGAGCCTCCTAAACTGCTCGTTGTAGTCAGCGTCAAAAATAAAATTAGCGCCTGGAATTTTGCGAATAAATTAAAATCTCAGCAAGGCGCAACAATTCAAGAAACCGAGTATAAAGGAGTTAAAATTTCTGAGATTGCAGAGCCAACCGGCAAGCGCTACAGTGTGGCTTTGCTGAACGACCAATTAGTCATGGCTCCTTTGAGAAAGCCTGTGGAATTGGCGATCGACACTTTTAAAGGATCACCCTCCCTCGCCACGCAGCAGAGTACAACTAAGTTTTTTGCAGAAAGTGCTGGGGTACCGAATCCGATCGCAACTATTTACATTGCTGACTATCCTGCCGCCATGCAGCAATTGAAAGCTAATTTGCCAGATGATTTTCAGTTACCTTCGACAGTGCTTTCGCAGTTCAAACAAGTCAAGTCTTTGGTAGCGGGAATTGGGGCGGACAGTGCGGGATTGAGAATCAAAACTATCGCTCAGTTAGACCCTAAATTCGTGCAGCAAAAGCCGCAAGTCGCATCGAAATTGTTGCCCAGATTTCCCGGCGAAACCATTGCTTTAGTCGGCGGCAAGGGAATTAATCAAATTTGGTCGCAGGCGACAGCAGAGGCAAAAGATAGCCCGGAAGTTGACAGGGGAATTCAACAGGTGAGGAGTAGTTTTAAACGGTTGGATTTGGATGCGGATCGTGATGTTTTTGGGTGGATGAATGGGGAATTTGCGATCGGGGCGATCGGTTCGGATCAAGGTATTTTGTCTCAGTTGGGGATGGGGGCGGCGATGATTTTTGAAACGAGCGATCGCCCTGCGGCGGAAGCAACCCTGAAAAAACTCGACGCGATCGCCAAAAGCAATCCCACAGTCAGCGTCGCCCCCAGACAAGTGCAGGGGAAAGAGGTTACAGAGTGGCAAATACCGCAGCAAGGCACTTTATTCGGGCACGGTTGGCTGAATGAAAATTCTGTGTTTGTAGCTTTCGGCGGCCCTTTAGTCGATGTCATCACCACAGCGCCGCCGCAACCCTTAAGTAGTAGTCCGAGTTTTCAGGCGATCGCCACTGCTTTACCGCAGGCCAACCAAGGTTACTTTTACATAGATATGGAAAAAACCATGTCATGGGCGAACCGTTATTTGCTCGCAGTACAGCCCAATTTAGTTTCGCCGCCCGTCGCTGAATTGCTCAATTCTCTGCGAGGAGTCAGCGTAGCCACAACTTCGACAGAACCGACAACTGCTCAGCTTGAGATGCTTTTTGCCTTCAAATCTAACAATTAGGGAATCGGTAATCGGTAATTGGTAATTGGTAATCGGGAATTCTATCCGTTACATCCGCTACACAATCCGTTGCCGAACTTCCTTACATTCTTTACATCCCGTACACTAATAACTAATAACTAATGACTAATAACTAATGACAACTGACAACTGACAACTGACAACTGACAAAAAAAAGATGCTGCCTCTCAATCGAGGGCAGCTACTTCAGTAAAGCATTTTAATGTCTCTCAAAACTTCAGGATTAACCTTCAGACGTTCCCGACTTATTCGGCAATTGCAAGTCATCAGGATCTACATAGTGACAAACTGCTTTATCCATGCAAATCAATGCCCAGCCAGATTTATCGATGCTCATCAACTTGTAAGAAGCGGGCTGAATAAAGAAACCTTTGTGGTTGCGGGTTGCTGGTTTGATGTTAACGTGGCTATCGTTGCTCATGTCGTTACAACTCCTAGTATTTATGGTAGTCAAGTCTGAAAACCGCTGAGCGGGTTTGTCGATCGTCTAAGTTTTCAAATACTAGCACTGACTTGCTGAGTTTTCCATAAAGTTATTTATTGATTTATTACGATCTCGTAATAAACCGCAAAGCCGATTTCGTCGATCCCCGCCCCAAAATCGGCTTATTTTCGCGGTTACGACTCCATAAGCCACTGTTGAACGCGAGCGAGACTCTTCCAATCCGGTTTTCTGCTTAATCCTTCTTCAAAATTTTTTTTAACTTCGTCGAACAACTCATCGGAAGCCATCAGGAGTTGCTGAGCGACTTCTACGTGGGGGCGCACTCCTTTTTCTTTGAGATCGAGGATCGCGACTGCTAGGTTGATGCGAGCTTGGGGGTCGTGAGGGTTCAATTTAACGGCGGTTTTCGCTGCCTTTTGAGCCGATGTGGGTTTATTTTCCAACAGGTAAAGCCACGAGAGGCTAGCCCAGGCATTGCCATTTTTCGGGGATTTCTCGCACACTTCTTTGAACACGGGGATCAGATTAGCAGGGGCTTCGCCAGCTTGGTAGCGATCGAAACCTTCTTTAAACAATTCTTCTGGCGTCATTCGATTTTGGATTCTAGATTTGGGATGTTGGATGGAAAAGGGCATGGGATAGTTTACAACTTTCTGCCCCATGCCCTATTTTCCAATTTTATGTAGAAAAAGAACTGCCACAGCCACAAGTTTGAGTAGCGTTGGGGTTGGTGAACTTAAAGCCGCCGCCGATCATGGAATCGCTGAAGTCGAGCACCAAACCGTAGAGATAAAGAATGCTCTTGCGATCGCAAACTACCTGAAAACCCTCGTAGTCGAACACCTCATCGTCCGATTTCACAGTGCTGGGGTCTGCGAAATCCATCACGTAAGACATACCAGAGCAGCCGCCCTGCCGCACCCCTACCCGCAAGCAGAGGTCTTTACCTTGTTTTTCTCGAAGAGCTAAAACTTGACAGACAGCAGAGTCCGTCATTTGAATGCCCCGCTTTTGGGAAATCGCTTGAGTCATAATTTTCCGAACTCCTGAGACTGTGCAACGCGCTTGAGCTTAATCTTATCTATCCATTGTACAGGGAAGAAGGAAGAAGTCATTAGTCATTAATCATCAGTCCTCAGCAATAAAATCAAGGGTTTGAGCAATTAAGAAAGTCTGATCGCCGAGGGCGGTTGCGATAGATGCTGAAGGCATAATTTTTACCTTCTAATTTTTAATTCCCCTGGGGTCTCGTTCCCAAGCTCGATGTCCTCTCCCCCTATAGGGTTTATGATTGAGAAGCAGCGGTTGACCCTTTGTGGCACCGCAACAATGCTTCACCCAACGGGCTTACTCTATGGCAGCGCTGAATCGCTCTACTCTTCGTCGGCTACAAAACTTACCTCAAATTCCCAGCGTGTGGGAGGGCGACCGCCGACCGTTATCTAATGCTGACTCGCACATGATGCTAGAGGACGACGACGATCCAGAAGCCGGTGGCGAGTGCATTCTCTGGGTGGATGGCTCTGAAGGCATCGTGAGGGCTATGGACATGGTAGGCCCAGATGCCGGCCCAGAGGCGATCGTCCGGGCTCTGCTGCGGGCAATGGAACATCCCCAAAGTCCGGCTCCCGCAGTCCGCCCCCAAAAAATAGTAGTCAAAAACCGAGAAATTCAATTTTACCTGCGCGGCGTACTTCAAGATTTAAGTATTTCCATTGACTACGTGCCGGAATTGCCGTTAATTGACGAAATATTTCGGGGAATGGAAGAGGTGGCTGTCAATCGGCCTCCCGAGTTACCGCCTCAGTACGCCGAAGTTCTCATGGAAAAAGCAGCTCAAATTTGGCACGACGCTCCCTGGCGGACTTTGAGCGAACACCAAATTATATCTATTGAAATCAATCAGTGGGATGTCGCCAGCCTCTACGTGTCCGTATTGGGCCAAGGCAGAATGGATTACGGAGTTTTGCTCTACCGCTCTCTAGAATCCTTGAAACGGTTTCGAGAGCGAGTGGTCAACGATGACTCTTTTGAAGATTTAGAACAGGCTTTTTTAGGGCAAGACTGTTTGTTTCTCACCTTTGAAAGTGTCGCAGATATTGATGAAGACGACGAAGAAGATGAAATTGATTTAGCCGATTTGCCTCCATCGGAAATTGAACCGAATTTTGGCAACCTGCATCCTTTAGAAGGATTGCGATCGATTCTTTACGAAGAAGAAGCCCTGACGATGTTAGTTGCTCTCGAAGCATTTCACCGCTTTTTCCGCAACAGTCGCCGGAAATTGGGAGCAGAGACGTTTCCCGAACTCAACAGCCGCTACCGCATCCCAGTTCCCCAGGCTGACGGAGAAATTCAGCAGGTATCAGTTAAAGTTTCGACGATGCCCGAGGTGTCCGACGAATTATTAGAGATGCTCGACGATGACGATGATGATGATGAGGATGATGAGGATGATGATGAATTTGAAATGCCCCTGCTGCGGGACGATTTGGTGCCGCCAAATTCATTTTTGAGTCTGGGCGTCATACCTTGGGAAACGGTAGAGTTTCTGCGCGGAAATGCCCAGTTTCATCAAAGTGCACAAATTGATATTAATGCCGACGGTGACGGTTTGCCGGTGGTGATGATCCAAACTTCTAATCCCAAAGCAAAAACTATGATTCAGGATTTGAAAGAAGCTGGAGGGGTGAAGGCAATTTGCTTTAATCCGGGCGAAGATCCTTTTCAAGACGAGCAATACGATTTGGGTATTTTGCAAGCTCACAATGGAGAACTCTATTTGTTTGGAGAGTTCAATGAAGACGATCCGGTGCATCAGGAAGCTCGCAAAAAGTGGGAGCGCCGCTGTCAATCAACGAAGGGTTGGTGCGGTTTGGTGATTGCTAAAGGGTTGATGGGTGCTTCTCGCGGTCAGCCTCAATTTAAGGATATGATCGCTTTGTTTGAGGTGCGCTGGGTGTCAGCTAAAGACTTAGGAATTGGGCCGCTTCAGTTGATGCCGATGTTTTAGAAGAGTTGACAGTTGACAGTTGACAGTTGTCAGTTGACAGTTGACATTTGTCAGTTGACAGTTGACAAGTTGTCAGTTGACAGTTGTCAGACGGAAGACGGAAGACGGAAGAGTGAAGAGTGAAGATGTAAAAGTAATATGTAAGGTTCTCTTCGGCGCACCCTACTTGTTGAATTATTCAGGAGAATTATTATGTCAAATTCTACTCAAAAGCGAGAAGTGTTGATCGCCCTTGATGCCGAATTCGCTGACAAAATAGACCAGCTTACGGATAATTGGACGGAGGCGATCGAACAAGCTCTCCGTCTCTGGTACGCTAAGCAAATAGAAGATAAGTTGCGGAAGTTTTATCTCAACCGCAGCCAAGAAGATATTCAGGATGAACAAGAGTGGTTTGATTTGGTAGAAGAACAGATAGAGGAAGCATGGAACGCCGATGGACTCTAATTCAATAATTACAACTTATCCCAGACAAGGGGAGATTTATCTTTCAAGGGCTTTGCGTCAGTTGGGAGATACAAAAAAAAGACCTGTAGTTGTGGTTTCTCCTGACATCCGCAACGAGTTTAGCGATTCTGTGATTGTTGTTCCTTTCACAAGTAACCTTGCGGGCGTAGACAATCCTACTCGCATCTTAATTCCGGCGGGTGAGGGAGGATTACAAGTTGATTCTTTAGCTGTATGCGAAAATGTCTCTGCTTTGCGCCAAACTTATCTGGAACAAGGCCCTTACGGTGAAATTAGTGCGGATTTTTTGGCAAGAATTCAGAGAGGGGTGCAAGTGGCGATCGGCATTTACGCACTTTGAATGTTTCGGAAATTCTAAAATTTGTTACAATCTGTAAAAATACTGGATAAGGATAAGTAAAATGCGGGTTGCGATCGCAGGTGCGGGACTGGCTGGAATGACCACAGCAGTCGATTTAGTGGATGCCGGCCACGAAGTAGAAATTTTTGAATCCCGTCCCTTTGTAGGCGGTAAAGTGGGTAGTTGGGTAGATCCCGACGGTAATCACGTTGAAATGGGTTTACACGTCTTCTTTGGCTGCTATTATAATTTATTTGCGCTGATGAAAAAAGTGGGGGCATTTGACGATTTACTCCTCAAAGATCACGTCCACACTTTTATCAATCGAGGCGGCGAAACTGGTTCTTTGGATTTTCGCTTTCCGGTGGGTGCTCCTTTGCATGGATTGAAGGCATTTTTCACTACATCTCAGCTATCCGTACAAGACAAAATCCAAAATTCGATCGCCCTGGGAACAAGCCCGATCGTCCGTGGTTTGATAGACTTTGATGGAGCAATGAAAACTATCCGTAAGTTGGATAAAGTTAGTTTTGCTGACTGGTTCCGGGGTCAAGGCGGCAACCAAAACTCGCTCAAAAGACTCTGGAACCCGATCGCCTACGCACTAGGTTTCATCGACACCGAAAATATTTCTGCCCGGTGTATGTTGACAATCTTCCAATTCTTTGCAACAAAAACCGAAGCCTCTATGATGCGGATGCTGGCCGGTTCTCCCAGCGAATATCTGCACAAACCAATTGTGGAATATTTGGAAAGTAAAGGTACGAAAATTCACACCAGGCGCAGAGTGCGAGAAATTCAGTTTGAAGAAGGTGCAGAAACGCGCGTGACAGGTCTGATAGTAGCTAACGGCGAAACAGAAGAAAATATTACCGCAGATGCCTACGTTTTCGCCTGTGACGTGCCTGGAATTCAAAAAATATTGCCGCCAGCTTGGCGCAAATGGTCGGAATTTGACAATATTTATAAGTTGGATACTGTGCCGGTTGCGACAGTTCAATTACGGTTCGACGGTTGGGTAACGGAAATGGAAGATGAAGCGAAACGCAAACAGTTGAGCCACGCTGTAGGAATCGATAATTTGCTATATTCAGCAGATGCAGATTTTTCTTGTTTTGCAGATTTGGCACTGACAAGTCCCAAGGATTATTATAAGGAAGGACAAGGTTCGCTGTTGCAATTGGTGCTGACACCGGGCGATCCGTTTATCAAACAGAGCAATGAGGCGATCGCCCAACACGTACTCAAGCAAGTTCAGGATTTATTCCCCTCAGCACGGGAATTAAACATGACTTGGTACAGTGTAGTTAAGTTGGCTCAATCTTTGTATCGCGAAGCACCGGGAATGGATGTTTTCCGCCCTGCTCAAAAAACTCCTGTTCCTAACTTCTTTCTAGCAGGAAGTTACACTCAGCAAGACTACATTGATAGCATGGAAGGTGCAACACTTTCAGGACATCAAGCGGCTAAGGCAATTCTCGAAGTTTACGGTCATTAGTCATTGGTCATTAGTCATTGGTCATTAGTCATTGGTCATTAGTCGATAGACTGAAAAATGTAAAATGCTAAAAGCTAATGATTTTCTCTCGTTCCCAGCCAGAGACTGGGAACGAAAAAAAAATTAGAAAAAAAACAATCTAAAATCTAAAATCTAAAATAGAATGACTGATTGGTTAGAACATAGTGTACAAGTAGAAGTGGCAATTCCCATCGAATTAGCGTGGCAACTCTGGTCTGATTTAGAGCAATTGCCGCGCTGGATGAAGTGGATTGAATCTGTTCATATTCTCGAAGAAAATCCAGAATTATCGCGCTGGAAACTCGCAACGGGCGGGTTAGAATTTAGCTGGCTTTCTCGGATTGTCAAATTAGTGCCGAATCAGATCATGCAGTGGGAATCGGTGGACGGTTTGCCAAATCGTGGTGCGGTGCGATTTTACGATCGCAAAAACACCAGTATTGTCAAACTAACGGTAGCTTACGGAATTCCCGGCTGGCTGGCAAAATTGATGGACAATTCATTTCTAGCGGGAGTAGTTGAATCGACTCTTCAGGCTGACTTGGAAAGGTTTAAAGAGTATGCTTTGAAAGTTAAGGCGACATCTTGAATTTTGAGGACTGAAGTCCTCACTACAAACTGGTTCGTAGTGAGGACTTCAGTCCTTTAATTTTAAATTGTAACGCGAGAGTCGATCGCCCTTTTGCCTCAGTATCATAGAAATATGCTGCTGATTGCTTCCCGGTTCAGTTATGAGTTATTGCCTAAACCCCGCCTGTCAAAACCCGCAAAATGCCGATCGAACCCAATTCTGCCTGAGTTGCGGCTCCAAACTCTTGCTGAGAGAGCGTTACCGCGCCATCAAACCCCTCGGGCGCGGCGGTTTCGGCCGCACTTTTTTAGCAGTAGACGAAGACAAGCCCTCAAAACCGCGCTGTGCAATTAAACAGTTTTTCCCGCTATCCCAAGGAACCAGCAGCAGCGAAAAAGCAGCAGAATTATTCAACCGAGAAGCAGTGCGGCTGGACGAATTGGGGAAACACCCGCAAATTCCCGAATTGCTGGCGCACTTTCAGCAGGAACGCTATCAGTATTTGGTGCAGGAATTTATAGAAGGTCAAAATTTACAGCAAGAATTGGCGGGGGCTGGGGCTTTTAGCGAAAATCAGATTCGTAGTTTGCTAAATGATTTATTGCCAGTATTAGAATTTGTACACTCGCGCAATGTAATTCACCGAGATATTAAACCGCCCAATATTATCCGCCGTCGCATTTCTCAAACTCCGATTATTTATACTTACCCAAAATTAACCGGCGAATTAGTTTTAGTTGATTTTGGCGCTGCAAAACTTGTGGAGGGTTTGAGAGAAACAGGTACTGTCATCGGTTCGCCCGAATTCGTCGCGCCGGAACAAATTCGAGGTCAAGCAATTTATGCCAGCGATTTGTACAGTTTGGGCGTAACTTGCATTTATTTGCTGACTCAAATATCTCCGTTTGATTTGTTCGATATCAATCAAGATGTTTGGGTTTGGCGAGATTTTTTGAAGGTTCAAATCGATCCGAAATTAAGCCGCATCCTCGACAAAATGATCGAACCGAGTCTCAGCCGTCGCTACAAATCTGTAGCTGAGGTTCTCCAAGATTTGCAGCCGCAGCATTCGGCTGTGCAGATTCCCCCGACTCCGGTAGCTGCTGCAATTCCCGTGCCGCAGAGGATGCCTGCGGTGCAGAATGCCGTGCCGCCAACGGTTGCGGGAACTATCATACCTGTGCCGCCGATGCAGCGGGTTGTACCGGCACGCGCGCCTACTTGGAGGTGCGTTCATACTCTGGTAGGGCATTCCCAGGCTGTCACGTCGGTAGCTTTCAGTCCTGATGGCGCGACTTTAGCTAGCGGGAGTGAGGATAAGACGATTGAGATGTGGAAGTTGGACGCGGGTAAGCGGTGGTACACTCTCACGGGTCATTCTGACTGGGTGACTTGTGTGGCGTTTAGTCCTGATGGCGCGACTTTGGCTAGCGGTGGCCGGGATAAAACGATTCAAATTTGGGATTTGAATAAGGGTAAGTGGTGGTATGCTTTGCGCGGTCATGAGGATCGGGTTTATGCTGTGGCTTTTAGCCCCGATGGTCAGGTTTTGGCGACGGGGAGTCGGGACAAGACTGTGCAGTTGTGGAATTTGAATAAGGGTAGGCCGATGTCGGCTTTGACTGGTCACGCTGGCGGGGTGGAGGCGGTGGCTTTTAGTCCTGGTGGGGAGTTTTTGGCGACGGGGAGTCGGGATAAGACTGTGCAGTTGTGGGATTGGCGCAATGGTCGATCGATTTGTACTTTAGCAGAGCATGGGGATTGGGTGCGGGCGATCGTGTTTGCTGGAACCCCCCCCAGCCCCCCCTTGCTAAGGGGGGGAGATGGAGAAGGATCGGTTTTGGCGACGGGGAGTCGGGATGGTACGGCGAAGTTGTGGCAGGTGGATGCACAGGGGCGAGGTACGCTACTGCGGAGTATGAGGGACAATTCTGGGGATGTTTTGTGTCTGGCGTTCAGCCCGGATGGTGGGGTTTTGGCGACGGGGAGTCGGGATGGTTCGATTTATTTGTGGGATGCTGCTACGGGGGGTTTGCTGGAACTTCTGACGGGGCACGGGGGGGAGGTTTTGTCGGTGGCGTTTGGTGCTGATGGGTGTTTGGCTAGTGGTTCGGGCGATCGAACTGTGAAGATTTGGCGCGCGATTCGGGATTAGGGGAAATTTAATATTTATGCTTGACAGGCGATCGAATGTTGTGCTATGTTATTAACTCGTGAGGACACATAGCTCAGTTGGTTAGAGCACTACGTTGACATCGTAGGGGTCACTGGTTCGAGTCCAGTTGCGTCCATCTTATAAAGCCCGCTCTGTGTAGCGGGTTTTGTTGTTTTTGGTGTTGGATTGTGTGGTAAGGGCGATCGACGTTTAGCAAGAGGGTTTGCCTATTGTACCTGTGTTGTTAGATGTGATTCACCAGCGGTTAAAGGGCTGGGGAAAATTGTCTGAAGTCTTCAGCAAACTGAATTAATTTGACTTGTTCACTCATTGCTACCCCTGATTAAAGAAATTACATCTAATTCAGGCATTGAAAAGTGTCGGCACTCGGCAACGCTGATGGTGTAGCGAACATCGCCAACGCCATTTCGGATATCCGCTTCAATAATTCTGGGAAAATCTCCCTCGACTTTGAAATAGTTAACTTCTCGTGGGGTATAACCAATTTGTTCATAGTGGGAAGTATGTATATCCAGATACCCAACTTCAAAAAGGAGTATTTCTAATTGTTCCTTGGCTATAGGGTCGTTTTCGACAAGTGACCTAAGACTGGCGACAATATCCGGTAGAGATTCACCCCGGTTTTGTCTAGCATCAAGAGATAAGTGCAGTAAAATTAGTGTGTCAGTGCCAGTATCATCTAGTTGCCGTTCACTGGCGATCGCTAGTTTCTGATGCTGTTTAGCTGTAGTAGTTTTGACTTCAACAGCACAGTGTTGAAACTGGAAATCTTGTTGAGTTCCTTTTGCACCCGTCCAGCATTTGACTCCTTGGGGAGAGCCAATTTGAGGAATAACAACCTGTCGCAAAAACCAGAGTTCACCATATAATCCTTGCTGTTCCGCTTGGCTAAGTCCTTCAGGGTTATGTTTTTCTAAGAATGCTTGCCATCGCCGCAGACGGGTAAAGAATGCCCCTACAGCGTTTTGCTCATCCGCAATCGGGGCAATTGCATCAACAATATCCTGTACTAATGTTGTAAAGATATCGCTGTAACGCGAGTTAATAAGTACCAGTTGTAGGGTGACATGGGTATCATCATCACCAGGCATAGCTACACGCCTAACCTCAAAGCAGTTGGAATTAGGAAAAACAGCGGATTTGCCGATAGATTTGTGCTTCAATCGCAGCATCAGCAAACGTGCATTAGAAGGTCTTTCAATAGCGAGATAAACATCGTATGCAACCTCTGGCAATAGGCGGCGGATGATATAGCCAGAAAGTACACTTGTAGTATCATCCTCCAATCGTTTCCAAGTATTTTGCACCGTCATGGCTGATCAAATTCCTCTTTCCAGTACACATTGTTAACCTTATATTCGACCATCTGGGCTGTCTTGCTATCGGGGAAACTCATCACAAAACCGATGACAGGAATTTCAGAATTGATTACTTCCGGCTCTAGTGGATAGAGCAAGAGTAAGCCGTTTTTTGGTGAACGCTTGGAACGCAAAATTTTTCCGTTAGGTGTATTGCCAGCCCCCGGTGGTTTACCAGCCTCTTCTCGCTGAATCCTAGTGAGATCGAGAATCTCTTGACGAGTTGCCTCTGACAGATCGAGCCATTCATCGGTTGGACTCAGGAGGCGAGACTTGCTCAGGCGATATTCCTGAGAAGATTCAGGGGAGGCATCCTTACGCAAAGTTGTACCCACTTCATGTCCAGCAATACACCTTTTTTTGCCTCGACTATTTGATATCAGAACAATAGTCCATAATACGAGTTCATTTTGGGGAAGCTGAGCCTTAATGTAATCTACGAGGTGTGTGGTGTTCGCAGTTTTAACTTTAGGATGTGATTGATAGCCTGAAATAAAATTGGTGATTTTTTTAGCGGGGACATCCTGCCAAATATAGTTGTTGCTTATTTTGTTGGAGTATTCGCCAAGTGTTTTCAGCATTTCTTCAGTAACTTCAAGGTTTTGTTGGTTTTTATTTTCGTCCTTATAGAAGATGGTAGTTTCACTAAGGCTTCTGGTGTATGAGAGTTGCATGACGGTGCCTGTCTTCATCTTATTAGCCCCGGTGATGACTAGCCCCTGTGGGTGCGTGCGAACTTTTAGGCCGAATTCATCAGGTGTCGCTCCCGCATCAGCCATATAGTCAAACTCCTGCCGGAGTTCCTCACAGGCAACAGTGATGTGTTCATACCATTCAACCAGGTCATTAGTTGTGTACAATCGGCAAAGGTCTAAATATCCAGGTCTGTACCCAAACCATCGCCCCATCTGCATCAGAGTATCGTACATCTTTGATGCTCGGAGATAATAGCTGACGCTTAGACCTTCCAAGGTTAGACCACGAGACAATTTATCGCCGCCGATCGCAATAACACTCAGCCCATTCTTGTGTTCCCAGTAGTCTAGTACATCTTTGGCTGTGCCGTTGATTTTCTTAACCTGAATCTTAGAGACCGCCCGGTGCAATAAATATTTGACTTCTTCCCAAGAAACTGACTTTAGTTTTGGATCGGGTATGGATGAGAGTATTGATGAAGTAGTGGGCACAAAATCATCTTTCCATAGCTGCTCAAATTCTTCCTCTAGCTTGCCTGTTACTTTGCCATCGCCGGATCGCAGTCGTTGTTTTAGGGAAGTCAACTCGTCTTTGACTTGCTTTGTTACCTCAGATTGGACAGCCGTAAAACGGGCAACATGAACTAGCATTGAGTTGTGTTCGTTCTCCTGTCCTCGCACAATTCTGACAGCGCAACAAAGAACAAACGCCCTAATTGCCTCCTTGAGAGACCCTGGAAGTTCACCCGGAACGTGACCTTTTTTGTATTTGTCCGGCATCCATTCTTTTTGGTCTTCCACTGGTCGGATGATAGGCAAAGCTTCTGATGCTTCAAGACCAATGGCTGGGTCGGTGTCGAGTCCAAATACTTGGACTGGGCCGATGTAGTTTGATGGTGTAGGTAGGTTGATAATAAAACTACGTGGAAAGAGATCGTCTCCAAATTCTGGATTTTTTTTATCTGGGTCTGGATAAATGAAGATGTTAGCAAATGGTGTAGCTGTATAACCTACATAAGCACTTTTTTCAAAACTGTGAAGCAGTTTTCTGATTAATCCATTGATTGCTGAAACATCATACTCTTCCTGAATTTTACCATTTTCATCAAATAACGGGGGATTTGTGTTGATAGAGGCGTTATCTGCCTCGTCATCAATGACGAGTAATGGAACTCCTCTGACAATTCTTTTCCCTGATTTTTCATCTTTGTCTCCATGACGCAAAGCCCAATGTAGGAGATTTTTGAGTACAGTTGTATTCTTTTTGACAACAAACAATAATGGATTTCCAGCCCCTGCTGATACCCCAAACTGACCGGCTATTTTTTTACTAAAATCACCATTATTAGCACTGTTTGTAGCTGAATCAGCAATCAGCCTCTTTCCAACAGGAATTAGCCCCGCTCCAATGGAGGAATTCTCTTGAGTCGAAGCTCTGTGTACTTGTGAGTCATATCCGAGAAAACCTTCGTCTAGACGCAGTTGTGTCTGGCTCCGCAAGCTGTTCTGCATACCAGCAAACACAATAATCAGTTTGTATCCTGCATCAACCGCCTTGCAGATCAGACCAGTATAATTCGCTGTTTTTCCAGACTGGACCTGTCCAACAACCATTCCTCTCCGATCCCAAGTTCCTGAACGTAAAGGGTTCTCTAGGAGTTGAAGAATAGATTCTGTCAATTGGTCTAAACCATTCATCGTCGCTGGTGCCCAGCCCTTTTCTTCCTCCAAATAACGTACATAACGGTTCCAAAAATCCCAATTGATTTCACTGTTGCGGTCAGCCAACCAAGGGATGTGACCCTGTTTATTTTCTAGTACATGACCTAAACCCATCCAGATGTTGAAAAGACTTTCAAGTTCCCGGACGAGCTTTTCCTCATCTACCTCAACGGCACAGCCTTGTTGGCTAGTTCTGGTAGAATCAACGGCGATTTTGACTTTTTCCTGAATGATTTGTCGTGTGGGTGTCTGTTCACCCTTCAAAAGAGCTTGAGCTACCAGACGAGCCCTATCGTAGTCGTTCATTCTAGATATTCTCCATGTATCTGATCGATCAGGCTGGCTACCAGTTCTTCAAAGTGCTGGAAAAATTACATAGCAAGTAAGTGTTTATGAGGTTTACTCTATTGCTCGGAGTGTTCTGAGGACTCTGGCAATAACTTTCCCATGTCAGTAGATGTATGCAACTTTGACTCATCTTAGTTGTACAATGCACTACAGGTCAACCTGAAGTTAAGTTAACCCCTTTCGGACTGAACCTCGTAGTAGGCTTGTACTTGTTTTACAATTGGTCTGGCGATCGCTTCAGCCAAAAGAGGTGGTACTGAATTACCAACTAATTCAAACATCCTAGTCATAGGTGCGTCAAATACAAAATGATCTGGGAAACTTTGAAGCCTAGCAGCCTCTCTTACAGAGATACTTCTGGTTTGTGTTGGATGGATATAGGCTAAACAATCTTTTTGCATATGTGCCGTTAGTGTCCATGAGGGTTTATCCCAATGTAAGCGTTTATACTTATCCTCAAAACTCTGATCGCTGTAACGTTTTAACTCATTAGGTATATTTTTATACTTGCCGCCTTGAGGCATGATGCTAAAAATGTGCAAGTCTTTATCATTATGCGATCGACACATATGATTCATTACCATATCGTCAGATTTAATTCTCATTAGCTCTTGATACTCGGATTTAGGCGAAAAATTGTAAGCTTTAGGAAAGTCAATTTGCTTTGGTGCAGTGCTTTTCCTCTTCAAAGGTATACTTACAGGCTCTAATTCTGGTAAATCTCCAATTGCTTCCCCTACAGAGACAGGAGAACTTGTATTCGCATCTGGAAACTCGAAAGTTAGATTCGTATCTTTACGCCTACCAACAATAAATAAGCGTTTTCGGATTTGAGGAACACCGTAATCAGAAGCGGTTAGAATTTGATAACTAAGATCGTAGCCTGGATAATCATGCTTTTTTCTAGTTAATCCATTTTCTAAATCTTTTACCAAAGTAGGAAATATCCAGTGATTGAGGAGATAATTGACATTTTCGATTACAAAAAATAGAGGTTTATAATATTTGACAACCCTAATAAATTCTTTATATAAGAAATTTCTAAGATCGCTTTCGATATGTTTTCCTAAAGACTTCATTTTACCCTTGCCTACTACTGAAAATACCTGGCAGGGTGGGCCGCCAATTAAAATATCAATTTCTCCCGGCTCCAACTCCAGTTTACTCAAATCAGTAATAGATTCGATAGACTGAGCATCACGCATCAGTTTACAGTTAGGAAAATTTCTATGATGAGTTCTTATAGCATGAGGATTTTTATCAATTCCTCCTAATATTTCACAGCCAGCATTCTGAAAGCCTAAGCTCATCCCACCTGCACCGCAAAAAATATCTAGTACAGTCGGTGATTTTATATTTTTTATTACTGGTCTATCTTCTAGCATGATCGATCTATAAAAAAAAGCCGCTGTTTTTAATAATTATATCTTCATTGGTAGTCAATTAATAATAAGTGTTAAAAAATATATTTTGGATTGAATTACGATCTAAATTCGGAAATCTCAAGATTTTACGGTAATCCAGCCTACCACTCATAACCGTGTTCTTTTCCCCATTGTATCCACACTTGAGTCATAAGCTTCATTCGACCGCGCTGTTCAGGTTTTACCGGATTATCACCGGTAATTGCCCTCAAGGCCCAGAACCAATGATCGGGTTTTTGTTCAAGATCGCGCAGAATCAACGGGACAACAGCCGGGCCCATACCAATAATTCTCTGGTAAGCTGCGTGCATTGACTTCTGTGTAACGAATGATAGCATCCTCGTTTCTGCACGCCATTCTGCGGCGAGGCTATTAAACTCCGCTTCTAGTTCGAGCTTACTTTTAGTGGGGTATTTATAAGCAGTAATAACGAATTCTCTCCCTAAAACGTGGGAACTTTAAATCTCGCCCCACAGTTGGGGCATTCCGATCGCAATCCTAACTAATCTCGATACCAATCCCGATCGCCCCCACCATCCCCAAACCATACCAAATCCCATCACCCAGTAGGGACACGACACAGCGCCGTGTCCTTAAGCGTAACCTATCGGCGACAGCCTTCGGCGATCGCCATTAATACCGCTTTCCGCACTTCAGGATGCGATTTTTCCAGCCCGTTAGCCCGAAAAATCCAGTGTCCGCTGCCCGCGTGCTCGATCGCAATCTTCTGTCCATCAGGCAAAACTATTTGCCACCAATTCAACACAGTGGCTTTAATCAGTTGGCACTGAATCTCGCTCAATTGAGCCTCCATCAGTTTCAGTTGACGCATGATTGGATTTTGGGCTGATGACTTCATGATTTTTTTCCTTAAATAAATGGGACAGTTTCTCTGTTGGGATTTCAGTTTGCTTAGTTTTCAACTTAATTTCACTTTCTGAGCCTTTAGCCTTAACTTTACCTTCCGAACTTTTAGCCCTCACCTCCCTTGTACCACCTTTAGGCTCAATTTTTACTCCAAAACCTTTAGATTTAACTTTGTCTTGAAGGGAAATTGAAGTCTGTTCCGCTGCCGGCTTCTTAAACTCCGCGTCTAATTGGTCTAAAATCTCCTCTTGTTCGGGAGTGTGTTCCGCTGGCTGCTCTAAATTTCTGGGGTTGTATTCGTCAACCAGCCGCCCTAAAAATTCCGAAATTGACATTCCTGCTGCGGCTGCTTTTTTGGTTAACAGGGCGTAGGTGTCGGTTTTGATGCGAATTTGTTTGAGCCGAAGGTTGGGGTTATTGTCAACAGTTTCGGCAATAGTGACTGCGGTAATCCTTTCTTTTGGTATGACATCAACAACTTCTTGCCATTTTTCCTGTAAAGCACAGTCGCCGTATTGGTCGGTTACTGCGTGTTTAAACAAAGGGACAACTTGAGCCACGCAGCTAGGCAAAATCTCAAATCCGGCTTTAATTAAGCGCAGGCAAATGCCAGCAGATTTGATGATTTGCGTGCAGTAAAAATACTGCCTGCCTAATGCTTGTTCGCAGTAACTTTTAAAGGTTTTGAACTTGCCTTTGTACAATCTCAGTTTTCGGATCGCGTCCAGCATGATTCCTTGCCGCACGTAGTCTAGGAATCCCCTTTTAATTTCGCCTGTGAGGTAGTCTAAATCGTGAAAGGGAGATTGGTTCTGGATTTCTTCTTCAAAGTCTAGCAGCGGGCCTGCAAAGTGAAAGTTGGAGGCGACATCGCCCAGGTATAAGTTGTCGGTAGATGTGGTCATGATCGGGAAGGGGTCGAGAAAGGGAACGATAGCACGGAAGTTGTGCGATCGCAAAGTTGAAGTTTTGGTCAGGATCTTTGATACAATTTTGAGTTGGGCTGTGCTGTAGGGTCGATCAACCTTTTACATCGCCTCACCTCCGGGCGTGGTTATTCAAACCTGCACGTTTTGGCTGTTCGGCCTAACCGACAGGCTTGTGTTATGTCGCTTTGTCTCATTATGAGATGTCGATTTAATTTTGTCAAGTATGACATCTCAGTTTGAGATTTTATGTTACAATGTCATCAAGAAAAGAACGAAGACAGGAGGGCAATTCACCATTGGAAGCCCTAAGAATCCACAAAACAGACTTATCACAAGATGAGTTCGCTTTTAGATGCGGGATTCCCCGGGCCACGTATCATAGATGGATATCTGGAGTAACAGAACCAAAATTTTCTCTCTTTCAGTTGAAAGCTATTTGCCGAGAACTAAAAATAGAAAAAATAGATGAACTTCCAGAGAGCTTTGGCCCGAATTAGCAATTAAATTAAACCAACAGATACAATTTTGAGTTGGGTTGTGCTGTAAGGCTTGCCCGGGCGCTTGCTATATTATCTATTCGTAGTTTAGTCAGGTTTCCTGTATTTGTCAAGGGTAAACTACAAAATATTCTGCACAATGAATCAAGAAGTACGGGATTTATACGAAATGAGCCTTGCGGAAATTAGAGAATACAGGGGCTTTAGTCGCCGTGAGCTTAGCCTGCAACTGACGGGGAAAGTCTCTGAAGATACTTTGTATTCTATAGAAAAAAGAAAACAAAAACCCAGAGTTGATACTGCAATAGCCATCTGTACAGCCCTAAATATTAGCTTGAAACAGTTCTGTCACTCGATCGGGCTAGATGTTTCAGGACTTGTTGATGATTACGTGCCGCCGAGGGACAGCTAACAAACAGAGCGAATTTTTGGTCGGGATATTTGATACAATCTTGAGTTGGGCTGTGCTTTAAGGTCGATCGACCTTTTAAATAACACCACCTCCTCGGCGTTGAGGGAAAGGAGCTTGAGGTATGCACTCAAGCCCCAAAAATACTAAGGGTATGCAGGTGCACAATTGATAGACACTACAAATAAGGCGGTTATTCAAACCTGCATTTTGACTGTTTGGCTTGCCCAGCCGGCTTTGTTTTGTGTGTCTACTAGCATTTTAGTGCCAGATGCCAACTTTGTCAAGCACTAAAATGCTAGCAATTAAATGCTATAATTAATGGAAGCTGAAGATCGAGAAACGATAACCTTGAAAAACCTGAGAGAAAGTGCAAATTTGACCCAACCCGAACTTAGTCGTCGAATGGGGGTAGGAATTCGCATTATTGGCGATTGGGAACGAGGAGAAGCCATTCCTCGCTTCGATCGCGTCATTGCTCTGGCGCGCGAGCTAGGCGTACCTCTAAAAACACTTGCTAGATGTATGGGATTAGACGTAGCCAAAATTCCCGATGACCTACAAGCATTAAGTGTACTTCATCTTTCGACAGAGGTCAAGAAGATAGATATCGAGAAACAAGCTTCATGTATTGGGAAAGAAAATTCGCAAGAAAAGGAGAAGTCTCCATTAAGGCTTCTCAGAGAACAAGCTGGGCTAACCCGCCCTCAAGTCAAACAACATATCGGCGTTTCTGAGCGGATGCAAGCTGACTGGGAATCAGGAAAGTCCATGCCAACTGTTGAAAACGTGGCTGCACTGGCTAACCTGTACCAAGTTTCTCTAAAAACTATGTTTGAGCTTTTAGGATTAGACGTAACTAAAATTCCCGATGACTTACCAAGTCGATAGCCCTCGATCCAGGAGAAGTAACAGCTACATATAGGTTGTCTGCGATAGGGGATGCGAGGGAGATCGCTCAATCCGTGATTTTTCCTCTCAGAGCTTTAATCTGCCCTCGCTTAGTTTTGCTGTCAAGACGCTTGCGCTGGGAACTACGAGTGGCTTTGCTGGGTTTGCGCCTTTTGGGTATGACGATCGCACTTTTAATCAATTCTTGCAGCCGTCTCAAAGCCTCCTCCCGGTTTTGTTCCTGGCTGCGGTGTTCCTGAGACTTAATCACAATCACCCCTTCGGAGGTGATTCGTTGGTCACTGATTTGCAATAAACGCTGCTTGTAGCGATCGGGCAATGAGGAAGCTGGGATATCAAAGCGCAAGTGAATAGCGGTTGCTACCTTATTGACATTTTGTCCGCCCGCGCCTTGAGAGCGAATGGCACTAATCTCGATTTCGCGATCGGTAATGAACACTGTATTAGAAATTTGTAGCATGATTTATTTACAATTCTTAGCTGTGAGTATAAATTTGATTAGTATTTTTCGATCCCATAACTCTACGTCGTTAGATTCAGCAAGGTTGTAAGCGTTTTCTGTAAATCTGTTGTTGGTGATTACTCTGGCTTTATTTCCGTTGTAATGTCTGACGGCTCCTACTACTTCTTGAACAGCTTTAATCCCAACGGGGTTTTTGCTTTTTTTGGCTTGAACCACGGTTCTCAATCCATCTTTATCCAAAATTAAATCAGCCCCATAATCTTGACTATCTTGACTTAAAACAACACTATAACCAAGTTTTCTAAAATGGATATCTAGAAATCTTTCAAACTCTTTGCCAGTCATGGCATCCACTTCCAGAATACCACTATCTAATAAACTACTTTCACGTTCTAACCATTCCGCCAACTTACTTATATCTAACATTAAATTACATTGATTTTAAAGAATTAGTTATGATTGTACCAGATTTGCTCAGTATAGTTATAGCAATCCTCGCATCATTTGTGAATTTCTTACTCCCTCAGAGCGGGTTCGGGGAGGGTTGGGGTGGGGTAAAAAATTTATGACTCCTGCAAGGATTGCTATAAGTTATTTACAATTCTTAGCTGTCAGTATAAATTCGATTAGTTTTTTTCGATCCCATAACTCTACGTCGTTAGATTCAGCAAGGTTGTAAGCGTTATCTGTAAATCTGTTATTAGTGATTACTCTGGCTTTATTTCCTTTGTAATGTCTGACGGCTCCTGCTACTTCTTGAACTGCTTTAATCCCAACGGGATTTTTGCTTCTTTTGGCTTGAACCACCGTTTTGGAGCCATCTTTATCCAAAATTAAATCAGCCCCATAATCTTGACTATCTTGAGTTAAAATAACACTATAACCCAATTTTCTAAAATGGACATCTAGAAATCTTTCAAACTCTTTGCCAGTCATAGCGTCCACTTCCACAATACCGCTCTCTGATAAACGTTTTCTTGACTCTTCTTCTTTAAGTGTATCAAATACCAAGGCTGCAATATCACCTACAAGGGCAGCGGCTCTCACTATAAAAGGCTTCATAAAATTACACTTATTTTAAAGAGATGTCTATAGTTTATACTACAAAGTGGCGAGATTGTTCGTGTAGACGAGGTTGAATACTATGACGAAACCGCATGATATCATTCGAGAACAAGACCGCAGATTAGGAGAATTAATGGCGATCCTCTTCGAGGGCTTCGCTAACGCACGTCAGCGATTCCTCGATGCAGGTGGCGATCCTCGACACCCGCCATCAGGTTTAAAAGGCGATGACTACATGACAGATGCAGAAAGACAAGAAGCACTCACGATCGCCCGATCGCTCTTTAACGACGAATATATTAAAACCTATCTCAAAAACAAACGTCAAAACAATTTGCAACCGCAGATCAATTCGTAAGGTGCGCCGAAACGCACCCTACAAAAATTAATTAATCAGAAGTACCCGTTTGCAGCGACTCTTTCGCAGCCTGAGTCCACTCAGAGTGGAAGAATTCACCGCGCGGTTTGTCGGTGCGCTCGTAGGTGTGAGCCCCGAAATAATCGCGCTGAGCTTGCGTCAGGTTTTGCGGCAGTCGATCGCGCCGATAGCTGTCGAAGTAGTCCAGCGACGCGCTGAAGGCCGGTACAGCAATCCCCAGTTGGCTAGCCGTAGACAACACCTCGCGCCAAGCTGTTTGGCGATCGAGAATGCTCTGTTTAAACTCCGGCGCTAACAGCAAATTTGGCAGCTCGGGATCGTCCTTGAAAGCTGTTTTAATCTTGTCCAAAAATCCAGCCCGAATAATACAGCCGCCCTTCCAAATTCGAGAAATTTCGCTCAAACTCAAGTCATAACCGTAAGACTTCGAGGCCGCGCTCAACAGCGCCATACCTTGGGCGTAGGAGCAAATCTTCGAGCAGTAAAGCGCATCCCGAACTTTGTTCACAAACTCTTTAGGATCGCCTTCAAACTTGGCGGTAGGCCCCGTCAGTTCTTGGGAAGCTTTGACGCGCTCGTCTTTGTAAGAAGACATGATTCTGGCATTCACAGCAGCGATAATTGTCGGAATGCTCACGCCCAATTCCAAAGCACTCATTACAGTCCAGCGGCCAGTACCTTTCTGACCGGCAGCGTCCATAATCACCTCAACTAAGGGTTGCTTAGTTTCCGGGTCAATGTACTTGAAAATATTAGCCGTAATTTCAATCAAAAACGAGTTGAGTTCGTCGGTGGTATTCCATTCGGCAAACACTTCCTGCAACTCTTGGCCGCTGAGTCCAGCCACGTTTTTCAGCAAATCGTAGGCTTCAGCAATTAATTGCATATCACCGTACTCAATGCCGTTGTGCACCATCTTCACGTAGTGACCAGCGCCACCTGGGCCGATGAATGTGACGCAGGCGCCGTCATCTACTTGAGCCGCAATTTTGATGAGAATTGGCTCTAGTATGCCGTAAGCACCGCGCGTGCCACCGGGCATGAGGCTAGCACCGTTGAGGGCGCCTTCTTCGCCGCCGCTGATGCCCATACCGACAAATCCCAGTCCCGCTGCTTCTAAGTCTTTGGTGCGGCGTTCGGTGTCGTCGTAGAGGGAGTTACCGCCGTCAATAATCATGTCGCCCGGTGACAGCATGGGTTTGAGCTGGTCGATGACTGCATCTACTGGTTTGCCAGCTTGCACCATGACTAAGATGCGGCGCGGGGTTTCTAGGGCATCGACGAATTCTGTGAGAGTCTTGGCGGCGACAATGTTTTTGCCGGGGGCGCGTTTTGCCATGAAGTCGTCGGTTTTAGCTGCTGTGCGGTTGTACACAGCCACGGAGAAGCCTCTGCTTTCGACGTTGAGGGCTAGGTTCTCGCCCATCACTGCTAGACCGATTAAACCAAAATTTTGCTTTGTCATGCTAATAACCCGCTAGTTCCGCTTGAGGATTGATTTGGGAGAGAGGAAAGCGAGGCGGGGTGTACCGCTTTCCGGTGGACTAAAAGTATTGGACAATAAACCTAGGAGGTTTGAGTTTATTTTTATATTGTAAGAATTGCTGTTTGCTAAATCAGTAGGGTTTTTTTAAGATTTAAGAGATATTAATGACAAGGACAGGTGATGATAAGGCAGGTATTATGTCGATCGCAGTAACGATAGATACAAACAAGCGGACATTTTGAGGAAAATTTAGGAGACTGTTGTAATTATGGAAGATTTGCAGTATCTCGCGGCCTGGGTGAAGGAGCAACACGCTCGCGAGTATATTTTGACTTGGCTGCTGAGTCAACAGGGGCTGTGGTGGTCTGATGGGGACATTTATCAGGCGGTTTTGCAAAAGTCGGGAAAGCTTTTGAAGGCTTATGTTCAAAAAAGGCAAGCTGGAGAGTTATTTGAGGGGATTTCTGAGAAGTTGGTGGGAGATGATAATTGGGATGATTTGGTGGTGAGTTTGGGGCGAATTGTTGCTGTGTATCAAGAAGAATTGCTGAAGTTGCAAGAGCGCGATCGGCGGGGAGACGGGTTAAAAAAAAAATTGATTAGCTCACCGTTGGTTGGAGATTCTTTGTCGCTTTTGGAGGTGCAGCAAGCTTTGCCAGATCCTTATGCGGATACGCTGACGGGGAGATAATTGCCGATCGATTTTCCTGACGCACCCTAATCTCAGAAACCGGGTTTCTGACTAGATTTTTCGTACTCAACCTAAATTATTCGTAGAAACCCGGTTTCTTGCCGCGCAGCGATTGAAATACGCGCGGCGTAGCTATCCCGATCGGGCGATCGCACATTTCGCCAATTTGTGCGATCGCGCGATCGCAAATTCCGCAGGGGCGGGTTCAGCAACAATCTTTCATTCACATTCCGAATATCTATAAACCCGCCCTCACTCACCGGGGGACAGAATTCAATCGACTTGCAACTGGTTATAAACTAGCTGGTTCCGGGGATAGTTCTGATTCCGCAAAATCCGTTGATTCCGACTCAGCGCGCAACTCAATCTCTGCGACAGTAACTTCTAGTCTAAATCCTAACGCTTCGAGCAATTCTACCAAACTGTAAATTTCCGAACCGCCGCTTTCTGTCAGCATCTTGTCAACTTTTTCGTGATGCTCTTTTGCTGACTCCGAAAGAGCATTCATCCTGATTCGAGCCTCAATCACCTTTCTGATGGCATTTCTCAGCAGTGCGGGTTCAGGATCTTTTTCTTCCAAAATAGCCCCGATATAGCCACCAGCGTGTTCGGCATCTTTGAGAGATTCAATTAGCGACTCGTAATAGCTATCGCTGGTAGGCATTTTCATTTCTTTCATAGTCGGTTGAATACTCCTTCGCTTTGAGAATATCTTGTTCTTGGGTGCTTTTATCCCCACTACAGAGCAGAAGTACAATTGTCTCTCCTACTTGTCTAAAATAAATCCGGTAGCCCGGGCCGTAGTTAATCCTGAGTTCAAAAACTCCTTGTCCTACTGACTTATAATCGCCCAAATTGCCGAGAATAACTCGCTCAAGCCTTGCATCAATCTTAACTTGGGCTTTGCCATCTCGTAGGGAATAGTACCACTCTAAGAACGGAATCCTGCCATCGGGTCGGATGTAACGTCGAATCTCCCTGGGTTGTACTTCCATAATTTTATCGCAGTCGAGCGCCAATTTCTATAATAAGCACGCGCGGCGTAGCTATCCCGTAGGGAATCGCCCTCGCATTCAAAAAACAAATCATACTTCAGATCGACCTGCAACTTGTTATAAATTAGCAGGTTCCGGGCATAATTCTGATTCCACAAAATCCGTTGATTCCGACTCAGCGCGCAACTCAATCTCTGCGACAGTAACTTCTAGTCTAAATCCTAATGCTTCGAGCAATTCTACCAAACTGTAAATTTCCGCACCGCCACTTGCAGTCAGCATTTTATCAAGTTTTTCGTGATGTTCTTTTGCTGACTCCGAAAAAGCATTCATCCTGATTCGAGCCTCAATCACCTTTCTGATGGCATTTCTCAGGAGTGCGGGTTCAGGATCTTTTTCTTCCAAAATAGCCCCGATGTAACCAGCAGCTTCTTCCGGCTCTTTGAGAGATTCAATTAGGTACTCGCGGTAGCTATCACTTCTCGGTGCTTTCACATCTTTCATAATCTTTCCAGTATCCTATAGCTTGTCGAATGTCTTGTTCTTGAGTGCTTTTATCTCCGGCTACTAGGATGACGACAATTGTCAACCCAACTTGTCCGAAGTAGATGCGGTAGCCCGGGCCATAATTAATTCTGAGTTCAAAAACTCCTTGTCCCACTGACTTGATATCTCCGAGATTACCTTCTTCAACTCGGTCAAGCCTAGATTTGATTCTAACTCTAACATTCCGATCGCGGGCGGAATCAAGCCACTCCCCGAATGGAACTTTGCCGTCTGGTGTCTTGTAACGTCGAATTTCCCTGGGTTGTACTTCCACAATTTTATCCTAATTATTTGCCAATTTCTATAATAAGGCTGTGAAGCGTAGCTATCCCGTAGGGAATCGCCCCCGCATTCAAAAAGTAAATAATACTTCAGGTAGAGGCATTCGATCGCCTTTCAGGTAAACTTTGTACAGGAAACTTTGATGAAAACAGGGAATTGTGAATGAATTTAAAATCGATCGCAAAAACCAATCTACTACTCAGCAGCCTCATAATTAGCCTCGGATTGCAAACACTTCCAGCCGCCGCGGCAGTCACCGACGCGCAAGTTTCCGCCCTCGTAGAAGCGCTGCGACAAGCCGCGCCGCCACAAACCGCAAATGACGGAATGTACAGTCAGTGGCAAGTTTTACCGGGCAATATTTCCCGCTGGGCAAAATTCTGTACCAAACAAGATTTAACACCCCAACAATTTGAAGCCGACGCGACAAAAGCCAAATCAATTGTTACCTGTATCGTGGGCGATTTGCTGCGCGACGAATACAAAGCTAGCGGTAACAATGAAACAGCCGCTGTACGCCGCGCTGCTTGCTGGTGGATGACAGGAGAATCCGCAGCTTGCAAAAGTGGCGCAACTGCTACTTTTGCGGATAAGGTTGTCAGCGTTTACCAGCAGCAGCGGGCTAAAAAGTAAGGTTTGTGCTGCGGGATGAGTGATTTTTTTGACCGCTGATTAAGGCAGATAATTTTGTGCTGATAGACAGATAAGAGCGATTTGATATCAAATTCAATTAGCCTATAAGCGCCAAAGATTCTTGAGAACATTAATCAGCTCTTTCTGTCGTCGAGCGATTACTTCTGGCGTCCATTCCTGTTCCCGCAGCACTTGAGTAGTAAGTACAAAGGGTGAAACACCTGTGTTAGTGGTGAAATACTTCTGCTTTTTCACATCAAAATCATAATTGTGTGCCTGACTGTTTTTCGCACGAGATAGCAAAACTAAGTTACCAAGACGATGCACATATTGATCGCGCTCTTGCTGACTAGGAAACGATTTCATCCACTCACTATTAGCGCCGGGATTTTGCGGAAGTACGTGCTCGACAGTAATATTGGAGAAGTTGTAAGATGCTTCACCTTCTGAGAGAGCAGCATCTAAGCGCACCAGGACATAAAGACGAATTCTTTTAATTAGGTAAAGGTCACTATCGAGGACTTTAACGATGTTGTTGGACTCTTCAGGAGTAAACTGAAGCGGTGAATTGGAATTGAATAAATCTTCCTCTTGTTCAATAGCATTTAGCAATCGGCTGTAACGTTCAATGCGCTTATTGATATTAGATCCAACAATCATTAAACCTACTGCTAGGCGGTCTAAATCAGTAAAAAAACGCGCTAAATTATCGGGGTTATTACGATTGCGCGATAGGTAAAAAATGGCCGGCGGTACCCAGTCGAAATTATCAATATTGCCTAAAAATTTAAACAGTTGATTTATTTCTTCTGCACGCCAAACACTTTCATACCTTAAGCTCACAATTTCTGAAAAAGCATTAGCATAAGGAGCTAAAATCTCATCAATAAATTGCTGAGGCGCCGCCGCAGGATTGATGTTTTCCTGAAAATCTTTAAGGACGCTCTTGTTGAGTTTTTTCTTGTCCTTAATCATGCGAATATGAGAAAACAGGCCTTTGAATAGCTCGCGTCCCAGATCCTCCTCGGTATCTTCCCACTTTTTAGTATATTTTTGTTTTTGCTGTTGGGGTATTTTTCCAATAATGTCAGCTTTCAAGATATCAGTTAGGGAGAGATCTAATCCCCTATTGTTCAACACAGAAAATATACGATATGCAGAGTCAAAGTCAGGCGTAGAAACCACTACCAAGAAGCACTGAGTAATGATGAACTGGGCAAGGCGTATACAGCACTGTTCGCCGATCGCATGGAAACGTTGCAAGAATAAATCTGCATTTTCTTTAATCAGCTTCTGACTCTCCATCAGCTCAGCACTGTTCAATTCTTTGAGCTTGTTAATACCACCTTCATTTTGAATATATGCCTTAAAAAAATCTGCATCTCGCTCGCGCAAAGTCAGACGGTAACGATTAGGAGTACCCGCAATTAAACTGCCTTTTTGGTATAGAAAAGTGGTCAAGTCATTGGCGTGTTCTGTTGGCAATGATGCCCTGAGAGCAGCTAGTAGTATGGTGAGCGTGGTTAGACGTTGCTGACCATCTACAATTTCAGCGGCTGGTTGCTCCGATTTGATCAAAACAATGCTGCCTAGAAAGTAGGGGTTGAGTTCATCAATCGTCTCGTTACCATCTCCCAAAAATGTTAGCAGGTCTTCCAGCAGTTCCCCAGCTTCCTCCTTTGTCCAAGCATAGGGACGCTGGTAGAGGGGAATGATAAACACAAAGTCATCGCTAAAAATTTTCCTAATGGGATGTTCCTCACCCTTGATCCTGACACGATTCATGCTGGGTTCCTGTGTTAGATGTGGTTTGTAATTGCTTGTTTAAATTCAATTTTCCCTGTTACTAGGATACCATACTCAAGCTTGGAAACGCTAACTCTCAATTTAGCCTGTGCAGCCTAGTTTAATCCGTCCCGCCGCAAGTTTCAATAATCTGTGGCTAAATTACCCATTTTCCGCCTGACTTCTGATCAACTTCTGCACACTCCCCAACGCCCGATTTAATTCGTAACTCTTTCTTTCCGAATTGTGCAAAAAAGCCTGCTGTTCTTCTTCAATCATTAACACATCCTGCCGCACCAAACCATCTAATAACTTTTGAGCAGCACCGAAACAACTATCTTTGATAAACTTGCGAAACCAAACAGGCAATTTGTGGAGCCGCCAAAACGCATTTAATGAGGTAAAATGAATTAAATAAGCACGAGTTGCTGTCTCGCTTACCGGACAAACCAAACAGTAAATCTTAAAGTCGCTTCCCAAAGTTGAAACCCAGTGTGGATAAACATAACTTACCTCTAGGGGTTCCGGGTGCAGCTTGCGGAGAGATTTAAAAAATAACTGGGAAATTGACCAAATCCGATCTATTTTGTAATAACTTTGTGCCTGATAGCGGGCAGTTACTTGATGCTCGTCTTCTACTAAAGTATCTAATACCGGATTTGCCCAAGCTTGCAAGTCTTCGTGCAAGTGTCCGTGGTACATATCCATCAAGTTTTCAATTAAAAATGAATAGTGTGCCTGACAGTCGATGACTGAAACAGTGGCGATATAATTGAGATGTTCCCATTCTTGCAAATCCAATAAATTAGTTTTTTCGGCTTGGGTTGCGTCGCCGGGAAATAGCCAGATAAAACCGTTTTTTTCCTTGACTGGATAGGAGCGAATTTGAC
This sequence comes from Microcoleus sp. A006_D1, assembly GCF_036702805.1. Lineage (NCBI taxonomy): Bacteria > Bacillati > Cyanobacteriota > Cyanophyceae > Oscillatoriales > Microcoleaceae > Microcoleus > Microcoleus sp. A006_D1. The sequence goes on from NZ_JAUBVZ010000003.1 coordinate 543,366, forward strand.
AGTTAGGTAGTTTTTGATTTTCTGCTAAATAATCGACTTCGGCACATTCTCCGCTGGCATTTAACCGCCATCCGTGGTACGCGCATTCGATTAAATCGCCTTTAATTTTGCCGTGGCTGAGTTTAACTTGTCGGTGCGGACATCTGTCTTCTAAAGCGTTGATTTTGCCTGCACTGTCGCGGAAAAGCACGATCGCCCGATGCCACAATATCACAGCTCGCGGCTGACTCTCTACCTCAATGCTGCGGGCGACTGCGTACCACCGATCGAGATTAATGCCCAACTCGCGGATGTGAGTTTTTTCTCCCTTTGCAGATACCGATTTTATCACGTTGTTTTGCATTACAAATGTTCCCAAATTACGCCCATAAAACAACCCAATTTTACAAAATAACAGCCCGGAAAGCAACGACCGTAAATTTTTCTAAATTGCCGTTCTGACAAATACCTGTCGCTAGCTAAATGTTTCAACCAGCTTGGCGACACTCTAAATCTTAATAATCTTGAAGCATTGCGAAATCCGTATTGGGAACAGTCGGGAATAAAATCTCTCGCTGCACCTACTATGTAGCCTATTGTAGCAGGTGTTTCGACTTCCGAAATATTATCTAAAAAGACGATTTTTCCGTGGGGATTTAACATTTTTTTAATTGCATCGAGGGCGGCGGGGAGGTTGGGCAGGTGGTGAAAAGTAGCAGCACTAACTATTAAATCAAATTGGCGATCGAGCGCTAATTGACTGGCATCCATTTGGATGTATTCGATATTGGGGGCTGAGCGTTTTTGACGGGCGAGATCCAGCATTTTTGCTGACAAATCGACCGCGATTACACGCTCGTAATACTTGGCTAATTCAAAAGCAAGAATTCCCGTACCGCATCCAATATCTAATGCTATACCTTTCCTAGAAGACAGGTTTTTAGTAAAGAAATCGTTCTGGCTTTGCAAGGTGGCGGCGAAATCATATTCTGTTGCAAAAGCATCAAACGTTACAGATTTATTGCGAATTTTCCAGTTACTCTTCAGCATTTATTCTTGCTTTATACTCATTCAACATTTTAACCGCAGATGCACCAAAATCGACGCCCCTAATTTTTTTCGTTCCCAAGCTCTGCCTTTTCTCCTCAGCGAAACCACAAACCGTAACTCATCTGAATTGTTACTAATATTACCAAGAAACTCAGCAGAGCGATCGCTCCTAATCCTCCGATAAGAATCTTTGATCCTTGGGAATGCAAGTCCGCATAAAATCTGAGGACTTGCATTCCCAAGGATCGAACCAGTTTGATTGTCGCTGCAAAGCTTAGATTTTCAGTACGCCTTCGGGATTAACCGTCAAGAGCGATCGCCTTTGCAAACCCTCCTGGTATAAAATAGCATTAGCAGCCAACAAACCGCTGCTCACCGCCCTTTCCATTAAACCGCAAGGAAACGGCATTTTTACCCAATCTCCCGCAAACAAAAGATTCGGCACAGCGCAGCTAGTATCTGGCCGTTCCGCATAACTACCGGGCGGATAACCGGAGAAATTCTTTTGATTTACCAGTTCCCGGTGCAGCAGAGTTGCTGCTTTTAATTCCGGTACAATTTCGTACAATTCTGACTCGAAAGTTGCCAGCAAAACTTCCTGGTTCGGAAATTCCTTTTCCTTGTAACAATAAGCGTGCAGTTCCACTACGCTGCCGCCAGTTTTCTGATTCCACTCAATGAACTGATCTTGAATTTTGTGGTAAAGTGTGATGCTATCAGTCAGTTTGTAGCCGGAAAGCGAACTGAAATTGCTGTGTTCCCAGGGAAATTCGCGATCGAACCAAAAACGGCCCACCGCAAACGGATCGGCTACTTTCAAGCCCTCAATTCGGCTCTTTACCTGCGGATTCACCTCACCGCTGCCCAAACTAAACAAATGCTGCATCCCCGGAACATCGGCAGCAAAAACATAGTAATCAGCCTTAAATGTTTCCCCCACATTCTGCTGTTGCGAGTTATTCGCTGCGGCGGCTAACTGTACCTCATCTACTTTTTTATCAACTACCTTAAATCTGGGCAAATCCCGCTGAGCAGGCCCACTCACAACTCGCCCTTCGGCATCAAAAACTGCCCCGTGACAAGGACAGTGAAATTGACCGTCATTTTGTTTCTGCACCGTGCAGCCTTGGTGAGTGCAGCTCAGAGAAATCGCTTCTTTTCCTCCGGGTGCGGCGGCAAATACGCTGTCCCCAGCGCCGAAATATTCCGTAGAGTTACTGTCAGTTAACAGCGAGTTTCGCTTCACCCAAAAAGGTACTTTGCTTTGCACATCTCCCGACTGGTAGCTCAGAGAATCAATCTCGCCGTTTTCCCAGTGAATATTACTAACTGCGACATCTGTCAATACTTGTCCACCTTTGCTTTCAATGGCTCTGGCAATCGGCTGCACCAAACTCGTACCCATATCTTGCCGCGTGCCGTTGAAGGCTAAACCTTCGGGATTTCCGAAAAAGTAAAAGTGGAAAAATTGCATTAATTCTCCCACACTCAATTCGTCAGGAGCGTTGAGACTAGATTTTGCAAAAGGCAGAAAATACAAGTCGTAAAGTCCGCGCGGGAATTCACCTTTTACCCAGTCAGCAACTGATATGTTGTCGAGGCGAGCGAAACTTTTTTGAGTTTGAAAGCCGCCGATTTCTCTAAAGACTTGCCAGTGAGCTGGTTTTGTCAGATTGATTCCCCACTTGAGCCGATTGGGCGAAGATATTCCCAAGTCAACTATATTCCAGGGGAAAGCTGAGTGGTTGGGACGGAAAACTTCTGGTTGATATTTCCCGTCTCGAAAGACAACGGCGTAGGATTCTAAAGATACAAAATTATCGGTAATTTCTAGTTCTTCAACTACACTTTTTAGGTTGTAATATTGCGGGAAAAAACCGTGGAAACCGTGTTCCATCATGAAGCTTTCGTTCCCGACTTGTATCGGCCAACTAGCAATTTTGCCGCCGAGTTGGGGCGATTTGTCCAGCAGCGTCACGGCGAAACCGCGCTGGCTTAGTTCGTAAGCACAGGCGAGCCCGGCTAAGCCGGCGCCGACAACTGCGACGGTTTTGGGTGTATTCAGCATTCGCGGCAAGTCAAGAGAGTCTTGCTGAAAAACGGCGGGCTCGGGCTTGGAAAATCGAGAGTAGCCCAGCAGCCCGCCCGCTGCACCGACTCCCAGGAATTTGAGGGCGGTGCGTCGAGAAACTGGTTGCGATAGCGGGGAGTTGGTTGATTCACTCATAAGGGTGGTTCACACAAATAGGTCATCCGATTTGAGATTTCAGATTTCAGATTTTAGAGGCGATTCGCGGATGCTTCCGGGAACTTGTACCTCAAAACATCTCAAATCGCCTTTTGTCTCTAAAATTATTCCGAGATGGGGTATATGCCATAAGCCATATATCATAAGACCTTAGACATGATACTGGCAGAAATAGTCAGACATATTACCAAGGTGCAGCGAGACGATCGCACGATCGCAAATAATCTATCTGAGGTATGATATTTCTAGGGTCAATGTAAAGTAATGTTAAGCCCGCTGCACCGAGACCCAAGTGTAAAACCGATTACCTAAAATCCCTAGATTTATTACCCGTGACAGTTAAACTATCGTGGAAATTGCGCCGCCGAGAGTTTCTTAAAGCTTTCTCATTGGGGTTAGCCGCCCCTTTTTTCTATAACACCGCAGCACATTCTCAAGACTATTCAAATCTCGCAAAAAGTGCGTTAGCCACCAATCCTACAGCCCGAGAAAACCAAAAACCCGGCACCGCAGACTGGGAGTTGGAAAATCCGGCTACCAAGCGAGAAATCGAAGGTTATGCGTCTCTGGCTAGCGTCAATCTCGGCGGAGAAATTAAATTATTTGTCAACACTAAAGAACCGAATTATACCATAGAAATATTCCGCACCGGATGGTATGATGGACTCGGCGGCCGCCGGATGAACGACCCAATTGTGCGGAAGGGAATCAGACAGTCTCCGCCGAGAGAAGATGAAGCATCGGGACTGATAGAATGCGATTGGAAAGACCCGTATATTTTGCGAATTAGCGATCGCCCTGATGAGTGGACGAGCGGCATTTATTTAGCAAAACTAACCGCCAGCCGAACGTCCAAACAAAGTTACATCATCTTTGCAGTCCGGGATGACGATCGCAAATCCGACATTTTATTTCAATCTAGCGTTACCACATTTCAGGCCTACAACAATTGGGGATACAAATCGCTTTACCGCTGGAACAGTCAGGCCAAACAAGCCTACAAAGTTTCCTTTAATCGGCCCTACGCCATGAGTCCCAACCGCAAGGCTGCTTACGGTATAGGTGCGGGGGAATTTCTGACAAACTTTCAGCCAAAAAGGAGAACTTCGAGCGCTGGTTGGGAATACAATATGGTGAGGTGGCTGGAAAAAGAAGGCTACGATGTTACCTATGCCACCAACATCGACACGCATTTTAACTCCCGGTTGCTGTTGTCTCACAAAGCATTTTTGTCCGTAGGTCACGACGAATATTGGTCGCGAGATATGCGGGAAAATATAGAAGCAGCTAGAGATGAAGGTGTCAGCATCGGCTTTTTTGGTGCTAATATTTGCTACTGGCAGATCCGCCTGGAACCCAGCCGGATTACTGGCGAAGTAAACCGAACTATAGTTGCTTATAAAGAAATGGCAGATTTAGACCCTCTGGGTGGATTGCAAGAACAATTTAGCACCGTTAATTCACCAGTAGAAATAGCGGCGGCTGGGGACTTGAACTATGGCATCGGCAAACCAGATCGCAATCAAATATCAACAAGTTATAATAAATCCCCAGCACTTTATTCCTTAGTAACAACTCGCTGGCGAGACAGCACTGTCGGCAGTCCAGAAGATGCTTTAATCGGGGTGATGTACGAGACATTTCAGGTTAATTCGGATATTGTCATTGATGAAAGCGCCCCCGATTGGCTGCTAGAAAAAACTCAGTTAAAACAGGGCGACAAGTTGCCGGGACTGTTGGGTTATGAAGTCGATCGAATGTTTGGCAATGCCCCAAAAAATATAGTTCGCATCGCCCATTCTCCATACCCTTACGGCGGCGGCACTCGCTATGCTGATATGACGGTTTATACAGCAGATTCGGGGGCGAAAGTATTCGCGACTGGTTCGATGCAGTGGGCGTGGGGATTGGACGATTACAATGCGCCACAATTGCGGCCACCAGTATTAAATGCTGGAGCTCAGCAGATAACGCGAAACGTTTTGGCAAAGCTGTTAAATTCAGCTAAGGATCGCGAATTAAATAACTTACAATTTTAATTGTTATTGTGGGATGGGCGTCCCGCCCGTCCAAAAAGGGCGGGCGGGACGCCCACCCCACAAACTTGTGTAAGTTATTTAATTCTCATTCCTAAGTAGAAGCAAGAAGGCTATAAAGGCTTCGCTAGTTTCATCGGTGCGCGCATAAACTCCGAGATTTCAACCGCGGAGACTAGACTTGAATTGCAAAAATAATTCGGACGATGCTCTGAGCAACGTCCCACAATTTTTTTTCTTGTGGGATGGGCTTCTAGCCCGTCCCGAAAATTTGACTAAAAGGACTTTTGCAAGAGGTCTACTGATTAAGATCGATCGTACATCAACAAGATACAACCCGCGGACACTAAGGCCAAAACTGAAGGAACCAAAGGCATCCAGCCCCCGAAAGCCAGAATTACCATAGAGCTTTGGTATACCACAAAAATCATAGCACCGCCAGCGATCGCCAATACTAAGAGCGATCGCCCGCGCCCAGCCAGCAACCCGCCAATCAAAGCCACCAACCACACAAAAACAGCATCTCCCCACTGTATCCCCTGCCATTGTGGCAAAACCCACAATAGGGGTCTTTTATCGATCGCAGCGCTGAGAATTTGACTCACCATGTGAGCGTGAATCCAAACTCCCGGCATTTTACCATAAACAGTATCAGAATTCTCTCTCGAAACTTCGGAAGTGTGGCCGATCAAGACAATTTTACCCTTAACTAAATCAGAGTTTATTTTTCCTGACAATACTTCTTGAAGCGTAACTTTTAAAGCTGGTTTGGGGTTGGCGCGGTAGTTAAGCAATACTTGACTGACTCGCAGATCTAAATTTTGATAACCTCCTGTACGAGCCGTCAATCTTGGGAAAGTAACATTGCCAATTAGCCACTCTTGATTCTGAGTTGTTGCTGATTTAATGCCTTGGCTTTCCAAAAACCGCAAAGCCAAAAGTAAGCTCAAGCTGTTGGAAATTTTACAATTATTAGTGAAACTAGAAAGATGAGGCTGATAGGATAGAGGTTGCAGGCGAATGCTGCTACCTTTTTGGTTGGGCGCTTCATCCTTCTGTAAATTGCTAAAACCAACTTGACTTGTTAGTTTTTCTTGTGAAAACTCCGGCGGTGGATCGTAGTTTTTATCATAACCGTAGCTGCATATAGTAATAAGATTGGGATGGCTGTCGAAGTGACTAACTAATTTTTTTCGCCCCGGCTCTCTTGCTAAATTGCGGTGCATATTCAAACCAATTGCTAAAGGTTTAAACTGCTGCAATTTGTCGATCGCCCCGGCGATTGTAGAATCATTTTGAGGATAGCGGTACTTCTCAACATCCTTGTCTGTCACTTCCACAACCAACAACCGATTATCAATGGGTTCAGCTTGTCGCTGGTTCATCAGGCGATCGAGCATTGACAATTCCCAAGGCTCCATCACCCCCAGAGAGCGCGCGCCCATCACAGCCAAGGTACAGCCAGCACTCGCCAAAATCACCGACTTCAAACGCGAAAAACCCTGAATAGGCGGTCTTTTCGGAGCAGTAGCCACCCAAGTCAAATCCGGCGCCGCAGGCGAATCCGGCGGCAGCAAAAAATCGTTCCAAACCGCCGGCACCGCTGCCGGATGCTGCCAAATTACAGGCAACCAACTAGCACAAGGAAAATTCTTTTCCCTACTCTCCAACCTGCGCCGCGCTTCCCCCGCTGCTGCATACAAAGACTTGCCATTTACAAACTCTTTCAGAAAACACTTTAAAAATTCCTGAGCCACCAAATCCGGCACAAACTCCCGCATTAAAATCATTTGCGGAATCATCTGAAAATCATGTAAATTCCTTGCCAACCCCAACCCATCGCAGCAATTAAAAATTGCCAGTTGCAAACCCTTATCCACAGCTTTTCTCAAGCCGCACCACAACTCATTAATTGTTAAAAAATCACTTTTGTTGATATAAATTTTTCCAATATCGTCTTTAGTGTCCCCGTGGCCTGCAAAAAATATAATATCCCAAGATTGATTCCAAAGTTCCTCGTTAATTTCGTCCGGTTTCGGTTCAACTAAAAACTTCACCTCAGCACGGGGAGACAAATTCTCCAAAATTTTCCGATCCGTCGTGACATCAATCCCAGCGCTGTTTCCCAGAATCGCTAAAATCCTCACCTGAGACTTGCGGACTGGTTTTTGCGGAGTTTCCCTGGTGATATAGTTAAATTTACTCAGCGAATGTTCTGCCTTCGGAAATCTTTTAAACAAATCCCACAGATTCCAAGGCAGTTTTTGCAAGTGCTTGTCATCGGTACAAATTAGCACCCTCGCCTCTTCATCGGGATTTAAATTATCGCCAATCAACATCTCCACCTCCGCAAACTCAGGAGCATCCAGCCAATTATTCAGCATCTGCGCGAGTTGTTTGCCAGATTCTTTGCAATCTTGCACAGGAGTTCTGGTGTTAATTCGGACAGGTTTGATCCGAAAATACAATTTTTTAACATCAGATTTGACAGCAGTTTTGGGTGAAGTTTCGTGCAAAAACGGGTAAATTAAATTAACTGATTTTTGCGGGCGGTGGCGGGAATCCGCGCCCAAAATGCGATATTCCCGCCAATGTTCTTCTTCAAAAGCCGCTATTTGCGGGTTGGGAGGCAATTTTTGGCTGGCGGTAAAATCAACAGACGGAAATTGATTGTTTTTCCAAATTTTCAGAGTACAGCGAAAACCTTCTTCGCAATTTCCGTCTAATTTGAGCACAATTAACTTATCCACAACTCACACCCCCTATTCATAGCTGACGATTAAATCGAAAATTTTTCAGTGACGCTGAAATCGTCTAAAGCCAACTTGACGCTAAATTTTTCTCCCGGTTCTGCCTTCAACTCAAATAGCAACTTTTCGGTTTTATTTGCTTTAGCTTGCATCACGGTTTCTCCTCCATCATCCAGCACCATCAACTGCAAATCGTTGGGCAGATTGGTTTGACCGTTTGTGGGATAAACCTCTATCGAAATATCGATATCCGGTTCGTCTGTTGTCATCAATCCCACAAATAAAGCTACTTGCTCTTTTCCACGCTCTAAGTTGAGCAATTTGCCTCGCCTGACAGGCAGAGTTCTACTTGTAGAAGCATTGCTTTCTAAAAGTTGAGGACTGCGGAAAGCGAACTGCAATTCTGGTTTTGACTCGAACAGCGTTTGCGCTGTCTGCCAACCGGTATCAAAAACATTTTGCAACCAGTGACTGAGATTTACGGGCTGGAGTTCGTCTAAATATTCTAGCAGTTGGTCGATCGAGTTTAACTCGCTGACTGCAATTTTTTCTCGATCGACATTTTTCACAAATCCCAGCAGCTTTGCCTCCTGGAGCGATTGGGCTATCTCTACGGCAATGTAACCGATTCTGTCCGATCGCACTTCTGCCGGAATCGAGACAAACTCTTCACCCTCGCGCACCCAGCGGCACTCCAATTTGCCAATATATTTGACATCCAAATCTGCAACATCCATGAATTTCTGAACTACAGGATTCCAAATATCGCTGGCGGCTAAATCAGTGTCTATCTCCATACACTGAAAGTAAAAATCGACGGCGTGGACTGCCAAAGCATTCAGATAAACCTGTTGGGCTTTTTTGGGGTCACTTTGTTGCTGGGAGAGCGTTTGAGCGCTGCGGCGCGCTGCTGGGGCGATCGGAATTGTCAAAACAAAATCAACTTCTGTGTTATTCATGATCCATCTCTATTTTCGGGTATTGAATGTCCTATAAGTATTCTCTGAATCTGGGTGTGAATTTATCGAAACACCTCCGGTAAAAACTGCTTAAAGTTGAAATACCTACCCCCAACTCTGCGGATATCTGCTCCCAACTTACATCTTCTATCTCTCTCTTCACAAGCAACAACTGAAAATTGACTTGCGGGTGCTTTCTACTGACTTCGCTTTTGAAAACATCGCCGGGATCTTCTTCAATCATCTCGATCAGAGCTTTGGCGAGTCGGTCGGATTCATCTTCCTCTTGATTGGTTTGTCCATCAAAAAATAAATCCATATCTTTATAGTATGAACGTTTGAAGTCGCTGCGACCTATAACTCTAGGTGTAGCTTCTTGAAAACATTTAATCATCAAGAAATTTACCCACTGGCTCACCTCTTTTTCCGGTCGGTAGTTCTTAATTTCCCGGCAGATGCGGAACATTAAGTCTTGGTAGGCTTCTGCACAAATTTCCTGATAAATTTCCCAGGTAAAATTGAGATTTCTGGGAAAATTAACAATTTTATATTTTTGAATGTCCATTACTAATGTACTTACAGCTTTCTGTCGTTCAACAGTTTTAGGCGGGTGATTTTTAGCAGCTATAGCTAGCTGTTTGAGCCGATCGTCAATTTCATCCTTAGTAGGCATCTCTTGTTCCAAGGGTACTCAGAAAAATTGTTTCCAACCAGCGATGCAGGCCGCCGGAGTTCAGCTAATTCTCTCACCAACAGCCCCTGTGTGGCTACCGGCGCGCGATCGCCTCCTGCTGCAATGCCTTCTATTCGTCTATCTGTCGGCATCTGCGATTTTTACGCAAAATCTCGGCAGAATTTACAAAACTTTACATAAAGCGCGAATTTCGGGGCGCGTCCCCGGGCACCCTACAGGAGATATTTGGGGTTGGTGTGGAATGCTATAATTAGGCGATCGCCAGCACAGTCAAAGATTCGCAAGTGGGTCAGAAACCCGGTTACTTCCTAGATACTTCGCTATAAAACCAAGATTTCTCGCATAAACCGGGTTTCTTAGGCATAAGTTGTGACAGTCAAATATTCGCGGCCACATCCAAAGTTTTAACTGCTGGCACTAACTGCGCCGTCAACGGCCCCAAAATCATGCACCACCAATCCCAGCAGCACCGCCAAAAACACGCCACTTTCAAAAAAATTAAAACAGCGATTTTTTACTGTTTGACAGCAATATTTTTCTGCGGGATCACCGCAAACCTGGCTACAATTGCCCAAAACGCAGACAAGGGTGGACTTAACGGGCAAGAAATGAGAGATATTCTCGATCGCGGAAACCTCACCGAAGCAGTCACCCGCATCGAAAAAGACTGGGAAGAAGACTATCAAAAATACTTGCAACAAGACTTTGCAGCCCGCGAGAAAACCGCTCAAGAAATATCAAAAACTCTCTCTCGCCTAGCAGCTCAAACCAAGAAAAAACCAGCTTTAATTTACGCAATCCCGCGCACAGACCAACTAGAACTAATCTTAATATTGCCCGATCGCCCGCCAGTTCACCGCAGCGTCCCCTCCGCCAAACAACAGACACTGCTGTCATCCGTCAAAGAATTCAGCACCGAAATCACCAACCCTGTAAAAATTAACACCACCAGCTATCTCCAACCAGCCCAACAACTCTATCAATGGATAATTTCACCCCTAGAAACAGATTTGAAAACAGCAAAAATTGACACCTTGCTGTTCTGCGTAGGGGAAGGTTTGCGAACCGTACCCCTAGCGGCAATGCACGACGGCAAGCAATTTCTAATCCAAAAATACAGTATCGCCCGCATTCCGGCATTCAAGCTCACAGACAGCAATTACGCTGACCTCAGAAACTCCCAAGTCTTAGCAATGGGAGCAGCAATTTTCTCAGAAACGGCGAAGAAAGAACCGCTGCCGGCAGTGCCGTTAGAATTAAGCGCGATCGCCCGACAGTGGCCCGGTCAATCCTTGATCAACGAAGATTTTACCATCGTCAACTTGCAATCCCAGCGCTTGCAACAAAGATACGGCATCATCCACCTCGCGACTCACGCGGAATTCCGCCCCGGAGCCCCAAATAATTCCTACATTCAATTTTGGGACACCCAACTCAGACTCGATCAAATGAGAGATTTGAAATGGAACAATCCGCCGCTGGAACTGTTAGTATTGAGCGCTTGCAGAACAGCCTTGGGAGACAAAGAAGCAGAACTCGGATTTGCCGGTTTAGCGCTGCAATCGGGAGCAAAATCTGCCCTCGCCAGCCTGTGGTATGTCAGCGATGCGGGGACTCTGGCGCTGATGACTGAGTTTTACCAGCAGTTAAAAGTCAGCAAACCTCAATCTCCTCCAATCATTAAAGCTGAAGCTCTCAGACAAGCACAAATTGCTGCGATCCAGGGTAAAGTCACCATAGAAAACGGTCAACTGCGGAGTTCCAGGGGCGAAACTCCGTTGCCGCCGTCTATCCCGAAACTCGACAGCAAAGATTTATCGCATCCTTATTATTGGGCCGCTTTTAGTATGATCGGCAGTCCTTGGTAATTGCATGATAAAACAGGCTTTTCGGCCTGTTCTATCATGCAAGCATCTGTAGGGAAACGGCAATGCCGTGTCCGGCGCCCGACTCTGGCGAATTGCTGTAGAGAAACGGCAATGCCGTATCCGGTGCTGCTTGGTGAATACGGGCTCTACCGATCGCGCTCAGAGAGCCTCTTGACCGACGAGACAAATGATACGCTATAAAACATAAAGTAATTGAATATCTGTAGCTGTCGCTCAACCAACCACCACCAACCTGTGACCAATCAAGCGGGAGCCTTCAAGGGGAAACAAACATGAAAAAATTAGAATTTTTACTACAAAAAGAAGGCGATCGCGCCTGGTTGCCCCTAGAAACCCCCGACGTGGAAATTCTAGAAGGCAAATATCGCGTCGTTGCTCGCATCCAGCACCCCAACACCGACATCGAAATTCGCATCACCCATACATCATTCGAGGGAGTCTCCCCGCAGCGGAAAGTCCAAAGCCGATCGGCCCGCACCAACCCCGAAGGATTAGTCGTGATCATTCCCTACACCAGACTCAAGCCCGGAATGTGGGAACTTTCCTGCTTGCCAGATCCGCAATCAACACCAGCAAAACCTTGGCAGTACGGCGTGCAATTAGAAGTATTGCCCGCAGAATCAGAATCCTCGGAACCCCTACCGCCGATCGACTCCTCCGAACCCCCAACCTCGCCCTCAGACGCAGAAATCGCAGCAGCAGTCGTGAATCCTAGCTATCCCGTAGGGAATCGCCCGACGCCACAAATCCCTGCACCAGTCCAGCCCGCACCACCCCAAATCCCAGCACCCCAGCCGACCAAAATCTACCAATTCCCCCTTCCCCAAACCCAACAGCCGCCGAAATCCCCAGTCAAACTCGAACTCGAACTCGTGCTCGATCGAGAAACCTTCGTCACCCAACTCGGCCGCCCCTTAATCATTTCCGGCAAAATCGACATTCCCCAACCGCCCCAAACAACCAGAAAAACAGCAACTCTCATCCCCGAATCCCAAACCGAAGAACTCCAAAAACTCATCGGTTCAGCACAACTGCAAATTTACCTGCGCGATCCCCAAACCTCAAAAATACTCGCGCAAATCCAGCAGCCGATGCCAGAACAAGCTCCCCCCTGCATCTTTGCTTGCGTCACCTACATCCCAACCGAGTGCAAAAGCCGCCTCATTTTAGGAGAAGCAATTCTCAGCAGCGGCGGCATTCCCCTAGCCACCAAACTATTCACAATTACAGCTCGTTTAGAGCATCTTCTAGAGGCAATTAAAGAAAATTTTATCGAAGAAAAGCATCAAGCCGAACTCTCCCCCACAGCCTCAAAACCGCCTCGGAGCGCCACAAATCTATCCTTTCTCAAGCTAGTAGAAAAATCCTTAGAGCCTCCATCCCCCGCCGAAACCCCAACAAACGAGTCCTTACCCCCTCAACTAATTCCCCGCCAGACTCCAAGTGCCGGCGGTTTAGAATTGCCGGCATTCGGTAACAAACTGCCCGACAGCAGCCGATCGCAATTGCTCTCAGAAATCTCCAATTCCCCTCAAACTACCGCCGGGGCGATCGACCCACAAACCAAACTTTTAGACCTCCCAAATCCCACTCAAACAGCAGAAATCAGGGCGATCGACCAAAAACCAGAAAACACCCCCGAACCAGAAACAACAGCCCCAGAAACTCCGCCAGCACCCTCAAAACAGGCATTTCAAACCCTAAAAGTCGAAAATAGATTTTGGTCGAGGCTGAGTTCCCTAGCCAGCAACGGCGAATCCCCCGAATGGCTCAAAGCAACCACCCTGTCGCCAACTCCCAAAGCCGCCGCCCACAGCAGCGAGGCGATCGCCGTCGTGGAAGAAAGCAGCCCCACCCAACAGCAACCAGCAACCAGCGAAACCATTGCCGAACCCAAATATACAGGCCCGGAAGCCCGAGAATTTGTGGTTTTTGACGATCCCCCGCAGCCGAAACAAGTTGCTCAAAAAACCGCAAAAGTCGAAGCAGAAGTAGCTCCCCCAACTCCCTACGTTTTGCCAGAAGACGAGTTAGTACCGATGCCCATCCTGGAATTGCCGCGGGCCGACATCTTGGCTGGCCAGGCTGTAACGGTGAAAGTGCAACTGCCGGAATTAATGCCCCGGATTTATGTAAAAGTTTGGGTATTCGATCGGCAAACCTACCTAATTCTCGACGGGCCGCGCTGGATTACCGAATTTAAAGCTAATGGCTTGGGAAATATGCGATCGAGTATCGAGTTAGAGATTCCCTACGGCTGCATGGAAGTCGAATTTGAGGCGATCGCCGTCGAAATGCAAACTCAGCGGGAAAGCCACAAAGTCAGCGTCCACCGCCAAGTTTTACCGCCAGCCGGCCCCATTTTGCCTTTGGATGAGTGAATTGGCGATCGATAATATTCAGATCAACAACCATAATAAGATTGGTTCGTAGTGAGGACTTTAGTCCTTCTTGCCCTAGAACTAAAATCCTCACTACAAACTAATTTTATTGTAGGTAATCTACCGAACATAATATAAGGACTAAAGTCCTTACTACAAACTTAATTGTGGTATTTTTTTAGGTCGATCGCACCAACTGGCGAAACTTCTTCTTAAACTTATTCTTGTACACGTAGATCGATCGCTGCAAATCCTCAACTTGCAGCGACATCTGGGCCGCCAAACCCGTGCGCCCCCAAGCATCCTCCTGACACTTGCGGCGGCAAAAATTCATCGGTTCCGAGTAAACTTTAGATGTCGATAAAGTCGGTTTCGGCCCGCACCAGTGAATCACAGTCGCCGAGGCGCGATCGCCCGCAGGCCCGCTTTCTGCCATCGGAAACCGCTTTTTCACCAAATCCTGGTCAAAATCCGGCACCAACAACTGCATATCCACACTCTGCACCCGCAGCCGGTTTTCTTGCGCCGCCCGGAAAATCATAAAGTTTAAAAAACCCATTTCTCCGTACTTAAATATCTGCGGATGAGCCGCCGTAAAATCTAAAATTTCTACGTATTCTGCCAAGCTAAAAATGCCGCGCTTCGCAAAGAAAGTACCAGTACAAAAATAGTTAGCTTTAAATTTCTGCCAGTTAAAACTGGGAAAATACTTTTCAACGCCCGGAATATCAAAGAAAAACTTGGAAACATCTGCATCCGAATTTTCCTGACAAGGTTGGTCTACAATAAAATCAAATTCTTTAAAATTAGCGAATTTGAGAACATCGCCCCAGACGATCGTATCGGCATCCAAAACCAGAAAATTTGACCAAGGACTTTCCCAGAAAGCAATCATTTTAGTTTTACCCCAACCAAAACTTCTTTTTCTGAGAACCTCTTCAGAAACGGTTGTGCGATCGATAACTCGCACCCCGTAGGACTTTTCCAAAGCACTCACAGAAAACGTACCGTCAATCAACAGACAAATCGGCACGTCTCCCAGAAAATATCGGATGCTAGCACAACAACCCTTAGCAAACAGATAATCCTGATCGCAGCAAGCAATAATAATACCAAAATCTTCCATAAACCCTCACTCTTTTACTAACTTTCCCACCCACAGCGTTTGGGTGTTTTGTTCTGATAGCAGCTCTATTTTTGAGTTCTGCTTTTTCGCCAGCTTATCACTAAACTTCTGCGATCGCCCGTAGACAAAAATATCGCTAAAACCGCTGGGAATCTTGGGTATAGTTGGCGTGTCAAGCAACTGAGCTTGACTGCGCGCTGGCTCGTCGAGCAACACCAATTGCAGCATAACTTTCGGCGCTAACAAATGACTCATCGACAGTATATTTCCCAGACTGACTTCCGAGATTTCACTGACAACCAGCGGCTTTGTCGCGCGATCGATTTGGCGAGCAATTGCGGGATTTTCCCGGCCCCATTCCTTAGTCCACCAACTCTCGGCTTGACAGCTAACAGCATCCGACAGCACAGAGCCCGTTAACAGTACAACTGTCAGAACTTTCCAGACTTGCCGTTTCCCCCCAGCCACCCCCAGCGCGCTAATTTTAGTCGCTAACAGGTAAGCAACAGCTATTTGCATCCCCAAATAAGTCGGAAATAGATAGCGAGGTTTAGTCGATCGGATTCCTCCCAATATAACATCCGGCAGCATCACCGCCAACGCTGTCACCGCCATCAGCACCAACACCAACACCCAAACCTGTTTGCTCGTCTGGGAACACAGAAAATAAATTGCATACCCTACGATTGCCACTAAAATTAAAGTAGCTACCGCCAATGCAATCAAATATATTGAGCTAGCACTAGAAGTTAGCCCGAAATCCCAAAAAACGCGACCGACATTTCCCGCCCAATTATTAACTAAAGACAGCCTACTAATTTCTAGAGCAGCCCAAATTGTCGCCCCAGATGCTGCCTTTTTATTCACCAGTAAAATTCCCACCCAAGGCAAAAATGCGAGCAAAGACACGGCACTTGCTATCATGTAACTAACGAGATTTTTATTCCACCTAAAACCTTGAATTCCCAATACATAAATTCCGTGTCCAAACGCAACTAACAGGCTAAACAAGTGAGTGTAAAATCCCAGAATAGTTGCTATTGCGTAAATGCCCCAACTCAGCTTAGTTTGCAGCCGCATTGCTCGCAGCAGAGACGCACAAGCCAGTAAAATCAGCGCCGACCACAAACTGTAAGGACGCGCTTCTTGAGCGTACAGCACGTGCAACGGAGAAACTGCTAACAATGCCACGGCTATCCACGCCACTTCCGGCGGTGCAAACAATTCTCGGCACAGCCAGTACATACCGGGAAACGCTAACAAACTCATCCAAACTGAGAAAATTCTCGTCGAGAAAGGAGAATCACCGAATAGTTTTGCCCAATACTTGACGGCCAAAAAATACAGTGGTGGCAGTTGAGGTTCTTCAATTGCTAAACTTTTAACAGTATCGCCAAAATTTTTGGTAGGATTGGGGCGCTGATATTTCATCAAATCTTTTGCCGCTACTAATTGACCGCTACTTATTTCATGCAGCACTTCAGTTTGCGTGTATCCCGAAATCCGCAGGGAAGTAAATACTTCATCGTACCAATAAAATTTTTTGTCGATGTTGGAGAAGCGAAAGAACAATCCTAATATCAATAATATCCCTACAAAAAAACGCAGTTTCCTGTTCGTCAAACTCATAGATTGTGTCAATAAATATAGATGTTGCACCATGTAACATACCAGATAAAGGTCGAGTGGATTGCTAAATCTACCAATTGTGCGATCGCCGGCAGCATCCCTGGAGCCATTTAGTTGTGCTGTTAGCAAATTAGGACACTCCTGGATGCACTCCTTACTCTCGCATACCGGGTTTTTGAACTTGGAGCCAGGGCTTCATTCAGTTGACAGTTGACAGTTGACAGTTGACTGCTTGAGTGCGACTTCTACCTAGAAGTCCGAGGATTGGAGTAATGAATAGTCTGATTTTAATTTCTCGCCTTTAGGGCTTGGGGCTTTAAACCAATTCTTTGGAGTAAATGCGTCCGGGAATGCCGGAGTATCAACCGATACTTGTTCAGTAGCATAAATCACATACAAAAGGTGATTTGAGAAACATCGGCTGTGCCGAAAAAATAACAGGCGGTGAAACGCTTTCGCAGCCAGGCCGCTAAACTCTAATTTCACCTCACAGAGATTCAGCCCGGTGCCGCTGCCAGACTACAAAAAATTGTGTTAAGGTAGTGGCAAATTAAACTAGCCGACGGGCAGTCTCAAGAAGGGCGATCGCCCTGACAACTTCCGACAGCAAAGTGCATCAGAAAACCAAAATTGCTCAAGCCGGAAATTTCGCCCAGACGCTGTACATCTACCAGCCTTTAGCCCTCCGTTCCCCACTCCGGGCCCAAAAATCGCCCCGTGAAGACCCCGAGGTTTAAAGTTAGGTTAAAAGACTTGACATAATGGGAGAGAAAGCTGTATAAGGGATGCGGCAAGCAGCCCAAATCTTACCTATAACTGCCTGTTAAGTCTGGCGCCATCGAGGACTCTGGGCAGTGGGGTGTTTGAGGCAGATTGTGGTGGAACCCGTACAACCAGTTGTCGATCGCCCTGAAGGAGAAAGCAACTCCAGCAAGTCGGGCGATCGAGAGATGAAATTAGCAAGTGATGGTATAATCAACCGTAAGGTAATGTGGGCTTGACCTAAACTGATGCCTGCACCGTACAAGGGCCCAACCCATACGTTCAAGCAGGAACTAGACACGCCTACTGTCAATCAACAGTTATGGATAGGTTCTATTCTGGGAGTTATTGTCAACAGGCAAGCAACCACAAAAATCAGAAGTTGGGAATTATTGCCGATCGAGTTGAATAGAGTGTGAAGGTGTGAGGAAAATGAACAGAACTTTTTGGAATTTACTTTTAGTATCCCCGGCAATTCTGGGGCTATCATCAGTCGTCAGTGCCAGTGCGATCGCCGCAGAAGCGACCGCAACCGCTGAAGCCAACCAGCTAGCCACAGCGAAGCCATCCGAGTCAAAAATTGCAGCATCAGTTGCAGAACCAGTTGCCGCGGCTCCTGCTGCCCCAGAAAATCTGGCTTTAAACAGCAGCGCAGACACTGAAACACTGGCAGCAATCGCACCAGAAACCAGCGCCACAGCACTGCAAACAGCAGCGATCGACATCAATGCAGCAGCCCCCATCGCCCCCGCCACCACAGCGGCCGCGATCGAGCCCCTAGCTGCTGCCAACACAGCCGAACCATCGCCCCAAGCATCAGACTTGGCAGTCGAAAGCACCCAGACAGCAACGGCTGCAAAAACTGAAGTGCCAGCAATTGTTAGCACCCCAGCCGCTAAGGTAGAAATTGCTCAAACAGCACCCGCCGGCATGGGTGGCCCGATCGTCCCAGCAGCTCCCCAAGCGCTGCCGGCCGAACAATCTGGAGCCATGTCCCAAGTGACATCGGTCTCTCAACTCTCCGACGTGCGGCCGACAGATTGGGCATTCCAAGCCCTGCAATCCCTAGTAGAACGCTACGGTTGTATCGCAGGCTATCCCGACGGCACCTACCGCGGCAACCGCGCCCTGACTCGCTACGAATTTGCAGCCGGCATGAACGCCTGCTTAGACCAAGTAACCAAGCTAATTAGCTCATCAACAGGTACCTTCGTCACCAAAGACGACTTAGCCATCCTGCAACGCCTGCAAGAAGAATTTGCAGCCGAACTCGCTACCCTGCGCGGACGAGTAGACGGCCTAGAAGCTCGCACCGCAGAACTCGAAGCCAATCAGTTCTCCACCACAACCAAACTGGCAGGAGAAGCTATTTTTGCCGTCAGCGACACCTTCGGAGATGGTATCGGCCTGCACGACGACAAAACTGTCACCAACCTCGGCTACCGGGTGCGCTTGAACTTCAACACCAGCTTCACCGGTCGAGACTTGCTCAGAACCCGCTTGCAAGCCCTCAACGTCCCCAACTACTCAGCAGCAACCGCTACGGGCACTAACATGGCTCGCCTAGCTTTTGATGGAAATGATAACAGCAACTTCGTACTAGACGAAGTGTACTATCGTTTCCCGATCGGTGGTGCTACAGTCTTTGTCGGCCCTAAAGGACTTGACCTGGATGAAATTGCAGACACCGTAACTCCCTTCAACTCTACGAGCACTGGTTCAATTTCCAGATTTGGAGTTCGCAACCCGGCCGTATTCCGCGGTCCCCAGGGAGCTGGCGCAAGTCTGACTTACAACTTCGGCAACATCCGAGCTACCGCAGGCTATCTAGCCGGCGACAGCGATGCTCCCAACCCCGCAAACGGCAGGGGCGTTGCCGACGGTTCTTTCAGCGCTCTGGGTCAGATCGGCTTTTTTAGCAAGCCGTTTGATTTGGGCTTGACTTACGTTCGGAAATACAATCGGGCCGGCGATGTTGGCATCATGGGCGGCACAGGTAGTGCCTTGGCTAACCGACCTTTCGGTCAATCAGCCACCGGAGCAGATAACTTTGGCGTGCAAGTTAACTTCAAACCCAGCAGCCGCTTTCAGATTGGCGGTTGGTACGGTTACACCAAGGCCGAACAACTGCGGAGATCCAACAACGAGGCTACCATCCAAAATGGTGCTATCACTTTGGCATTATCAGATTTTGGACGGCAAGGCAACCTCCTCGGTTTTGTCTTCGGTGTACCGCCAAAAGTTACTGAGAGTGATGTCGCCAGAAACCGCAACACCTCTTATCACTTAGAAGGTTTCTATCGCTTCCAAGTCAATGACTTTATCTCAGTGACACCGGGCGTTTATGTGATTATGAATCCCGAACACAACAACAGAAACGACGATATCTGGGTCGGACTCCTCCGTACTACCTTTAGTTTCTAAGGTTTCCAGACATAGTTAAAGCTAAAAGCGGCAGTCTCCTGCCGCTTTTAGTTTTTGGTTTTTGGTCAATACACTTGGGATCAGAAGACCGGGCGGTTGAAACCGCGTCTATAAAAACAAAACCTGCCTCCGCAGGTTGAAGAGTGAGCGGTTAACATCACATTTATGGAGACAAAATCCACTCCAAGCGGGTGGGAATTCTTGATTTTCTTTAGTCCCTCCCTTGCTCGGACTTCGTTTGTATAGAAGCGGTTTCAACCGTACGTCTGATCTACAAGCCAATTCGATCGGTCATTTGTCAACAGTCAACTGTTCACAAATTAGGAATTTTGGCGGCAAATCCCGAATACGGATGTGTAGCCGTGCAGAAATGTACTGCCGCCCACGGGGCCGATTTCGCCATTGCAGAAAAAGCCGCTCAGCGGGATGTTTTTGATGTATCTGCCGAACAGTCGCGAGTCAAAGTTCGACTCACCATAAAGCCCTTCGCCGCGCCCCAGACAAGAGAACATCAAGGCGCCGGCGCTGGATGTACCGCTGTACTCGGCCGATCGCTGATGGCGATCGAGCAGCATTTCTAGGTCTTCTGCGGAGGTGCGGGCGTCCCGCAGGTGAAATTGGATGCGCTGTCCGGGACGGACTCGATCGCCGATCGCAATTGCCCCGACTTTCGGATCTACTCCCAACAGATTGCGGATTAAAAAATCTCCCGGCTCTAATGTCATCTTGAATTCATCGCTGACTAAGCCGACAAATAACGAGTGCTGCGCTAATTCTCGGTCTGCTTCGCTCAAAGTTTGAACTAACTCTCGCAGGGCCTCTAAGGGCGATCGCTCGATGCCCCTGCTGCCGATATCATCGGTTTGTTCTTCGAGTTTCAGCAAAATATTGCGCTCTCCTTCCGTCACCCGATAAGGATGCCCGATCGGTCTACAGCCTTGCGCGACGATCGTTTCCAAAACTATATTCCCGCTCAAAGCCACTCCCACCGTCCCTTCTCGGTAAAGCTGATAGTCGCAAAACAGCGCCGCACCCCTGCCCGCACCGTCCCCGCCAGCCAGTCCCCCTACCTTCGGCGCACCCGGATAGGCATAATCTAGCCCTTGCAGCAAATCGTTGATTTTTGCGGAAAAGGGGTCTGCCAAGATGATAAACTGCGGTTCTTCGTGGGCTGGCACATCTAACAAATCCACCCAAGTATCCGGGGGACTGTCTAAGTCCGGTAGTTCGTCTGCACCGATGTGAAATGTTCTGACATTTACTCCCGGTAAGCGAGCCAAACTCAGGCTGACTGCCGGAGAGCCCTCTACTTCTTCGGTGAGGCCACCCCGGTTGGTGCCGATGACTCCTCCCCCGCCGCAGCCCAGAATCGCGGGCACTGGCAGCAGTTCTCGCAGTAAAGGCATCAGCCGAGAATACTCGCTGGCAAAGGCAGATGAGATAAATATCAAGGCTAAATCTGCCGGGCCTTGTAAATCGCGATCGGCTTGTTCTACAACTTCTTTGAGCGCTGATTCCAATGACGGACGGGTTGATAAAGCGCTGACCCATTGCATTTGGTTTTCGTACATAAGGCGAACTTCTCTATAAAAACTATTTCTATACTTAAGGCTAACCGGAACTGGCCGCTGGCGGGACGGTATTGTTGGTCGATCGACTCTCCCTCGATCGCCGTTCCTGTGTTAACATAAGTTAACATGGGTGTCGAATAAATCTGTTAAGCGTTAAATGTCGTGTTCAGCTAAATCTTAAAAGATAAAGCTCAATACAGTTTGACACACCAACTTCGTGTAATGTTTTCAACAAAAGTAAGGTCAGCTCGACCTGCATTGATGCCTGTGGACTACAATCCGCCGACGGGCTCTCAGTAAAGCAGGAAGTAGATACGGCTTTTACGATCGCAGTTATGGATGGGTTGTATCTGGGCTGCAACAGCAGCGCATCTCAAGCTAGTATTAGCTGGGGTCGCCAGACTGAAACTGCAAATCAAACACAAACTAACCTTCAAAAAGAAAACCTTTCTTACTTAATAAGGTGACTATGACAACAACACCCGCGGGCAACATCGAAGAAAAAATTGAAGAAGAATTAGAAAGCGCTCGTACCGTCTGTGACTTGAAGGGCGCAACTTCCGGGGAATGTGCTGCGGCGTGGGATGCAGTTGAAGAGCTGCAAGCTGAAGCTTCTCACCAAAAGCAAGTCAAACCTAAGAATTCTTTTGAAAAGTATTGCGACGACAATCCTGACGCTGCTGAGTGCCGCATCTACGACGAATAAGCTAGGAATTTAGCTCCTTGTCTTCCCTCCCGCGCCGAAATCTAGCTTTTGGCGCGGGATTCTTTCATCGGTTTATTAATTACTTTGGCAAGAAGACCGGGCGGTTGAAACCGCGTCTACACAGATAAAACCCACTCGCCTGCGGGTTGAAGAAGACCGGGCGGTTGAAACCGCGTCTACACAGACTCTCACCCGACGGAAGCGGGTTGAAGAAGACCGGGCGGTTGAAACCGCGTCTACACACACAAAACCCGCATTGCCAAGGGTTGAAGAACCGACGCTTAAAATTAAGTTGTTTTCTTTACACCCTCTGAGCTCGGACTACCCTTCCCGAAGGCTAACACGTTTACATAGGCGCGGTTTCAACCGTACGTCCTATCTGATCCCTGATTATTGAGCATTTTTGTAGTAAAATCTGTCACAAAGAAGTGAGTATATTTTCCCAAAGATGTTGAGTCTTTTATTGGCAGCCACCGGGCCTTGGTTTCAACCGCTTGTCTGGATGGATTACCGGTTGTCTGTGTTATTAACAATTTCGATCCCGCTGGTAGTTCTGATTTGGGCTGTTTTTGCCAAGGCTGACGCGATCGCCCGTTTATTGATGATTTATTGGCGGGTGGCGAGTTTGCTGGCAATTACACTTTACCTGATGATGGCTGCGTTGCCTGTGAGCTTTGTGTCGTCGGTGATGGGGAGGGCATTGATTCCTGCTTGTCTGTGGTTTTGGCAGGATTTAAACGACGAAATTGCCGATCGCCCTCAATCATCTTTGAAGCTGGCTTTTACAGCTTGGCGCTGGGCGATTACTGTTTACAGCGGTTTGGGCGCTCTCGCTCAAATTCCCTTCTTAATCTGTGCGTTTAAATCCCAAAGTCAGGTAATTGACGAACCTTTTTGCCGCATTTGGTTAGATCCGCCTTGGCTTTACAGACAGATGTTTCACGCTACAGCCAACCCTCAATTTTTGGGATTGTTGGCTCTGACAGGTTTGGCAATTTATGTAATTTACTTGTCATACTTTGTGGTAATTAGATTGGGGAAACAGGGGAGGTCAGCTACCGGAAACTAAGTTAATTTAAAGTAGATATTTGCCTCGTCAATCCCCGCACAAGTCTTCAAGAAAAAGCCAAAAGTTCAAAAAAAAACGGGGCGGGTCTACGAAAAAATCAAATTAACAAGAGGATGGCTGACGTGACAGTAATGTTATTGGAAAAGACTGTGATGGATAGCAAAGAGGCATACTTACAGTGCTTAGAAAGGCTGAGTTGGGCGATCGATCGCCTGAAAGCAAAAGTCGAACCAAGTGAACTCGCTCGGATTGCTGAACTGATTGTGCAGCCGATGATTGGGCCCTGGCGGTTTTTTCACACTCCTCAACATATTTTTGATGTCGGGGGAAATGAAGATGCGATCGAGGTAATGGCCGCTTTATTTCACGATATCGTCTACGTGCAAGTCGATCGCAGCATTAACTTTAACGTCAGCTACTACATCACTCCTGTTACCAAAGAGGTTAACAAACAGCTACAGATTCGGGATCAATCTGAACTGCCTGCGGATGCTACCTTCGAGATGGTAATGCTGGTATTCGATTTTGTAGCGGGGGAAGTGCTCAATCCCTTCTCAGGACAAAACGAATTTCTCAGCGCTTTAGTGGCCGCAAAAGCTCTAGAACCATTTCTCAAACCCGAGCAATTGCTGCAAATTGCCGCCTGCATTGAAGCCACAATTCCGTTTCGCGCCGCCGAGCGGGGAGTAACGGTAAGCCAGAGCCTTTACAACCGCTTGCAAGCAATAAATAGCCTGTTTACCCTCAGTTTGACTGACGAGCAAATGCGGGAAACCGTGAACAAAGCTGTGCGAATTTCTAACCGGGATGTGATTAGTTTTGCTTACGATAGTTCAGCCCATTTTTTAGCAAATACCTGGAATTTACTGCCGGAAACCAATCACAATCTTACCTGCTGCGGTTTTTACACGGTTCGCGACTACCGAGTTGCTTTGCTGAAGATGGAGGGTTTTCTGAGTTATCTCAAGCCCGAGGTGATTTTCCGGCAGTTTGAGGGATATCCAGACGATCGCACCTATCAGCGCTGGGAAACTACTGCTAAGTACAATCTGGAAATTGCGAAGCTTTATTTGGGGTGCAAACTGGCTACTATCGCCCTGCTAGAAGCTTTTTCTTCGGGTTTGGGACTCGATGTTTCTCTGGCGATGATGATGGGAGAACTCCCGGATAGAGTTGCTAAAGGCGTGCGCCTGGAAAGCTTTTTTCCAGAAATAGAGAAACCTTACAAACCTCAAAGTGGTTTAGAAGCGGAAGTCTTTAATTTATTAGAAAATGGGCGGGCTAAAAGCAGTTCTAATACCGATTTGGAAAACTCCCCCCTAGCAACGTTTGTGGTGAAAATTGTGGGCTTTGACGAAATGCGCTATCAGTGCGATCGAGCTAAGGAATTTTTTCGGCAAAATCTGGAAGCTGATGACTTTATTTGCGACTTTAACCCGATAGTTACAGAAATTGTCGTTGACTCAATTCTCAAGTTGTTTGACAGCCGCAAATCTACTATCTATCGATACTACGAGATCACTTCTGAGTTAAAGTCCAAACCCCAGACCAATTCTCCGGGACGCCCTTTTCTATCAAATGGTTGAGTCGCTCTAAATACAGTGCAGCCGTTTTGTCGTCGAGATTAACGGCTAAAACTTGATAAAAACAAGTTTTAGCTGCCTTAAATTCGTGACGGCGATAATGTTCTAAACCCCGTTCAAAATCCTGCTGAGTTTGTAACTTCATTTCCCTGACTAACTCTGTTTCTGCGTCGAGGACTTCATAGATGGAAATTGGCTGCTGTTTGCCTTTGACAATTACTCTGTCTAAAAAACGGATTTGATACTGTTCGGGATGAGTCAAATTATCCAAAACTTTCTCGGAAATTATTAACGATACTCCATATAACTTAGTGAGACTTTCCAAACGAGACGCTAAGTTGACATGATCCGAAAAAGCATCTCCCTGCATTCTCTCCGCTTCCCCGACTATCCCCACCATCATGTGACCGAAATCCACTCCTACGCCGACTTGAATCGGTTGATATCCGCTGTTTTTGCGATCGGCATTATATGCGTGAACTTGTTGCAGTTTAGCGATGCCACCTTTGAGTGCATCGTCAGCACCGTTCGGAAAAACTGCCATCATCCCATCTCCTAAATACTTGACAATAAAGCCGTGATGTTCTCTAATCTTCGGACTTACTTCTCGCAGATAAGCATTAACAAAATCAAAGTTTTGCTGGGGAGTCATGGTTTCGGAAAGGGCAGTAAACGAGCGAATATCGCTAAACATAACTGCCATTTTTTTGCTGACGTGATTGCCTAATTGGATATCCACAATGCTTTCTTTTTTGAGAAATTCTAAGAAAGCATCTGGGAAAAATCTCCCGTAGGCGCTGTTAGTCTTAGATAAGTTGATGTGAGACTTAATTCTAGTTAAAAGTTCGTCTTTCGAGAAGGGTTTGGATAGATAATCGTTGGCGCCAAATTGAAATCCTACTATTAAGTCTGAAACTTGATTTTTCGCCGTCAACATGACTACTGGCAACTCGTGGGAGGGATATTTTTTCCTGAGTTTGGCGCAGACTTCATAACCAGACATTCTGGGCATCATGATGTCGAGAACGATCAAGTCAAAATGCTGTCCGCTTTCGAGGAGTGATAAGGCTTGTTCGCCGTTTAGTGCCTGAATGACTCTGTAATTTTGGAGAGAAAGGTGATTGTTTAAAACTTGGAGGTTGATCGGATCGTCGTCAACTATGAGGATTTTAAATTTTTTGATTTCTAATAGCGCAGTGGCTTGAGCTACGGGATTCGGAGCGGGTTTATAAAAATTTAAGTTGCACGATAAATAACTTTTACTTCTGTTATTTTCCGATTCTGAACCCAGAGTTTGTGTTGAGGGCAGCGAATTTATTACTGCTTCGCTAGGATGAATTTGTTCGGGAGAAAAAGGCAGGGTAAAGGTGAAGCGGGAACCGATGCCGACTTGGGATGCTGCGTATATTTTACCGCCGTGGAGTTCGACAAATTGTTTGGATAGTGTTAAACCTAAACCTGTTCCTCCGTATTGCCTGACTGTGGAACCGTCGCCTTGTTCAAATGGCTCAAAAATGCGATCGAGATTCGCGGCGGGAATTCCGATTCCGGTATCGGAAACCGTGACAGCTATTTGAAAATCCTGGCTTGACGGCAGGCGATTTGACGCGGGCACTGGGAGGGCTGTTTCGCCGTCGGCGGCTACAATTTCTGCTGATATTTCTACAGTGCCAGAATCGGTGAATTTAATCGCATTGCCAATTAAGTTGTAGAGAATTTGTTGCAGGCGGTTTTCGTCAGCCAATACCAAGGGCAAATCGGCGGGAATACTGTTAATTAACTGCAAGTTTTTTGTGCCGGTTAAAGATTGGCTGACTGTGACTACAACTTCGACAATCGACTTGATTCCTACGCTGCGAAGCTGCAATTCTAGTTTGTGATTTTTGAGTTGAGCAAAGTCGAGAATATTGTTAACAAGTTCGTTGAGACGCCTGCCGCTGCTGGCTATCATTGAGAGGTTTTGCTGCTGAATTTCCGATAAAGTTCCGGTGGCTCCGTCAATCATTGATTCGGCAATGCCAATCATCCCGTTGAGGGGAGTTCGGAATTCGTGGGAGGTGTTGGCTAAGAATTCGTCTTTGAGTTTGTCGAGTTGCTGCAATTCTTGATTGTTATTTTCGAGGGCGGCGAAGGATGTTTGCAGTTGAGATACCATGCTGGTGAAGGATTTGGCGAGCTGGCCTACTTCGTCGGCGCGATCGAACTCTAGTGTCTGATCCCATTCTCCTCGGGCGATATTTTTGGCTGCTGCGTTTAACCGCAGAATTGGCCGCGCGATCGAGCGAGCCGTAAAAATCCCAATAATTGTTGCTAGAATTAGCGCGGCGATGCAGAGTAAGAGAGTGCTAGCAGTGTTGGCATGAATTTCTGCCATAAAATCGTTTTCTGGAATCACTATCACTACTAACCAATCGATTCCGCTCGGGTCTTTGTAGGGCAATATCTGCACAAAATGCCGCTGATTTTTGAGTTGAAATTGCAGTTGCTGGGGCGGTTCGACAAAGCTTAAATTGAAATTACTAATGATGTGTTTAGCTGCGGCGTTAGTTAAAGGATTTTTGCTGTCAATTGCCAGCAATCGTCGAGCTTTGCCGTCTGGGCCCAGGGTGTAGGGTTTTTCGTCTGTGGAACAGCCCACTAAAGCGCCCGATCGCTCCATAATGAAAGTTTGACCCGATCGGCTAATTTTCATTTTTCCCAGAAAGTCCCCAATCTGGCTCAGAATAATATCGACTGCCATTACTCCAACAAAGTCGCCTCGATCGTCATAGAAAGGCTGAGCCGCTGTGATTCCCAAATCGCCCTGAAAAAATGTATAAATTTCAGTCCAAACTAATTTTTTTTCGGCTGTTGCACTGATGTACCAGGGGCGAACTCGCGGGTCGTAATTCGGTTCAAAACTTAATAAATTATGGGGATTGCCTTGGTCATCTAAAGCATAGTAAGAACGCTGAGGAAAATTTTCGGTGATTCTCGCAACAAACTGCCCTGATTCTTCTCGTCTAACTCCGATAAATACACCTTCCTTACTGCCTAAATAAATGTCTCGCACCGAGGAAAATATTTGCATCTGCTGCCAAAAGTAGCGCTGTGTTGCTGGCACATCTGCTGGATGCAGCTTGCCGAGTTGAGCTGCACCTGCATTGAGTCGGGCGATGGTGTGAGGTTTTTCCAAGTAATCTGTGAGGTGCTCTTGGATGCGATCGCTAATTTCATCCTGCAAGCTATTGACGAGTTGTTGAACAGCTTTTTGTCCGTTGAGGAAAGACAAATATCCTACTAGACTGACTGCGGCGACAGTTTGCAGGACAAATGGCACTGTTAGCGCTAAACGGAGGGGCACGCTGCTGTACAATTTTGCGATCGAGCTGCTGATATTTTTCAATAACATAGTAAATCGCCTCATTTCTCAGAGCTGCCGCACAAATGGGTCGATTCTTGCATTTGAGCGTAATTAGTAATTAGTGACAGCTAATTGTCGCTAATTGGGTCGAAATTAGCCGGTTCGGATGCGTGATGCGATCGCGCTTCACCGAGCCAAAAGCGGCAAGTTCCCCGATAGAAAGCATTGTAGCTCATGCTAAGAATCTGTGCTGCACAATTATGTCCTGGCACTTTACATAACAAGCTTCTGCCTCCAAAAATGTTTAATTAAGTCTACCGTCTACCCTCTACCCTCTACCCTAAACATTCATCCGTTACATCGATGACATCCGTTAAATAATCCGTTGCCGAACTTCCCTCTTCCTTCAAAAAACGCCCTATTTCTCCGTCCAAGCTTCCACCCCAGACCACCCATCCGGCGTCCCGTACATTCGATACTTGCGAGAGCGTTTGAAATACAGCATTGCGACACGATCGTCAGGATTGATTTGTAAAATATTCTCAAATACTTTTTGGGCGGCCACAAATTGTTTATGGTAGTATAAATTGAGAGCTTCTTCAAAAACCTCCTGAGTTTCTTGCTTGAGTATAATGCTCTTCTCTGTTTCTGTATCGTAAATTTCAAACACCGACACAGCAGTTGTCTTTCCTTTCACCATTACTCGATCGACAAATCTGTACTTATATGTTTCTGGCTCGTCCAGGCGATCGATAATTGCACCGCTAACCAGAATTCCCGCGCCGTAAACCTTAGTCAATCCTTCCAAACGAGACGCCAGATTCACCGCATCAGCAATCACCGTACTTTCCATGCGTTCTCGCTCGCCAATTGTACCTAACATCAAATTTCCCGCGTGCAAACCAATGCCGATCGCGATCGGAAACAAGCCGTTTTGTTCTCGCTGCTCGTTGTATATATTCACTTCTTTTTGCATATCAATTGCGGCTCGCACACCATCTGATGGAGATGTAGGAAACAAAGCCATGACTGCATCCCCAATGTATTTGTCAATAAACCCGTTATTTTTCCTAATTGCAGGGCTAACCCTTCCCAAGTAAGTATTAATAAATGCAAAAGTTTCTGGCGGTGTCATCTGTTCTGAAAGCGACGTAAACGAGCGAATATCAGCAAACAGCACCGTCATCTCTCTTTCCTGATTGTCGCCTAATTTTACTTCAATAATACTCGGTTTTTCCAGCAAGTTTAAAAAATCGTGCGGCACAAACCTGCCGTAGGCTGCATTCAGTTTAGCCAGTCGAATTTGCGTGTTAATTCTCGCCACCAATTCCTTTTTGATAAAAGGTTTAGTTAGATAATCATTTGCTTCTAAGTTAAAAGCTTCTACCAAGTCAGTAGTCTGATTTTTAGCCGTCAGCATCAAAATCGGCATTTCTAAAGGCGAGTATTTTTTCCGCACTTCTCGACACACTTCATAACCAGTCATTTGCGGCATCATTACATCGAGTAAAATTAAGTCTGGCTTAAATCCTGATTCAATCAGATTTAAAGCTTCTATGCCGTTGCTCGCTTGAGTTATCGCGTAGTTTCCCAGACAAAGATTGTTGGCGATTACCTGAATATTAATCGGTTCATCATCTACCACCAAGATCTTGATTTTTTCACTTTCGATCAAGTCGCTTTGGGCTACTGCCTGAGAATTGATTATAGATGATTGGTAGGCAAATTCAGGAGTGGTTAAAATGCGAGATTCCTCGGTTAAACGCGGCTCTCTGCTGCTAAATTCCGGCTGACTCTCAGATACGGGCAAAGTAAAGACGAATTGGGAACCGACGCCTACAGTTGAAGATACTGAAATTTTACCTCTGTGCAATTCCACTAATTGCTTGGCAACAGCTAACCCTAAACCGGTGCCGCCATATTCTCTAGCAGTCGAACCGTCAGCTTGTTCAAAGGATTCAAAAATTCGATCTAATTTATCTTCGGGGATGCCAATCCCAGTGTCGGATACAGTAATGGCTAACTGGGAATTAGGCGATGATTGTTCGTTGCCCGTTATTAATGCTGCTGAAATTTCAACGGTGCCGCTTTCGGTAAATTTAATCGCATTGCCGATTAAGTTGTAAAGTATTTGCTGCAAGCGATTCTCGTCGGCTGCTACTGCTGGCAATTCGGGAGCGACTGAGTTAATCAATTGCAATTTTTTTTTGCCTACTAATGGCTGAGATAACGTGAGAATTACAGAAACTATTTCTCGGAGAGCGACGGACTTAATTTGCAGCTCTAAAGTTTTGTGTTTGAGCTGAGAAAAGTCGAGAATATCGTTAATTAAAGCAGACAATCTTTTTCCAGACGATGAAATCAAAGCTAAGTTAAAATTTGTGGTTTCTGGCAGTTGTCCGGTAGCACCGTCTATTAAAGATTCTGCAATCCCAATAATACCGTTGAGGGGTGTGCGGAGTTCGTGGGAAGTATTGGCTAAGAATTCGTCTTTCAGTTTGTCCAGTCGCTGTAATTCGGTATTTTTAGTTTCTAAGGCACTAAAAGATGCTTGCAGTTGTGCTGCCATGCTATTAAAAGCAGTGGCCAGCACGCCCAACTCGTCGGAGCGATCGAGCTTGACAGTTTTGTCAAATTGTCCTTCTGACAAAGCTATTGCTGCATCTTTTAGTTTTAAAATCGGTTTGATAATCCACCGAGAAGTAACAATTCCCAGCACAGTTGCCATGGCCAAAGCTGCCAGACATAGCAACACTGTAGTTCGGTTCCCAGCATGGATTTGTTCCATAAAGTCGGCTTCGGGAACGACGACGACAATCAGCCAATCCAAACTTTTACCGTCTTGGAATGGTAGGACTTTTAAATATTGCTTTTTGCCCTTTATTTCAAAATTGAGTTGCTGCGATCGGGAAATATTCTGCAAGTTTTGAAAGTGATTTGCTAAATATTTAGCTGTAGTCTGCGTTACGGGATCGCTGCTTTCTGTAACTTTAAACAGTTCTTTTTTACCGTTTTGGGTGCGGAAAGGTTTTTCGGGTGTGGAAGTTGCCAGTAGGGTGCCGTTTCTTTCGATGATAAAAGTTTGACCGGATTTGCCTATTTTGAGGCCGTCTAAAAAATCACCGATACTGTCGAGACGCAAAGCAGCAATTAATACTCCTTCTAGCTGGTTCTGTCTGTTGTAAACTGGTTGCAGCGCGCTGAGGAGCAGTGTGGGTTCTAGGAAGGATACGTAAACTGAACTCCAAGTTGGTTTGGATTGTAGAGCTGCATAGCTGTAGGAAGGGTGCTGTCTGATGTCGAAGTTTTTGACGGTGGCTGCTACTGTCGTGCGATCGCCCGTATTATTAGTATTGTAAGAATAAAAATTAAATTTGGTAGACGGGCCCGAGGCGTTAATCAATAAAGTCCCATCCGACATCTTTTCGCCGGTGCGGTATTCTCCATCTCGATTGGCGATCGACGTAAAATTGATATAAGGATATAATTGCACTTGCCGCCACAGATACTTTTCCCAAGCTGACAAGTTTTTCATGTTCACAAAACCGAGTTTCACCGCATCCAGCTTGCTTTTATTGATTTGATGCGGAGTTTGCAGATAAGTTTTCAAATTTTGTTCGATGCGATTGCTCACCTCCCCCATCAACTGACCGGCCAGGTCATTCACTGCTGTTTGAGAGTTCCTAAATGATAAATATCCGACAATTCCCACCGCTGCAAATACTTGCAAGACAAACGGCACTATGAGTACAGTTTGCAGCGTCGCTTTTCTGGAAAGTTTGGCAACTAAGCGCTTGAGATAAAAAGTTGACATAACATTAATTTAGCTTGAAAGACACAGTTGATAATCGGATCGAAGCTGTACCGTTGTTAAGTATTGTAAATCTTTTTGTACTTGAACAAAACTTACGCAAGTAAAGCCAGATTCTCGGTTGCTTCCTGAATCGCTGTCAAACCTGAGATTTTGCAGAGAAACCGGGTTTCTTTTTCTAGCTTTCCGCATTATATTCGAGTTTGAAGTCAAAAGCAACCAACTCTACAGCGTATATTTCAGGAAAACTGGCAATTTTGGGCTTTCACGCTTCTGCCTGAATAGATGATGACTCAGACCTCTTACAAAAAATCGGATAAACACGCCAAAGTTTCTACCTTCAGCTAGATGTTACTTTTACTACTTTTCATCGAAAGCTTCTATCCCCAACCATCCTTCAGGCACTCCATACATTCGATTTTTCAGAGAGCGCTGACAGTAGATTGCTGCTAACTTATCTTGAGGATTTGTTTCGGAAATCTTCTTGAAAAGTTTTTGCGATTTAGTAAAATTTTGCTCAAAATAAAGCTCCAGACCTTTTTGAAATGCAGCAGCAGTTTCCTGTTTGAGTTCAATGCTTTGTTCTGTTTCTGCATCATAAATTTCAAACACCGACACCACAGATTTTTTACCTTTGACTGTGACTCGATCGACAAATCGGTACAGATATTTTTCTCGATCGCCCAAACGCTCTAAAACTGATTCAGTAACGAGAATTCCCGAGCCGTAAACCTTAGTCAATCCTTCCAAACGAGAAGCGAGATTCACCGCATCAGCAATCACTGTACTTTCCATGCGTTCTTCCTCGCCAATCGTACCCAACATTAAAGTTCCCGCGTGCAAACCGATGCCGATCGCAATTGGTGCGTAATTGCTTAATTGTCGGTGCTGGTTGTAAATAATCACTTGTTTTTGCATTTCCACCGCTGCGCGAACAGCATCATCTGGCGACTCAGGAAATAGCGCCATAATCGCATCGCCAATATATTTATCGATGAAACCTTGGTGAGCGCGAATTACCGGACTTACACGGCTGAGGTAGCTGTTGATAAAATTAAAGTTTTCTTGAGGAGTCATCGCTTCGGAGATTGTCGTAAACGAGCGAATGTCAGAAAATAAAATTGTCATTTCTTTCTGAATTTGATCGCCTAGTTGAACATCAAGAATACTTTCGTGTCCCAAAAATCGCAGAAAGTCGTGCGGCACAAATCTCCCATAAGCTGCATTGATTTTTGTCAGGCGGATGTGAGTTTTGATTCTGGCGAGCAATTCATTTTTAAGAAACGGTTTAGTTAAAAAGTCATTTGCTCCTGCATTGAAACCTTGCACTAAGTCAGATACTTGATTTTTGGCGGTTAGCATCACAATTGGCATTTCGCTCGCCGTGAATTTCTCCCGGATTTTCTCGCAAACTTCGTAACCAGTCATCCGCGGCATCATGATATCTAGCAATATTAAATCTGGCTGGTAGCCCGTGTCTAGAAGAGCTAAAGCTTCTCTACCGTTGCTCGCTTCGGCGATCGCATAGTTTTCGAGAAGTAAATTGTTAGTTAATACCTGAATATTTACAGGTTCGTCATCTACAACCAAGATTTTCACCTGATTGTTTTCTTGAGGCTCTTTATCACTGGCAGAATTGTGATAGTTAAAACTTGGTGTGGCATTTTCAGGAGTTATTAAATTGCGCTCTTCGGTTATTGAAACTAAAGACTGTCGAACCGTTGCTGGCAACTGATTGCGATCGACATACTGATTTCGAGAGATTGGCAAACTAAAGGTGAAGTGCGAACCAACACCGAGTTCTGAAGATACCTGAATTTCGCCGCCGTGCAGCTCGACTAACTGCTTGGTAACTGTCAAACCTAAACCGCTTCCTCCGTATTCTCTAGCAGTGGAACCGTCTGCTTGTTCAAAAGATTCAAAAATCTTTTTTAATTGATCTTCAGCAATGCCAATCCCGGTATCGGATACCGTGATTTGCAGTTTTGACCTGACAATTAAAGATTGAAGCTGACTGGTTACTGAACTTTCTTGGTCAAGCAACTGCGGCGAATTCAAGCTTACAGCATTTGCGGAAATTTCTACAGTACCGTTTTCGGTAAATTTAATTGCATTTCCGATTAAGTTATAAAGAATTTGTTGCACCCTATTTTCATCGGCATCCACCAGGGGGATTTCGGAAGTGACCGAATTAATCAACTGCAAGTTTTTGGTGCCAATTAGAGGTTGAGAAAGAGTTACCACGATATCCACAATTTCTCTGATGCCTACGGGCTTGATTTGGAGCTCGATGTTTTTGTGTCTCAGTTTCGAGAAATCGAGAATGTCGTTGATGAGATTGGACAGTCTTCTGCCGCTAGATGCAATAATTTGCAGGTTGTAAATAGTCGCTTCTGGCAATTGTCCTGTAGCACCGTCGATCAAAGATTCTGTTAAACCGATAATGCCGTTAAGTGGGGTGCGGAGTTCGTGAGAAGTGTTGGCTAAAAATTCGTCCTTGAGTTTGTCAAGTCGCTGCAAATTGGCATTTTGATGCTCTATTTTTGTGAAAGATACTTGCAGTTGACCGGCCATGCTGTTGAAAGTATTGGCTAATTTTCCTAGTTCGTTAGATGCTGCAATATTTACCCGAGTTTCCAACATTCCGCTACTCATTTTAGTAGCTGCGGATGTGAGGGATTTTAAAGGATCTGTAATCGATCGAGCAAAAGCCACTCCCAAGCCCACCGCGGCGAGGGCGCTGGCGAGGGTAACTGCACCTATGACGTATACTAGCGATCGCACGGGAGCGTAGGCTTCGGCTGTCGGTAGCTCTACAACCACCATCCACTGCACCCTGCGGACGATCGCACCCGTACCCATGACTTCTTCCCCGCGCCAGCCTCGATAAACGATCGGAGATTGAATCCCCGAAGCCAAAGCTAATTTGGATAACTCTCGCACAAAGGATCGCCCTCTCAAATCTTGCAGTAAATACGGATTAATCTTCTTTCCTGTTTCCGAAATCAGCACCGAGCGGTGATCTAGAACGTAGCTGTATCCTGTTTTTCCAACTTGCGATCGAGCCACAATTTGAATTAAAAAGTTTAGACTAACTCTGGCAAATAATACTCCGGCAATTTTATTCTTACTGTCGCGAATAGGTACTGCTAAATTAACGACATTAACCGCTGTTTTCAGATCGACATCTACCGAACTAACATAATTTTTAGCTCCCCCAAAAGTTTCCCAAAATATAGGTGCATCTGCCGAGATACCTGCCAAACTCAAGCTAGAGATAGAGAAGGGTTCATAAGGCGAAATCACCTGTACGACTTTACCTTTACTGTTGAAAATTCCCACTACTTCATAGGCGCTGTTGCTGTTGATTAATCCTTCAAGAATGCTGCGCTGAGTTTCAGCATTAAATTCTGTTAAGCCGCGCAATTCGGACAAGTAATTGAGTTGGCGCTGCAAGTTATCCAGATAAGCGCTAATTTGGGCGGCCGCAGCTTGCGATCGCTCATACTGAAGCTGTTTTGTCTGTTCTATTTGTCCCCGAAAGCTGAGGTAAGCTAACGTACTGCCTGCCATCAATACGCTTGCCACAACAATCGAGACAAAACCGTAACGCAGTTGATTGGCAATTGATGACATTTTATTCTGCCAGTTAACAGTTTGAACTCACTCTCTAGGATACACCCAATTGCATTTTTCAGGCTGGCGCCAGCGCCACCGTTGATTTATTGTTACCTTTGCCGAAATTCTGATATTATATCGCAATCGCCAAAACGGTTAGGAGATTCTTAATGGCTCAAACATCAGTGGTCGATTGTAACTTCTACCTCTCATAGATAACTAAAGCCTTCTTCCTGACATCCGTTAAATCCGTTAAATCCGTTAAATCCGTTGTCGAACTTCCTTCTTCTATAAATCTAATTTTTGTTTCCAGATAACATCTTCAATCCAAATGCGCTCGGGAAGCATTCCCAACCGAAAGAAAATTTCAGCAATGCGCTGCTGTTCTTCAACTGCCCTGTCTTGAATTGGCAGCAAATCGTAGCTGCGGCTTTTCGTTAAAATGCTAGCTGTTGTTTTTTTCATTCCCGTTCGAGCGGTGATAAATTCTACTGCTCGCTCCGGATTCTTAGTTATCCAATTAGCCATCAGTCGCGTTTCTCCCATCACTGTTTTAACAATATCGGGAAAGTCGCTAGCAAAAGAGCGACTTGCCAAATAGAAGTTTCTGTCATTAATTAGCCCCTCGCTGTCAGTCAAGAAATCAGCAGGCATAGTTTCCTGTAACTTAGCTAAAAACGGCTGCCAAATCGCCCAAGCATCAACCTCGCCTCTGATAAATGCTTCCTGAGCTTTTGGCGGAGGCAAATCGACTAATTCGGCATCTTTTAACTGCAAGCCACCTTGAGTTAACGCCAGAATTAACAAATAGTGACCAGCCGTTTTCTGAGTTGCTGCTATTTTCTTACCTTTGAGATCCGCCAGAGTCCGAATAGGAGAATCTTGACGAACTATGATACCAATGCTGCCAGATAAAGCTGAATCACTAGCAATATAAACAAAAGGTACGCCCTCTGATTGGGCAAAAATTGGCGGCGCAACTCCTGAATAACCCAGGTCGATTTTTCCTTGCCCTATTGCTTCTAAAATTGGCGGCCCTGCGACAAATTCCGTCCATTCTACAGACCACCCCATTTTTGCTAAACGGGTTTCCAAAGAGCCTTTAGCTTTGAGATAAAACAGCGCTCCGAAAGGCTGATGACCGATTCTTACAACTTTTGTTAAGTTTGAGGGTGCATTTTTGGTTTTTGCTGTAGAGTTATTTATGAGCTCTGAGTTGCAACTTGCTACCGCTAAACTCAAGCAAAAAATTAGCATAAATAGCAGAAAATATCCCCAAGCAAAACCCGGTCTAATAGTTTTAATTGAAAACGATGATTTAAACCTAGTATTTCTGTAATCCATCAAATATCGTATAAGTAGGTTTTGCAGGAGTAATATCTTCCAGATGTTTTTGACAGGACTTATATTATGTCTGCTTACTTCCGGCTGTTAAAAAAGGTCGAATTAAGTATAAAATTTCGGCTGGCTGTCCCTGAAATTAGTCGCAAAATTAAGTTATATTATAGCAGATTTCACTAAAGTAAGATGTGCTATGGCTGACTCTATTGCTCGCCGGTTGGAACAATACACGATCGCCCGATCGCACGAAGTGTTAATCGTCAAGGCTCAAATTGACGGCGAATTCGACGAGATTGCTATTTTTAAAGGCTTTTCTAGCTCCCTGGTGCGATCGACCGCCAGCGATCCAGAAATTCCAGTTTTGCCGGAGGGAGCAAAGATTGTGAGTGTCGATCGGCTCCACAGCCCCTACAATCCAAATAACCCCCGCTATCTTCAGCAGGGGTTATCTTGGGAAACAATGCAATCGCTATTATCCGAGGCCGGAGTTTAGCAAAAAAGTAGGGACACAACATTGTTCATAGGTGTCAACTAAAACCTTTTGTATCTGTCGTTTACCGCCGAGACCAGATCCCCCTAAATCCCCCTTAAAAAGGGGGACTTTGAATGCTCTTGTCCCCCCCTTCTTAAGGGGGGTTAGGGGGGATCGAGACTTTGACAAAAACCAGAGATACAAAAGCACCCTGTCCCTACCCTTAGCGCTAAAGCGTGCCGCCGGCAGCTTGAAAACGAGCTCTCGCGCGTTTGATGGCTTGCTTAGCTTGAATCTGCTCTTGCAAAGTGCCGCTAGCAGACTTGTCCAAACGAGCTTCTGCTGCGGTGTAAGCAGTACGAGCAGCTTCTTTATCAATCGTTTCGCCTTTTTCAGCGCCGTTGACAAGAATAGTAACCTTGTTTTCTTGGATTTCTGCAAAGCCGCCCATCAGAGCAATAGACACCCATTCCTTACCGGGACGGACGCGCATCACTCCGGTATCCAGAGCCGTCAACATCGGAGCGTGACCGCTCAAGATACCCAATTGGCCTGTGGTGCTCGGCAGAATTACTTCTTCAGCATTAGAATCCCAAACAGTTTTGTCTGGGGCAACTACGCGCACAGTTAATGTCATAAATAGCGAATTGGTAATTGGGCATTGGGCATTGGGCATTGGGCATTGGGCATTGGGCATTGGGTAATTGGTAATTGGGAATTAGTTATTTGTTAGTTCCAATAACTCATTACCCATTACCAATTACCCATTACCAATTACCCATTACCAATTACCTACTTTCTACTTAGCGTCAGCCTTCATTTTTTCAGCTTTGGCGATCGCCTCATTGATATCGCCCACCAAATAGAAAGCTTGTTCAGGTAACTCATCAAGTTCGCCACCCAAAATCATTTGGAAGCCCTTAATCGTATCTGCCAGCTTGACATACTTACCAGGAGAACCGGTGAACACTTCCGCCACAAAGAACGGTTGAGACAAGAAACGTTCAATTTTGCGAGCGCGAGAAACGGTCAAGCGGTCATCTTCCGACAGCTCATCCAAACCCAAAATCGCAATAATATCTTGCAATTCCTTGTAGCGTTGCAGAATAGACTGCACCTGACGCGCCACACCATAGTGTTCTTCGCCTACAATGCTAACTTGCAACATTGTGGACGTAGACTCCAGGGGATCAACAGCCGGATAAATACCCTTAGCAGCCAAACCGCGAGACAACAAAGTTGTAGCGTCCAAGTGAGCAAAAGTCGTAGCCGGCGCTGGATCAGTGAAGTCATCCGCAGGTACGTACACAGCTTGAACCGAAGTAATCGAACCTTCAGTAGTCGAAGTAATCCGTTCTTGCAAGTCACCCATGTCTGTACCGAGAGTCGGCTGATATCCCACAGCCGAAGGCATCCGACCCAAGAGAGCGGATACTTCAGAACCAGCTTGTACGAACCGGAAGATGTTGTCAATGAACAAGAGTACGTCTTGCTTGCTGACATCGCGGAAGTATTCGGCCATCGCTAGAGCCGACAGGCCCACGCGCATCCGAGCACCAGGTGGCTCGTTCATTTGACCGTATACTAGGGCAATTTTCGACTTGCTGCGGTCTTTTTCGTCAATAACCCCAGACTCGATCATTTCCTTGTAAAGGTCATTACCTTCACGGGTGCGCTCGCCCACACCGCCAAACACGGACACGCCGCCGTGAGCCTTAGCGATGTTGTTGACGAGTTCCATCATGATCACGGTTTTGCCGACGCCTGCGCCGCCGAACAAACCGATTTTGCCACCGCGACGGTAGGGAGCCAAAAGGTCGATGACCTTGATCCCTGTTTCAAACACCGAAGGCTTGGTTTCCAGTTCGGTGAAAGCCGGTGGTTGGCGGTGGATGGGCATACTTTCGGAAGTATCGACTGGGCCGAGGTTGTCTACGGGTTCGCCGATGACGTTAAAAATACGGCCGAGAGTCGGGATGCCGACGGGAACTTGGATCGCTTTCCCGGTATCTACTACTTCCATACCGCGCATTAAGCCGTCGGTGGTACTCATGGAAACTGCACGCACTTGGCTGTCTCCGAGCAGTTGCTGAACTTCGCAGGTAACAGCAATGTCTTGACCTGCTTCGTTTTTGCCGGCAATCGTAATAGCGTTATAGATTTGGGGCAGTTTGCCACCTGGGAATTTTACGTCTACAACCGGCCCAATAATTTGGGTGATGTAGCCTACGTTCGTTTTTGTTGCGGTTGATACCATGAATAGTGCCTTTGTTAGGATTCTATTTTTCCCGTTGTGGAAAAAGTCTTAACATTTAGAAATGCCATGTTTCAGAGTACCACTGAACAGACGCACTATTTAGATTTGTATGGGGCTAGTTAAGAGTCATTTTTCTGGTTGCTGCTGTCGCTTTTTTTTTCCGCGAGCCGCAGCCAAAGCCCCGATCCCCAGCATAGTGCCGAACACTGTCACTGGCTCGGGGGCTAACTCGGCCGACACGGTGAAGTCTTGGAAGTCGCGATCGTTTCCTCCTCCGGCATCGTCGAAGGAGATTTTTGTGCCCTGAGCCAGTTGGGCCATGGTTAGCAATGAATATTGCTCTGGGCCTTTACCGCCGTTGACGTTTGTAAATGAGTCGGAGGAGTTGTAGTCTAGCTTAAAGTCCCCAAATACAGCTTGCTGACACCCGGCCACTAGACAGTCATCTCTCCGGAACTGATTGTTGGCGGCAAACCATGCGGGGCTGTTCATGAAGGTGCTTGAGGAGGCGTACTGCTCGAATTGGTTGCCGGTGCCACTGTCGCTCCACAGCAGTAGGGCATAAGTTTGATTCTGCAAAAATGTGAAAGTTTGGGTGATTGAGCCGTTGTCTGAGGTGACTGCATTGCCGAAACTTCCCTTCCATTCGTCGGCTGCGCCGTTATCTGAGGGCTTGATCTCCTGAAACAGTGGTGGGAAGATGTTGCCATAGCTAGTACCCTTCTCGTCTACCTGATATTTGGCTACCAACAAGCTGGACTGGTAATTGCCGTGAGATTGCTCGAAGGTAAAGTTGATACTTGTATCTTGATCGAACTGGATGCCGCTGGTGCCAAACATGAAAGCTCGCACGGGCGTGCAAATGCTCAGCAAGATTGTCGTTGCCAAGCTGGCAACTGTAAAAGATGTTTTTTTGACTAGCGTTAAGGTAGTCATAACCCTGATTCCTCCAGTATTGTTAGTTAGTAAAGCGGGAAATGGAATTTTGCCCCTGACGGGCAATAGACGATCGCCAGCCTGGGATTGAGGACGATCGTCAAAGCTGCAAAAGAGACTTTACAGAAGTCACTCTACAGACGGATGTCAGCTAGCTCACTCATTAAACTAAATGAGTGCTGGTTGTTCTGTGAGTTTTCACAGACACTCCATCTGCCACACTTTAATCTGTAACAGCAAGATTTTTACCCAGTTTAGATTTCCAGGCTACTACATTTATATGTGTCCCTAAGGGTCTCTACTTGACTGCAAGACTTGCAAATATTAGCTTTCATCAAAAATACCTAAGAATTTTTACTCAAGTTTTATGAAGTTTTGGTAAAGATTATCAAAAAATTATAAAGTTTATGAGAGAATTTCGGCTGTTCGCGCTGTTGCCGATCGAAGCGGGCTGCAAGCTGTTGGGATGTAGCGGCAATCGCAAGTAGGGATTTGAGCGAGTTTTGTGCCACTAGAAGCAAGCGGGAGAACAGGCGATCAATACTTACGCATTTTTGACTAAGTATTCCCGGTTTTTCAACAATCCTCGCGGGGCGCGCCACATATAGCAGTTGACCTGGGACAGTGGACAGTTGACAGTTGCATAACGGAAATCAAACCATTGATGCAGTACGGGTATCGGCTCTATTCATGAAGTTATTTATGTCCTCACCGATGTGGCGGTTGCTATACCATCCGCAAAAAGCAAAAAGCAAAAAGCAAAAAGCAAAAAGCAAGAAGCAAGAAAGTTTTAGTTATATACTGCCAATTATTTAGCAATCAAAAATAAGGCTATCTGATTTAGTTTGCGATCGCCCGGGCAGTCAGAAACCGGGTTTGTTGTCGCGTCTAATTTGTGACAGTCGCCGCAGCGGTAAAAACCCGGTTAGGAGTCGTGCGATCGCCAATTGTGATTGACATGAGGAATTTTTATGAGTAAGAATAGGAACAGATAAATGCGATCGCACTTTAAGCACAAATCTTTAACCACAATGAAAGCCAACAAACTACCTTTTCTCGGATGGTTCTTCATAGTTGGCTGGCTGGTGGCAGCAGCAGGCTCAGCTTCCGCACAACCCGTCACCCCGGCACCCGACGGCACAAACACAGTTGTGACACCCAACGGCAACCGCTACGACATTACCGGGGGGTCTCTGGGTGGAGACAAGGCTAATCTTTTTCACAGTTTTACTCAGTTTGGACTGAGCGAAGGTCAAACGGCTAACTTTTTAACCAATCCCAACATTCAAAATATTTTAGGACGGATTACTGGCGGAAATCCTTCTTTAATTAACGGCTTAATTCAAGTTACGGGCGGCAATTCCAATTTATTTTTGATGAATCCTGCCGGCATGATTTTCGGGCCGAATGCGAGTTTGAACGTGCCTGGTTCTTTTAATGCGACTGCGGCGACTGGGATAGGTTTTGGGAACAATCAGTGGTTTAGCGCGATCGGCAATAACAACTGGGTGACTTTAATCGGGATGCCGAATAGTTTTGCATTTACCAATTTGCAACCCGGAAGCATTGTTAATTCAGGCAGTTTGAATGTCGCGCCCGGTCAAAGTTTAAGTTTGACAGGCGGTACGGTTGTGAATACCGGTCAGCTAACGGCGCCGGGAGGCAATATTATAATTGCAGCGGTACCGGGTCAAAATTTGGTGCGGATTTCTCAAGCGGGAAATTTATTAAGTTTAGATGTTCAGCCAACAGCAACTCAAAGCTCGCTACCGAACAATTGGACGCAGCCAGTGCTATCTTTGCCGGAGTTGCTGACTGGAAAAGGTGTGGCACAGGCAACGAATATGACGGTAAATTCTAATGGCGAGGTTGTGCTGACGGCGAATGTTGC
Organism: Microcoleus sp. A006_D1; assembly: GCF_036702805.1. Classification (NCBI taxonomy): domain Bacteria; kingdom Bacillati; phylum Cyanobacteriota; class Cyanophyceae; order Oscillatoriales; family Microcoleaceae; genus Microcoleus; species Microcoleus sp. A006_D1. Next base: position 585,891 of record NZ_JAUBVZ010000003.1, read on the forward strand.
TGTGCCGGTAGTTGCGGGAACTTCGATCGCAAGCGGCAGTCTCAACGTTTCGGGTAACACTGGCGGTAATGTTAACATCTTGGGCGAGAAAGTAGGTGTTATTGCGGGTAACATCGATGCTTCCGGTACCAACGGTGGCGGGAATGTACGGATTGGGGGAGATTATCAGGGTTTGGGGACTGTGCCGAATGCTGTGCGGACGTTTGTCAGCGGTGATTCGACAATTAATGCTGATGCGATTAGTAATGGGAATGGCGGGCGAGTTATTGTTTGGGCTGATGAAACTACTCGCTTTAATGGCAATATTACGGCCAGAGGCGGCTTGTTTTCTGGGAATGGCGGTTTTGTGGAAGTATCGGGAAAGCAATCGCTGGATTTTCAAGGGTTGGTGGATTTGCGATCGCCCTTGGGCATTGCTGGCACATTATTATTAGATCCGACTGATATTACTATTAGCACTGATGCGGATGCAGGCGGCACTTTAGGAGGAGTATTTACGCCTGCGGCTGACACTTCTACGATTAATAACGTCACGCTGCAAAATCAATTGGGTTTGGGTAATGTTACGATTTCTACTGCGTCTGCCTTGCCGAATCTAGGTGATATTACAGTCAACGCACCGATTGTTTGGAATAATAGTAATTCCCTGACTTTGAATGCCAATAATAATATTTCTATTAATAATAATAATATCACCACTCTAGGAGGCAATATTACTCTAAATGCCGATAGCGACAATCTCAATGGTGGCTATCTAGGAATCTCAGGTTCGACGATTAATACCAACGGGGGGAATTTCCTGGGCCGCGGTATAGGGAGTCTTACTTTTGGCCAGGGAGTTGCTATCGAGAGCAGTACAATTAATGCCGGAAGTATAACTATTACCGGGACGGGGGGAAATGGAACCGATGGCAATCAAGGGATAAGTCTTAACAATGGCACAGTGCGATCGCAAGGAAATATCACCCTCACAGGAACAGGCGGCAAGGGGAGCGGGAGCAACAACGCGGGCCTTGGGATATTAGGGCTGGTAGAATCCACAGGTACCGGGAATGTCACTCTCGTCGGTGTTGGTGGCAGCGGGACCGATTTCAATCGAGGGATAAGTGTTAACGATACCAGCAAAGTGCGATCGCAAAATGGAAATATCGCCCTCACAGGAACAGGCGGCCAGGCGAGCGGGAGCGGCAACGCGGGCCTTGTGATAGCAGGGCTGGTAGAATCCACAGGCACCGGGAAGGTCACTTTCACCGGTGTTGGCGGCAGCGGGATCGATTTCAATCGAGGGATAAATCTTAACGATACCAGCACAGTGCGATCGCAAAATGGAAATATCGCCCTCACAGGAACAGGCGGCAAGGGGAGCGGGAGCAACAACTCGGGCCTTGTGATAGCAGGGCTGGTAGAATCCACAGGCACCGGGAATGTCACTTTCACTGGTGTTGGCGGCAGCGGAACCGATGGCAATCAAGGGATAAATCTTAACGATACCAGCACAGTGCGATCGCAAAATGGAAATATCGCCCTCACAGGAACAGGCGGCAAGG
>NZ_JAUBVZ010000004.1:0-99280 GCF_036702805.1 Microcoleus sp. A006_D1
GTTGTTAAACGCTGCGGTGGCGAAGATATTTGGCGGGTCACTGCCTGAGAAAATAGCTCGATGCCTGGGATTCTATTTAAAGACAAAGCCCCGCTCTGATTCTCAGAGTGGGGCTTTCGTTTTTTGTATTAAGGGGCAGTGCGATAGCGTTCGGAAAGAGAATGACGGTCACCATAACAGACAAAAACCAATCCCCCGGACATAACATCAGAGTTTATTTGAGCAATTTCTGTGGCAAGCGATCGCACTCTTGGGAATCCCTTCCTCCTCCAAAAACTGTGAATAGTTTGGGTATTGATATTCAACTGTCGCGCGATCGCGCTCAATTTTTCGGGCGACGGCTGCAAAAACAATTTTTTAGCAATAATTTGACAGTTGCAGTCTGGACGATTTTTAGGATAACACTTTCGCAGTTTAGCTTCGGGATCTCGATTAATGTATTGCGCGATTTTTCGTGCTAAACTTTGGTTTTCCTCAGCTTCAAGCTGTTCGATATAAGCGTCAACACTGCCCAAACATGGGTGGTAAAATTTGCTGCGTTCTATAACATCTAGGGAAACCATATTTTGGGGTTTGGCAGCGTATAAATCTCGAATTCGATACCGGAGATTACCGTTAATCCAAGTCACGAGACTGTCTCGAATCGGAGAACTGCGGGGATGAAAATTGTGAATGTTATTGTCTAACCATTCCCAAGTTTTATTGACCGCTTCTAAAGCATCGGGATGAAAGCTTTTGGACAATTTTGGCAAGCTTTGCACTTTCAGTAACAATCGCTCCATCGATTTTCGACGCTGCAAACTATCACGAGGTTGCGAGCAGATAGTGAAAATGAGTTGACACAGCAGTTCGTCTTGGGGAGTGCGATCGGAATATTTTTCTAGTGCTGCTCTCAATTTACTTATGCGATCCATAACAGTCCTCCGGCTCTCCTGAGTTTATGGTGTATACGGTATTAAGCACAACTGTTCGCGATTCTGTGATGCCCTCGGAGTAAGCATATGCGGTTTGCTTATCACCTCAAAATCAGGAGAGCCAGTCCTCCTAGTAAACTAACCTCTATTTAAGGTTGTAAAAAATCTGGGCTAACTTGCTGAAAATTTAAGATGATTGAAATAAAGCGACCGCTTGTAGGACATATTGGGCGATCGCTCTTTCACATTCGAGATTAATGGTGAGAAGAAATCAAGCGACTCAACCTCAGACAAATTTGAAATCAACTCTTCCCGTTCGGGCAGTTAAGCTCAAGTCTGTTACCCCCTGAACAATACCAATCCTATCTCCGTTTTTCAAGGAAATTACGGTATCAGAACCCTGACGGATTAACTGATAGTCGTTAGCGCTTCCTTTGAGTTGGATATAGTCATCTCGACTTGAATAATCTGTAATAATTGCGTTACCATCACCTTGATATAAAACTCCTTGTCCTACATTGCCAAGTACAAAAATATCTGCACCAGCTCCACCCGTTAAAGTGTCAAATTCGCGACTGACATAACTGGCATAGCCGTCAAGGTAATCATTTCCATTGCCACCAATGAGGGAATCATTACCAGCTTCGCCGTACAGGGTATCATTGCCACCCAAACCGATTAAAGTATCGTTGCCGGCTCCTCCACTAATGCGATCGTTCCCTTCTGTACCCCTCTTAGTGTTTACAGGATCACCGCCACCATTATTACCACCATTTTTCCACTCCGAGTAGGCTTGAAGTGGACTCATTGTATTGGTTAGAACAAAATTCCGACTTCCTTTTGTTTGATAGGGAATTCCACCAATAATACTGGAATCAAAAGGTGGAGTTTGAACCTCTATGTGGAGATGAGTGTTCCCAACTTGGTTTTTCACTGTACCGATCCCATCCCCAATATTCACATAATCTCCAGCTCTCTTGCTGGTTTGGATATGCCCATATACCCAGCGCTTTCCATCATTACCTTCTACAGTCACAAATTGCCCTGTTGCACCATAAGATACAACATTAATGATTTTTCCTGGAACCACCGCTGAGACATTTACGTTTGCACCAACTGCATAGTCAATTCCAGCGTGGGAGACATTATTACCATTGTAGGGGTTGCCATTAGCACCGCTGTACTCATAGGCATAACCAGCAGTCATTGCAACGGAGAATCCAACCAGTTTTTGAGACAATTCCCTAGAGAGTTGTTTTACTTCTGGTGAGGCTTCTTTGATACCGGTAAGCTTACCCCCCGTACTGTAATTATCATCAAATTGCCAGCCATCTCCACTTTGTAAATCCCACTGTTGCTCGGTTGTCGGTAAAGGCACAATCGTTACTCCTGTTTTCATCGATTGACTTGACATTTACCATGTTGTTTCAAAACCAATAATTTTTCAGTCTGGTAAAGTGGGTTGTTTCACAGCTCAATTTGGTCGATAAAAGTCGCTTTTGGCTGAGTTTGTCGGCAAGAGTTGGAAAAAGTAGGGCGATCGGAAAATGGGTTATACTGAAATATGATTTTTGCATAACTCCCAAATATGAACGTTGACACTGCGTTAGAGCGTGCAGAGGCATATTTTCGCGCTCAGACTGGGAAATCCCCAACCGATCTGCAAAAAAACATATTTCGTAAGGTATTAGAAGATAAGACTTACGAGCAAATTGCCAATGAATGTAACTGCAATCTGAGTTATGCTAAGGGGTTAGGTTCCGAATTCTGGCGGCTGCTGTCATCCGCACTGGGGAAAACGGTCAGAAAAAAAAGCTTTAAGAATGTACTAGAGGAATACGATCATTCCTCACCAACTCTCCCGCTGCAGGAAAAATTGCCAGAAGCAGCGATCACCCGTTCTCAACAAGATTGGGGGGAAGCCCCTGATGTCTCTGTTTTCTACGGACGTACAGAAGAATTGACCGCACTGAACCAGTGGATTGTAACAGACGGCTGCCGGTTGGTGGCACTGTTGGGCATGGGGGGAATTGGCAAAACGTCTCTGTCTGTTAAACTGGCACAAAAAATTCAAAATGATTTTGATTTCATTATCTGGCGAAGTCTCGATCGCACTCCACCGATACATACCATCCTCAAAGACATCATCCGATTTATCTGTGGCGAACAGGAAACAAATTTACCAGAAACACCCTCTGATACCATCTCGCGAGCGATCGAGTGTTTAAACGCGCACCGATGTTTGGTAATAATTGATGGAGTCGAGACAATTATGGAAACAGGTCAGTTGGCTGGCAGATATCGAGATGGATATCAAGATTACGGTAGATTTTTCAAAAAAGTAGGTGAATTGAACCATAAAAGCTGCTTGGTGTTGACAAGTTCAGAAAAATCTCTCGAAATTTCATTGTTGGAACATCGAAGCCACCTTGTTCGCTCTTATAAAATTAGTGGCTTGAAGAAGGAAGCCGCACAGCAAATTCTCCTCGATCGAGGGTTAGTCAAAGAAAAAGAATGGAATGATTTTATTGAAAGGTACGAAGGAAATCCTTTAGCACTATGGATGATTTCAGCAACAATTCTCACTTTATTTGCAGGTAAAACTTCTGACTTTATGAAAACAGGTACGATCTTTATAGGAGGTCAAATAGAGGTAGTTTTATCCCAGATGTTTGAACGTGTAACTGATTTAGAAATAAAGGTAATACGTCAATTAGCTATAATTAACAAGTCTGTTGACTTTAATCAATTGCGAGAAGAGATTTCGTCAGATATATCTAGCTCAACATTAATGAATGCTTTGGAGTCATTGAGTTGGCGATCGCTGATCGAAACCGAAATCGGTCAAGACTCGTTTAGGCTACAGCCTGTAATTAGGAAATATGTTATTAATCATTATTGTATGTAACAAATAACAAGAGTCCGGACAGTTTTTAGGTATAGCCTGAAACCTTTGATTTTCCTGAAAGCCTATAGTGTGCTTTGTTAGCGTTGCCCTCCTTCTCGATCGCCATGAAACCATGATTCTACTGTTGACAATCAAAAACTGTCCGAAGTGTTTAAATAAAGCATATTTTATCTGCCATGCTTCAGCCTGGATTGAGACTTCAAAATCGCTATCGTATTGTGCAAGAGTTAGATTTGGATACTCGCGGAGGATTTGGCAAAATCTTTGAGATTGTTGATGATCGAGGAACACCAAAAGTTCTCAAAGTTCTGCATTTTGAGAATTGCTCAAACTTGCAGCAAAAACAAACAGCAGTATCCCTGTTTGAGCGAGAGGCTAATGTCTTAAGACAATTAGATCATCCAGGCATTCCTAAAGTAGAACCAGATGGATATTTTTTATATCAAGAAGGAGAAAACACGCTTTACTGTCTAGTGATGGAGAAAATTGATGGTCATAATTTGCAGCAGTGGCTAAAGCAGAGAGATTCTCAACCCATAAGCCAACAACAAGCAATTAACTGGTTAAAGCAAGTAGTGAAGATTCTAGCTTACTTGCATCAGCAGCATTATTTTCACCGAGATATTAAGCCTGCCAATATCATATTGAAACCTGATGGTCAACTGGTGTTAATCGACTTTGGAGCAGTCCGGATAGTCACAAACACTTACCTTCCAAAAATTGCAGACGAGAATGAGGGGGGAGTTACAAAGATATATACCGAAGGCTACGCCCCGTTCGAGCAAAAAAACGGCAAAGCGCTGCCTCAATCCGATTTCTACGCATTGGGACGCACTTTTGTCTTTCTTCTAACCGGAAAAAATCCACCTGACCTTGAAGACGAGCTATATGAAGAGGTGATTTGGCGAGATAAAGCACCACAAATTTCGGAATTGCTGGCAGATTTAATTGATGAGCTGATGGCTTTCTATCCCAAGAATAGACCGAAAAATCCCGAAGCAATTTTACACGCTATCGCTAAGATTGAATGCCCTGGTGCAGAAGGGTTGTCGGCACTGCCTCCGACTGAGTTACAGGGAATTAGCCTGCCGAATACTGAAAGAAAGTGGCTGAAGTCATTAGCTAAAACTAAGAAAGCATTAATCGGAATTGGAATAACAGCATTTGCTAGCGTCACTGTATTAATTTTACCTAAATTTGTTCCTTTACAAGGTCAATCTCCTGCACCTTTAAAAAATCTTTCTCTAGTCAACACCTTGAAAGGAGGTTCGGAATTCTTTGATGCAGTCACCTCAGTTGCTTTTAGCCCTGACGGACAGACCCTTGTCAGAGGTAGTTACGATGAACCGATAGAACTTTACAATTGGCGTACAGGGAAAGTCATTAAAAAACTATCTAGAGCTTCATCAAAGCTTTGGTCGGTTGCAATCAGCCCGGATGGAAGATTGCTAGCTACCGGGCCACAACTGGAGGAGGCGAAAAAGGAGAAGGACACAACAATTAAGTTGTGGAATCTAGGTACTGGGATGCTGTTCCGCACTCTCAAAGGTCATTCTAGCGATGTTAGATCGATTGCTTTTAGCCCTGATGGTCTGACTATCGCTAGTGCCAGCCATGACAAAACAATCAAACTGTGGCGTGTTAATACAGGAGAACTGCTTTATACTTTTTACGGACACACTAATCACGTTACTTCCGTTGCTTTTAATCCTGATGGCCAAAGCCTTGCTAGCGGTAGTGACGATCTGACTATTAAGTTGTGGAGTCTGAATAGTAGGAAATTAATCCGCACTCTTAAAGGACATTCAGCGAAAGTTTTGTCTGTCGCTTTTAGTCCTGACGGTCAAACCCTTGTTAGCAGTAGTGGCTTGACCGAAGTTAGCCTTACTGCTGAAAATAGTATTAATACTGCTGAAAATAGTATTAAACTGTGGAATCCGAAAACAGGGGAATTGCAGCGCACTCTTACTGGACATCTGAGCTCGGTTTGGTGTCTTGCTATCAGCCCGGATGGGCAAACTCTTGCAAGCGGCAGTTATGACAGTTCCATTAGACTTTGGAATCTGCGTACTGGCGAATTATTGCAAACTCTCACCGGACATTCACATTGGGTTTATTCTGTTGCTTTTAGCCCTGATGGGCAGACTATTGCCAGTGGCAGTCCAGATAGCTCTGTTAGGATTTGGAGTGTTTCCCATTAACAGAGCTTAGTAGCAGCAAGCAAGTTTGTTGGTGAATTGATTTACCAATTAAGTTCTAGAAAAAGAGGATTGGACTGAAACAAGACTATTCTTTTATGCCCAATCCTCAACTATCTAAGAACAGCAGTCACTCGATAGCTGCTAATTATCCTATCTACGACGACGACGCCGAGTATCACGGCTACTACAACTACAGCTGCTTGAGCCAGCAGGGCAGCTACAGGCAATTAGCTGCTGCGATCGCTCTTGTGCCTGCGACTGTGACAACTCTCTGTTTGTTTGGGCGCTTGCTGCTGCTAGAGAAGGTGCGACATCTACGGCAATTATCGCTCCTGAGAGAACCAGTAAACCAAAACTAAAAAATTCAAAACGCATTGATTAACTCCGTTTTTTCACTTTATTAACTTAACCTATTTACATGATGTCACGGAAGCCCTAATTTGTCAGTATAGAAAAGTCGCCACTTTTGTCGCCCCGTTGAGTTGGAAAAAGTCGGGTTTAGCAGGGTGGGGGTTGGAAAGAAGTCTGTTGAAGAAGACTGGACAGAAGAAGGAATCGCTTACTAACTGTTCATAGCAAGGGTTTCCCAAAGTGAAATTATGCTTGGTTTTCATCATTCATAAGACGGTACTTTGACATATTTTGCGGTTATCTTGTAACGCGATCGCCAAAATCAAGCAGAATGCGAAGCCGAAAAGGTTTGGCTGGCTGAAAAACGCCGGGAACTCGAACAAGTAAAGAGTCAAATTGAAACAATCTTAAATCGAAGTGCTGGCTAACTCAATGAGTAGAGGGTAAGCACAAAAAAACCATAGTACCTTGTAGATACTACGGTTTTTTAGGGCGATCGCCTACTGATTGATATTTCTACGCCAAAACTGGCACCGGTTGCGGCCAACGTTTCATGACTTTACCAATTACAGCCAATTCTTCCATCAACTTGTCGAACTGATCCGGTGTTAACGATTGCGGCCCATCAGACAAAGCTTTTTTCGGATTCGGGTGCACTTCAATCATCAGCGAATCAGTACCAGAGGCGATCGACGCAAAGGCCATCGAAGGTACAAACTGCGCCCAACCAGTCCCGTGACTAGGGTCAACCATAATTGGTAAGTGAGTCAGAGTTCGCAGCACTGGAACCGCCGACAAATCAAGCGTATTCCGCGTATACTGCCTGTCATAGCCGCGAATTCCGCGCTCGCACAAAATCACGTTGGGATTGCCCGCAGCCATGATATACTCGGCAGCCATCAACCATTCTTCAATGGTGGCGGAAATGCCACGCTTCAGCAAAATCGGTTTGTCTTGAGCTCCGACTTTCTTCAACAGTGAGAAATTCTGCATATTTCTCGCCCCGACTTGTACCACGTCGGCTACTTCTACGATCGCACTTAAATCCGCCGCATCCATAACTTCGGTAATAATTCCCAAACCGCTAGCTTCCCGCGCCGCCGCCAACAATCCCAAAGCACTCTCGCCGTGTCCTTGGAAAGCGTAGGGAGAGGTTCTCGGTTTGTACGCTCCACCGCGCAAAAATTGAGCACCAGCAGCTTTGACGCGCATTGCCGTCTCGACAATCATTTCTTCGTTTTCGACCGAGCAAGGGCCTGCTACAACTGCGATCGGGTGATTTAGACCAATCATCACAGTTCCTAAAGGAGTCGCAACCGCTACGGAGCTCGGTTCACCTTGGCGGTATTCCAGACAAGCGCGTTTGTAGGGTTTTTCCACTCGCAGAACTTCCTCAATCCAGGTGCTCATTTCCCGCAGTTGCATCGGTTCGAGCTCGGCGGTGTCGCCTACCAAGCCCATGACGACTTTGTAACGCCCGACGATTTTTTCTGGTGTCAAACCCCAGTTAGTGCGGAGCTCTTCGTCTAGTCGATCGATCTCGGCTTCTGGAGTGCCGGCTTTCATGACAATAATCATATTTTTTTCTGTTGTGTTGCGCTCAGACACGCATTATGACACGGATGGAATGCGAAAAATAGATGCAAGGGCGATCGAGCTTCTATTTATAGTCTTGGACGCAAGCGTGATTAGAAACCGGGTTTTTTTACGAAAATCCTGCGTTGTAGCCATGAGATTAGGTAAAAAACCCGGTTTCTTTGGTCTTGATACGTCCATGACTGAACTATTGCAAAAATATCTAGGACGGGCTAGAAGCCCATCCCACAAAAATCATTTTTTCTTGTGGGGTGGGCTTCTAGCCCGCCCGAAAATTTGATTAAAAGGACTTTTGCAATCTTGTCCACTGAACTATTAACTGATGACTAATGACTGATGACTTCTGACTTCTAACTTTTGGGTTTAGCGGCACGCCACGCTTCTCGCATCCGTCCAAAATTAGTATTGAATTCTTCCCACCCCAGAGTGCTTCCTGAAGTTTCTTCATCCCAGGAAGCCGAAAGGACTCCGTAGCTCAATCCCAGTACGCCTAGACCAAAACAGCCCATGCTTACCAGCAATACTGCTGTGTTGGGCAAGTCAAACAAGCCTTTGCTGACTATCAAGTAACTCACAAAAAATGTGGAAATTCCCAGGATTGTCGGTACGCCGCAGAATACCGCGATGCGGGATATCATGCGTTTGCTGACTGCTTCTGGGATAGATTGCGCCTGCGGGCCTGTTTTTGTGGCTTTGGGCTGCTTGTCTGGTTTTGGTTCTTCTGTGACTAGCTTTGCTTCGGTTTCTGGGGGCTTTTTAGGCGTTTTTTTCCGATTTGAGGCCGGTTCAAAGGGTAGGCGCTGGCTGGGTGGTTCGGAGGACATATTTTATCTTTAACCTGAAATCTCGAACATTTATTCAATAAATCTTGGCGAAGGTTTACGCAACTCTGATGGTTAATCGACGGTTTGACATAGATTGGTCATCGGTGCGTAAATCCTGCTGGCTTTTGTCCAAGATTCTTGAATATTGTCGCAAATTTTCGCTTGGCTGTTTAGCCGCGAATGCCTAAACGGGCAATTAATGCTTTGTAGCGTTCGACGCTTCCCTTTTGGATGTAGGCTAGCAGGCGCTTGCGGCGACTGATCATCATCATCAAACCACGCCGAGATGCGAAGTCTTTTTGGTTGATTTTCAGGTGGGCGCTGAGTTTGGTGATGCGATCGGTTAGCATGGCGACTTGGACATCTGCTGAACCGGTGTCGGTTTCATGGGTTTGGTAGTCGCCCATGATTTCTAGTTTGCGCTGTTGTGTAAGTGGCATGACTTGAATTTTATGTTTTTTTGTACGATTTGGCATTCCCCACGCATGAATGCGGGGGATTCTTGCATCACCGGGAGTCAAATGACTTTACCCTCAGCAAGCTTACTCGGACTGCCCGACCGGGTTTGTAGAGTATGAGCCACAATCTGCAATGATATCACAGGAGAAGCGTGAAGGATCAAATTTTTGCTACGGATGGGTTTGTTGGCTGGGCAGAATTTGGGTTTTTATGCCCGGTTTCTTGATTGGGTAAGGGATTATCGGCTCAAATGCCCGATCGCCTCACGAATCCAATCTTCCGCACCTTTACCGGACAAACTATCGTCTTGACAGAGGTTTTGTAGCGCATCCAAGACTTCCGCCCCAGTGTATCCCATCGCCAGCAAGACCATCTCGACTTCTTCTTGAATAGCTGGGGGGACTCCGGCGGCCATTGAAGTTGTCAAACCTGCTTCCTGTCTCCATTCCGAGAGTTTGTTTTTGAGTTCGAGGACAAGGCGTTCAGCGGTTTTTGCGCCCACACCTGGGGTTTTGGCGAGGATGCGGGTGTTAGCGCCGACGATCGCCTTTACTAAGTCCTGCAATCCTAAAGTATCGAGAAGTGCGATCGCCAGTTGAGCACCAACACCGCTAACACTCGTCAACTGCCGAAACAAATCGCGTTCTGCCGCGCTACCAAAACCATACAATATGATTTGGTCTTCCTTAACTTGCTGGTGAGTAAAGATTTGGGCGACTTCGCCGGATGCTGGCAATTCACCAGTCACGCGGGGCAAAATCTGGATTGCATAGCCAATTCCATTGACTTCTAGAATCAAGATGACGCGGTTGCTGCCTTTGCTGATATCGGCGACTGTGCCTTTGAGATAGCTGATCATATTGTTTTTGACTAGACTTATTGCATAAACTTTAGACTGATAGATCAACCGCAGATGTAAGGCAGATCAACACAGATAAACGCAGATAATTTGAAGATATTAGAGCTTGGGAGTGCAAGAGGTCTACTGAATACTACTATACTTCTGTATCGCTCTCATTATTTTTCAATTCAAAATCAGATGCTGTCTAACCAAAGACAAATCTGCATTCCCAAAATTCACCACCAAAGCCACATTTAAATTCTCCAATGATTTGACAAACCACATGATTTCATTTGAAGCTTTACCTTCATAGTGGTTGAACAAAATAGAAATTCTCTTTTCCAACTCTGGTTTAACTTTGCCCGAAAGCAGTACGAGTTTCAGCAGTAAACCCATGGTTCGGCTGGGGCCGAGGTTGTGTACCAAGTCATAAAAAACGTAGTGGCTGGGATGTTGGGAATTTTCCACAACTAAGAAGTTGAACAATTGATTGCAAGTCCGAACTAACAATACATTATTTAATTTTACAGAGTCATGTTCTGGAAATGTATTTTTGATGTGCTTGTACAAACGGTCATTAAATTGCCGCCCGCCGTATTCTGGTTCGACTGACGATATTAAATATTCATATAAATCCACTTTGAATGAGGTATAAGATGGAGTTTTTCTGGCATCTCTCAGGAAAAACTGAGCCGATTCTTTGTATGTGCGATCGCCTGCCACTTTTCCGGCAAATTCCCTGACAGCTAAGTGCAGTTCCGCATCATTCAAAAGTGTGGGATTAGCCGCCGATTGTACAATTCCTATTTCTGTATTTCTCGGCTCAACCAAATAATTTAAATATTGAGACAAATTGTTTTCAAATTCTCGCTGTCTTTGAAATTCCAGTTTTTTGATGGTTTGCTGGTCTTCCTCAATGCTGTCCTTGCTCAGCAGAGAATGCCCGTACAAATAAGGATAGCGACAAATCAATTCGCCCAAGGGGGAATGAATATCTTGTTTCTGCGGTTGTGGCTCTTGCTCTACGGCTTTTACTAAGCGCTCTAGGGTCTGGAATTCTTCACTTTTAGTAAAGAAAGTTATTTGTTCTTGCAAGCGCTTGACTATGTAAAATTCCATCCCGAATCGGGGAGAAGTCTGTTTAAATAAAGCGACTAGATTGCCGATCGCCAATTTGTTTTGCGAGTGCAATTGCCAGCGGTTGATCGGGATGTAGCAGCAGCGGTGGAGGATATATTTAAATTCCCGATCCGATCGCTTAACAGACACTATACTGTACAAAGTTGCTTCAATCTCGCGATCGGGATAGCCCATACCGTCGATAAATAGCTTGCGGAACCGCTCGATCACCTGTGCAGCGGATTCTGTGTCCACGCAGGAGACGATGTGATCGTACAATCTCTGTTCGTTGCTGCCAGATTGAACAGTATCTGAGGGCGGGGTGAGAATGCTGCTGTCAGAATCGATGTCGGTGCTGGTGTGTGCAACTTGTGCGGCAGCGATTGTGGGTTGTTCCTGAAAAGTTCCGGGATTCAAGAACCAATAGTGTTCTTGACTTAATTGTTTGTTCGCCGCCCAATCCAAAGCTGACTGCAAACTTTCCCCGGTCAATAACTGCGATTTATCTTCGCGATCGGAAGCCAGCCATGCTGCCAGCGCCTCGCGATACGGAGCCAGATTTCCGAGTTCTTTTTCCACCCAAAACTGATTGAAAACAGATTGATAAATTAGGTTAGCGACTATTAATTTACCCTGAGATTTAACCACCAGTCCTGACAGTTGCAATTCGCTTTGTTCGGGAGTGAAATCGGCAGGTATTCCCGGCGCTTCCCCGGGTTTTTTAGGGTCGGGCGCCTGCAAAATTTTCTGGTACAGCGTTAATAGCCGGGTGAGGTCGCAGCGGCTGTGAAAAATGCGATCGCGAATTGCTGTCAAATGTGGCGGCTCGTCGCGTTCTTCCCAATCTTTAATAATTCTGTGTTTGAGCAGTTTTTTTACCTGCTGGGCTTCGCAATTTCTGCCGATAAAAGGCCCGTACTCAAGTACGAAGTGGCAAAGCTTTTGAGTCAGAAACGGTTGACCGCTCGTCCAAGCTAATATTGATTGCAGCACTTTTTGGGGGCGAAAAGCTTTGAGTGCTAATCCTTTTGCTAGTGGCAAACTTTCTTCTAGTTGCAATCGACTTAAATTAATCGGCCGTCCAATATTAAAAGGGTTGCAGCTTTGATCTCGCATCAATTCTAAGGGGGCTGCTACTCCGAAAACAGCAAAGTTCAGGCGATCGTATTCTGGTTGCTCTGCCCGCTTGGAGTAACAAGCCCGGATCGAAGCAAAAAAATCGCTGGTACTGAAATTTAGGTTTTTGGTGCTGTCAATGTCGTCGATGAAAATGACGAGATTTTGTCGAATTGACTTGAGCAATACTTTTTCGATAAAGATCTCGAATCGGTGCACTGGTGACAGCAGTTCGCGATCGTTCCACCACTTGAGGGCATCAAGCCTGTTTGTGAGGTGCAAGCTGCTTGCCATGCGGTACACGATTCCGGCATACCACTTTTCGAGGGAGATTTCTGGGTTGCTGATGCTTCTCAAGTTGATGGCGACAAAAACTGTACCTTCTGATTGCAATCTTTTGGCAGTTTGCACTAGCAGGCTGGACTTTCCCATTTGCGGCGAACTCAACACGTAGCAGAATTGTCCGGCTTTCAGTCCTTCGTAGAGTTCGCTGTCTGCCGATCGCCTGACATAGGTGGGCGCACCGGCAGGCAAATATCCTCCGACTTGATATTGGTAGGTTGAGTTGACGGATGCTGTCATCTGCGAATTCATCAAGATGCTGCGCCCCTGTGCGGTGCGATCGAAAGGTTACAAATTGCAATTATTGCCAGCTTATACGATTTGAGATTTTCCATTTTCGATTTGAGATTTTTTGAGATTGGGAATGACCTATTCAATAAGGGTTCGGAGTTTGCCTACAGTTGCATTCTTTGTGGGAACTGGTATTACGATGCTTGAAAATTTTGTTCCTCTTTCTCTATTGTCTACTAACTCACCTTTCTCCTTCTCAATCTTTACCGTATCTTTGCAACCAACCCCAAGTCCTGCGAGGAGGGCGATCGTACCCAGCACCCGATACTTTACACTCGTTCACGTAATTATAATATTTTTCACTCAACCGGATTGAGAGCGTTAAAACGTCTTTTTGTTCACATTTTTTTACAATTTTACTGAAAAATTCACCCGGTGGTATGATGTTGCCAGGGAAACTCATCACCGCAGCGCCGCCAACGTTCTGCCGAGAGAGCCGGCTACCAAATGCCGGAGGACAAGGCTCAGCAATGGCTGCCAATAAAAAACCCCAGCGTTTTGCTGAGGACTGCTTGAGTGGGAGATATCGTTAATCTGCGTTTTTTTTAGTTGACTTAGATGGCATGGAATTCCATGCTGCTGACACTTCCCGGGCTGTCGCGCGGGGGGATTCTTAAGAACAAACAAAGGAGGGATAAATCCGCAACAAGTTTAATTCTTAAAGGCGTTGTCAGTACGCCGCCAGCCACTCGCTCAACTATAAAAGTGAAGTGTGTGGCTAGTTTATAGAAGATGCGCCCTGATGACTTAACTACCCGATGGATTAGCACCCTGATGGCATAACTCCCTGATGGATCGACGCCCTGATGGCTTTCGCTCCACTACCCAAAAGATTCGGGTTGGTGGATGATCGTGGACGTTAGTAACACGTCACTTCCGGCGTTTCCGATCGCTCTTCGGGTGTGCCTGTCTAAATTGATTATGGCAGGCAGATTTATCAGAAGACAAGTGGGCTATTGCATCAACCCATTTCTGACAGATCGGGTTTGCCAAAAAGTGCCAATCTACGCAAATCAGGGTCATCGAACATGAAAAACAGCATCTTAGTATTAGGGGTAATTGCCTCAGCGGGCATGGGCTTTTTGTATGCAGGTAGCGCCAGCGCTTTGGCGATCGCCCCACAAGCTTCATCAGCCTTGCATTTGACGGCATCGGGGAGTCATCCTGACTTCAACTACACTGGAACGAATGAAGATGGGGAGCAAGAAGAGGTAAAGACAGGTAAAGGCATGAAATAATTGACGCGATCGGTTGTTGTTGTGTTTGTGGTTGTGTTTGTTGTTTTAACCGCCTCGCATCGAGGCGGTTAAAACTCGATTTTAAGATCGGTCTACCTAATCCCGGGGGTTGAAGTCAGTTTCAAAGAACGGTGAATGGGAAAATAAATAGGTGAGGCGAGTCTGTCGGTGGAGTTTCCCCGCCTCTCAACTTGCTTACCATCTGATGTTCGGGATTCGGATCTGGCACAATCGTATTTCATCTCTTAAAAACCCAATGGAAAATACTCTCGAAACTACCCGCAGACAGCGGGTATTGACAAGAACCCAGGAACGGCGTCAGGCAACACCCAAAGAAAAACAGTTAATTCACCTGCTGGCAAATATGGCTTGCAGCTTGATTAACTATGACTACAAACACGCAGCGGGGAAGGAAACTCTCGCACCTTCGGAACGCAAGCGCTTAGCGGAATGGCACTACCTGCGAGTTCAGCAAATTCGCCGGATCGAACGCTCGTTGGAGCCCGTAGCGACCCTTAAGCGCGTTTACTACAAGAGCATTCTCAGTCCGAGGGATCTGAAGTCTTTGAAACTTCTGTGGCTGGATGAGGACAAAAACCGCGTCAAACGGGTCGATCCTGACTTGGACGACATCCTCAGCTCTGCTTTGGATCGGGGAGATACTTTGAAACAGCTATTTCATACGATCGAGTCCAAAGAACGGATTTTTGCGGCAACTGCTCGCCCGGGCGTTGTACCGCTGTGGGTTCAAGAGTGGGAAGACTCGGAATATGACATAAACTTTTTTCCGCCTTCGTTCTCTGCATGGGTTTCGATCGTGGACGATTAGGTGCCGCAAGAAACTCTTTGACATGGCATCGATCGCCCAAATCTGATGGTAAACCTATGGGCGATTGCTGCCATTGGCGAGGAGTGCGCGATCGGCATTAGGCCGGCGTTGCGCCCAGGCATCGGAGTACAGAGAAGTGAATCCGAGTCAGTACCATTGTACAATGGGGAAAAACCAGGGCTTCAGCTAATAGCTGATAGCTGATAGCTGATAGTTTCCCATGACTGACTCGATTTCTACTTCTCCTCTAAACTCGGCGGCCGATACAGCCGAACTCCGCTCACAGTTGAGGTCGGGTTCGGAAAAAACTCAACTGCAACTGCTGCAACAACAAATCGCAGATGCCGGTTGGGATGTATTGATGGAATTTTTATTAGAGCGCAAGTCGGAGGCACCGACTGCGGTAATGGGTAAGGCTTACCAAATTCTTTACAGTGCTGACTCTGCCAGAGCGACGGAGTTTTTGCAAGCGAATTTTCCGACGGGAGTTGTGCCGCTGCGATCGGACTCTAACATTGACTACACTCCGCTGCAACAATTATTGGCGTTACAGGAATTTCAAGAAGCCGATCGCTTGACTTTAGAGAAGCTTTGTGAATTGGCAGGTGGAACAGCTTCCGTGAGAAAGTGGCTGTATTTTACGCAAGTTGAGAGTTTGCCGGTGGCAGATTTGCAAACAATTAATACGCTGTGGAAAGTTCATTCAGAAAACAAATTTGGCTTTTCGGTGCAGCGGGAAATTTGGCTGAGCTCGGGCAAGAATTGGGATAAGTTGTGGCCGTTAATTGGCTGGAAGAAGGGGAATAATTGGACGCGCTATCCGCAGGAGTTTATTTGGGATTTGAGCGCGCCGAGAGGTCATTTGCCACTGTCGAATCAGTTGCGGGGCGTGCAGCCGTTTTCGGCTTTGATGGCTCATCGAGCTTGGGCGAAGTAAGACAGAAGAAGATCGGACGGCGGTTGAAACCGCGTCTACACAAACAATGTCCGCCTCCGCGGACTCAAGAGAATAATGTAAAACGTAATTTTCACAGCCTATTCTTGAACCCGCGCAGGCGGGTTTTGTTTGTATAGCCGCGGTTTCAACCGCCCGGTCTTTTTTTAGGAAAGTTGGGAAATTTTGTATAATTGATATTTGAATTAATTAGCGAGAGGGCTGGGAGTCATGGTAGGAATCGGAACCAAACTCACTTTAGAAGAATTTCTAGCTTTGCCCGACGGAGACGTATATTATGAGTTTGTAGATGGTCAAGCAATCCCCAAAGTGTCTCCAAAATATTTTCATTCCAGTTTACAGTTTACTTTGTGTCGCCTGATTGGTGTCTGGTGTAAAAGTCGCGGGCGAGTTCTTCCAGAATGGGCAATTCTGTTAAAGCGTCTGGGCAAAGATTGGGCACCTGTTCCTGATTTGACGTATATTTCCTATGAACGTCTGCCGAAAAGTTGGCGGCGGAATGAAGCTTGTCCTGCAATTCCTGAACTGGTAATTGAGATTATCTCTCCCGATCAAAGTATGCAGGAATTTGAAGATAAGGCGAAGGATTATTTGGCGGCTGGTGTTCCGCGAGTTTGGGTTATAGATCCCGAATTGATTTTAATTAGAAGCTTTTTCCCTGATGGTTCTAGTCAGGTGTATACGGATAGAATGGCGATCGCGGATGAGTTGTTACCTGGTTTGGAGTTGACGACTCGACAGATTTTTGAAGAGGCCCAGTTGATTGATTGAGGGCGATGTTTATACTGAATCAGACTCAAATATTCCAATCAAAAATTCATGCAAACAGCAATCTACCTTTAGGTTCTGGGATAGCGCGCCCTAATTCTTGTGCAGTTTCAATCCATTCTTGAATCACGACTTCAGCATTTTGCACGGCTTCCTGATAGGTTTCACCATCTGCTGCACAACCCGACAGTTCGGGAACTTCGACAATAAAGGCTTGATCTACTTCACTCCAGTAAATGATCAGTTCATACTTAATCTTCATCTTGTCCTCCGAGTTGATAGTTCAAAATTACGGTGCGAACTTGTTTGACTTGGTACGCTTTGACTTTTCCTTATTTGGGGTGGAGATTCAGGATTTCTTCGATACCTTCTTGGGAAAAGATGTGGTGACTACCTCGTATTCGTTCATCGAAGCCAAGGGTGCGTAGGAGTTGGCAGAGTTGATCGAAGGGGATGTTGCAATCGGAGGTTCCTAGCAGGATTTTAGCCAGTAACTTATCTTGCTGACTCATTATTTTTTCTTACCTCCCTTCCGATATAGAAAAACTCCAAAAGGTTCATGATACTCAACTTTTTCCTGCATCAGATGAAGATTCTACCATTGAATTTCTCCACAGGCTAAGTTTTCTTCGTATGCTTCTAGATTATTTAAATAGTCAGAAAAATCTGATTCAGTAAGCTGTGGCAATTCACTGTTGTATTTGAGAAGCAAAAAGTCGATAAAATTATTCACCTCTTGAACAAGCGAGTCAGGTAGTTGGTTGATTTTAGAAATAGTTATATCGTAAAGAGTCATGTTTTTACGCTATGTACCTTGTTCACTTAACTATAACACTCTTGCTCCAATCATCGATTGCGAAATAATTAGGATTTTCCCCTATGACGCACCCTACTACTAACCATTTTATGATAAATAAGTTAGCTACCTTGCCGCAGCATCCATACCAAAAAACCCAAAATTTGCTCGACAGGAGGAAGTGGATAATCCATCAAGTCGATTGTTACTATTTGCCCTTCAAGTTTGAGGAATCGCCACTGAGTGCCATTGCTTACCACACCGTAAATTATCAGAATCGGTTTTTGCTTTGCCTCATTAAATTTTTGTGCAGCCACCATTTCTGCAATACATTGCCCAAATCCTGTTCTGATATCAGCTTTTTTTGCCTCCACAATGATGATTGCCGGTGCTTCAATTTCTAGTATTTCTTCGGAAAGACTAAAAATAAAATCACACATTCCGTTCAATCCTATTGATTCGTCTACTGTGAAATCTTCTCCCGAAAATAAGCTGACTCGCCGCTGTAAAATTCGTCTTGCTTCTAACAAAACAGGGTAAATAATTCCTTCTGAACGAGCTTTGTCACTCGCCGATGCCGCTAAGGGGAGGCTTTCTTCTAAAAAAGCAGTCAGTGTTTGTGACGGAGAAATTGGGTCAATCTTAGGTAAAAAACCAACTACTTCTACAGTGGTTAGATTGAACGCTTCCTTGACTTTACCGATTGTGGTGAAAGAACTGTATGGCATAGCAATTAACAATATAAGTTGATTTTGAAATTATAGTTAAACTCACAGAGATTCATTGAGCTGTTTTTGTTCTCCTTCCGGCTGCACTTGCTTCTGCAAACTAATTTTATCGCCCACTTCATACCCAGAATTAAAACCAGCTTCGCTGCTGACTTGAGAATCTGTCCTCGTTTTAATTTTAACCCCTCGGCCTTCTAAATAATCTGCGATCGCCAGTTGATTCTTCTCAAACATCGATCGCACTACAATCGCAGGAGTCGCCGCCGTATCAACCGATCCCGGAATCCCAGACTCCTCCATCTCCCGCTTTTGTTCCAACAATCGTTGTCTCAACCTTGTCGCGCATCCAACCCGAAAAGCATTCAGATAGGCCAATCCCCGGCCGTTTCCTTTGCGATATTTCGCCCGTTTCTCGATCGCAGAACTCAAATACTCATAAAGATGTTTGCAAACAATCAGGTTGGTAGAACTTCCTACCAAAAACATACTACCAGTATAAGTGTTGCGCATACCAGTACAACCGTTAGCTTCCGCAATTCCCGAAAGCAGCATCATTTTCCAAGTGACAAATTTCGATGTTGTCTCAACTCCGCTTTCGTCAATCTCTTCTTGGTGATTCGGGCCTAAATCGGCAAGGCCCAGATTGTACTGTGCGAGTAAAAGGGAAGCTTTTTCGGCCGCAGCAGTCGATTCGTTTTCATTGGATGAGGTGGCGAGGGCTAGAAGCTTTTTGATTTTTTCGACAATACTTGTGTCTGCCATTTTTAGATAGGTTTTGGGGTGAGGGTAGGCGGTGGTATGGATTTGGGGATATTTGTATTTTACTGTAGTTTGGAATGTACGATGTTTTTTATTGGCGACGCATTTTTAAATTAGGCTTTTTTTGAACCGCAGAGGGCGCAGAGGGCGCAGAGAGAGACAGAAAAAAGTACACTGAATTTTTATTTAAACTCTTGTGGGGTGGGCTTCTAGCCCGCCCCCAAAAATAAACTTAAATTCAGAATAGCTGACTAATCGAGGATTTCCAGGACTGATTTGGGCGGCAATTTATCTTTAAACCAGACTATTTTTGCAGGCACATCTTGGATATTCACTCCAGCTTTTTCCAAATTCAGCCGTTCGGAAATAGCTAAAATCAAGTTATCGCATCCAGACTTCTGTACTTGAGCAAATTTCTTTTGTAAATACTCCGGCCGCCAATAGCCGACTATTTCTAAGATAAACACTCGCCCGTCGGGATGCACTAACCGAAAGTCGGGAATCATCACGCTTCCGGGAATCGGGATTAAATCGACTTCTCGTTCGAGTTTCCACTCGGTTTTTAAGCTATCCCACCTGCTAGCAAATGCTGCTTCTAACATACTATCATAGGGCTTGCCTGGGGGATAGTGGCTGACTAAACCGCAGTCGGAATTTAGGGTGAATTTACCTGTTTTTACTGCGCCACTAAAAGCATCTTTGGTTTGCAGGGTTGAGTGCATACTCCACTTGGTGACGTGTAGGAGTGCGGGTAGCATTTTGGCGAGGGCTAAGCCGTAGCGCGTGCTGGGTTTGAACAAGCTTGTGGGGCCGTCTATTGTGAGGGTAAAGCCGTGGTCTGCATCGCCTTCGATGTAGGTCATTAATTGAAATAGTTTCAGATAGCGAAATAGGAGTTTGTATTCTCCGGGATCGTTGCGGTGGGCGGTTAGTTGGACTTGACTTGCTCGGTAAAATATGCCTTGGACTTGGGAAAGATTGTATTTGTGAAGCAGGTTTTCGGGAGTGGGTGCGTCAAATTGGGTGAGGATTTTGTTTTCGTTTAAATCGGCGTACAAACCTGTACTGATTTCGTGTGTAAAAACTTCTCTGTTTAAGTCTTGGCTGAGCTCTGTGGCTACTTTTTCGAGGGTTATTTGGGTGGATTGTGGGCTGGGAGTCGATCGCGCGGACAACGCAAAAACCCGCTGTCTCAAGTCCGATGGTTCTAGGGGACTGATGACTTCCAAGGTGCTGAAACCGCCTTTGAGGAGGTGCGCTAAACCCCGTTTCAGCCGATAGTCGGGGCTGTCGCCTTCTAATTCTAGCAAGCGTCCGTCGAGTTCGCCTTGGGTTTTGCCGATCGACTCTTGGAAGCAGTCGATCATTTCGGTAGCTGCATCTAGGTTTTTCCCATCTATCTTGAGGCGTAGCGGGATGATTGATTCGCCGTTTTGACGGTGGCTTAGTAAATCAGTTGGTAGCATTTGACAGAAGGAAGAAGGAAGAAGGAAGAAGGAAGAAGGAAGAATTTAGGCTGTCTACCAGGGAATGTCATCATCATCTCCCCATTTTGCGGGTGTTTCTGCGGCTTTTTTTGTTGTCTCTCTGTTGACTCCGTAAATGGGTGTTGGTTTGACTGTTTCTAATTTCGGATATTCAGTTGGTGGCGGTTCTATTTGTGTTTTTGGTTGGGGTTTGTGAACTTGCATTCCGCCTCGGCGACGCTGGGATGTTCTTTCTTCGCTGGTGTCTTCGGTGACGACTTCGTAGAGAATTGCTAGTTTGTTTGCATCGCTACTTTTGCGGAGAACTCTACCTAATCTCTGGATGTATTCTCGTTCGCTACCGGTGCCTGATAATATGATAGCAATTCTCGCGTCGGGTACGTCAACTCCTTCGTTGAGAACGTGGGAGGCGACGAGGGTTTTGTATTCGCCGCTGCGAAATTTATCGAGGATTTCGTGCCTTTCTTTGACTGGGGTTTGGTGGGTAATTGTGGGGATGAGAAATTCTTGGGAAATTCGGTAGACTGTGGCGTTGTCTCCGGTGAAGATTAGGGTGCGCTGGGGAGAGTGTTCGGCTAATATTTGGGCTAATATTCGCAGTTTTCCTTCGGTACAAAGGGCGATTTCTTTGGCTTGGCGGTGGGCAATCATGGCGCGCCTTCCTAATGGCGATCGCGCGCTTGCCATGATAAAATGTTTCCATCCTTCGAGGCTGGATATTTTGATGTTGGACTGTTTGAGGAAGTCGTTGCGAATGTTCATGGCTTCGCTGTAGCGATCGGTTTCTTCTTTTGACAGTTTGACCATGATTTGCACTATTTTATGGTCGGCTAAGGCATCACCTGCTAAATCTTCGGGTCTTTTGCTATATACTGTAGGGCCGATGAGGAAATGTAAGTCGCTGTGGCGGCCGTCTGTGCGATCGGGTGTTGCTGTCAGTCCGAGTCGAAAAGGCGCGATCGCATATTCTGATATTACTCGATAAAAGTCGGTTGGTAAATGGTGGCATTCGTCAAATACCAGCAAGCCGTATTTATTGCCCAAGGTTTCTGCATGAATGCTGGCGCTGTCGTAGGTTGCCACTAAAATTGGCGTTTTGTCCCGCGAACCTCCGCCCAACAATCCGATTTCGATGTCGGGAAATGCTGCTTTTAAATTAGCATACCACTGGTGCATTAAATCGAGAGTTGGTACTACAATTAATGTACTGCGACCTGTGACTTGCATGGCTAATTGTGCCAAGTAAGTTTTGCCGGAAGCGGTGGGGAGGACGACTACTCCTTGGCTTCCTGCTTCTTGCCAAGCTGCTAGGGCTTCTTGTTGATGCTGGTAAGGCTGCATTTCGACGCTGGGTACGAGTTCGAGTAGTTCGTATCCCCTGGCTTCGTCGGTGAAGTGAATGCACTCGGCTTGGAGAGATTCTACCAGCGGGCGGTAGTGAATGGCTCGAATTCGGTATTTTTCGACGCGATCGTCCCACGTAGCAAAGTCCACCCAGTCTCTGCCTTTGGGCGGCGGGTGCAGCAATAGCGTTCCGCGATCGAATGTTAGGGTGGGTATGCGTGGCATTTGTTTTTGAGACGCGCTGAGTGCAAGCCTGTTAAATTATAGGCGATCGATAAAATATATTGACAGCAGATTCTCTATAAGTTAGTTTTTTTTAAGCTAAATCTACAGAACCACAATCTACTTTATACTGTTACGGGTAGTTTGTTTGAATTTTTACCAGTTTTTAGCAGATAAGTTTGCCACACTGTCAAAAGTTTGTAGTAGGGACTTTAGTTTTTCCTGCTGAGTTGGTAAGAAAGGACTGAAGTCCTTACTACAAACCTGAAAACAAAGGACTGAAGTCCTTACTACGAACCTGTTTTTAAAGATTTTCGCAAGGCTCAAAGTTCACTTATTCTCAGAATAATATGTTTGACTTTATCAGATACAAACAAAATTTTTTAAACGCTACTGAGGGCTGGGATAACGAGAAATGGAGCAATTTTAATGATAATCCCTTCCTGATTTCTTCCCCAATCCTTCAAGATTGTCACGTTAAGAATTGTCGCTTAGTTGAAAGTCGGGCAAAAATGTTGGAATATCTGCCCAAAAATACTGTGGTGGCTGAGGTTGGGACTCAATACGGGCGCTTTGCAGAAAAAATTATTTCTATTGCAAAGCCCCAAAAACTGCACCTCATAGATTATAGTTTTGACTTGTTTAAACAAGAGCTAAGTCAGAAAGAAACAAATATCTTTCAAGACGGGATAGAAAATGGAACTATCGAGCTTCATGAAGGCGATTCTTCGACAATTTTAAGCAGTTTTCCTGACGAGTATTTCGACTGGATATATATCGACGCCGACCACGCCTATGAAGGTGTCTGCAAAGATATTCAGCAAGGTTATACTAAAGTGAAGCCAGACGGGATGATGGTTTTCAACGATTATACGAATTGGTCGGTATGCGAAATCATGCCTTACGGTGTGGCGAAAGCAGTTAATGAGTTTTGTATTGCCAATGACTGGGAAATAGTATTTCTGGCGCTTCAGTTCCTAGGCTATCACGATATTGCGATCAAGAAAAACACTGGGGAAAATGAGGTGCGAATCCAGTTGCAGGAGGCTAAGTCCCAATTGCAGAGTTCGCAAGTTCAGATGCAACAGCTTGAGGTAGAGTTAGAGCAGGCTAAAAGAGCGATCGACTTTATGGAAAACGATCAATTTGGCAAGTTGCGATCGCACTGGATGAAAATCAAACAAATATTCTCCTAGCCCAGCCCGATTGCCAAATCTAAAATCTCCAATGGTATTATCCCGCTAGGACTGATTTTTGCGTTAAATTTCGATCGACATAAGCCTGAGATTTAGAGTATCACGTATGGAAATAGGCGTCCCCAAGGAAATCAAGGATTTAGAGTTTCGAGTCGGGCTCAGTCCCACGAGTGTCCGGGCTTGTTCGGACAAAGGTCACACAGTTTTCGTCGAAACGAATGCTGGTGCTGGGGCCGGTTTCGCGGATGAGGACTACGTTGAAGCAGGGGCTAAGATTGTCTTAAAGGCTTCAGATGTCTGGAAGCGCGAACTAATTGTTAAAGTTAAGGAACCGCTGCCTGCTGAGTATCCGCTGATTCAAAAAGAGCAGTTGCTGTTTACATATTTGCACTTAGCAGCCGATCGCACATTAACCGAGCACTTAATCAACAGCGGAGTCCAGGCCATCGCCTACGAAACCGTCGAACTCCCGGACAGGAAATTGCCCCTCCTAACGCCGATGAGTATTATTGCAGGGCGTTTAGCCGTGCAGTTCGGTGCTCGGTTTCTGGAACGGCAGCAAGGCGGCAGAGGAGTGCTTTTGGGGGGCGTACCGGGGGTAAGACCGGGCAAAGTTGTGATTTTGGGCGGCGGAATCGTCGGCACAGAAGCAGCCCGTATTGCTGTAGGAATGGGCGCTAGGGTGCAGATTTTAGATGTAAATGTCGATCGACTCGCTTATCTAGAAACTCTGTTCGGTTCCAGAGTAGAATACCTCTACAGCAGTCCTTTGCAAATTGAAGCAGTTATCCCCGATGCTGATTTGTTAATCGGTGCGGTTTTGGTATTGGGCAAAAAAGCTCCGGTGCTCGTTTCTCGCGCATTTGTTGCGAAGATGCACCCCGGTTCTGTGATTGTTGACGTAGCCGTTGACCAAGGCGGCTGCGTGGAAACTTTGCGGGTAACTTCTCACACAAATCCTACTTATGTTGAGGAAGGAGTTGTGCATTACGGTGTACCAAATATGCCCGGTGCCGTACCTTGGACTGCGACTCAAGCTTTGAATAACAGCACTTTGCCTTATGTTTTGCAGTTGGCAAATAACGGAATCAAAGCTTTAGAAAATAATCCGAGTTTGGCGAAGGGATTGAACGTGCAGAATCACCGATTGGTGCATCCCGCAGTGCGCGAGGTTTTCCCCGATTTAGCTGATTAAGTCTAAATCCTGTAGGGTGCGTCAGGTCGTAGTTTCTCGATTAATAAACTAACACTTTGCTGACGCACCCTACAAGATTACTAAATTTTGTAGTTATTGAATAGCCTGGTGCGTCGCTGTTAGATTGTCGCTCTTTCTTGAGGATCGAGGGTTAATGGCTGACACATAGGTAGCCGAGGTGAGAACTATCTGCCAAGACAATTTTAACACAATGGGCATGGGGCATTTATATTACTCGCATCCCCGAATTAAAATTTAATTGCAAAAAACACTTGACAGATTCGCGGAGATAGGGGATAGTGGTGATTCGTGACCGATGCGGAACTGGCGGAATTGGTAGACGCGCATGATTCAGGTTCATGTGGTGCAAGCCTTCCGGGTTCAAGTCCCGGGTTCCGCATTCCCAAGGCAGGAAAAAGTTTGGGGTTAACCCGATACAGGCAATTAACCCCATTCCCTCTGCTGAATTAAACAATGATTACAAGTATTCAAAATCCCCTAGTTAAAGAAGTCCGCAGGCTGCACAGCTCGAAGGGACGCAGGGATCAACAATTATTTTTACTCGAAGGGACGCATTTGCTGGAGGAGGCTTGCGCGGCGAAACATTGCCTAGCAACGGTTTGTTGCACTCCCGAATGGCTGGATCAGCACGATCGACTGTGGGAGCAAATTTGTAGTTTAGCCGATCGCACAGAATTAGTCAGTGCAAAAGTGTTAGAGTCGATCGCCACCACAGTTCAACCCGACGGCATTATCGCCACCGCACCGCGCACCGCCACCGCGCCCGCAGAACTATCAACTTTAGGAATAGCCTTAGAAACAATCCAAGATCCCGGCAACTTGGGGGCGATCGTCCGCACGGCTGCGGCTGCTAATGCCGACGGTTTGCTGCTGAGCGCAGATAGCGCCGATTTAGACCATCCAAAGGTGCTGCGCGCCTCGGCAGGAGCTTGGTTTAAGCTGCCAATGGCAGTCACTCCAGATTTAACCGCCGCCGTCTCCGGGTATAAAAATCGGGGGATGCAAATTTTAGCAACCGTCGCCGACGCAAGTTTAACTTATTGGGAAGTAGATTTGCGAGTGCCGACTCTGATCGTTTTGGGCAACGAAGGATCTGGGTTGTCGCCAGAATTGAGAAGTTTAGCCGATCGACAAATCCAAATCCCCCTGGGCCGCGGTGTAGAATCTTTAAATGTGTCGATCGCCGGAGCCCTAATTTTGTACGAAGCTCAACGGCAAAGAAGTCATTAGTCATTAGTCATAGATCGGATTGGTTCGTAGTGTGGAATGCGAGTCCGCTCTTGTTTTGCGGACTCGCATTCCACACTACGAACGGTTTTTGTTATGGTAATCGACCGGACATGATATCAGTCAACTGTCAACTGCCCACTGCCCACTGCCCACTGCCCACTGCCAAATGCCCCTCACCCCATCTCCCCCTCTGAGATTTGCCCGATTTTGTTTACCATGATGCAACGCCAGAAGCTAGTTTGTCGCTACCCTCAAATCAGTGCAGTGCAGACTTGCATGAAATAAATGTGAAGAAGTGTAGTCAACTGCTCTCAGAAATGTTAAAATTCTTAACATAACGTAGCATTGTGCACGCCCAACCAAAACCTAACCTAAGACGGTGCTGACTGGGAGTAGCAGCTAGCTACCATAAAACGAAGCCTTTTAAGTCAGAGGAAAGCGCAAGTCCCCGCCCGCTTTCCTTCCCAGCTAAAGCTAAGGGTTTGCGACATACCAAACCTTTAGAGACACACATCCTCAGCGGGAAAAGCTCATGAAAACTCTTAAGTCCTCAGATACAGATTCTGTTCGCGCTTACTTGCGGGAAATCGGCCGCGTCCCCTTGTTGACCCATGAGCAAGAAATACTCTATGGAAAACAGGTACAGCGCTCAACCGCACTGAATCAAGAGAAAAAGACTCTGCTAGAAGAGTTAGGCCGCGACCCGACGGTGGCTGAATGGGCACAGACAGTCGGGCTGACTGAGCTTGAGTTGCAGCGGACAATCAACCACGGCGAAAGGGCAAAGCGCCAAATGGTGGAAGCTAACCTGCGCCTGGTAGTGTCTGTTGCCAAAAAATATATCAAGCGCAATGTAGATTTACTCGACCTAATTCAGGAAGGCACGATCGGGATGCAGCGGGGAGTAGAAAAATTTGACCCGACTAAGGGCTACAGATTTTCAACTTATGCTTATTGGTGGATTCGTCAGGCAATTACGCGGGCGATCGCCGAAAAAGGCCGCACCATCCGCTTACCGATCCACATCACCGAAAAACTCAACAAAATTAAAAAGGCTCAGCGCCAACTTGCTCAACAGCTAGGCCGCGCGGCTACTGCTGCTGAATTGGCGTCAGAGTTAGATTTGACTCCCAAGCAAATTCGCGAATATCTCGATCGCGCGCGCCTCCCGCTTTCCCTGGACTTGCGCGTGGGAGACAATCAAGATACTGAGTTGGGCGATTTATTGGAAGATACGGGTACTACCCCAGAAGATTTTGCCTTGCAATCTTCTCTGCGGACTGACTTAGACCAACTGATGGCGGAACTGACTCAGCAACAGCGAGATGTGCTGGCCTTGCGGTTCGGTTTAGAAGACGGGCAAACCTTAACTTTGGCAAAAATAGGCGATCGTCTCAACATCAGTCGGGAACGGGTGCGGCAAATAGAACGGGAAGCTTTGACCAAACTCCGCAAGCGCAAGCAAGATATCAACGATTATCTAGCCTGCTAGGTAGATTGGGGATTGTGCGATCGGCAACCAGAACTCGATCGCCATTCCCCAATCTAAAATAGTAAAAACCGCCGCCTTTAATACGGTTGTGCCCACTCGGTTGCTAGGACTGTCCTGCTACATTAGTAATTACTTAGTAATAAACATCAGCAGCGATCGGATAAAGGTTATTTAATTTAACCGCGTCTAACATAACAAGCTGTCTCTGAAACGGAGGTACTCGTGAGCAACTCATCTAATAAATCCCCAGAATTCTTTGAAGAAGACGGAGAAAATGCCAACTTATTATGGCAATACGTGCAGTCAATGGCTCCCGACACTGTTTCTCAGTTGTCTAAGCCGACTTCTCACGAAGTGTTTCAAGTAATGGAGCGAAATATTGTCGGACTTTTGGGGAATTTGCCTTCGGAACACTTCGGGGTGACAGTGACTACCAGTCGCGAACATTTGGGTAGATTGCTCGCCTCGGCTATGATTAGCGGCTATTTTCTCAAAAATGCCGAACAGCGAATGACTTTTGAAAAGTCTATACAAGCTAGTGAGAGACACGGCTCAGAAGATTAGTAGATCCTTAACATTTAAATTGTACAAGTGTCAAGCCCCCTTCGGAAGATGGGGGCTTAATATTTTATATTTTATATTTTAGATTTTAGATTAAATAATTGAATAATTATTGATATATTTCTTAAATATCGTGGGCGATCGAAAGACCGAACTCGATCGGGTTTGTAGTGCGGACTTCAGTCCGCTCCATTTTGCGGACTGAAGTCCGCACTACGAACCATTTTGTTGTGGTAATCGACCGGATATAATATGACTAATGACCAATGACCGACGACTAATTCCCTATTAATATAATATGTCTCTTTCTCCTGTGGCCCACAAAGTTATCGGCGTTGCTGCGATCTGGAACGATCGACAACAAATTTTGATTGACAAGCGCCGACAACACGGACTGCACGGCGGTTTCTGGGAGTTTCCGGGGGGTAAAATAGAGCCTGGGGAAACCGTCGAAGCTTGCATACAACGGGAAATTATGGAAGAGTTGGGGATTGTCGTCGAAGTGGGCGATCGCCTGATTACAATTGACCACGACTACACTAAATTTACAGTCAGGCTCTACGTCCACCACTGCCGCCACGTCAGCGGGGAACCGCAAACGATCGAATGCGATGAAATTCGCTGGGTGACACTCGACGAAATTGACCAATTTACTTTTCCCAAGGCAAACGAACAGATTATTGCTGCACTGCGCTCAAGTTGAACTTTCAGATCAAATTCGCTTGCTACTGACAACCATCAACTGTCAACTGCCAACCATCAACTGCCAACTGTCAACTGTCAACTGCTAACCATCAACTGCCAACTGACTGTCAACTGACAACTATTTTTGGACGGGCAGAGTAAAGTGAAAACAACTGCCGCGATCGGGTACAGAGTCTACCCAAATTTGACCGTAGTGGGCGCGGATGATGCCTTGACACAGAGACAGTCCAATGCCGTAACCGTCTGTTGATTTATCTCGCTGCAAGCGAAAGCTGTCTTCAAAAATGCTCGTGCAATCTTCTTCAGGAATTCCCGGGCCGCTGTTGCAAATGCTGACTTGAACTTTGTAAGCGGTGCGGTGAAGAATTGAAAGATTAACAGTTCCTTGCTCTGGCGTGTACTTGCTGGCGTTGTCAAGCAGGTTGACTATGACTTGTTTGATGCGATCGGGATCGGCATAAACCAAAGGCAAATCTGCGGGAATGTCTGTTTCTAAGTCCAGACTTTTCGCCTGAAACTTGTCTTGAAATTGCAAAATTACCTCTTGACAAATCGCCCCCACTTCGATTTTTTTTGGTTCAATGTGGAGTTGAGCGTTTGTACCCCGGGCTGCTTCCAGAATATCTGTAATCATGCGATCGACAATTCGGATTTGGCGGCGGGCTTGTTTCATCAAATGAGCCGCCAGAGTCGGTGTCAAACGCGACTTTTGGCCTTCTTTCACCTTCTGAT
This sequence comes from Microcoleus sp. A006_D1, assembly GCF_036702805.1. NCBI lineage: Bacteria > Bacillati > Cyanobacteriota > Cyanophyceae > Oscillatoriales > Microcoleaceae > Microcoleus > Microcoleus sp. A006_D1. The sequence continues at coordinate 29,221 of NZ_JAUBVZ010000004.1, forward strand.
TTGACTCCAAAGTCTCCAAAGCCAAAGATGCGGCCGTCAAGGGATTGCGCAAGTCGTGAGCTAGCATCGCAATAATCCGGTCTTTCAACTGCAACTGCTCTTGCAGGTGCTCTTTTTCCTGTTTGAGCCGAAAAACTTCATCCGCAAGCTGCACGAGCTCAGTAGCGCAAGCAACCGAATAGATGGGTTTTGGGTCGGCATTCTTGGCAGCCAGAGCCGAAACCGACTGCTGCTGAGCTGCGTATTCTTCTACAGAACGCTGCCAGCGAGGCCACCAGTGTTCGAGTTGGGCGATCAAATTGCTGCCGACGAGAGTTTGCCTGGGCTCGGGATGAATTTTGAGCAGCGAGGGAGTGGCTACAAGTTTAAAGTGTTCGGCTAAATCCGGTTGTTCTCCTACATCGATGACTTGAAGCTCAAAGTCGCACTCTGCCTTCAAATCCTTTAGGTACTTGCGGATGTGTCTGGTCTGTTCCCTGGAAGAGGGACGCTTGTCTACGAACAGCAAAAGCTGTAAAAGCGGTGCGGAAGATGCCGCCTGTTCGGGAGAACAGTCGGTGTCGCCGGTGCCGGATGTCGGATGGACGCTGTTGAGCTTTTCGATCGGGTGAAAATAATTGACCATTGCCGAGCCGAGTTATTTCACTTCTACTTTAATTTAATACTTCCTTTAGATTTATGCTATTGTCCGATAATTTCGTTACGGCGGGCCAATGACATTTTTGAGATGGAAGAAAAATGAGTCGCTACAGGTGGTGGTTCAAGTGGCGATCACCTTTTTTGTGCTATGCCTATTGCTGACGCTGCACCGCTACTACAGCTTTTACGCTACATACGACCAAGGCATTTTCAATCAACTTTTTTGGAACGGCACTCGTGGTCACTTGTTTGAGAGTTCCCTCTCTTCGGCTTTGTCCACCAATGTCGTTCATCACCACGAACTCCCGGAAGTATCTTATCACCGGCTGGGGCAGCACTTCACCCCGGCGCTCATGCTGTGGCTGCCAATTTACTCGCTGTTTCCCTCGCCTGTCACTCTGACTGTGTTACAGGTAACTTTGATTACGGCGGCGGGAGGAGTGCTCTATGCTCTCGCCAGACACTATCTGGAACCACGGTTGTCAGCGACAATTGTGGTGAGCTATTACGCAGCTAACGCGGTCATCGGCCCGACTTTGGGCAATTTTCACGATGTTTGTCAAATTCCGCTTTATGTTTTTACCTTGCTGCTGGCGATGGAGAAGCGCTGGTGGCCGCTGTTTGGGATTCTGGCAACTTTAATTTTGGCTGTGCGAGAAGATGGGGGAGTTGTTTTATTTGGCGTGGGAGTTTATCTAATTTTGAGCCGGCGCTATCCTTTAACTGGCTTGGCTGTCTGCATTCTCAGTTTTGGTTACATGATCGTCCTGACTAATCTGATTATGCCTTTGTTTTCTGCTGATATCTCCCAGCGGTTTATGATGGAACGCTTCGGCCAATATGCCGATGGGGATGAAGCTTCGACTCTGGAAATTCTTTGGGGAATGGTTAGCAATCCTGGGCGTTTGGTAGGTGAACTATTTACGCCGTTTTTTGGTAAGATTAAATACCTACTGGGTCAGTGGTTGCCATTAGCTTTGGTTCCTGCGGTAGCGCCTGCGTCTTGGATGATTGCGGGATTTCCGCTGCTGAAGCTATTTTCAGCGAAAGGAGAGTCGGTGTTGGCGATTAATATTCGCTATGCGATGACTGTGGTTCCTGGGCTGTTTTATGGAGCGATCCTGTGGTGGGCCGGGCGCCAAAAGGAAGAGGATAAAATTAGGAGGGGAGAACAAACAATCTTGCGTTTTCCGAATGCCGTGTTGCCTTTCCCTTCGTCTTCAAAGTTTCGCCGCTTTTGGGGGTTTTGCATCTGCTTGTCGCTATTTTTTACCTTCACATCTAACCCAAATCGGACTTTTTCGTTTATTTTACCGGATGCGATCGATCCTTGGGTGCAGGTTCCTTTGATCAGACAGTGGCAGCATGTGTCTCAAGTGCGGCCGCTGTTGGCTGAAATTCCTGCTGATGCTAGCGTGGCTGCAACGAATACTATTGTGCCGATTTTGTCAAGCCGCCGGGAAATTCTGAGGTTTCCGATGTTGGAACTGCGGAATGATGCGAAAAAAGCAGTGAAGATGGAATATGTAATTGCCGATATGTGGCAGTTGCAGCAGTATCAGGCTGCGTTTAGCCGGGAACGGGGACAGTTGCAGGAAATCGTCCCGACGATCGATCGACTATCGAAATCGGGCGAGTATGGCATTGTTGGCTTTGAAGACGGCGCGATTTTGATGCGTAAGGGTGCTGTGTCAGACTCTGCATCGGTGGCTGCTTGGGCTAGTTTTCGGCGTGAATTGGAGCCGATTTTGAAGCAAGGGTAGCGGTGCGCGATCGCCCGAAACTGACGGTGTAGCCCAAATATTTTAGTTTCGGGCGATCGAGCAATTCCTGCAAAAACCCGGTTTCTGCATAATTTTCCGTCCTGGTTGCTGCCAAAAGTCAGCCCTCGGGAATAAATTTGCGATCAATCTACATTTTAGGCTGGTTATTATACAATAAAGTAGTCAACACTAAACATTAAGATATATAAATTATTAGGAGGGGAGAAAAATGAAAATTTTGGTATTGGCGTGGGAGTTTCCTCCCAGAATAGTAGGCGGTATCGCCCGCCACGTATCGGAACTGTATCCAGAATTAGTGAAGCTGGGCCACTCGATTCATTTAATTACAGTAGAGTTCGGCCACGCGCCGATGTACGAAGTGGTGGAAGGAATACACGTGCATCGGGTAGTAGTGGCGCACGCAAGGGACTTTTTTCACTGGGTGGCGAACCTCAATCAAAGCATGGGCCACCAAGGCGGCAAACTGATACTGGAAGAAGGCCCCTTTGATATCATCCACGCTCACGATTGGTTAGTAGGAGATGCGGCGATCGCCCTCAAGCATACCTTTAAAGTGCCGCTAATTGCCACCATCCACGCCACCGAATACGGGCGCTTCAACGGCATCCACAATGACGGGCAGCGCTACATTAACGCCAAGGAAAACGACCTCGCTTACAACGCTTGGCGGGTAATTGTTTGCAGCGATTATATGCGGCGGGAAGCCGAACGGGTACTATCGACTCCCTGGAACAAAATAGAGGTAATTTACAACGGAATCAGGTCGGAAAAAAAGCCCCGCAGGAACGAATTTGATGCGATGGGTTTCCGCCGCCAGTTTGCAGCAGACGACGAAAAAATAGTTTATTATGTAGGCAGAATTAGCTATGAAAAAGGCATTGCTGTATTTCTGAATGCTGCACCTAAAGTTATTTGGGAAATGGGGGGGAAAGCCAAAATAGTAATTGTTGGTGGCGGCAATACAGATCATCTCAAACTTTTGGCTTGGAATTTAGGAATTTGGCATAAGTGTTATTTTACGGGCTTCATGTTTGAGGAACATCTCGATAAATTCCAGACTGTAGCTGATTGCGCGGTTTTCCCCAGTCTTTATGAACCTTTTGGGATTGTGGCGTTAGAAAGCTTTGCTGCAAGAGTACCTGTGGTGGTGTCGAATGCGGGCGGCTTGCCGGAGGTGGTGCAGCATACTAAAACTGGCGTTGTTACTGAGGCAAACAATCGGGATTCTTTGGCTTGGGGAATTTTGGAGGTGCTGAAAAATCCGGGTTACGGGCGGTGGTTGGTTGACAATGCTTATGAGGATTTGGAACGCCGATTTAGTTGGCAGAAGTTGGCGATGGAAACTGAGTGGGTTTATCACCGGGTGGTGGAGGAAAGGGCCGAGGTTGATTGGTGAGACTGACAGTTGGCAGTTGGCAGTTGGCAGTTGACAGTTGGCAGTTGACAGTTGACAGTTGACAGATATGGCAATTCTCAAGTTAGTGAATTGGTAATTGGTAATTGGTGATTGGTGATTGGTAATCAGAAAATTTAAAGGGAATTTGCATCTTGAATATTTTTAGCGACATCGAACCCCAACCCAAACGCAGCTTGGTGACTTTATTTACCGCAGGCCTGCTATTCTGGTCGAGTTTGGCTTCGCTGCTGCCAACTTTGCCTCTGTACGTTCAATCTGTGGGCGGTACAAAGCAGCAAATTGGCTTTGTGATGGGTGCATTTGCGATCGGGCTTTTGCTATCGAGGCCGCAGTTGGGTAAAATAGCCGATCGCACGGGGCGAAAACAAGTTTTGCTGCTAGGAGTGTCAGTTGCTGCGATCGCCCCTATAGGCTACCTGTTCGCTCAATCTGTCCCCTTACTGTTATTTCTCCGCGCTTTTCACGGCATTAGCATCGCTGCTTTTACCACAGCTTACAGCGCTTTGGTGACAGATTTGTCGCCACCCTCCAAGCGGGGCGAATTAATCGGTTATATGAGTTTGGTGGCCCCTATCGGTTTGGCATTTGGCCCGGCTATGGGCGGATTTATGCAAGCTGGGTTTGGTTATCCTGCTTTGTTTGCGATGTCGGCGGCTTTGGCTGCAATGGCTGTGTTTTTTACCAGCAAAATTGCGGAACCGAATTTTGCCGAGTTAACAAAATCTGATTCGCTATCTGAGGCGAAAAACAACCAAAAATACTGGCAAATGCTGTGGAATCCCCGGGTGCGGATTCCGGCTTTGGTGTTATTGCTGGTTGGTTTGGTATTCGGAACTTTGAGCACTTTTATGCCTTTGTTTCTCCAAGAAACTAAGGTTAATTTGAATCCGGGATTATTTTATTCTACGGCGGCTGTGGCTAGTTTCAGTTTGCGGTTGTTGACGGGACGGGCTTCGGACAAATACGGCCGCGGCTTGTTTATTTCTGGCGGTCTAATTTGTTACGCCTTGTCGATGTTATTGTTGTATTTTGCTAACAGCAGCGGTGCTTTTTTAATCGCTGCTTTGTTTGAAGGTACGGGCGGCGGTACTGTTTTACCGATGATGGTGACGCTGATGTCGGACAGGTGCGAACCTCAAGAAAGGGGCAGATTGTTTTCGCTTTGTATTGGTGGATTTGATTTGGGTATTGCGATTGCTGGCCCGACTTTAGGTTTTGTTGCGGAACTTGTCGGCTACAGAAATATGTTTGGTTTGGCGGCTGGACTCGCTGGCTTGGCTTTGCTGATTTTTGTTACTCGCTCTAGCAAGGATTTGTCTTATTCGATGAAATTTGCGATCGGGCGAGGCAAAGATGTTTATGCTTTGAATAAGTGACGATAAGCTGCTTGTAGTAAGTACCTGGGTACAAATAAACATTACATGGGGAGTAGTAAGTACCTGGGTACAAATAAACATTACATGGGGAGGGCGGGTTTTGTAACGATCAACTCGCTTATATCGTATATCGTGTGCTAAACCCGCCCCTACAAGATATTATTGTTTTTTTGTGCTTACTTACCTACTTAAGGACTAAAGTCCTTAGTAACTGAAACTACAAAAGAGGACTGAAGTTCTCACTACGAACCTGTATAATCTTTGATCCCTGAATTAAATTAATTTCTTAATTCAAAACTCAGGGATCAAAAATTATATTTTATTTTAATGGGCTTGGAGGGATTCGAACCCCCGACCTCATGGTTCGTAGCCATGCACTCTATCCAACTAAGCTACAAGCCCCTGTCAAGTCCAGATTTAATCTAAAATTGATTAACTTCTTTTCTCACAGAAACTAACAGTAACACCATTTTCAAAATAATGCAAGACCTTTCGCAAACTTTTTCTAAATTGCCCGATCGCGCGCAGCTAACTCACCTCGACAACACCGGGGAAGCCCAAATGGTAGACGTTTCGGCGAAAGTGGCAACTGTACGGCAAGCTGTGGCTGCGGCGCGGGTGCGGATGCTACCGGAGACGTTTGCTGCGATTGAAGCGGGGAATGCGCCGAAAGGGGATGTGTTGGGCACTGCAAGGCTGGCTGGAATTATGGCGGCGAAGCAGACGGCTAATTTGATTCCTCTGTGTCACCCTCTGCCCATCAGCAGCGTGGAGGTGCAGGTGATACCGGATTCTGAGTTGCCGGGGTATCAAATTCGGGCGACGGTGAAGATTAAGGCGGAAACTGGGGTGGAAATGGAGGCGCTGACGGCGGTTTCGGTGGCGGCGCTGACTCTGTACGATATGGCGAAGGCTTTGGAAAAGTCGATCGCCATTGAATCGATTCGTCTGGTAAGCAAAAGCGGCGGCAAGTCAGGGGACTATCAAAATTTAGAGGAATAAATTTCCTGTCTAGAGAGGGATGCAGAATTCAAAAAGCTGCGCTTAAGATTAAAATAGGCAGAGAACTACCTAACATAAAGTGAGAAACTATGCCTCCTCGTTGGCCCCGCAAACCCGATCGCAACGATCCAGAGTACCGCCGCTTAGATGACCGCATGAATTTTGCGATCCACGTCGGTCTTTTTTCTGCTACTAATTCTGGTTTGTGGTTTGTTGACAATTTGCAAAAGGCTGATTGGCCTTGGGCGGTTACAGTAACGGGTGTATGGGCTCTAGTAGTTTTGGCCCACGCGATTTTCATTTTTGCGATCGCCGATTATTCGCCCCTCACCAAAGATTCTGGCTGAAGGTGATTGTCGGCGATTTGTTAACTCTTTTGATTGATAACAAATAACTTTCTGCTTTTTTTATATGGCTAATACTACGCTGGCGATCGAATCCTTAGCCGCCCAAATCGGCGAAAATGTCTACATTGACATTGCCAAGTGGCATTTGTATCTCCGTGATGCCCACCTGCATACCGTTGTTGCCGAACAACTTTACCCGATGTTGGAAGATGGAAATTTAGATGATGACAGAGTTGCAGGAGTTTTGCAAGGAATTTCAGTTAAGTTGGGCGGCGGTAAGCGGGAAGTGCCGCTAGCAGATTTGATTCCGATGCAGTCTCAAGTTCATTTGATGGATGTGCTTGAGGAATTTCAGCGGAAGATGTAAAGTAAAGCGCGGGTTGGGAAACACAAATAAGGCGGGCATTGCCCGCTTTATTTGTGTTTGCGGCCGAATATAAAGAGTTATAAGCCTATAGGATTTGAAAGGATTTGCGGGCGTAAGTAGTGACATTATTAAAATCAAAGCAACACATCGCTTGCAGCTTGCATTAGCGATCGATCGCAGCAAACAACAATCAGTCAATGTAGTCGGTTCAGCCGAATTTAAATTGACAGAGCTATCAAGAGCAACAATCATTAAAAGATGAAATATTTCTTTACAAACCTAAGTAAGTATGAGATAATATTACTGCATACAAAGTCTTTGTTTGCTCAATATTTTTTGCCAACAAAGACAAATTAAACATCAAAGGTGCAAGCTACAAGAACAGATTTTGTACAAAAATACCGCAAATTATGAACACAACCGTGATTCAAAAATCGGAAAATATCTGGTACAAGCTTGCCAATTATTTCCTCAGAAACTATCAATGTCTGATTGAAGACCCCCGACTGTTTTTGATGCGAAAGTGCGCTCGTTTCGAGATTGTACGCGACTGGGCAACGATGTTGTTGAAGCGTCCAACTCAATCTCGCGAAATCAGTCAAGAAAACGCTTCAGTTTTGGGAAAATTGGATGTAGATGCGATCGCAGCAACGATCGAAACTGACAGTTGCTATCAAGGTCTTCAGCTACCGTCCTATGCTGTTCAAGAACTTTTGAACTTTGCGAATTCTACCGTTGGCTACATTAACAGAGAGGCCAAGCGTCCCTTCCGTTACAAAGGGACAGAACAAGTCGGTGCGGACTTACCTGAAAATGCCCGTGTTTGCAGCTATATGAGCAACGGACAACTGTCTTCAACCATGAAAAAACTCGAAAAAGACCCGGGAATACTGGCTATTGCAGCTAAATTTCTAGGTGCCCAACCAGTACACATGGGAAGCGAAATATCGTGGAGTTTCCCAGTTCCAGCAGAAAACCACGTCCAGCAACGCGAGGCCGCACAAGTATTTCACTACGATTTAGACGACTATCGGTTCATTAAGTTTTTTTTCTACCTTACCGATGTCGATATGTCCAGCGGGCCGCACGCTTACATTCGCGGAACTCACAAAGGCAAAAAGTTGCTGCACCAACTTATAGGTACGCGCTGTGCAGACATCAACGACGAAAAGATTGTTGAATTTTACGGCGATCGAAATGTAGTGAATGTCTGCGGAAAAGCTGGTTTTGGCTTTGTAGAAGATCCCCTTTGCTTTCACAGGGGAACGCAGCCAACCCAGAAACCGCGCTTGATGGTGCAAATAGAGTATGCCATTAATGACTACGGCAACATTCACGAGGCGTTAGGTTACTAGCAAATCAACCTCGCAAATCCCTAAGTCTTGTCTGTCTATCGAGACTTATCACATCAAATTCCGGTTCAAGCTTGGACGATTTATTTTCCAAAACGCCCGCGAATGCGATCGACAAACATATCAACTTCCGGCAACTTCATCTGACTGACAAACAGGGCAAAAACTCCCAACCCTGCGAAACTTGCCAGACTCAACTGCACTAATTGAATTACCAAACCTTCAGTACCCAAAACTCTTTGACAGCCTTGCAAAGTAGCCAAGGACACGAAAGCAGTTAGAGAACTTCCACAAGCTAACCCCAGAAAAGGCAAACTCCATTCCCCCCAAGGCAAGCCACCCAGCTTTTTATCTAATAAGTACAAAAGCATAACCATCGAAACAAGATTCACTCCCACCGTCGCCAGAACTAAACCGGGCGCGCCGAAAGCTCCTACTAACAAATAATCCAGCAGTCCGTTCAAAAAGATATTGACAATACTGATGCGAAAAGGCGTTTCTCCATCTCCCAAAGCGTAAAATACCCGTACCAAAACGTCGCGGCCTAAATACACAAACATTCCAATACCGTAAGCCATCAAGAGCGGCGTGACAAATTGCGAGGCTGACTGATTAAAAGCATAGCGTTCGTAAACAATGCGGACGATCGGCCCGGCAAGTGTTACCATTAAAGCACTTAGCGGTAGCATCGTAATCCCGGTCAAAATTAAAGCTTGACGAATTTTATCTTTTAATTCCGGCCAGTCTTTGGGTTCGGCAAGGCGAGAAAAAATTGGCAAAAATGGTACTAAAATCACATTAGAAACAATCCCTAAAGGAGTCATTACCAACAAGCCGCTGTAGCCCATAGCAGATGCAGCTTGAGGGATGTACGATGCGAAAAATAGGTCAGTATAGACATTAATTTGCAGCATTCCCGATGACAAGGTAGCAGGAACCATCACCTTAACTACTTCTTGTACTCCGGGGCGTTTAAAATTAAACCGCAAACGCAATTTTCCCAAGCCCGCCCGCCACTGCGCCACCAGTTGCACCAACCACTGCAAAACTGCTCCCGCTAAAGTTCCCCAAGCTAACACTAAGCCGCCGATTAGTGCGTATTCTGGCTGAGTTATTTTGTCTCCGAGTTGCAGGGCGAGAATTCCCAAACCGCCGACAAGTGCAACGCTGGAAAATAAAGGACTAATCGAAGGCAACCAGTACATATCGGCGGCGTTGAGAGTGCCGAAACCAATGCCGATTAAGCCTGAAAGTAAGGCCATCGGTGCCATAATCCGAAATTGCTGCACGGCAATTGCTTTGATTTCTAAACCTTCTGCTGTTCTATTTAATCCCGGTGCTACCAAATCGATCGCCGGATCTGCAAAAATAATTAAAGCGACTGTTACCAACAGCAATATGCCACCGACTAAGGTGGTGATAGTCTCGACTAAGGGTGCTGCTTCTTTTTTGTCGCGGCGGGATAAAACGCTGACTATGGAGCTGTGAAACGGGCCGTTAATGCCTCCGAGCAAAATAAATAAGAAACCGGGGATGACGTAGGCGTAGTTGTAGGCATCGACGGCGACACCGACTCCAAAGGCTGCGGCGATCACAATTTGGCGCACCAATCCAAAGACTTTGCTAATCAGAGTGGCGACTGCGACAATGCCGGCAATCCCCGCTAGGGAACGAGAGGGCTTCTGGGTTTCAGACACAAATAGTTACAAACGCAAGTGCTAACAGGCTTCACTAAGTTTAATAGCAAATCGGGAAAATGATAACATGAATTCAGAAAATTTCTATTCCCAATTACCTTTGCTGGACAATTTTCTCAAGATTACCGATCTCGGTAATTTTTGTGACGTACCTGATGATTGGTACATTGTTGTCACAGATATTCGCGGTTCTACAAAAGCGATTGAAGCTGGAAAATACAAAGAAGTTAACTTATTGGGGGCTTGTTCGATCGTTGCTGTTTTGAATGTAGCAGGCCCAACTGAGATTCCGTTTGTGTTTGGCGGCGACGGCGCTTCTCTGTTAATTGGGCCATCGCTTTTACCCGCTGCTAAGATTGCTTTGCTGGCCACTCAACAACTGGCTAAGACTGAATTTGACATGGATTTGCGAGTTGGGGTTGTGCCTGTTAAAGTTGTGGTAGCCGCTAATTATTCGGTAAAAATAGCTAAGTTTAAAGTTTCGGAGAATTACAGCCAAGCTGTTTTTATCGGCGGCGGCTTAACCCGTGCTACTGAACTTATTAAAGATCCGGCGGCTGGTAATATTTACAGTATTAAAAATAATGGCATTTCTGCAACAGCCGATTTTTCGGGATTGGAGTGCCGATGGCAGGATATTCCCAGCACGTATGGGGAAATAGTAACGCTGCTGGTAATGGTGCGATCGGATTTTGGTCAACAGAGTCATCAATTTTATAGAAATATTTTAAAAAAAATCCAATACATTTACGGCAAGGAAGATTGTTTAAATCCTATCGCTCGTAAAAATCTTAAATTGACATTGAATAGCGCAAAGCTGATTAAAGAAACTCTAGTTAGGGCGAGCAATGCTAGTTGGTTAGACCGCCAGCTATATTTATCAAAAATACAGTTAGAGACGGGGCTTGGTTCGCTGCTAATGAATTTGAAGGTTAAGACAGAAGAGTTAGATTGGGGAGTTTATAAAGATATGGCGATCGCAGCTACGGATTACCGCAAATTTGATGATATGTTGAGAATGGTAATTTCTGGCAATGAGTGGCGGCGAAAAAAATTGACGGGGTACTTGGAAAGGAATTACCGAGAAGGCAAGCTGGTTTACGGTTTGCACGTTTCGGACAGGGCGTTGATGACTTGTTTGGTGTTTGAACGCGGCGGCCAACAAGTGCATTTTATAGACGGTGCTGATGGAGGTTATACTTTAGCTGCAAAGGATATGAAACAAAGAATGAATGAATAAGTAAGCCTAGCTAAACTACCAACCGTCGTTTCATGCTATGATGCCTCAATCTAAAGTCTAAAAGTTAAAATCTAAAATCGAATGACTGACTTACTTTACAAATATCCCCCTCTTTTAGCCGGCATTTTAATCAAGCGGTACAAGCGATTTTTTGCAGAAATCGAACTAGATTCGGGAGAAATTATCACGGCACATTGTCCGAATACTGGCCCAATGATCGGTGTTTATCTTCCCGGTAATCCAGTGTTCGTATCTCGCAGCGACAATCCTAAACGCAAGTTAGCTTATACTTGGGAATTAATTAAAGTTTGCGACACTGTGCCAACTTGGGTGGGAGTTAATACGGGTCTGCCAAATCGAGTAATTAAGCTAGCTTTGGAATTGCGATTATTTCCAGAGTTGGGCAATTACAGTTTGATTAAGCCGGAAGTTGTTTATGGGAAAGATCAAAAAAGTAGAGTTGATTTCTGGCTGACTGGTGAGGAAAAACCTATTTTTCTGGAAGTTAAAAATACAACTTGGGTCAAAGATACATTAGCTCTATTTCCTGATACAGTGACGGAGAGAGGACAGAAACATTTGAGAGAATTGATCGAGGTGGTGCGGCAGGGTTCGAGGGCTGTAATGCTGTATTTTATTAATCGCGGGGATTGTACTGATTTTGCTCCGGGGGATAGTGCCGATCGCCTTTACGGAGAATTGTTCAGACAGGCCATCAGTGAAGGTGTAGAGGTTTTGCCTTGCCGGTTTGACGTAACTCCCGAAGGTGTGCGGTATTTAGGGTTAGCAAAAATGGATTTACCAACCCCTAAATGATTGGTTTAAATTGCCTTCATTTCTGCATCAAGCTCGACACTAGCAACGCCCGTTACACTCTTTAGTCCTTCTAGTTTCGACTGAGAAACTTCTCCAGTAATGATGCCAGTCACAGGTAGCACCCCATCGACTTTCATTCCCGCCGACTCTAAGGCAGTGACAACAGATTGAATTACCGATAAGTGTTGGTCGTCAACAGTCACTATGATGCGCTCTACTTGTTCATCAGACATATTCAGCCTCCTTTGGGCTAAATCCATTGAGCTATTGTCCCTACTGTATCGTTCAATGAGAGTGAATTGTGTTTGTAGAAGGAGGTTTGCGATCGCACTTTCACCACCTTCTACCCACAGGAACTTCTGCCGTTGCGATCGCTCGCAACGGTGATTACGCATTTGAACTTTGAAATCTTGATCCCCCCTAGCCCCCCTTAAAAAGGGGGGAACTAGAAAGTCCCCCTTTTTAAGGGGGATTTAGGGGGATCTCTACCGTTGCGATCGCTCGCAACGGTGATTACGGAGCTTGCAGCAACCCACTTCCAACACGATTATTTGGTAATGGTAGCGCCATAGCATGGGAAGTTAGCAATTGCCAAAGTTGAGAACCTCGTTTACCAGTCGATTGGGCATACAGGGCAGCGAGCCCCGCTATGTGAGGTGTCGCCATGCTAGTGCCATTGAAGGCAGCATAACGCCCTTTATTCATAGGCACTGATGAGTATACTTTCACTCCTGGAGCGGCGATATCAACTTTAGCGCCTGGATATCCGCCAGATTTACACGAGAAGTCAGCCACTTGGAGACAGCTATCGAGAGCTGCAACAGCCATAATCGACGGGCTATTGGCTGGTTGGCCGACAGTACCGGGAGCAGCCGTTTTTCGGTGGTTACCTGCGGCGGCCACGATCAGACACCGATTTTGGAGTGCCCGACGGCCGACAGTTTCGTAGGCAGGAGACGGTTTTGGATCGGTGTTTCCGAGGGACATGGAGATGACTTGACACCCGTTGGCGATCGCCCATTCCATCCCCGCGAGAATCCAGCCACTACTGCCACTACCAGCATTGCTCAACACTTTACCCACATAAATGGTCGATTCGTAAGCAATCCCGTACCTGCGGCCGTTGATATCCTTGAATCCGCACGCTGTTCCAATGCAGTGCGTGCCATGACTGTGCCCATCTTGTACCTCCTCCCCAGGCACGAAGGACTGCGATACGATCGATCGGCCTGCGAAATCCGGATGCAATAAATCCATGCCCGTATCCAGCACGGCAACTTTCATTCCTTTACCAGTCAACTGAGAGTCGATCGCCTTCGTTGCCTTCAGACCCCAAGTAGACGCGATATCATCAGCAAAACATTTTTGAGGATCGAATCCTGCTGCCTCTGGATTAGTCCCTTTCTTGTACAGGTGATTCACCGCATCGCGATAGCCCTCCAGGTACTCAGCCGACAACCCATCGTCAATGGCATAGAAAATGCGCTCTGGTTCGATCGCCAAAATAGCAGAATCCTCTGCAGCTGAGGTCATGATGTTGCTGAGTGCCCCTTCCTCTAAGGAGACGACGGCCACCCCGAGAGTGGGAAAGACTGCTCCCTCTGTGGCTTCGAGTTGGCTCAAGTCTAGAGCCGACTCCGGGAAATCGGCAGCGTTTGCCAGCCCCCTGATGCCAGCTCGATCGCTCAGAATATCTAATCCTTCTGTCACTGCATCTTCGCGGAAAGTAATAATGTAACGCCCTGTCGTTTCATCTGCTCGGGCATTTTCTGGAATGGGAAAACTAGGTTGTTCAGACATAAAATACCTCTTATTCACTGTTAAATGATTGAAACCGCTGTGCAAATTCCTGAGATTCTTGCACTCTCAATTCCCAATGTGGATTTTGCCTGCCACTAAAATACTAGCGGGTAGTTCAAAGTCTTTGGCAAGATCGTCAGAGTTCGGAGACTTGAACAGTGACTTGAAATTGCTCAATGGTTGATTCCTCACCAACCCAATCACGCAAGTTTTTTAGTTGTAATTTTACTTGACCGGGATTGTTTGCTTCAAAGGTGAACACGCGCTGCCCGCCACCACCTATCCCTGTATTACTAGGCAGATTAATGTCGTCACTTTTGAATTGTAAAACTTCTGTATCTAAGGCGGGCAGAGACCAGCGGTAGCCTGTTGTTGAATTTTCGTCTAAACGAAGTATGAGTGTCTGTCCGCGCTTGAGGGTTAAAACTGTGCCACTATCGGCTTGAGATAAAGTTACTTCAGACATAGATTGTGATGTATGGGGTGATTGAGGCTGCTGTATAGACTGCTGTTTCGGCTGTGCGGCAGATTGTGCAAGAGATGTTATGCGAGTATTTGGAGCAATGCTAGGAGACTGGGGGGTACAAGATACTAAATACGTCGAAAGGATTAAGGCTAAAAACATATTTATGGACAAAAGAAAGAGCAATCGCCAAGTTTAGTCACGCTAGAATCGCAATTTGCTGGTGGGGCGGTTGATGGTTGCATGGTGAACCTTGAAGTTGACCCATCAACCGCCAACAGACTCGATGCAAAATCTTTGAGTGCAGCGCGGCATAAACTTGGAGACTCGGCGACAATCAAGGTTTACCAAACGTAAAGGGTGGATACTTTGTTGTCGGCTTCTTCATAGTATTGGACGGGTTTAGCTAAAACTTTAGCATGGGCTGCGATGACGTTGAAGGCAACGATCGCAGAGTCAGAGTTATCGGCAAATTTGCGCCAACCAATCTGATCCACATACATATAAGCGTTACGAGTTGAGCTGTTTGTCCACAGTCCCAGTACCTTTTTATCAGTTTGCCAAGCTGTGTTGCCTTGACTAACAGCATTTTGAGCGGGGGGATCGAAGGTGGGACGGTCTTCTTGACTTGCGGTTTGCTTCGCAGTTTGAACGGGAGGTTCTTGGGTGGGGTAGGCTTCCATTTTTATCTCCTTAGTATTGGGGTTGAAGGGTTGTGCGATCGCCTGACAAGGCAGACAAGCCTCATCAGGTGAACCGGCCCGATTGCTGGAATAAGTCATGGTTGTTCCTTAATCTCTAGAAGCGTATCGTTAATTGTTGGACTTGGGATTTTGGACGATCGTCTCAAGTCCGCTGTTTTTTACCAGGCGTAAATTTCTTTGATGATCCCGTTCTCTTGATAGAGGCTGACTGCACGATCGGCGGCTTTAGACGCAGCAAGCTGAATCAACATATCCAGGTTTGTTTCATCGCTAGCATCAGAGAGTTTTCTCCAGCCGATGCCTTCGCTGACATAGACATAAGCATTGCGATCGGCATTGTTTGTCCAGAGTCCGAGAATTTTCACATTTGACAACCAGCCGGTTTCAACGATGCCATCCACCGCGAACATACTGGAGTCAATCCCGCACTGCCCGTAAGCGATGCGGAAAAAGCCATTCTCACCAAAGTTCTGTCCCCAGCTATTTTTTGCAATCCAATAGCCTTCGGTGTCGTTGTAACCCACGATCGAGACACAATGACCACCCTCAACCTTGCCACTAACCATGCGATAAATGCCGCTTTTGTAAGCGTAGAAATCTGTGTAAACAGTGAAGCAAGCTACCAACGCGCCGCGAGTGGAAAGCCATTCCTTCATATCTGCGCTCGATTTAATCTCATGCCACCCGCTAATTTTAACGGCGCTACTTTGCCAGTTACTTGCGAGGTTGCTGCAATTTTGATCGGCTGCGGTGTAAGGGTAAGAAGCTTCGATGGCGAGTCCTGTTTTGGCAGAATCCATTGAGGGTGGCACCCACCAACCGTTCCCGCAGTTACGTCCTAGAGCGCGGGCATAGCAGTAGAACAAGTGAGCTTCGGATAAATCGATCGCCAGCGCCGGATTATTGCGAATGCGGCGAATGGTGGTTTCGATCGTTGCCACAGTACCAAACGCCACACAAGAACCGCAAGAACCTTGGTCTTTGATTGGTGTAACAAATCCACCTGTCCGCATATCGAAGCTGGCGGGAAAGCCAGCAGTCTCGCCTTTAATCTGTGCCGACTTAAAGACTTCCTGATTGATCTTGGCAATCTGCTCTTGTTCTTCAAAGGACGGTTCGTTAGGCCCCGGCGTATAACCAAGTCGCAGTTGCTTTTCGGCATCTGAAAGCTGAGTCATGCTCGTTTCGCCAGCTTGCCAGGAGGCACCCGCTAGCTCGATTGCTGCTTGCAATTTAATGGAATCCATGTCATCTCCTTAAAACGTAAAGTACGTTTGAATCAAACTAAAATCGCTCGTGAGTTGCCGTATTTTTTGCTTTTTTTTCGAGCTGCGATCGAACGCTAGATAACAGCGTTTGATCTAATAGTCTTCCAAATAAACTCGGGCAACAATACGACGATCTGCGTATAGGATTATGAAGATATTGCAACAAATTCCCCGTTGAACAACCCCAATTTTTCCAGAGCAACCATCACAGCAGCCGTCCGGGTTTGTACGCTTAGTTTCCCGTAAAGATGCTCTAGATGTTTTCGCACTGTTCCTTCACTGCAACCGATCGCTTTAGCGATTGCTGCATTGCTTTTATCTTTGGCAATCCAGAATAAAACCTCCGCCTCGCGTTTGGTGAGCCCTAGCAATTCCAGAGCAGAAATAGAGAAAGATTGCAGTTCTTCTTCCTCCAATAGCAAGACATATTGCTCTTTGATGGGATCGGTAATCAGCCGGACGATCAACTGTTTTCCTGCTTGTTGAATGTGCAAGGGTAAACAGCGAGATGGAACATTGCTGTTGAACGTAAGTCGCGAAATCTGATTTTTGAACCAATGTTGTAAGGATTCTGGTAATGAATATGGGATATGGGGTAAAAAATACTGGCTCAAAAGTTCTTCTGCACGTTGAGTCATGAATTGCACCTGCCCTGCAATCTCTACAACTATCGCCCCTACCCGATCGAGGATTTGCTTGACTGCTACCTTAGTTAAAGTATCTGGATCTGAGCTTGTGCGATCGCTCAAGACTTCGAGAGTATAATCTGAGTGCGAATTTTCGTAACTTTCGGCCTCAGCTTTTGCTGCTGGGACGTTATCAAAACCTTGAGATGTTAAAATAACTGTGCGCTGACGCTTTTGTTTCTGTGAATTCATGGGAAGTATCTCCATTGGCATATTGGCGTGAAAATGGCGAAACTAGATACCGTTACGGTGCGGCTATCTCGCTGATTTCACTCTTGTTGAGGTCTACAACTGTAGAAATGCACTCTGAGATTTTTTGACAGTCCCTGATTTAAGTTGCTTTTTTTAAGTAATCACTAACTAATAACACTCACTAGCTGTTAGTTACCAGTCACATAATCGAGTGACTTGCAAAATTTTTATTTTTGTGTTAAGGGCTGTATAGGCTATTGTATAGATTTGCGATCGGCTAAAAAGAATGTGACAGTCAATCGATTTGAGAAAAGAGAATATTCGATTTGAGATGGGAGAAAATGTTTACTTGATAAATTAGCTGTCAGTATCAGCCGATGTTTCGTACAATGGCAATACACTTGTAGCATCTAATTAAAAGAGCGATCGAACTATGGGAATGACCCTGACCGAAAAAATCTTAGCCAAAGCATCAGGCCGCACTAAAGTCGAGCCCGGAGAAAACATTTGGGTAGAAACAGACGTGTTGATGACCCACGATGTCTGCGGCCCCGGCACCATCGGCGTTTTCAAACGCGAATTCGGCGAGAATGCTAAAGTCTGGAATCCCGACAGCATTGTCTTAATTCCTGACCACTATATTTTCACCAACGACGAACGCGCTAACCGCAACGTCGATATTCTCCGCGATTTTGCCAAGGAACAAGGGATAAAATACTTTTACGACATCACAGATCGATCGGACTTCAAAGCAAATCCCGACTACAAAGGAGTCTGCCACATCGCCCTAGCCCAAGAAGGGCACACCAGGCCGGGCGAAGTGCTGTTTGGCACAGATTCCCACACCTGCAATGCCGGCGCTTTCGGACAATTCGCCACCGGTATCGGCAATACAGACGCTGCTTTTATCATGGGAACCGGCAAACTCTTAATCAAAGTTCCCGCAACCATGCGGTTTGTGCTCAACGGCGAACTGCCAGATTATTTGTTAGCAAAAGACTTGATTTTGCAGATTATTGGTGATATTAGCGTTGCCGGTGCTAACTATCGGACGATGGAATTTGCGGGCGATACAGTCGATCGTTTGACGATGGAAGAACGGATGACGCTGTGCAATATGGTGATTGAAGCTGGTGGCAAAAATGGCACGGTGGCTGCGGACAAAACCACCTTTGATTACGTTAATCCTCGTACTAATGTGCCGTTTGAAGCATTTTACACCGATCCGGATGCTACATTTTATAGCGATCGCACCTACGATGTCAGCAAATTAGAACCAGTCGTCGCCAAACCCCACTCTCCCGACAACCGCGACTTGGCCCGCAATTGCCGCGATGTCAAGATCGATCGAGTTTACATCGGTTCCTGCACCGGCGGCAAAACCTCCGACTTTTTGAATGCCGCCCGCATTCTCAAAGGAAATCAAGTCAAAGTTCCGACATATTTAGTACCAGCAACTCAGAAAGTTTACGAAGATTTGTTTGTCACCAAATACGACGGTCAAACGCTGTCGGAAATCTTCTTAGCAGCAGGCTGCATCGAACCCGCAGCGCCTTCTTGCGCCGCTTGTTTGGGCGGCCCGAAAGACACTTTTGGGCGGATGAACGAACCGGAAATTTGCGTGTCTACAACTAACCGCAATTTCCCCGGCCGGATGGGGAATAAAGAAGCGCAAGTTTATCTCGCTTCGCCTTACACGGCTGCGGCTTCCGCGCTAACTGGGTACGTCACCGATCCGCGCGAATTCCTGCGTTAGAAAGTAGCTGATTTCAGGTGTGCAGCGCGCACCCTACGAGATGAATGTAGGGTGCACGCTGCGCAAATCTTCGGTTTTGCGATCGCACAACTAAATGAAATTGCCTATATTTGGTAAATATAGCAACCGCCAAGATAGTTGGGAAATCATTAATTACTAAAAACCTTAATAGGACTTACCCTCATAAACCGGGTTTCTCTGAAAAATCTCAGATTCTCAACGATATATCTACGAAGAAACCCGGTTTATGACCAGCCGTGCGTCCAGGACTGCTTAATTTTCTTCCTTCTTCCTTCTGCTATAGGCGCGATGATTGTAATTGTTATGGGAGTCTCCGGTTCGGGAAAAACTACTGTTGGCAAGTTGCTAGCGGAATCTCTCAATTGGGATTTCAGCGATGCCGACGATTTTCACCCGTCAGCAAACATCGAGAAAATGAGTAAGGGGATTCCTTTAGAAGATGCCGATCGCCTGCCTTGGCTGTTGCAATTGCAAGCTACAATAGACAGGTGGCTGTTGGAAAATAAAAATGTCGTGTTAGCTTGTTCTGCCTTAAAAGCATCTTACCGCGAAATGCTGTACCGAGACAAGCAGCGGATGAAAATAGTTTATCTCAAAGGTAATTTTGAGCTATTCGCAGCCAGGCTAAAAAATCGAGAAAATCACTACATGAAAGCAGACTTGTTGTCAAGTCAGTTAGACACTCTCGAAGAACCAAAAGATGCAATAATTGTAGATGCTTCCCCAACGGTAGAGGTAATTATATGCCAAATTATAAATCATTTGATGTGCGATTAATTCCCACAATAAAACCAGTTTGTAAGTAGGTAAGGAATGAGAATTAAATAACTTACAATTTGATGGTTCTTGTGGGATGGGCGTCCCGCCCGTCCTTTCTGAACGGGCGGGACGCCCATCCCACAAACTTGTGTAAATTATTTAATTCGCGATCCTAAGCACAAAAAAACAATAGTATCTTTTAGGGGCGGGTTTAGCATTATATCTCTGATCTAAGCGAGTTGATGAATGCAAAACCCGTCCTCTGCCCATGTAATGTTTATTTGCACTTTGAGGACTCAAGTCCGAACGATCGAACCTAGAAAGGTTTTGCGTTCTAATTTTTGTACAAATACAAGAAAGCTTCTACTTCAGCGGCGGTTGGTTGAGCGGTAATTGCTCCGGGTTTCATCGCTATCATCGCACCCACCGCGCTCGCATAAGTTACAATTTTTTTGGTTATTTCTGGATCTGCTAAATTCTTAATTCCCTGCTTGCACAACTGCCGCACAAAACCAGCGACAAACCCGTCGCCGGCACCTGTTGTATCCTCAACATCTACTGCAAAAGCGGGGATTTTTCCTTCATTTTCCGACATACAATAGGAGCAACCTTTATCGCCCGCCGTCACCAAAACGCCTTCGACGCAATCGAGACGGTACGTAATAGCTCCAGCGTCGGTAGTTCCAAACAACCATTCGGCTTCTTCGTCAGATAACTTGAGAAAATCTACTTTTTTTAAGAGTTTTCTAATGTGCGCTTTTGCATCGTCTGGATTTTGCCAAAACACCGGACGCCAATTGATGTCAACTATAATTTTAACGTCGTAACGTTCTGCTAGTTCGATCGCTCTTTCTACAGCCTCTCGACTTTCAGGATAAGCTAATTCTAAAGTGCCGAGCACTAAAAACTCGGCATTTTCAAACAAAACTTCCGGTATTTGGGCAGCCTGGAGGCGGGTGTCGGCAAAATCCGCAGTATCCATTTTACCAAAACCGGCAAAAGCTCGATCGCCCGCTTCATTCCGCAACACATAAACTTGCCGCGTCGGCGCACTCGGATGGCGCTGCACTCCAGCGGTATCAACCCCTGCTTCTTGCAATACCTGCACGAGGGAATTCCCCAACTCATCCCCACCAACAGCACCGATAAATGCCGCCGCCGTGCCCAATTTAGCCAAAGCACAGGCAACATTTGCAGGAGCGCCGCCGGGATACGCTGTCCAAGATTCTACCTCTTCTAGAGATACTCCTGGTTTGTCTGCTAAACAATCAAATAAAATTTCACCCAGACACAGAACGCGAGGATAAGTCATATCAATTTTAGATTTTAGATTTTAGATTTTAGACCAGCAGCAGACAAGTCAATAATTATTTTTAACCCATCCCAGAAAAATTGCCAGCTATTTTTTAATGGCTGCTCCTATAATATCAGACTTACTGATACTGGCAGTTACCCCTCAACGCACAAGTGCAGTACGCGCGTACCAGTAGTTTTACGTGCAAACACCTGCGGGTTTTTTGGCGCGGATGTCAGATGCGCGCGCGTCAAGGGAACATCCGCCACCCCAGGCGCTCTTGAGTGCAAGTGTCTGCGCGTCTTGCGGTGTCGGCGCCTTCTTTTGCACTCAGCAGCGATTCTGCAAGCAAGTTGGTGCTCGCGTGTCCGAAACCGGAGCAGCAGCAGATTTAATTTTTTCTTCATACTCTATCCGTCATCCTTTAGAATTGTAGATAGGTAAATATGCACACATAGGAAAAATTTATGAGCGGGAGCGTCTCTGGGATCCCTGTCACCCTGTCGGACAGAGAATTGCAGGTGGTAGAGTTAGTAGCCGCGGGATTGACCAATGAGAAAATCGCTGAAAAGTTAGAGATTAGCAAGCGTACTGTTGACAACCACATTAGCAATATCTTGAACAAGACGCGGGCTGACAATCGAGTTACGCTGGTGCGCTGGGCTTTGCAGTGGGGGAAAGTATGTATGGACAATATTAACTGCTGCCCTCTACCAGGGCCGATCGATAAAGAAGTATCTTAAATAGGGGTTCTGGTTGGGGACAGGCAAAGTAATGATGCAAACGGCACAAGAAAAACAACTCCGCTATCAAATTCAATGCCCTGGATTGCCGCTGGCGGTGTATCGCGAAGTGGCAGCCCATTTGCGTCAAGTTGAAGGGGTGGAAACTGGTTTAATTCCGCAGCAGTCGCAGCGGTTTGATTACAACGACAGCCAAGTTGGGGGCTTGTGGATTCAGTATCCTGAAGGGTTCGATTTGGCCTGCCGCGAGCGAGTCGATCGCATTTTAGCTTATTATGGCGATCGTTATGGAGCTTGGGAATTATTAAGTCATTAGTTATTGGGCATTGGGCATTGGGCATAGGGCATAGGGCATAGGGCATAGGGCATAGGGCATAGGTAATTGTTAACTGTTGACAACTACAACTTACAACTGACTAATGACAACTGACTAACAAAATGAGTGCAATTAAAACTTTACCGGGAACGCGGGATATTTTGCCCGCTGAAATTCAATATTGGCAAAATATAGAAGCAGTCGCTAGAACAATTTTGAAAAAAGCGGCTTATCGAGAAATTCGCACGCCAATTTTTGAACAAACATCTTTATTTGAACGCGGCATCGGCGAAGCTACCGATGTTGTCGGCAAAGAAATGTACACTTTTAAAGATAAGGGCGATCGATCGACTACTTTGCGTCCAGAAGGCACTGCCGGAGTAGTCCGAGCTTTTATTCAAAACAGTTTGTACGCGGCGGGAGACGTGCAGCGTCTGTGGTATGCGGGGCCGATGTTTCGCTACGAACGCGCCCAAGAAGGCAGACAGCGCCAATTCAATCAAATTGGCGTGGAAGTCTTGGGGAGTGCGAATCCCCGTGCGGATGTGGAGGTAATTGCGATCGCCTGCGATATCCTGCAAACTCTCGGTTTAAAGAATTTGCGACTCGATATTAACTCTGTCGGAAATAAGGAAGACAGGCAAAATTATCGCCAAGCCTTAATCGATTATTTTACACCGTTCAAATCCGAATTAGATGCAGATTCCCAAGACCGCTTGACTCGCAATCCGCTGCGAATTTTGGACAGCAAAAATCAGCGCACTCAAGAAATTGTAGCTGGTGCGCCGAGTATTTTAGAATATTTGGGTGACGAATCGCGATCGCACTTTGAGCGAGTGCAGCTTATGCTCACAAATTTAGGAATTAGCTATCAGTTAAATCCCAGATTAGTGCGCGGTTTAGATTACTATACCTACACCGCCTTTGAAATTATCTCCGACGATTTGGGGGCGCAAGCAACAGTTTGTGGTGGTGGCAGATACGATGGTTTAGTCAAGGAATTGGGCGGGCCAGATACGGCGGCAGTCGGTTGGGCTATGGGTGTTGAACGGTTGATTATCCTGCTGCAAAAGTTGCAACCTTTGCCCGTTCCGCAGTTGGATTTCTATTTGGTATCCAGGGGCGATAAAGCCGAACAGCAATCGGTATTGTTAGCTCAAAAATTGCGGAGTGCTGGCTTTAGTGTAGAGATAGATTTGAGCGGCAGTGCTTTCGGGAAACAGTTTAAAAGAGCTGACAGAAGCGGTGCAGTTGCGTGTTTGGTTTTGGGTGATGCGGAAGCGGAAAATGAGACTGTACAATTGAAGTGGTTGGCGAGTGGTGAACAAAGTGCGATCGGCCAATCGGAACTGCTAGCCATGACAGCCGAGCTAAAACAGAAGATCAAAGATAACACGGCGGTTGAAACCGCGTCTACACAAACAAAGTCCGCCGACGCGGACTGAAGAAAATCCTCTCGTTACCAGGCTCAGCCTGGTAACGCCGATGCTTTGGCTCCGCCTCGCAATTAACATTAATCCCAAAAACAAAAAGGTATAATTAAAAATTAAACCCATATAACATCTGATAAACTATGTTAGCAGCAACTAAAAACCCTTCTGCCACTAAACTAATCGTAACCTGGCCCTTACTACCAGACGACTTTCAACTACCGGACGACCCAGTGGAAGACGAAACCCAACCCTTAATAGCCGCAGCATTGCGCCAACCTCTAACCGCGCTTCCTGAATTAGTGGAGGATGCCTTAATAGTTTCTAATTTTGCCTTGTGTGCGGGAATTAGTTTCCCATCCTCCACCAACGACGAACCGCAGACTATTTGCAAAGCACCCGATTGGATGTACGTGAAACCCGTCAATCCTCAAAATGTCTCGCAAGTCCGCCGCAGTTACACACCGCATACCGAAGGAACTATCCCCCAAATTGTGATCGAATTCCTATCAGCAACATATGGGGAAGAATACTCGGTTGAATTTAGGCAGCGAGTGGGTAAATGGTTCTTTTATGAGCAAATTATCAAAGTACCGAGATACGTTATTTTTCGGGCGAATACCGCTCATTTAGAGGTTTATTCTTTAGGATCGCAGCGTTATGAAGCGGAAGAACCGGATAATAACGGACGTTTTTGGATACCTGGATTAAACTTGTTTTTGGGTATTTGGGAAGGCACCCACGAATCTAGAACTGGCTATTGGTTGAGGTGGTGGAATGCCGAAGGTGAGTTATTGTTATGGTCGGAGGAGCGGGCTGAGCAAGAACGGCTGCGGGGCGATCGCGAAAGTCTCCGCGCTGAAAGACTAGCAGAAAAATTGCGTCAAGCTGGAATCACCTTAGATGACGAAGAGTGAAACATCAAAGGCGATCGACTATTAGTAGGTTTTGCACAGCACACCTGACGACTATTTGGTATAATCACACTCTTGTGTTGCAGGCATTCAGCCGGCTATTGTCCCACTGCGAACTAATATGTCACTCGAACGCCTCAAAGACGTAACCTGGAAAGCAAAACCGCAACTGATATCCTTGTTTTCCGGTTGTGGTGGCATGGATTTGCCATTTCACAAAGCTGGGTTTGATGTAGTTTGGGCGATCGACTCCAATCAATACGCCTGCAAAACATTCAGCAGAAACATTGCCGATGTTATCATCAACGACAGCATAGAAAATATAAACATTGCACAAGTTCCCGCAGCAGAAATATGTATAGGAGGCTTCCCCTGTCAAGATTTCTCCCTAATTTGGAAGCGCCCCGGACTTGAAGGAACCAGAGGCAATTTATATACATACTTTCTCGATTTTGTCAACACAAAAAAGCCCAAAGCTTTTGTAGCAGAAAATGTCAAAGGTTTATTAAGCGCCAATAATTATCAAGCAATAAAACAAATAATTTCCGACTTTGAAAGTATCGCACCAGGTTATTTAGTCAAACCCAAACTTTACAACTTTGCCGATTACGGAGTGCCGCAATTTCGGCAAAGAGTCTTATTAGTCGGCATTCGGATGGATACAGGATTTGATTTCGTGCACCCTCAAGCAGAATACGGCCCTAATCGCCAAAATCCTTATCGCACAGCGGGCGAAGCACTCCAAGATGTCGATCGAGTTATTGAAAATAACCAAAATCATCAAATTCGCGATCGCACCGTCGAAATTTTGAATCGAATCAAAGCCGGAGGGAATTTTTCTGATATTCCCAAAGACAGTCCCTATTACGTAAAAGGCATGATCAGTCACGTTTATCGGCGAATTCATCCCAATAAACCATCATCTACAATCATTGCTGGCGGAGGTGGCGGAACCTGGGGTTATCATTATCCAGAACCGCGTGCATTGACAAATCGGGAGAGGGCGAGACTGCAAACTTTTCCCGATGATTTTGTATTTGAAGGTTCTGTTACCGAAGTGCGAAGGCAGATTGGCAATGCAGTCCCGCCACAGGGAATTGCTGCGGTTGTTGAGTCTCTGATTCCGCTATTTCAGGGTGATTATCCAAAAGTTGATTTATATAAAATGAGTGAAAAGTTGCAGGGAATGTCAATTCAGGAACGATTAAAACACGCAGAATTAGAAGTATAATTGTATGGTGCGTCGCTATAAAAAATCCCAAAAAACATCGACAATCTCATAGCGACGCACCTTACAAAATAAACAAGATTGCATAAATCTTTGATAGAGCCAGTCAACCGCAGATTTAAGGCAAATCAACGCAGATTAACGCAGATAATTTCAAGATAGTCTGGGAATGAGTGCAAAAAGTCTAATAGTTCAAAAAACAAACTCAACACTTGTTTTGTAGCAAGATTTTTTATAAATGGTACTATAACGAGGGAAAAGTCAATGAGCGAGTTTGACATAGGCTACTACAGCGATTTTAAGTTGCCCAGCAACTCAGATATTCCAGACCAATTACAGCAAACACTTCACACGGTTTGGGACAGAAAGTATCGTGATTTATACGAAACAGGTGGAAAGTGCAATGTAGAAGAAGCTTTTGCAGAAGTGATGACAGCCTTTGGGATGCCTAATGATGCAATATCCCATCAGCGATACGTCTATATGGCTTATGGAATAGCATTAGCAGTTAAACCGACCATTAAACATTACTTTCCTGAAGAACACAAGGCTGATATCGTTCAAGGAATTGTATCTTGTTGGCTGAAGGATGGTTGTGAAATCCCAGAAACTTGGGCAGATACCTTGTTTCCTAATATCAACAAAATTGGAAAATATCAAGCTACTGACGAAGCTTATAACATCTTCTACGGCTTGCTGCAAACACTCAACACCAAAACAGCCTATAATGCCATCTTGGATATTCTGTACAATGCCATTACTGGGGATGCCATTTCTGGTTTTGCTGCGGCCCAACGAGATATGTTTAATTGGTGGTTAATTGAGGTGATTCCTGCTGCTTATTGTTTAAAGCTGCCATCTACTTTATATTCTGGAAAATGGGAATTTCCGCCACTGAGTCAGTGCGCGTAATTAATGTGCGTAAGTCAAGCAAGTAACTAATCAGGCACTCTCAAACCTTTAAGCTTTTCCCCTTTCTCATCCTCCTTCAACCCCTTACTCTGTACTAAAACCCCAAAACCTCCCAAACCCATCGGATCTATCAATTGATGCAAAGCTTCCCGGCGGCGCAAAAATGTTGTCAAATCCAATACTTGTGCATCATTTGTTGACAGAGAAGCAATTCTATCGCCCACACCCAACATCATTAAAAATAAAGCCTGCTGAGTAAAACCCATTACCTCCAAACCACACAATTCTCCTTGTTTTTCCAGCGCCGTAAAATCAGCATGGGCTGTTAAATCCTGCCGCCCAACATTAATATAAGGATTGCTGTGATATCGGTGGCGGTAATAACATTGTAGTGTTCCCTCGGTGCGCCTCGGATTGTAATAGCGGTGCGCGGGATGGCCGTAATCGATTGTTAACAAATAACCGCGCTGCAATTTTTCCGCAACTGTACCAATCCAGTCTAAAGCTGCTAAATTAACTTCACTGCGATAACCATCCGCATAGACACTCGCCGACAAATCTATTCCGACTAAATCAAAATATTCGGCAATCTTAAGATTTGAAAGTTCGCCTACTACTTCAATAAACTTGCTTCCAGATTGTTCGTTTTGTTCTTCGGCTGCGGCAACGTAAATCTCGCAAATTTGCCTTTTTTCCACTATAAATTGATGGACGGGCAAAGCATCTACTAACTCGTTAGAAAAGAAGCAACCGACAATCGAGTTATTAGCTATCTCATCCCAATTGCACCACTTGACTATTTTAAAATCAGCTAACTTTTGCTGCTGTTCTGCTTGCAGTACAGGCGAAATTTCAACAATAATGTATTCTAAAGTTTTAAATAAATCGGAATATTTTCGTTGCAGGTATTGCAGCACATTCGCGGCAAAGGTTCCCCGCCCCGCGCCCATTTCTACGATCGCAAAAGCATGAGGTTTGCCGAGAATTTGCCACATTTCAACAAATTGCTCGCCCAAAACCTCGGCAAAATCAGCACTCCAGTGAGGTGATGTGATAAAATCGCCTTGTTTGCCGATGTTCGGGCGATCGCCATTATAGTAACCGTGCTGCGGATGATATAATGCTAAATCCATGTATTCCGCAAAGGTTATGCGCTGCTGTGGACTTGCGGCAATTCTTTCGCTGATTAAAGCGCAGAGTTCTGGGTTACTGTCATTGATATTTGATTGCTGGACTGTCATAATTAAATTAAGGTTGATGTTATTTTATTTATGAAATAAATATTTTTAACCGCAGAGGGCGCAGAGGACACAGAGGAAGAGAGAAGAGAGAAATATTGATGTTCAGCAATTTAAGATTGTTGCTATACAGGAATTACGCAGAACCTCTATATGTTAAACGATCGCCACTCAAACAACATTTTGGACAGTTTCATGGCCACCGTATGGGAGCGACGGTAGGAAGATGCTCTGCGGCTGCGATCGCACCCTCAGCCTCGAATGTTAAACTATCAGACTTAACCCCTATTTTTAGCTGAAATCCCAAAGCATCCAGCAACGCCACCAACAGATAAACTTCATCTCCTCCTGTTTTTGAGAGCAAATTTATTAACTTTTCATAGTGCAACTTAGCTATATCTGAAAGCTGAATTACGCCCCCGCGAGCCTCAACCAAATTGCTAAGTGCTAGTGACAAGAGTTCAGCTTCTACATTTTTTTCTTCCAAAATCGCCTCGATATAAGCCGCCGCCGCTTCAGGTTTTTTCAGGAATTCAATCAAGTCGTCTTGGTAACTTACACTTTTAGGCATTGTCTCGACTCCCATAATCTATCCAATATTCAATAGCTTTACGAATATCTCGATCTTGAGTGCTTTTATCTCCACCGCAGAGGATGAGAACAATCGTTTGCTCTATTTGCCCAAAATAGACGCGGTAGCCTGGGCCCCAATCAATTTTTAATTCAAAAACACCCGATCCCACTGAACGATAGTCTCCCAAATTGCCGAGCTTAATTCTTTCTAGTCTCCCGCGAATCTTGGCTTCAGCTTTGATATCCCGAAGAGATTTTAACCATTCTGTAAAAGGAATTTTGCCGTCGGGTGTGACATAACGCTGAATTTCTTTTGGTTGGACTTCCATAATTTATATTAGCCGATCGCACCTGCAAACTAGCAGCGATCGCACTCCTTAGCAAATAGCCAAAAAATGCGATCGCCCTTTTGCTTCTAGCGATCGACCGAACCCATGATAATATCGATACTACCCAGGATCGCCACCAAATCCGCAATCTTTACACCGCGCACGATGTGGGGTAAAATCTGCAAATTATTGAAATCCGCAGCCCGAATCTTCCAGCGCCAAGGAAACACGCTGTCATCGCCGACAATATAGATTCCCAACTCACCCTTGCCGCTTTCGACACGCACGTAATGTTCGCCCTTGGGAATCTTGAAAGTAGGCGCTACTTTTTTGCCAATAAACTGATAGTCAAAACTGTTCCACTCAGATTTTGGCCCGCTTTCTAAGCGCTTCGCTTCCAAGTTTTCGTAAGGGCCGCCGGGGAGTCCTTTCAAGGCTTGATAGAGGATTTTAACTGACTCGCGCATCTCGCGAATTCGGACTAAGTACCGGGCCAAACAATCGCCAGCAGCTTCGGTACAAACATCCCACTCGAAGTCATCGTAACATTCGTAATGGTCAACTTTCCGCAAATCCCAATTCACGCCGGAACCGCGCAACATTGGGCCGGATAGTCCCCAGTTAATCGCTTCGGCGCGAGAAATCGTACCCAAACCTTCAATCCGGCGGCGGAAGATCGGATTGTTGGTAATTAAACGTTCGTATTCGTCAATTTTGGGCAGGAAGTAATCGCAGAAATCTTGGCACTTGTCTACCCAACCGTAGGGTAAATCTGCTGCGACTCCGCCGATGCGGAAATAGTTGTTGTTCACCATGCGGTAGCCGGTAGCTGCTTCCCACAAGTCGAGAATTGGTTCGCGATCGCGCATAGTGTAGAAAAAGGGAGTTTGCGCGCCCACGTCCGCCAAAAACGGCCCTACCCACATCAAGTGGTTAGCAATCCGGTTCAACTCCAGCATGATGACGCGAATGTAACTCGCCCGTCTCGGGACAGCAATATTGGCTAACTTTTCCGGTGCATTCACTGTTACCGCTTCGTTAAACATCCCCGCAGCGTAGTCCCAGCGGCTCACGTAGGGCACGTACATGACGTTGGTGCGGTTTTCGGCGATTTTTTCCATGCCGCGGTGCAGATAGCCCAAAACAGGCTCGCAGTCCACTACATCTTCGCCGTCCAGGGTGACAATTAACCGGAGTACGCCGTGCATGGATGGGTGGTGCGGCCCCATGTTGAGCACCATTGGTTCGGTTCTCGTCTCAATTCTTGACATAATTGATAATTAATGATGGGTAATTAGTCAGTGTATTGTTGATTTTTGTTTCGTTCTTATAAATTATGAAGGATATCGAGCCGTCTGAGAAGGATACGCCTGCATCAGATGTGAGTATTGAGGCTTATCACGTTTCTGTTTTGGCCAGTGAATTAATTGCGGGTTTAGGTGTGCGTCCCGGCGGGCGCTATTTGGATGCGACGCTTGGGGGCGGCGGACATACTGGTTTGATTTTGGCGGCGGCGGCTGATGTGACTGTGGTGGCGATCGATCGCGACGAACAAGCCATCCGTTTTTGCGGGGCCCGATTTGCCAACGCGCCAGTTGAGTTTTGGCACGGGAATTTTGCTGAATATCAGTCCCCAGATGCCGAATTTGATGGTATCATAGCAGACTTGGGGGTTAGCTCGGCTCAGTTCGATACACCGGAACGAGGCTTTAGTTTTCGCCACCCTGCTCAATTAGATATGCGTATGAACCAACAGCAATCTTTGACGGCAGAAGAGATTATCAATCACTGGGAAGAAGTTAAACTGGCAGATATTATTTACAAATACGGAGAAGAGCGACTGTCGCGGCGCATCGCGAGGCGGATTGTCGCACAACGTCCTTTTGAAACTACTACAGAACTCGCAGGCGCGATCGCTAGCAGCTTCCCACCCAAGCAGCGCAACGGCAGAATCCATCCCGCCACCCGCACTTTCCAAGCTTTAAGGATAGCCGTCAATTCGGAACTAGCGTCCTTAGACA
Organism: Microcoleus sp. A006_D1; assembly: GCF_036702805.1. NCBI lineage: Bacteria > Bacillati > Cyanobacteriota > Cyanophyceae > Oscillatoriales > Microcoleaceae > Microcoleus > Microcoleus sp. A006_D1. The sequence goes on from NZ_JAUBVZ010000004.1 coordinate 59,905, forward strand.
CTTTCCTCAAGGTCGCGCCTAAATGGTTGAAACCCGGTGGTAGAATCGGAATTATTACTTTTCACAGTCTCGAAGACAGGCCCGTTAAGCACCAATTGAGAGCAACAGACTGTTTGCAGGTACTCACAAAAAAGCCGATCGTGCCACAATCCGAAGAAGTAGCTAGAAATCCCCGCTCTCGTTCTGCTAAGCTCAGACTGGCAGAAAAATTAACTTGATGCGGCAGTAAGGGGAGTAAAGGACGAGTCCCAAACTAAGGCGAGGTCTGGTAAGGCCGCGACCGGATGCCAGTTCCCAATATCCTTGTGGTATCACTAATCTGGCACTTACCGATGAAACCCGAAGCCCTGACGCAGATTCGGCTCCGCTGAATCCGCCAAGGGTACTTGACAAGCTAGTTTTAGACCTGATTAATTCGCCTAGGAAGGGAATAGCATGAGTCGGGGAGATGGAAGCAAGCTGAAACTAATGGTAGTCGATGACGAACCCGACAACTTGGATTTGCTGTACCGGACGTTTCGACGAGATTTTCAGGTTTACAAAGCAGATAGCGCCCTCAGCGCCCTGGAAGTTCTAGACGAACAGGGCGAGATGGCGGTGATTATATCTGACCAGCGGATGCCAGAAATGAACGGCACCGAGTTTTTGGGGAAAACAGTTGAGCGCTTTCCCGATACGATTCGGATTCTGCTGACGGGATACACAGATGTTGAAGACTTGGTAGAAGCAATCAACGCCGGTCAAGTTTTCAAGTACATCACCAAACCGTGGAATCCTGAAGAACTGAAATCAGTTATCAATCAAGCGTCAGATACTTACAAATACTACAAGCAGCGCAGTGTTGCACTGCGCCGCGCTTTACGCAAGGAATCTCTGTTCAATGAGGTGATGAGCGTGATTCGCGGGTCGCTAGATTACTCTAGTATGGTACAAACTATTGTTCAAACCGTAGGTCAAACTTTTGAGGCCAACTATTGTATGCTGCGGCCGGTTGAGGCCGATCGACTATTACCCAGTACCTTCCCCTACCAAGCCCAAACCGCCGAAGCCAGCAGCTTTGATTTTGACGAAAATTTGCTGGTGCAAGCCGTAGCCAGCCGCCAAACTCAAGTCAACGCCAACAGTGGGGGTGACGGTAACTCGGTTGAGATTGCTGTGCCCCTGACTTATCAGCAAGACTTGCTGGGGATACTAGCCCTGTGTCAGATTGGCGGTAGTAACCCTTGGTCGGGAGAAGAGATAGAGTTAATAGAAGGTGTAGCGGCTCAAGCGGCTCTCGCCCTGTCTCAAGCTAAGCTCTACCAGCGCACTCTGGATTTAGCCGAGCAGATGCAAAATGAGTTGGAGGTGGCCCGCCAAATCCAAACAAACTTGTTGCGCCAAAGTTGGCCGGATTTTGAAACTGTCAGGGTGCAAGCTTGTTGCTATCCCGCGCGGGCAGTTGGCGGCGACTTTTTTGAAGTTTACGTCCACTCCCAAGGGGATATTTGGATAGCGGTGGGTGATGTTTCCGGTAAAGGTGTTCCGGCTGCTCTATTTATGGCTAGCGCGATTTCGGTGATGCGGCGGGAACTTTCTCAAGAAGTTTCTCCAGAGCCCGATCGAGTTATGCAGAATATGAATAGCACTATGTCTGACGACCTGATCGGCAACAACCATTTTATTACAATGGTTGTTGCTCGTTACACTCCGTCAACGGGACACCTGGCTTTTGCTAATGCCGGTCACATTTACCCGATTGTTTGGTCTCACTCGGAAGTGCAAGCTCAGACCGCTAGCGGTGCAACGCCAGCAGAGCCGAATTTCCTGAAAGCTCGCGGCATTCCCTTGGGGATACTACCAGTCTGGAAAGGTAAAGCCGGTGCGATCGACTTAAAGTCAGGAGATGTATTTCTGCTGACAAGTGACGGGATTACTGAAGCTAGCGTGACTACGGAGGCGATCGCAGGGGGCGAACCAACCCGTTCTATGCTACAACAAGAGGGGCTTTGGCAACTCTTGATTGAGGAGCCTGGTTCCATCAACTTGGACAATTTGTTAGCTTACATCCGAGCTGACAATCCCATTCAGGAAGACGACCAAACCATACTCTCTCTGGAGGTTCTCTGAATCTGTCAGCCACTCCCGACGAATAGTCGGGGGCTTCGCGTCTCGAAAACTGAAGCGCTCAGTTGACAGCCCACAGATTACCGCACAGAAGGCGGGCGACTGGCAAAAGTTACAGAACTAGCGCGTCAATGCCTAACTCTTAACTGATGCTTGTCGATCGATGCTTTCAAAAAAAGTCTCTTGCATCGATCGCCCGGTCTTGAGTATCCTTCATGTAGCGACAAATATCAACGCCAAATAAATGCGGCGTGTCGTATTTCATCCCTGGTCTGAAGACACAGGTTTCCAAACTTACAGGATTTTTTTATGAATACTGAGCTTCATGTGCCAAGCGACTTGCGGTTTTTAACAATTGTTGAAAATTGGTTGCTGAGCAGTTTGGAAGTAGAGCTAGGAGAGCACGTCGATTGGCCGCGTCAGTCGAATCGTTTGCGCTTGGTGTTAGCAGAAGCCTATTCTAACGTGATCCGCCATGCTCACAAAGATCAACCCAATTTGCCGGTGTTAATTCGCTTGAATTTAAAAAATCGGGATATTGGTTTAGAAATTTGGGATTACGGTAAAGGTTACGAAATGGATACTTACAGTCCCCCGAGACCGGAAGCCAAACAGGAAAGCGGCTATGGCTGGTTGATTATGAGCAGGCTTATGGATCGGGTGGACTATAGTTTGCAACTAGACGGTCGCAATTGTCTGAAGTTGGAAGCGAGTTTGCCGGAAAAATCTTAATTAGTCATTAGTCATTAGTCATTACTCATTAGTCATTAATGATTAGTGATTAATGATTAGTGATTGACAATGTTTTTTGATTCTAGTGGTTGTCTGTCGCACCGTGCGGTGACAGCAACTTTTTCGTGCAATCTCGTCCCTCTCTAAGAGACTGTAAAATTGTTAGGGTACAGTCCCAGGTGCACGAATACCGAAGAAACCGGGTTTTCATACCGTTGGCGACGCTTCAGCACAGATTTGGGTGAAAAACCCGGTTTATGCCTGACTTGCCTACAAATACCAAAGAAACCGGGTTTTTATAATTTGATTGCAGTAGCGTTCTTACCAATTAGCAATTAGCAATTAGCAATTAGCAATTAGCCATTACCAATTACCCATTACCAATTAGCAATCTGTACCTCACTCACTTGAGAATTGCTATATTAAACATTAAATTTCTGATGCGGCCGCAGATTTAGCAATTCTTGAGGAGAAGCTAACAGCTTGACCGTGACAGCAAGGATTTGTTGCTGAGAATTTAGCAGGAACAGCCACCCGACATTAACACCAAATGCGGAAGTTTGCACCCGACCGCTGACCTGAACTTCAATTTGGTCATCTTCTAAAATTTGGCTGATACCTTGCTGCGGTTCTAGCTGCATTCCTCGCGCTTCTGTTTTTAGATAAGTGGCGATCGAGCTTTTACCGATAATTGGCTCTTCAAACGGCGCGTGCAGAACTCCGTCCTCAGCAAATAAATTAGCAGTCGCTTCAAAATCGCCCGCGTTTAAAGTTTCAAAATATCGCAGTACCGCTGGCTTTGTGATGCCAGCAATCTTTATAGAGCGAGTTAAAATAGGTCGAGTTGTGGCGGTCATAAAAGAAGTGATTGCAAATGAATGAATATACTCTAATCATTCTCTTTGGCCCAGCAAATCCCTCAAAAGATATAGGTATGGCCTGGAAAATAATTCTCCGAAAAAAAGCAGGAACCTACAGCAATCTCAAATCTCTAATCTCAAATTGTATAAACCCAGACACTTAACTGGTTCCCAGCAGTGCCTGGGAACAGAGGTCTAGAGGCTCTGCCTCGCTTGTTGGAAAAAAGGAGGCAGAGCCTCCGGATCTGCGTTACCAGGCACTGCTGGTAACGAGTAGAACGAGTAGAAAAATTTCAAATCTAAAATATAAAATCCAAAATCTAAAATAATATAAACCCAGACACCTTAAGGCATCTGGGTTTCTGTAGAGTCCTGTTTGGTCAGTCAAACAAGAATATTCTATTTACGCATCAGGTTGAGCAATTCCTTAGGAGAAGCCAACAAGTCGATCGCCACAAAGAAAATTTGACCTTGAGGATCGAGCAAAAACCGCCACGCAATGTTCATACCCACATTCGCGCCGAACCAAGGAGTTTCGACTTTGCCGGTCACTTTCACTTGTCGGTAGCCATCTTCTGCCGGCTCGGATAAACCTTGCTGCGGCATCATTTTCAGTCCGATACACTCTTCCCGCATATAGTTGAGGATAGCTTCGCGACCAACGATCGGCTTTTGGAAAGGAGGTTGCAGAGCACCTTCTTCGGCAAATAAACCGACGGCTGGGGTGAAGTCGAAGGCGTTCATGTAGTCGATGTAGCTGAGCACTGTCTGCTCGCTGATACCCTCAATCTTGGTTTTCACCCGGTCTCCTACAGCGGTGGGAGTGCTGCGGGGGGCCGAGCGTTTGCCGTACTCTTGGCTAAAATCAGGATCGTAGCCCATGTGAACTACGGTGTTGCGAAGTACAGTAATTTGCTGACCTGGATCTAGTTTCTTGATGGTTTCAAGAACTATGGTGGCTTCTGGAGACATTTGATAGCCAGCGGGAATCGGAGCGACAGCGCCCTGTTTCATCAACTGTCCCAACTCGTACCAAAAACCGAGTTTGGTGTTGACGCGCAATGAAGTGTAAATCCGGCCGATCGTGGTGTCGGCGTTGCTGGCGAGGTCAAACATGGTCTTGCTTTGAGCAGCCGGCGACATTTGCTTGATTTCGCTGAGGATGCCTTCGACAAGCGCCATGCTGGCTACTCCTGGAGCTGCTGCGGTGATGGAAATGCCCATTTCGGTGTAGGCATACCAGAGCAGTGCGAGTTGGTCTTCAACGCTGAGTTTGTAGAATGAGTCCGTAGTAGCCGGAACGGCACTAGCAATCTCGGTGTTCGAGAAAATAGATTGAGCTGATTGAATACTAACTGCCATGTGTATACTTTGGGATTCGCTGTTGGTTTTACTTGCGTACTTGAAATGAGCGAATCAAACTCTCCCTTGATTAAAATTATGTAACGTTTTTGACAAATTAGAATTCAAATTTATAAATATAAAGATTTTGAAAGTATTATGAATTTTCGGACAAAATCAGTCTAAATATTAATAGACTTATCGCGCATTTTGTGATATGGTTCCTAATCCAATGAAAATATCAATTAATAGCGATCTCATTAAGCAAAAAGCCCTTGAGTTGGGATTTCACAAAGTCGGGATCGCCTCAGCCGATGCGGATGTCGATCGAGAAAAACAAAGATTGCAGGCTTGGCTGGACAAGGGTTATCAGGCGGATATGGCATGGATGGCTAACCCGAAGCGCCAGGATATTCGATCGCTCGTGCCAGATGTGCAGTCAGTGATATGTGTCGCCATCAACTATTACACGCCTCACCAACGCCCCCCGAATCCCCCGTTTGAGGGCGGGGACGATAAAGCGATCGAGTATGCTAAGATCTCTCGCTACGGCTGGGGACGGGATTATCACAAAATTCTGCACAAAAAATTGAAGCTTTTGGCAAATTGGGTGCGATCGCACGGTGAAGGAATTGAAGCGCGGTATTATGCTGATACCGGGCCGATTCAGGATAAAATGTGGGCGCAGCGGGCGGGGATTGGCTGGATTGCTAAAAATGGTAATGTAATTTCGCGGGAATACGGCTCTTGGGTGTTTTTGGGCGAAATTTTGACTAATCTGGAGTTAGCGCCGGATGCTGCTCATACCCAACATTGCGGTACTTGCACTCGCTGCATCGAGGCGTGTCCCACGGGGGCGATTACTGAGCCTTTTGTCGTGGATGCCGATCGGTGCATAGCGTATCATACGATCGAGAATCGAGCCGAAAAACTCCCCGATGAAATTGCATCTAATTTACAAGGTTGGGTAGCAGGTTGCGACATTTGTCAAGATGTTTGTCCCTGGAATCAGCGATTTGCTAAACCAACTGACGTTGCGGAATTTGAGCCTTATCCTGAAAACATCGCGCCCACACTTGCAGAATTAGCCGAAATTTCCGATGAGGAGTGGAACCGCAGATTTACAGCCTCAGCGCTGCGGCGAATTAAACCTGAAATGCTGCGGCGGAATGCCAAAGCAAATCAAATTAAGAGTCAGTAGTCAGCAGTCAGTGGTGATTAGAACTAATACATTAGACTTGGATTGCACTCATTCCCCAATTATCTTGAAATGCCTCTGCGCTGCATCTCTGTTGCATCTACCTGAAAAAAGCGGTTTCTGTACCAATGAAGAATTTAGGCAATTGCTCGTCTATGATGCAGTAAGTGATTCTCATCCCATCTAAAATCCCAAATCTAAAATCTAAAATAGTATGATTCCCCGTTCCTTATTTGCTATTGTCCCATGACCAAAGTAATTATTTTTGATTTTGACGGTACTTTAGCAGATACAATCAATATTCTTCTGAGCATCACTAACCGTTTGTCAGCAGAATTCGGCTTTAAGTCTGCGACAAAAGAGGAACTCGCTCAACTGAGCAATTTAAATTCTTGGCAAATCCTTAGGTATTCTGGCATTTCTATCTTCAAAGTCCCGCTGCTGATTAGAAAGTTGAAAGCAGAGTTGCGCAGTGAAATTCCCAACATTAAATTATTTTCGGGAATTAAGGAAGTTTTGCTAGAGTTAAAAAAACTTGGCTTTCAACTGGGTATTATTACCTCTAATTCCAGAGAAAATGTCTTAGCATTGCTGGAAATTAACGGTTTGCAAGACAGTTTCACCTTTATTTACTCTGGTTCAACTTTTGGAAAAAATAAAGTTATTGATAGATGGCTAAAAAGAGAGCATATAAATCCTGAAGAAGTCATTTATGTGGGAGATGAAATCCGAGATATAGACGCTGCTAAAAAAACTGGAATTAAGATAATTGCTGTAGGTTGGGGTTTTAATTCTCTGGAGGCTTTGGCTGCACACAATCCCGATTTTTTGATTGAACGCCCCCAGGAATTGATCGAGATTATGAGTAATCTGGGATAAGTGTAAACTTGTGCAAACTAAAATTGCAAAAGTTAAAGTAGTAAAAACTTTGTGTGCAAGCCGATTGAAAAAGTTGATCGAGGCTGATATAAAGGTAGAGGTAGAGGAAGATATTTATTCGATCGCTCAAATAAAGAGGAACAGCAATTAGATCATAAGACTCGGCGGTTGAAACCAGGCCTATACAAACGAAATCGGCCTCCGCGGATTGAAGAAAGTCGGCGGTTGAAACCAGGCCTATACAAACGAAATCCGGATGGTGCGCGGATTGAAGAAAAAATCAATTTTTTAGTCTCCTTCGCCCCGTTTCAGTGCGGCTAAAACTGCTTGCTGGCTAACTGCTTGGTAGATTTTGCTAAATTGCTGCTTCAGCGCGTCAGATGCGGGGGAGGATTTGCTGGCGGTTCCTTTTCCGTCGGTGGTGAGGGGAATTGGGCCTAAAATATCTAAGACTGTTTCGCTGCTGGGCGGCGGCACAATTACGACTAAAGATGATTCTAGCTGCTGGTTGTATTCCCAGAAGCGATCGACCTTGGGCAATTTAGCATTCGCAGTCGGGGAATTTTCGCCAGAGTTGAGTTGGGAATTTTCCTCTGCTTGCGTACCTCGTCTCTGACGGAGTGCGGTCAAGATTTGCTCTTTGGTTCTTCCCCGCATTTGAAACAGTACGAAGGGGTCTTCGCTGAAGCGATCGCCCAATAAGTAGTATACTGCACTGATGTGCTTGCAAGGATTTTTGGGGTCGGGACAGCTACAGCGCGATCGAATATCTGACAAACTTAAGGGAAATAGCGTTTTCCCAGCCGCTGCAAATACATCTTCAATATTGTGCGGCATTTCTCCTGCTAATAGTTTAGCTGAAAAAACTGCTCTTTGCGACATATTTTCAATCACATAATCCCAATCTTCATCAGTTAATGTATCGAGTCCTAAAGAAACTTGATAGGGTTTGGGATCAGTTCCTTGAACTAGGGCGATTACTTCTTGGTTGGGAAATTTAATGCTGAGAACTTTACCTTCGCGGGCGTATTGCCAGCCGCGTTCTAGACGCTTTTTGAAGCGGTAGGTATTGATTAAATCGAGCCACTGTTGTGTCCACCATTCTCTGTCTATCATAAGCGGAAGGAAGTTCGGCAACGGATTTTGTAACGGATGTAACGGATGTAAAAAGGAAGTTCGGCAGCGGATTTTGTAACGGATGTAAGGAAGAAGGAAGAAGGAAGAGGTAAGAAGGTATATATTATCTTATATCCGAACTCAATCAACTCTAATTCTTGTAGGGGCTGATTCACCAATATATATGACACAAACGATCGATCTAGTAAACCGGCCCCGCCCCGGCTGCTACAAACCAATAAATTATTCTTCTTCGGTTTCTATAATAGCATTGCGATCGAGGATTAATAAATTGCGAAGTTGGTCAGTATCGAGTTCAGTGAGCCAGTTTTCCCCCGCGCTGACTACTTGTTCGGCTAAAGCTTTTTTGCTTTCGATCATATCGTGAATTTTCTCCTCTAACGTACCTGTGCAGACAAACTTGTGTACTTGCACGTTGCGGGTTTGGCCGATGCGAAATACGCGGTCAGTGGCCTGATTTTCTACTGCGGGATTCCACCATCTGTCATAGTGGAAAACGTGGGTGGCTCTGGTTAAGTTAAGACCTGTACCGCCCGCTTTTAACGATAATATCATAATCGGTGGGCCTTGCGGATCGTGCTGGAAGCGATCGATCATTTCTTCCCGCTGCTGTTGCTTAATTCCGCCGTACAAGAACAAAACTTCTCGTCCTAAATGCTGTTCCAGATGTGGTTTCAGGAGTTTTCCCCATTCAGCAAATTGAGTAAAAATCAAAGCCCGATCGCCCTCAGCGACAACCTCTTCCAACATTTCCACCAACCGCTGCAATTTCCCCGATTCTTGGCTGTTAATGCTCAATTCTTTCGGCTTAGCTTCTGCTTTCACAAGAGCGGGATGGTTGCAAAGTTGCTTGAGTTTTACCAGCAAAGCCAGAATCATTCCCCGGCGCTGAATACCTTCGGCTGACTCTAAATTAGCGATTGACTCTTCGACTACTTTCTGATATAATGCCGCCTGCCCAGCCGCCAGATTGCAAAATACAGTCATCTCCTGTTTTTCGGGCAAATCTTGGATGATTTCTTTGTCAGTTTTCAGGCGGCGGAGGATGAAAGGCCGAACGAGCGATCGCAAAGTATGCAATGATTCTCTATCGCCATATTTCTCGATCGGAATAGCAAATCGGCGCTGAAAGAAATTGCGCGGCCCCAAATAGCCGGGATTCAGAAATTCCAAAATTGACCACAATTCTTGCAGTCTATTTTCCACCGGAGTTCCCGTCAGCGCAATTCTAAAAGATGCCTCGATTTGCCGCACTGCTTGCGACTGCTTAGCCTCAGAATTCTTAATATTTTGCGCTTCATCTAAAACCAATCCTTGCCATTTAGTGCTTTGAATTTCCTTAGCATCGCGAAACACCAGCGCGTAACTGGTAACTATTAAATCTTTGCCCTTAATTGCCGCCGCAAATGCTTTGCCTTTAGCGCGTTTGTCTCCGTGGTGAACTAACACTTTCAGTGTCGGGCCAAATTTCTTGACTTCGCGCTCCCAATTGCCCAATACTGATGTCGGACAAACCAGTAATGTTGGGGCTTTAAGTGCATTTTCTTCTTGTAAGTGCAGGAGGAAAGTGATTAACTGGATCGTCTTCCCTAGTCCCATATCGTCGGCGAGACAAGCACCCAAACCCCAGCGTTCTAAGAAGGCTAACCAGCCTGCTCCTAGCGCTTGATAAGGCCGCAATTGTCCTCGGAAACTCGCTGGAGTGGCGATCGCACTTACCGCCTGATTATCGCTCAAAGTATTCAACAATTCCTGAAGTTGACCAGTTGCTTCAAAATTCACCACAGGCAACTTTTCAATCATCTGAGAATCGCCAGAGGCCAAACGCAAAGCATCTTCCAAAGAAAGAGTCATTTGCTCTTTGCGACTAGCAAAAAAAGTTTGAGCCGCCCTGACATCGGTTGCGCGCAACTCCACCCACTCGCCGTTAATTTCCACCAAAGGCGAATTCAACTCTACCAATCTCTCAAATTCAGCCTTAGAAATGCGCTGTCCGCCGATCGACAATTCCCACTTAAAATTTAACAGACTTTGCAATCCCAGTCCACCTTTCGCCGGATTCACCTTCGGAGTTTCCGCTTGAATGCTCAAACCCAAACGGCTCGCCCAACCATCAGTATGAGTCAAACTCGGCGGCAAAACAACGCCCAACCCGCTATCAGTAAACCGCCAAGCCACAGACTTGATAAAATTGTAAGCATCTAACGGTTTTAACAGACAAGATTGAGGCCGCTGTGCTTGCAAACTCGGTTCAATGAACGGATAAAGTTTTGAGGCCAAACCCAAGCCGCTGAGCAAAGTTTCTTGAGGTAATTGTATTGTCCGCCCCGCATAATTAAAACTCTCAACGGAGTTGTTCCAAATAGTTCTAGCATCTACCAAAAATTCTGCTTCATCTGCTGCTTGCAAACAATAATTTAAACTCCATTCTACCTTACCAGGCGCTGGCGGGATGAGTTGAAAACAAGTGCGAAATAGACTTTGTTGAGATAGTGCATTTTGCAGCGGCGCACTCCAAGCATTCAGCTTGGTTGCCAATTTTTCCAAGGCTGCTGATTCTACTTGCACAATTCCAGATTCCTGCTGCAAAGCTTGCAGCCATTCGCGGGTTGGAGAAACAGTTTTGATATCTAAATTTGACCCAATAGCCGTTAGCGCAGCCCTCGAAGAGGATCGCACTTCACAATCTACCACACTACTCAAAAACCCCAACACCAACTCCTGGGCCCCCACAGGCAAATCCACCGCCAAAGCCCATACCTTCCTCGCTACCGAACTTCCATCTCTTAAATCCGTCACATCCGCTAAATCCGCTACAAAATCCGCTGCCAATCTTCCATCCGTTAAATCCGTTACAGAACCCGCTACCGAACTCTTTTGATATGTTCGACAAGCCGTCGGCATTTGCTTAGAAAAAGTAGCGAGACGGAGAATATCAGTAGAACTATCTAACAAAGGTTGCCATTTAGCAATAGCAGAACCATCCGATAGTTGCTCCAAAGCTGGCAAAAATTTGCATCTCGCCAACAAATCCAAACTCCACCTAGCCACATGAGACCAAAAACGCAAATCAGAACCGACAAAAGAGTCAGTTTCTGTGCTATTAAGCGGCAATGATTGCAAAAAAACAAAAGCTGCTTGAGGATTAAGTAAATAGCCCTCAACTTGCCAAGGATAAAGATAAATTTCCTCAGTTTGGGCCGGTTCTGAGAGTGCGGCTGCTGAGTGCTGCGGCATGATAGTTGCGTTGTCTGCCGAGATTTGGGTGGGAAGTGCGATCGCCCGAACTTGCCTCATAACCGATAAATTTTCCGTAGGAAGGGCTGCCGCCGTCGTTTTGGCGGGTCGCCTAGTTTTCTTACTTTTCTCCTGAATCTCTGCGGTTTCGGGTAATTGCCAGTTTAGTTTGCCCGACTGCTGCAAGGAACTTAGGAAAATCTTAAATTCAGCTTCCGTCATTGCCAAGGGATGCTGTAGACTTATCGCTGATTCAACGATATCGATCGCCCCAATTTTCCGCCAAGTTTCTCCCCAAATAAATAAGCCACTTTTTTCTTGTTCTAATAACCAACTACCGTGTAAAATTGCCATTTTTTTATCCTGATTTTTTAGTGATTGCGATATTTACTACAGCTTTTTTAGAAGATTTATTAATATTTTTTTTGATAACGAACCGCAGAGTACGCAAATAACGGAGTCATCAGTCATGAGAAATAATTATCCATTACCGATTACCAATTACCGATTACCAATTACCGATTACCAATTACCAGTTTCCCAAATCGAAAATTCATCGTACCATCTATGGAAGGCGTTTGGCGGGAGATCGACCGGAGAATCGACCCGACGATCAGGCCCAAAACAATCAAAGAGTATAAATGCTTACAATCGAGGCGCTGACAGTCGATCGCCCACCAATTATCCCTCTCTTTTGGCCTCGGACTCTCAAACATCCTGTGGTAATGCTACGATCCCGACAGAGAAAGAATGTGGTAGATAAGGAAGCAGTCCTAAATGGTAGAGATAGACAAGTCAATATCCTTCGATGGACGGGATATTAGATTGAAGATTGGTTTACTGGCGCCTCAAGCAGGCGGTGCAGTGTTGATTCAGTCGGGTGACACGGCGGTTTTAGTGACGGCGACTCGATCGCAGGGGAGAGAAGGAATTGATTTCCTGCCCCTGTTGGTGGATTACGAAGAGAGACTCTACGCTGGCGGTAAAATTCCCGGTGGATTTTTGCGCCGGGAAGGGCGTCCCCCAGAAAAAGTGACTTTGACTGGCCGTTTGATCGATCGCCCGTTGCGCCCGCTATTCCCAAGCTGGTTGCGAGATGACATCCAAGTCGTAGCAACAACGCTGTCGATGGACGAACAAGTACCCCCAGACGTTCTGGCGGTAACAGGCGCTTCCGTAGCGATTCTGCTGGCGAAAATGCCGTTTTACGGCCCGATGGCAGCAGTGCGAGTCGGTTTGGTAGGGGACGATTTCATCATCAACCCAACCTACAGCGAAATCAAAGAAGGCGAGTTGGATCTCGTGGTAGCCGGTTCTCCTGACGGAGTAATCATGGTGGAAGCCAGCGCTAACCAATTGCCCGAACAGGATATCATCGAGGCGATCGACTTCGGCTATGAAGCAGCCTGTGACTTGATTCAAGCCCAGCGCGAAATCATGGCAGAATTGGGCATCGATTTCGTGGTAGAGGAACGCCCACCGCAAGATTTCGCCCTCGAAAACTTCATTCGCGATCGCGCCCAAGAGCCCATCCGCATCATTTTGTCAAGATTTGAAAAAGACAAAGCAATACGGAATGCAGCTTTGGACGAAGTTAAGGCAAATGCAGTCGAATCTGCGATCGCCGAACTTGCCGAAGACGATCCGATCAAAGTAGCCGCCACCAGCAAGACAATTGGCAGCGTTTTCAAAGACGTTACCAAAAAAATGATGCGGAAGCAAATCATCGAAGATGGCGTTCGTGTAGACGGCCGCAAGCTAGACGAGGTGCGCTCCGTTTCTTGTCGCGTAGGCGTGCTGCCGTCGCGAGTACACGGCTGTGCGTTGTTCAATCGTGGGTTAACCCAAGTCTTGTCCGCAGCTACCCTGGGAACCCCGGGCGATGCCCAAGATTTAGGAGACGACTTGCACCCGCAGCAAGACAAACGCTACTTGCATCACTACAATTTCCCGCCATTTTCCGTGGGAGAAACTAAGCCGATGCGATCGCCCGGACGCCGAGAAATTGGTCACGGAGCCCTCGCAGAACGCGCTTTGCTACCCGTTTTGCCATCCAAAGAAGATTTCCCCTACGTGATTCGCGTAGTTTCCGAAATCCTCTCTTCCGACGGTTCAACATCAATGGGTTCAGTTTGCGCCTCAACGCTAGCATTAATGGATGCAGGCGTTCCCATTTCCCAACCCGTCAGCGGCGCGGCAATGGGCTTAATTAAAGAAGGCGATGAAGTCCGAATTTTGACTGACATTCAGGCAATTGAAGACTTTTTAGGCGACATGGACTTCAAAGTAGCCGGTACCGACACCGGAATTACTGCTTTGCAAATGGACATGAAAATCAAAGGTTTGCCCTTAGATGTAATTGCCACAGCCATCCGCCAAGCCAAACCCGCCAGACTGCACATTTTAGAAAGAATGCTGTCAACTATCGACACTCCCCGCAAGGAAATGTCGCAGTTTGCACCGCGTTTGTTAACGCTGAAAATCGATCCAGAATTCATCGGTTTGGTAATTGGGCCTGGTGGCAAAACAATCAAAGCCATCACCGAAGAAACCGGTGTCAAGATTGACATCGAAGACGACGGAACCGTGACAATTGCTGGTAACGACAGCGAAAAAGCTCAGCGGGCTTACAACATTGTCCTAGGCATGACGCGCAAGTTGAATGCTGGAGATGTGTATGTCGGCCGCGTAACTCGAATTATTCCGATCGGCGCTTTCGTCGAAATTCTGCCAGGAAAAGAAGGAATGATTCACATTTCCCAGTTAGCGGATTACCGTGTTGGGAAAGTGGAAGACGAGTTAGCTGTGAATGATGAAGTGATTGTCAAAGTGCGAGAAATTGACAATAAAGGTCGAATTAATTTGACCCGTTTGAACATTCATCCTGACGAAGCGGTTGCCGCTCGTGAAGCGTTGAATAAGTAGTTTATGGTTGGTAATTGGTAATTGCTCAAAAGTAATTGCTAATTGCTAATTTCTCAGTGGTAATTAGTAATTGCTAGCAGGTAATTGCTAATTGCTAATTAAGATTCAATCCGGTTGTTGCGGGTTGATTTGGGTGTAGAGTGCGCGACAGCGACAGATCAATTGCGATCGGCTGTGGGAGTTAAGACAGTCGCGCACTTTACCCTTCGATTTCTAGAATCTCCGTGCTAAGATTTTGACAGATAAGCTGTTTTGTATTTAGGTTTAACTTTTTGGGCGATGCTCAGAGCAACGGCCCACAAGAGTTTTAAGAAAAAAGATTTTGAAAATTAGATGCGCGCCAGTCGCGGTTTCAACCGCCGAGTCCCATCTTTATTTCTTCAGTCCGCGGAGGCGGACATCGTTTGTGTAGACGCGGTTTCAACCGCCGAGTCTTATTGCCGAAGATTCAGGCTGCCGAGTTTAAATAACAGCAATACAATCAATCTCCACCAACACATCCTTCGGCAAACGAGCAACTTCCACACAAGCGCGCGCCGGTGCAGTTTCCGCATCAAAATATTTCGCATAAACCGCATTCACGGCGGCAAAATCATTCATATCCTTGAGAAAAACCGTAGTTTTTACCACATCCAACCAAGTAGCGCCGGCTTCTGTGAGAATCGCTTCGAGATTTGCCATGACTTGTTCGGTTTGCTTGGCCACGTCGTCGGTGTAGACGATATCGTTTAGTCGAATGTCGATCGCAATTTGGCCAGCTACAAACAGCATAGTGCCCGTTGCGGCGATCGCTTGATTGTAAGGGCCAACCGGTGCGGGTGCTTTGTCAGTACGAATAATTTTGCGAGTCATATAAGTCACTTTTTGGGATAAATTTTCGGAGGATTCCGGTTTGTAAAATTCTCCATCGGGCATGATTGTACCAGTGAAGTCTGCATCCTTGATGTTCATACCATAAGTATTGGCATCAGTCAAATCTGCTCTCTTAAGCTTAGCACCCTCCAGATTAGCTCGCATCAAATTAGCTCTTTGAAGACCTGTCCTCTCTAAATTTGCACCCTGCAAACAAGCGTTTCTCAGATTTATTGCTATCAATTCTGCTCCAGCTAAATCGGCTTCTGCTAGATTGATACCAGACAAGTCCTTTTGAGACAAATTCACACCGCGCAGCTTTGCTCCCTGAAGATTAGTATCTTTGATTGTTAAGCCAGTTATATCTGCCCGACTTAAGTCTGCTTCAGTCAAGTTTGCTTGAGTCAGGTTTGCACTGTTAAGTTTAGCTCTACTCAAACACACTTCAATCAAGGATGCTTCCGTGAAGTTTGCACCAGTTAGTTGGGCATCACTTAGGTTGGCTTCATTCAAGTTGGCATTACTAAAATTAGCAGAATTCAAATTGGCTTTAGTCAAATCAGCACCGTACAAATCTGCATCAGTGAAGTTTGCAGAAGAAGCTGCTACTAACCCGCTCAAATTTGCACCTGTCAGAGATGCCTTGGTGAGATTTGTACTATTAAGCGTTGCTCCGGTTAGGTTTGCCTCATTCAACTCGGCTGCTGTCAAGTTTGCAGAGCTTAAGTTTATCCCACTTAAGTCAGCACCTTTGAGGTCTACACCTCTGAGCATAGCCGACTGAAAATTTCGTTCACCTTTGGCATATCTTTCTAAAAGTTCTTCAGCGTCCATTCATAACCTCGATCGCCCTTTCGTCCCAAAAATCACTATACCATCCGCACGAATCCGCGTGCACCCGCCATTTTGCGCGTCGATAATTATGGGATTCCACACCCAGCGACGTTGTGCAAGAAACCGGGTTTCTACGAGAATTTAAGCATCCTCACCGAGATTTACGCAGAAACCCGGTTTCTTTGTCGCAGTGAAAGAACCTCAGCCAGCAATAAACTTCATAGCAACACCATTCATGCAGTAGCGTTTGCCAGTAGGTGCAGGGCCATCATCAAATACATGACCCAAATGCCCGCCGCAGCGACGGCAATGCACTTCAATTCTAGTCCCAAACAGCGAATTATCCACAGAAGTGGCGATCGCCCCTTTGATCGGATCAGAAAAACTCGGCCAACCAGTACCGCTATCAAATTTAGTTTGCGACGCATAAACTGGCAAATTACACCCAGCACACGCATAAATCCCCTTCCCATATTGCTTATCGAGAATGCTAGTATGAGAGCGTTCAGTGCCATGTTTTCGCAACACATCAAACTGTGCCGGAGTCAAAAGTTTGCGCCACTCTGCCTCAGTTTTAGTAACTTCAAAAACACCCTTAGAAGCAGCCATAACATCTGAATTTCCAGGCAAACAGGACGATAACCATCCCATGCTTACTGTTGCTAGACCAGCTTTCAAAAATAATCGTTTTTTCATGATAGATATTCCACTTCTTGCTAATTAACTACATTATGACTTATATTATATCCGATGGATTAACATAACAAAAACGGTTCGTAGTGCGGACTTTAGTCCGCAATAAGAGCGGACTAAAGTCCGCACTACGAACCTTACTTATTGCGGTAAATCGTCGCTCACAAATGCTGTAATCGATCGCCATATAATACAAGTCCTGTGAGGACTTTAATCCTCACAGAACTCATACCCCTTCAAACATCACCTACCTATACAACAGCCGGAGCACCAACAACCTCACCCTTCAACATCCGAGCAGCAGCATCCATCAATTGCTCCTCCAAATAAGGCTTAGTAAAATAGCCCTTCGCGCCCAAACCGTAAGCCATTTGGCGGTGTCTGTCAGCACCGCGAGAAGTTAGCATCGCGATCGGCAATTCACACAAAACCGCATCCTTCTGCATCCGAGAAAGTAGCTCCAAACCATCCATTCTCGGCATCTCAATATCGCAAAACACGATATCGCAAGGCAAACCGGATTTCATCTTTTCCCAAGCCTCCTTACCGTCGCGAGCCTCCTCAACCCGGTAGCCAGCTTTCTCAAAAGTAATCGACAAGAGCGATCGCACCGTAATCGAATCGTCAACAATCAGCACAGTTGGCTCAGTTTTCTCCTCAGCAGCCTCCGCAGCAGCCCGATCGCCGCTCTCATCCCAAAGCGTACCGCCAGCTTCCTTTTGCAGCCTTCCCGTAGCCAAATCGATCAATTCCAGAACATCGGCAATTGCCACAATCCGGCCATCCCCGAGCACCGTAGCACCCGCAATCCCGATCGGCTTCGGCACAGGCCCCTCCAACTGCTTGATCACGATTTCCTGTTCCGTCGAAACCTGATCCACCTGCACCGCCAAGAAATTCCCAGCAGACCGCAGCACGATCACCGAAATCATGTCATCGTCAGTATTAAACCCGTAAACGCTGCCCCGGCCCAAATGGCGGTTGTAAGCCAGCAAATCCCGCAGGGGCCGGAACGGCAAAATCGTACCGCGCCACTCAATACAGGGCAAACCGTCCACACCCGTCGTCACCTGATCGCGGGGCACGTCGATCATGTCCTCCACCCCGTCCATCGGGAAAGCAATCCTTGCTCGATCGCTAATGCAAGTCAGAGCCTTAGAAATGCTCAACACCAGAGGCAAACGGATGGTAAATACAGTACCTTTGCCGATCGTAGAATCAATCCCCACAGTCCCCCGAATCTCCTGCAACGAAGTCCGCACCACATCCATACCAACCCCGCGGCCCGCGTACTCCGTCGCCTGTTCCTGAGTGCTGAAACCCGGCATAAACAGCAAATCGTAAACTTCCGAACGCGACATCCTCTGAGCTTGAGGCGCAGTCAACAAACCCTGCTTAATCGCCTTCGCCTTCACCTTTTGCGGGTCAATGCCCGCCCCATCATCAGAAACCGAAATCACCGTTTGATTCCCTTGGTGGAAAGCCCGAATCGTAATCCTGCCCATCGCAGACTTTCCGGCCGCCAGACGCACTTCCGGCGGTTCGATGCCGTGGGTAATCGCATTGTTCACCAAGTGAGTCATCGGGTCATAAAGCTGATCCACAATCATCTTGTCGATCAAAATATCCTTACCCTCAACCTGCAACTGAGCCTGCTTCCCGCACTTGATCGCAACTTCCCGCACCGCGCGGAACAGCCTGTCAGTCGTCTCCGCAAACGGCTTCATCCGGGCGCGAGTCAAACCTTCTTGCAGTTGAGTCGTGACTTGGCGCAATTGGCGAGTCACCTGATCCGCCTCATCCACCAAAAACTCAATGTCTGCTGCCGACTCCCGCACTCGCACAATCAGCTCAATAATTTCTTGTGCCAAACTGTGGAAAGGAGTAAACCTGTCCATTTCCTCCGGTCTCCAGGCACTTTCCCGGCTGTGGGATGACTCTTCATTGCGCCAGGGCGATCGATGTCCTTGGCGGTTTGCCAGCAAAGCAATCTCCAAAAGACTCCGCTCGTAGAAATCCTGAGTCCGCTGGCTGACATCGCTCAGCAGCGTCACCTGGTGCAGCAAATTGTCCAAAAACTGCCGCATCCGTTCTTGGTCTTGCTCCAAACTGTTGCGGTTGACTACCAGTTCCCCCATCAAATTGCTGAGGTTGTCCAGTTGCTTGACCGGCACCCGCATCGTCTGGTCGCCAAAGCCGCCCGCGCGGGCATTTCGCCTCGATCTGTTGAGCGCCGACGGCCCGATATTAGCTTCCCCTTGGCGGCCGCCCCCATCCCTGGAATCTTCTAGCAGTTTTTCAAGATCGCCAAATTCGTCGTCACTTTCTTCAGCAGTGGGGGGCGAAGCAATGCTGGGGGCAATGCTTGCAGTTGTCCCCGTTAGCGAAGCCCTCGAAGAGGATCGCCCTTGAATTTCCGGCATCGTGGCGCTCTCGCTCAGGAGTTCTTCGAGATCGGAGAATACTTCTGTAGTCACTGGAGTTTGATTTGTGCCGATCGATGCGGCGATCGCCGCTCCTGCGCCCCCTGCAATTAACAGAGCTTCTAAATCGTCAAAATTGCTTTCAGCATCTTCTGAGCCGGATACTGCACTGCCAAAGAAATCTGCCAGGGATTCTTCTGATTCTTCTGGTTCTTCTGGTTCTTCTAACCCTGAGATATCTTGTTCCAGAGATGAATCATCAGTGTCCCACAAGCCCGATGTCAGTTCCGAAGTCGCCAGAGTCCCAGCATCCATCGAATCCAATAAATCATCAAAACCCTCCAATTCTTCAGTGTTCAGAGTCGCCCCAGTTTCTAGAGCAGCAAGCATTTCAGCATCGCCATCAAACATATTCTCCAGAGATTCGGCAGACAGCGCTTCTAAATCCCCAGCAGCAAAATCTGTTTCCAGCGCCTCAAACAAGTCATCCTCGCCACTCGACTCTGTGGCGGTTTCCGCGGACTCGAGTCGATCGAACAAATCCGCAGCTTCGGCATCGAACAAACTCTCAGTTTCAGGAGCAGACGATTCCTGCAAATCAACAGTAGAGCCGGCATCCGCAGGCGATAGAACCTCTTCCCCGAACATATCCTCTAATAAATCGAAAGTGTTGCTATCAGACTCGACACTTCGGCTGCGCTCCGTGGAATTTTCCGCATCCGAACCAAAGGGCTCGGCCCCAAGTTCAAATCCTGCCAAATCCGTCAAACCTGCGTCGGAAACTGCCGACGCCGACGAGTTCGAGAACCAACTCCCCAAGTCGTCCTCAAACGCTGGATCGCCGGCACTCGGCAACTCTGCATCCCCATCTAAATTCAGCCAATCGCCATTGTTCTGCCCGGAAGCTTCTCCGTCATACTCGGTACCTGTGGGGACAGAACCGAACAGCTCAGCCAAATCTGCCGCTTCTTGGGAAGTAGCGCCCCCGGGCGGCTTCGCTGGCGCTGTTTCTTCATCCTCAGAAATCGGGCCCGAGGTGATGTCGCCAAACAGCGCATCTAAATCAGTATCTTCTAGTTCTAGGTTGGCTGATGGCATAGACTCGTCTTCTGTACCGAAAGCATCTTCTAGCCAATTGCTATCCGATGAGATGTCTAATTCTGAATTTATGGCACTCTTAAAAACGCTGTCAATTTCTGCGTTTTGTGAGTTGCGAGCAGTTAAATTGCGATCGCCCCTACTCTCTCCACTTTCGTTTTCCGATCTCAGGAAACCTGAAGAGATGTTCAACAGTTCGCTCAAATCCGAATCTTCGCCCAGCTCCGACAGCAACTCAAAGTCATCTATTTCCGGCAGGGTGAGTGCTTCGACATCTTCCGAATCATCGTTGTTGCCGCTAAACGCTGGCTCCGCATCTCCTGTATCGAAACCTTCTGGGTTGAGAGCATAGTTGTCAGAAGAATTTGCCGGTACCCTTGCTGTGGTTTCTTCTAAGTCGCCGAACAGGTTGTCAAAATCGGGATTTTCTTCTGTAAATACCGCAGAAGTTTGGGCTGCCACTTCGTCTAACAGTGTGCCCAGAGCATCTTCTTCAGCTTGCCTTTTGGTAAGTTCCATGGTTTTTTCTCGCTGCTCTAAGCGCCCCCTGTGAGACATTTCAAGTTTTTTGGAAGTTGGGGCCAGTCTGAAACTGAGATTTTCCCGATCGGTCGAGGATACCGAAATGTCTGATTTGCTGGGGGCGAGCAAATCCTCTCCGAACAAATTTGTGAAGTCGTCAATAGCAGGCGCTGTGCCGATTTCCGAATTTTCTACCGAGTATTCGTCAAACAACAAATCAGTAAAATCGCCAGAATTGTCATCGTCAGAAAACCGCATTCCCCCCGCCGGCATTCTCGAAGATTGCGCATAGTCAAGGTCTTCTTCTTCTTCCCAAGCGCCGTCGAGATCCGGGGATTCCCCGTCGAACAAATCAGCTAATGTATTGAGTTCGGCTGCGCCCACTTCCGGGCCCGTGCGGGTTGAGGTTCTGAAACTACCTGTATCTATGTCAGATTCTCCGAACCCCGGGGAATCATCGAACTGGGGCGATTCCCTACGGGATAGCTGCGCCGCGCGTCCCCTGCCGTAATCGTCGTTCTCGCTGCCGTCGAGTTGTTCAAACAGCTCATCTATGCTCAGCCCTGAAATTGTCGGCAGCATTTGTTCTCCCGCCCCGGAATCGTTGAGCCTCCTCATATCCCACGCTGAATCTTCGAGAGAAACCACTTTTGCTGCTGAGGTACTGGGTTGAGCGAATGCCAACAAATCTTCAAAGTCGGTTTCAGCGGCCACAACAGCGGGCAGCAGCGTCAGAAGTTTGGCGCCCGGCGCGATCGACCTTTCTTGACCCGCAAGTACCTGCTCCTGAGCTTGTTTAATCTCTTTAATTACTGTTGGGGCTAGGGTGCGGTAGGTATTCGCTGAGTTGGCGATCGACTTTTCTACAACTTCCATCAACTCTATCCAGCGCGGCAAATCAAACTCTTCCCCCGCCATTTTCAAATTTCGACAAATGCTCTTGAGCTGGCGCCTGCTTTCTGGCCCCTCCGGCTGTTTAAACTCTTGCAGCATTTCCCGCATCCTCGCCGGCACATCCGAATCAAATACTAGAGAAAGCGCGTTTTCTTCTCTTGAAGAAGCATTGTCTGGTGCGTAAACAGACCCCGAGTCCGCAAAACTCATCGATGAATTAAACACCCCCACTCCCATCCCCGCCAGAACTTGTTGGGGTAATGGCAGCGGGCCGCTCTCATCTGCATCGTGTCCCGTGTGTCCCACGAGTCCCCCCAAATGCCCGTTAAGCTCTTCAAATACCGGTTCTAATTCTCGAACCATCTGCTCTCCCAATTCCTCTGTCAGCCCAAAAGGCCCTGACAGTTGCTCTAACAGCCCTTGCAACGTGTCAAAAATTCGCAGGAACAGAGACTCTAGCTGTTGGTCTACCTTAACGCTGCACTCTTTTAAAACCTTAAAACTATCTTCTAGTCGGTGAGCTGTTTGCTGAATGCTGGTCAGCCCCAGCATTGCCGCTCCTCCCTTCACAGAATGAGCCGCCCTAAATACTTCGTTGACCAGTTCTGGGTCTTCGATCGTAGTTTGCAGGTTCAGCAAGCCTTGTTCGATCGTATTGAGGTGGTCTTTTGCCTCCTCAATAAAGTAGCCCATAATCCTCTGTTGTTGTTCCGGCAGCATATTTTTATTCCTGATTTTAATCGTTATTGTATTGGGTCTATTTTAGTAGTCTTAGAGAATATCTCTGTAAATCTCTCCCCTTGACAACAGAATAATCTGACTGCGAGATATTGCAAATGTCCTAGCTATTTCTGCTTTCGATATCCCCTCACCTAAAAGATAGCGAATCTGCTGCACCTGTTCGGGTTTTAGCTTCCGTTTAGGGCCTATCTTGCCAGGAACGAAAGGAAAGCGGTTTTTTTCTATAGAATCGCGGGAGTTATCGGCGGGAGTTCCTTCCCACAAATGGTCAGGATTCACACAACCGCGATCGTCGCAACTGTGACAAGCAAAATAACCCGGTTTGATCGATCTTCCCAGTTTATCTTCAAGTACAAGTCTGTGGGGATAAAAACTTTTTGTTTTGCCATTAACTTTAGTACCCTTAATGGCGTAACCATCACTTCTTTTAGCCAAGATACAAATCATGCAACCATTGGGCTGTATTTCAGCCCGAATACCAGGAATTATTTCTACGCCTCGCAGTTGTTTTTGAGGTTTAGGAGCAGATGTGCTTCCTACATCTTTAATTCGTTTTTTTTTAAACCTATCTTGAGAATTTTCTAGTCGAGAACCTTCCCATAAATGATTAGGATTAATGCAGTTCCGAACATCACAAGTATGGCAAGAAAAGTATTCTGATCTAATCGGACGACCTAAGATATTCTCTAATACTAAACGGTGAACTGTAAGCGTTTTCCATTCACCGTTAATCCGAAGTCTTTTGTTAGCATAGCCACTGCTAGATTTGGTGAGAGTAGAGATAATACAGCCCGTCGGCTGAATCTCACCAAATATACCAGGAATAACCTCTACTATGTTATTGTTCATCTGTACAACTCCTAGTTTGTTTAGGTGCTGGATTAGCATCCCCGCAGCGGTTTCAAGACTGCGAGGTTGCTTTTTGTTTGCCATTATTGCCACACTACTGTGCTTGTAAATCAGCAAGTAAAAAAACATTAAACAATCAATTATTGTCTTTCTGCTGTTTCTACTCGGAACCTTTCTACCGATGTCAAAAGGTCGCGAGCAACACCTACCAAATTTTGCAAAGCACCAGAAACTCGCTGCGCTTCTTGGGACGTTTCCTGAGCAGTTAGCTCGACTGCTTGCATCACCGAGGCGACCGAGCGAGCTGTTTCATTCTGTTCTACAGTGTCCGCCGTAATCGATCGCACTAACACGTCAATTCGATTAGTCACTTGAATGATATCTTCAAGCGATCGCTTCGCCTGTTCTGCCAATCTTGTACCCTCAATGACCTGCTGCGTCCCTTCTTCCATCGCCGTCATTACCGCGCCGGTTTCGCTTTGAATTTGCATCACGATCTGTTCGATTTCTTTCAAAGATTTCGCCGATCGATCTGCCAATTGTCGAACCTCATCCGCCACGATCGCAAAACCCCGGCCAGCTTCCCCAGCCCTCGCCGCCTCAATACTAGCGTTGAGAGCCAACAAATTAGTCCGAGAGGCGATCGTCGCAATCAGAGCCACAATCTTAGAAATTTCTTGAGAAGCTTCCGCCAACCGCTTGACTTTTCTCGTGGTTTCTGCTACCGTTTCTCGAATTTCCAAAATCCCGGCCACCGTCCGCTCCACAGCCTCGCCCCCTTTCAGAGCCGTTGCCGCAGCGCCCCGCGCCACTTCTTCCGCCTCCCTAGCACTCTCTGCGACCCGCTGAATCGCATCGGTCAGCACTTGCACCGAATTCAGCGTCGCCGCCAGTTCCTCAGCCTGCCGCAGCGCGTCAGAAGACAAATCGCCCGCAAACTTGGCACTATCCGTAGCGCCTTTGCTGACCTCCCGAGCCGCCTGCTTCACCTGATGGACGATTTCGCGCAAATTTTGAATCGTCAAGTTAAACGAGTCAGCCACAGCACCCAAAACGTCTGCTGTCACTTCCGCCGTCACCGTCAAGTCGCCCCGAGCCGCTCCTTCCACGTCATCTAGCAAGCGAATCACTTGGCGCTGCAAATCTTCTTTTGCCTGTTCCTGCTCGTCAGACTTGCGCCTGGTATCGCTAATCGTAGTTTGGATCACCTTCGCCATGTGGTTGAATTTAGCAGCCATTTTGCCAAATTCATCTTCCGAGTAAATCGTAGCGCGAGCGTCCAAAGTTCCTTGAGATACGGCATCGAACTGAGCTTGCAAATTGTCCGAAGACTTGCGAACCTGCTTGGCGATCAACTGACCGATGCCCCAAGAAGTTAAAAAGCTCGTAACGCCAGCGGCTGCGGTCATTACCCAGCCTGTTTGGCGCAGGTAAACGATCGCCTCCGGCTTGTTTTGCCGCAGAGCTTGATAAGAGGCAATATTAGTCACAAAAGCCACAGCTACCAGAGAAACCAGTCCCGCCCCGATCGCCGTATACAACTGTTTGGTAAACAAAGGGGCATTTTCCAAGAAAGCCAGTCCCCCCTGTTCCACAGTCACCGAAGTATCGAGCGCTTCTGTTTCTGTCGGCGCAAAAGTCGGCACCGACGAATCAGCCGGGCCGGAAATGCTAAATATCTCGTCATCCCGAATTGCCGAGCCGTCGCTGTTGTCAAAGTCCAGGCTGCTGCCGGTCGTCCCCATCATGCCGCTGGTCGAATTGCCGAAATTGGTGTTACCTCTAGTCAGGATCGAACTGCTGGCATCTTCTGAGATGTCAAAATCCGGCAAATTGCCCAAATCGTCAAACTCGTCAAATTCGTCCAAAAAGTCGCTGTGTTCTCGAGCATTCCCAGTAGTTTTTGGCGACCAGTCGCTGCTGTTCTTGCCCGCCGCCCCAAAAGCCGTCGCTTGCTCGTTTTCGTCGATCGAGAAAGAATCGCTGAAAGCGTCATCATCAAAAGCGTCCAACTCGAAGCTGTCCATCGAGCCAAATGCCGGAGGCTCCGAGTCGCCGTAACCATTGCTGTTAGCGTTTGAGCTATCGACCGAATTAAATTGTCCCCGGCTCGACCTTTGACTTTGAGAGTTGGGAACAGCACCTCCCATCAGCAGCGTTTCGTCTTCCGCCAGCGAATAATTTGACGAGTAGTCCGAGTCAGCTTCCGTCTTCTTGTTTTGAGGTCGAGAAGACCCGAAACCCGACGAAAGCGGCTGTGCAAACGGGTCGGCCTCTGGGGCCTCTGGTGCGTTCTTGCCGCGAGCAGCGCCAGTCTGGGGCGGCGTTTGGTAGTCATAATCCGAGTTCCCGTCGAGTTGATCTGGCAAATTTAGCGGTGCAAAAGGTTCGCCAAAATTGTCCGACGGCCCGGTGGGAGAGTCAAATTGGTTCGAGTCGAAGGAATTCTCGATTTCTGCTGCGGCATAATTTTGACCGTTGAGCATTTGAGTCGGAGCTTCAGAAAACAAATCTCCTGAGTCTGATGCCCTTGAACCAGACACTTTGCCACCAGACAAGTCAGCAGCATTAAACCCTGCGTCATCTAAGGCAAAAGGATCTCCAAAGTCCGAGCCGTCAAATTCATCCATGTCTAGCGGTGAGGAAGATTCAGCATAAGCTGCCATCGCTCCGCTGTCGCTAGCAAAGGGGTTAGAATCCGAAGTTAAATCTTCGACAGAGACCGCGCGCGACTCGTCTTCTGGCTCCCACTCCAACCCGCTCATGCCCAAGTCTGCCAAGTCCTCGTTTTCCCGATCCTTTGGCGATCGACTTTTCACCGACTGCGATGGGGAATTTCCACCGAAAAGTCCCACATCCGGGTCTTCTAATCCTTGATCGAGAGATAAGTCTGGGTAGAATTCCAATTCTGTTTCAGCAGACAAAGCCTCGAAACTTTCTGTATGCAGTTCGCCGGATAAAAATTGGTCTGTGTAGCTAATTCCGCTGTGAGCGTGTTCGACCAAACTCGGGTCGTCGCTCAGGCCTAGCACAACCGTGTACTGTTCCCGCGCCACCTCGTACTGTTGCAGTCCGTAACAGTAGATGTGTCCGCACAGCAGGCGAGCGCTGGGGTCTTCGGGAAAATCTTCTACTAATTGATAAACTAGGGCCGCGGCTTCTGAATAGTTGCCATCCATGTAAGCCGCTTCTGCCCGTTGGTAGTCCTGCTGAAAGTTGGTACTTGTTGCCATTTTCCGCCCTCTTTAGATTTTAGATTTTAGATTTTAGATTTTAGATTTTTATCTTGAATGTGTTTAGATGCGCGCCTCAAGTCATGTGACTGTTAATGGTTAGACCCCAATCGCAAATCGCAAATCGCAAATCTAAAATCGATTTCACGCTGCCCACCGCGCAGAGCGCAGAATTTTCACTTGATCTAGCAGTCGGAGCACTTTGTCAGCTTCTGCACCTAACATCCATTCTCCCCTCAGAAATGGAATCATGCCGTCTGGTGCATTGTTCCCAGAGTGCAGTTGCTCTACGTCGAGCCAGTCCATCCCCACAATTCGATCGACCGCTAGCCCCAAAATCGTATCTTGGTCTTCCACAGCCACGATCGGGATTTCGGGCCTGTCTGTGTTCAGAGGTGTTTGGTCTCCCAGAAATTGACCGAGGTCTGCCACCCAAATCACTCGTCCCCTCATGTTTAGCGTACCTAAAAGCAAAGAGGAAACGTTAGGGATGGGTGTCATGCGGTCTGGGGACGGCGATAGTACCTCTCTAATCCCTGTCGCCGGCAGTGCGAACTCGTTCCCCGAAGGAACGTAGAACCGCAGGTGCAGCTCGCCTTCGGGAGTTTCTAGTTCTTGGAATTCTGGAGCGTGATCTACACCTTGTCCTGGTAATATAAAGTCTGGGCTGCCACTAATCATAAATTCTGACACTGCTTTTTTTCTAGCAAATTGTTGACCTTTCGGGCCTCTGAATATCCCGAGCGAAACTTCGACGGTCGAAACTTAACACAGCCAAGCTTGACACAGCCAAGGGGTGAATGGCACGACTGCCAAGGATTACTTGGCAATAGAGCTCCGTCAATAATTCACGGTGCCATCAATAATTCACGCTTCAAGTGCTGACAAATTGGCTCAACTTGACTGCAAACCATGAATTTGGAACCGCGAAGCTTGACTTTGTACTACCACCGCCGTCTAAATTGGTAAAAATTGCGGGCAATTTCTGCGATGAATGCTAATCCGAGTACCGGTTTAGCCACGGGTTGTTGACATTGCTGGTGTCGCTACTAAAGGAACTTCCGTCAGTTAAGACTCTCGACTGCACTCTCCGACTCTTTGTACAGAAATGCCTAGCAATCACTAGCTCTGCGCATCAGTTTTGGCGAGTAGCTGCAAGTGGAGAACAAGTATATTATATTTGCACTTTGAGCGTGTTATCCCGGCTTGGGTCGAGAAATTGAACAGAGTTTTATCGGCGCCCTCATCAGGGCGCGCGGATTTATACATTCTAGTTTATGGTGCGATCGCCCCAAAGCCTAAGCTTATACCATTTGAGATTGAATATCAGAGGTTAATAATTGGGAATGACTTACTGCATAAGGGTTTGGAGTTTCCCTACAGTTCATTCTTTTTTGAAAATTGTATTCTATCTATGACGAGAGAGACGCCCTTGGCGTCCGGAGGTACAAAAAAGCTCCAATCATGGCACCGATGCGGAATTTATCCATAAAAAGCGGGATGCGGAAAACTCAGACTATGAAATTGATGACCTGTAAGCGGCACAGAGGGCTTGACTCCCCGTGTCTTCTGTGAATCCGATCGAACACATATAGCAGTGGACAGTTGACAGTGGACAGTTGACAGTTGCAGAATCAGGAAATCAAACCGTTTAGGCTATGGGTTAGGAGGCTCTATTCATGAGGTTATTTATGTCCTCACCGATGTGGCGGTTGCTATATACCAATTCTCAATAATCCTGCAATATTAGCTAGGGCCGATAAAATGTAATCCCATCCGGTTCAAGATGAAGAGTGTTTCTGTTGAAAATTTTACCCGAAAAACGCAACTTTTTGTTTAAAAATCTCTAAACTTTCACGGTTTACCCAACTCAATTGTTTTTTTATAGCAACCGCCACATCGGTGAGGACATAAATAACCGGAATGAATAGAGCCGATACCCGTACTGCATCAATGATTTGATTCCGGTTATGCAACCCTTCGACTTGCTTCGGCTACGCTCAGCACAAGTCGCTCAGGACAAGCTGTCAACTGTCCACTGTCAACTGTCAACTGCTATATCTACTGCCATAGCATCTCCTAAATTAAGGGGAGAAACGACCGCTAATCCTGACACTAACAAAGTGGATTCGTTGAGCAAATAATTTCAGTCTATGAAAGAACCCAGAGAGCCAATTTTATTCTAATTCGTCTTCTAGCGATCGGCTTAATAATCTTTCGGATAGATTCGCCCGAGGGTAGCCCGCGCCCACATATTTTTCTACCAGCATTAATAACTCGCTTTCGCCAAAAGGTTTGGTGTAGAAGTCTGTAGCTCCGGCCATCCGGGCTTTAACGCGATCGATAAATCCGTCGATCCCTGTTAGCATGACGATCGGCGTTTGCCGGAAAGCGCTAGAATTGCGGAGCATGGCGCAAACTTCGTAGCCGTCGAGTTCTGGCATGGCGATATCGCACAGAATTAAATCAGGTTTGAGTTGAAAAACCAAACTCAGGGCTTGGAGGGGGTTGCCGATGGCAGTAGCTTCGTAACCGTGTTCGTTTAAAATTGACTCGACTGTTTTGCGAATAATATTGTCGTCGTCAATGCAGACAACTCTCTTGACCTTGGTTTCGGGAGACGACCATTCTTTTTTGTGGTTGGCCGGGGCAACAGAGGACTCATAAAATAGTTGCACCAATCCCTGCTGCACGAAGGGGTAAATCGCCTTAGCGACACTAAGCACGTCTCGGTTGAGGTAGCGCGCCATTTGGCGGATAGAAGTGCGGCCGTCGGCCCAGCGTTTGAGAGTATTAAAGGTATTGACCGGCAGCGCTGCTCGCAGCTTGGGGGGGTCTGAAATTACCGGGCATTGGTTGGGCGACTGAATGTGAGGGTGAAACTGCTTCCACTGCTGCACCTGTTTGACAATCTTCGCCAGCAGCGAGCTAATTTCTAAGCTGGTGAGTTGAGGAGCCAAAGCTGACCCCATTTCAAAAGTGAATGAACCCTGGTGGAGACTGAGCAAGTCAAACAGGGTTTCGTGGATCATGCTGTGGATGATGTTGCGCCCTTGAGCTGGGGTAAGGATGTGGTTTTCTAGCAGGGCCCACAGGTAGCCGTATTCTGGGGCATTGGTAGATGCCATATAGGGAACTTGGATTTTGTCCAGGGCGGTATCTGCTTTGTAGCGGCGCAGGTAGTCGCGCAAGCGAAACAAACTGCCCGCGCTCTGGGTAGCGTAAATAATTTGACCGTTGAAGCAGAAGACATACCAGGATTGTCCTGCAAGGGAGCGCTGGGTAGGTTGAGTACCCGTGGTGCTGCCCGTGAAGCTGAAGGCTTCTACGAACAGTTCTCCGGTGCGCTGACCTAACTCAATTAATTGCAGGATGCTGCGGATGTCAATTTCACTCAAATTTCCCTGCATGCAGCTAAAGTATCCTCTTTAAAACCGTTGGCGTCTGAGCTCGGAAAGACTGTGTGCTGGCCCAAAGATTGACTTGAGTTTCTGTCAATAATTTAGGCGCTTATGCCGATGATCGCACAATTGGGAATTGACGAAAGGGCGATTTTCTCTTTGTAAGTCGGCTACGCTACCAGTCCACAAGCTGAAACCTCGAAACTCTGACTGCCGATCGACTTTTTTGCTCACTTGTGGCTCAGTCACAGGCTCGCGTTATTCCCCTATTCTAAAGCAGCGCGGTTCAAATCCCTAATCCGCCTGCCGATGGTGGTCGGTTGGGGTCGGGAGCGCTGATGGGAGCGATCGACCCGCAACTAAAGCCTGCTACAATCAATAGAAAGTTTTTGACAGACTCACCTTTTTCGGCTTGGGGCGATCGGCTGTCCCCGCAGTTTTGCTAGTCTTGAATCAAGCGGCATTGATACTGCTCTTCCATTCGTCCAGAAAACTGGCGGCGGCAGTGCTTTCTGGACGCTCTCCCGTGAGGTAGTGCTGTGCGTGAGCGCTGTGCGCGAGTGGGAAAAGATGCTATCCCGAAATAGGGCAAACGACACCTTCATAGAGGACTATTAGTGTGCTGTATCTAGCAGAAGTACAAAAACAGAGAAGCGGCTTTGGTCTCGGTGGCGGTAAGGCTGAACTGAAACTGCTAGCTTGTCAGCGGGGCGAACACAATTGGAGCGCCGTACCAGGCGATGACGCGATTCCTGTTGAGGAAGCTAATAAGTTTAACGACGGCACGCTGGTGCTGGTGGAATTGAGTGCTAGCAAGCAAGTGCAGCGGATTCAGGAGGCTGCCCGCCAGTTGGTGAGCATTCTGCAAAATTTCTCGCGCTTGCAGGACAAGTTTAAGGATAAGGAAGAGGAAATCGAACAGTGGAAGGCTTCTCTGACGTTTTCGAGTCAGGAACTCAATCGCCGGGAAATGGAAATGCAAGCCCGCGAAGAGCAGTTGGCTGAAATGGAAGAGGAGTTGGAGCGGCTGGAGGCTCAGCGCTCGGAAATTGAAAATACTCGCGATGAGGCTAACCGACTGCGGGATGAGGTCGCAAGCAGCCGGGTGGAAATGGAGACGGCTTGGGAACAGTTGCGGGGCGAGCAGCAGCAGGTGGTGCAGCAGCAGTCTCAGGTTCCGCAGGGGGCGGTGGTCGATGAGCAGCAGGCACGCCGGATTCAGGAGTTGATGAACAAGCTGGGGGGGGCAATTTCTTCGGCGCGTGAGGTTCGGGAACAACTGAATCAGTCTTTTGGTGTTGTTGGGGCTCAGCAGGCAATTCTGGACTTGCACTGGCAGCAGTTGGAGCAAAAACACAGCATGGCCGGGCAGCAGCAGGAAGAGGTCGATCGACAAAATCAAAGCCTCCAAAACCGCTGGCAGGAGTGGTATCAATCTCAAGATACTTTGGCGCAAGCTCGGGCAGACCTGAAAGGTCAGCAAAGTACCCTCAGTGCTAAGCAGGAGCAGTCTCAGTCGGTGTCTTTGCAGGTGCGGGCTGTTGAGGATTTGTACCAGCAACTTTCTAGGCTCGCATCTGCTTCGGGTGCGGTCGGCTCAGAGCAGGTGGTAGATGTGTCTGCTCTGGAGAAGATGTCGGTTGAGGAGTTGCAGGGGCTGGTGCAACATTTGCAACAGGATTTGGAAAAGGTGTTCCGGTTTGTTAACGATCAAGAGGAGGAGTTGACTCTCCAGCGGGAGACAATCGAGGAGCTGCAAGCGAAGATTGAAGCTGCTAGCGAGTACGATCGCATGGCTTTGGAAAATGAAATGACAGATGAACTCGAAAGTTATCAGATGTTGAATGAAACTCTGGTGGGACAGCGCCTCCGCTTGCAGGAACGGGAGGATGTTTTGAAGCAGCATCAGGCGGTGCTGTGGCGCCGCTTGGGTACTGCTAATGCTCCAAAACCAGAAGGAGGAAATATTGATTTGGGGCCGATCGTTGCACAGCTAAATTCTGGGCGCCAGCAGCAAAGCCAAGAATTGCAAAGGCTGGAAAATGAAATTCAGCAGGTGCGGGAATCATTATCTCAAATTGAGGCAAATGTCAACCGCCTTCAGGGGGAAAGTGAATCGAAACGCTACGAACTCAAGCAGTTGGAGCAAAATTTGTTCAACCAGAAAGGTGCAGTGGCGGAACTCTGGGGCCGGGTGAATGTTTATCAAGAAATGTTGCAGCCGGTGCAGGATAATTTGAAGGGGCTGCGCCAAAAGTTGGAAGCGGCGGCGGGGGAACTCGATCGCGTGCAGCAGACTGGAGAGCAGCAAGATCGGGTACTTTCTGATTTACGGCAAGCTCTTTCGGGTTTGATGGATCTTCCTTAACCTAAAATTAAATGTTGATCGCGATCCAAGGGTGTTCCACTCGGGCGATGGCTCCTCCTGGAAATGGATCGGTTTGCGATCGGTTGGGCGCTACGATTAAGCTGGTGAGTTTTTCTACGCTGTCAAAGCTGGGTGCTGAGGGCAATATTTGTTGCAGTACCTGTCGCATTGCCCGCCGCTGCAAGGCTAAGGGTGCTGCTCGTAAAATCGGGCGATTTAACTTGACGGGCAGTTGAATTTTTACCTGCGGGCTGTCTTCAATTGGAGAGATTGCTTGCTGTAGCAAGTCGCTGGCTGCAAGTTCGAGATATTCTACGTCGGCGCGGAGGAGTTCGGCTGTTTGGGCGAGGGCTGTCGATGCTCTTGGGTTGAAATGAGTTTCTAAATAAGGCAATAATTGCGATCGAATGCGGTTGCGGGCATATTTGAGGTCTTGATTTGTGGAATCTTCCCAAATTGGTAGTTTTTGCTGTTGACAAAATTGACCTGTTTGCGATCGGGTTATTTCCAGCAACGGACGAACTAAATAGATTTTAGATTTTAGATTTTGGATTTTCGATTGGGGATTTTCATCGAGATTATCCGATGGAAAATCGTCAGATATTTGGGAGTTGGAATTTTCCTCAGAATCCCTCAATCTAAAATCTAAAATCGGCAATCTAAAATCGGCAAGGGGGCGTGTCCAGGTGAGGGCGGAAAGTCCGTCAGCGCCGCTACCGCGAATTAGGTTGTAGAGGAGTGTTTCGGCGCGATCGCTGGCTGTGTGGCCTGTGACAATGTATGGGTAGTTGTGGGCGATCGTCTTCGTTGATGAGCCTCGCGTAGGGGCGGGCTTCGCTAACGCAATTTCGGTTAAAGCTTGATATCGCCACTGTCTGGCGGCTGCTTCGGTTTTGGGGATGTCGGAGGCTGTTTGCAAATAATAGGATATTCCCCAATTTTTAGCTAAATTTTCTACATGATTGGCATTAGATTGGGAATCAGAACGCCAGCGGTGATCGCAGTGGGCGATCGCTAGATTCCAGCCCCATTTTGGCTGCAAATCTAGCAGTAATTTGACCAAACACAGAGAATCTTGTCCGCCGGATACTGCTACTAACAATCGCTGATTTGAGGGCAAAATTTGTCGTTGCAGCAGTGTCCGGTGCAGTTGAGCGTGCAGGTGCGTCCAATGGTCAGATTCAGGCATTACAGTTGTCAGTTGACAGTTGACAGTTGGCAGTTGGCAGTTGGCAGTTGACAGTTGACAGTTGACAGTTGTTAGGAAATCTGTGGGGAGTGGGCAGTTGACAGTTGTAGGAAGGCAGTGCAGTTTTAAGCTCCTCAACTCAAAACTCTCAACTTAAAACTTAAAAATCTTCCCCTTCCCATCTCCCATAAGTAGCAGCTTAGCTCCACATTCCTCGACTGTGAGGGTTGCTGTCTGGATACCTAGAATTAGGAAAATTATTACTTATTTGTGTTGAGTCGCTGACAGTCGTTTGCTCGTTTATATCAGTTTGCTTGAAGCTCTCTTCGCCGTAGTTTGTGGCGTCGGTATCTGAGGTTTCTGGGGCGGCGGGAAGGGCTTTTTGTTCTTTGACCTCAGGTGCGATGGGGCAGAACTCCAAACGCATCCTAAGTTTGCCTTTTGTCCAGTCTTTGCCGGCACTTAAAACCTCGCAATCCATGCCGTCTGAGAATAAGTTTTGTTCTTGCAATTTTGACTGCATCACAGTCATAAATTCGCTGGCTTTGAATGTACATTGATACATCAAAGCGCTGGCTGGAGCAGACAAAACATCGTCTTCTTTGAGAAATATTTGCGACTCGTCCATATCAATTGTCATTTTAATGAAGGAAGAAGGAAGAGGGAAGAAGGAAGAAGGAAGAGGGAAGAAGGAAGAGGGAAGAAAGTTTTACAGTCTCGGTGGTTGAGTAAGCTAGGAATTGGATTGGTGTCAACTTAACGTCAAACGTAGTATCGATCGGCTGTTTTACTATTAGGATCTGATCCCCCCTAGCCCCCCTTAAGAAGGGGGGGACAGGAGCATTCTCTTGCGTCAACCCCAACTCCCCTTTTTTAGGGGGATGCGAGGGGGATCGAGACTCGGCTGTAAACGAGAGATACAAATAGTTTTAGGGTTGAGTTGACACTAATATTGGGCATTACCAACTCTCTTTACCGGAGATGATATTAATCCCTATGCTTAGATTTATGCTGTTATTCTGTGGCTGATTGGTAGCTCTAAAATTAGAAAAACCAACCGTAGGAATGTAAACCTTTGCCTAACAAATTAACGCCTAGATAGCAAATCCAAACTACCACAAAACCTGTGGCGGCTAAAATTGCTGGGCGTCTTCCTTGCCAGCCGCGAGTGATGCGGGCGTGCAGGTAGGCAGCAAATACCAACCAAGTAATCAGCGCCCAAGTTTCTTTCGGGTCCCAACTCCAGTACGAGCCCCAAGCTTCGTTAGCCCAAACGGCACCGGCAATAATCCCAACTGTGAGTAAGGGGAATCCTAAACCGATGATGCGATAGCTAATGTTATCAAGAGTTTCTGCTAGATTCAAGCGCTGGGGCGAGAGAAGTTCTGCGGTTTGAGTTGGGGCGGTTGATGCGGTTTGAACGGTTGCTAATTCGAGCACTGCGGTGCTGCCTGAACCGTTATTGTTGGGGTTGAAAGATGGTTCGCTGAAAGCTAATGCGCTGTCGCCGACTATTTCGAGGGTTGGAGATTCGGGGTTTTGAGCGCGTTGGATGCGGTAGTTGCCGTTGCGGTTGCCGTTGGTGCCGAAGGAACTACCTGTGAGTTCGATTTTTTGGCCGCGGGTGACGATTAAAAATGCGATCGCCAGCAATGCTCCTACCATTAAAGTTGAGTAACTGAGCATCATGACGCTAACGTGCATCATCAGCCAGTTGGATTTGAGGGCGGGTACTAGGGGCTCTGCCGATTGCATGGTGTCGGGCAGAGTCAGGGCTGCAAAGGCGGATATTGCCATTGCTACGGGGGATGTGGCTACTCCTACTAGGCGGGAACGGCTCATGTTTTCCGCGACTAGGTGGATGGCGGTGATTCCCCAAACTAGGAAAAATAGGGATTCGTAGAGGTTGCTGAGTGGGAAGTAGCCGGCTTCTATCCACCGAGAACCGAGTAAGGCGGCGATGGAGAGGTTGGCGACGGCCATTCCTGCGCTTCCTAGGGCTGATAGGTAGGGAATGCCGGGGAATGCTGCGCCAACCCAGTAAATGAGCATTGTTGAGAACAAGATGGCGAAGGAGATGTTGTCCAGCCAGTTCTGGAGTACGACCAGATCCATAAAATTTACCCTCGTAGGTTTTTACTTATTTTTGCTAACTATCTCGATCGTACTGGGCTTCGGGAGTTTTGGGTTTGGGATTTTGAATTTTTGTGGCAATTCTGAGTTTTTGGCGGTTGTTGAGGTGCGGGGGGGCGATCGCCCGGACGCATCAAACAAGCTACTATTGACCCACCAGACGAGTGTGATCCCGTCAAGTCACGCTTGTTGATTCTGGCTGACGGCTTGAGGTTGGACGAGTTGAAAGTAAGGAAACACGGAATTCTGACGGGCGAAATTCGATCGCCAATTAACAAAATTAGGACTTACGCACGGGGGGCCAGAAACCGGGTTTTTTTAGGAAAATCCTTCGTTCGTACTCAAAGATTAAGTAAAAAACCCGGTTTCTTGGTCGGGAGTGCGTCTAGGACTGAAAATATAGGATGTTTTTTGATCTGGGGCTATCTGGAATCCTTTAGAATTGATTGAGCAGATTACCCACTTGCTGTTTTTGCAACCAGCAAAAAAACGGGTATCGTGCCACGTACAATCGTTGTGGATACTCCCCAAATTTTAGACCAAAGCTCAACCTCCCAGATTTATCAAGGCGAGTCAAATCTAAAATCTAAAATCGACTGACGGTTGGATGAGTTGCATAGGCTAGAGGAGATGTTGAGTTAATGCGTCGAGATTCAATATTTTACAAGTTATTTCAAGAAGCTCCGACGCTGCTGTTTGAGCTATTGGAAGAGTCACCATCGAATGCGGAACAATATCGATTTGACTCGGTTGCTGTGAAGGAACCGAAGTTTGAAATTGATGGGGTGTTTTTGCCGCCGGATGCTGAGCCGGGAGTTGTCTATTTCTGTGAGGTGCAGTTTCAGCGGGATGAATTGCTTTATGAGCGATTGTTTGGTGAGTCGTTTTTGTATTTTTATCGCAACCGTCAGCGCTTTACAGATTGGGAAGCGGTGGTAATTTATCCTACACGATCGACTGAACAATCAGAAACGTATCCCTATCGATCGCTCTTGAACAGCAATCAGGTGCATCTGGTATATTTGGATGAGTTGGGTGCGATCGAACAGTTGCCGCTGGGGGTGGCGCTGATGGCGTTGACGACTATCGACGAAGCGAGTACGCCTGAAGCGGCGCGATTGTTGCTGGCGCGATCGCAGCGGGAGGAGTCGGAAGCAGCTAGTCGGGCCATAATAGAGATGCTGACGACGATACTGGTTTACAAGTTTACAAATTTGAACCGAAGGGAGGCAGAGGCGATGTTAGGGATTACGCTTGAGGAAACGCGGTTTTATCGGGAAGCTAAGGAAGAAGGCCGTGAACAAGGCATCGAACAAGGCATCGAACAAGGCCGCGCACAAGGCCGCGCACAAGAAGGAAGAGCCTTGATTTTACGTCAGTTAAATCGCCGTCTGTTAAATCGGCGAGTTGGAACTTTGCCGGAATCTATCACGACTAGAATTGCTGATTTGTCGATCGAGCAAATTGAAACTCTAGCAGAGGAATTGTTGGATTTTCAGTCGATCGAGGATTTGGAGGTTTGGTTGGAAAATTTGCCGCAGGAAGATTGAGGCGATGTTAGGGATTACGTTTGAGGAGGCGATCGCACCATTTACGCGAACAAATACCTCAAACGCACTCCCCCTCGGATGACCTGGTTCTGGGGCGGTATGAAAGTGCATCCGCTGTAATGGCAATAGCGAATTGCCTTGCTGATGGCAGCACTGATTAACTTAAAATGGAATGGACATTATAAAATAGGCAATTATCAGTACCCCTCCCTTGATACTTGCTCTCCCACAATTTACCAAAAGTCGATCGCCCGCACAGTCAAACAATCGCTTAACTAAAACAAATCTGATTACCAAGGATTACCAATCATTCTAAAAGCAGACCAATAATAAGGATGAGAAAAATTCCGAGTCGCCGTGTTTGCCAATTCCGGAGGTAGCGGCACATTACCAACAGAAGTCCGCAACATCCCCCCTTCAATGCGCACCTCTTGGCGCAACATCGCTAATTGAGCTTGCCGCAAGGCGTCAGCCTTAATCGGAGCAGTTTTCAACTGGCCGTAAAACTCCGCCATCAATCCCAAACTGCCCTCGTCACTGACATACCAAAGAGTCGCCATAGCTGATTTAACCCCGGCTTGCACGGCTAAACCGCCAAAACCCAACTCCGCCTGTCGATCGCCCACAGCAGTCTTGCAGGCACTCAAAACCAACAGTTCAACCTGCGGGCTGTGCCATCCCATTTGGCGCAACTGATTCAAACGCAATTTAGTATCCCACAACTGAATAAAGGATTGGCTGGGATCTCCCGATCGAAATTCGGCGTGAGTAGCCAAGTGAATTATCCCAAAAGGTTGCTGCTGGCGCTGCGATCGCAAATTTGCCAGAGTGAAAGCTTGGTTCAAGAAAGACTTCCCGGGCCACTCCTGCGGGGTGATTGTCGATACTTCTATTTCCACCGCAGGTAAAGGACTCATATCTGGAAATTGCGACGCCCCCATGGCTAGAACTTGGGTATTTTTGAAATTGGCGGCGCTGGTATCTGTCAAACTCAGACTCGGCATCGAGCCGACGCTGTAACGCTCTATCAGAAAGCCTTTGCCGTCGTGCAGGGCGGCCATCGGGATCGATCGCAACCCCAGATCCGAGATAAAAGATAAATTCTGAATGCCTTTGGCTTGCAGCTCTGCTTCCAGCGGCGCTACCATCCACTGGTAGAGCTGCTGAGCCAAGGGCAAATAACTTGTAGTATTGCGCTTTACCGGATTAGTCAGTTCGTTGCGAAATTTCCGAACAGCTTCCATTACCTGGGCGCGAGAGGTTCCAGAGATGCGCAGGCGAACGGGCACGCCTTCGGGGGTAATTACCATCAATTCGAGTTCGTCAGAGGTTTGAATTTGCTGTTCTACGCGCAACAGGGGCGAACTGTTGTAAGGCCGATCGACTGTAGAACCTTTGGGTGCAAAACTCATATAAACGAGAGCTGGTTTGATGCCTGTGGCTTGTTGGACGCTGCGAAGGGTATTTTGAGCATCTTCTAGGGTGGCGATCGTATTTGTGGCTGGCAAATTTAGGTAATCGGCAAACTCGCTGGTAAATCTGTCCTCTACGGGAAAAATAACGGTGCTGAGGTTGGGTGGCAACTTGGAAGCCTCAATATTCGGAGACGCGGGAGGTGAATTGCGCTGTTGCAAGGAATTAGATATCTGGTTTTGCTGTTGCAAGCTGGCGGAAAATAAAGGATTTGTGCTGGGCTGTCCGCTGGCGGAGAGTGCGGGAGCGATTTCCGGTGTCGGTATCGGTGCGAGATTTATTGGTGCGGCAGCAGGCACAATTTGAGTAATTGTCGGTGCGATCGGCAAATTTGACACTACTGGCGCGGGATTTTGAGTAATTGTCGGTGCGATCGGCAAATTTGATACTGGCGTTGGATTTTGAGTAATTGTCGGTGCGATCGGCAAATTTGACACTACTGGCGCGGGATTTTCCACGATTGTCGGTGCGATCGACAAATTTGACACTACTGGCGCGGGATTTTGCACGATTGTCGGTGCGATCGACAAATTTGACACTACTGGCGCGGGATTTTCCACGATTGTCGGTGCGATCTGCAAATTTGATACTGGCGCGGGATTTTGGACGATTGTCGGTGCGATCGGCAAATTTGATACTGGCGCGGGATTTTGGACGATTGTCGGTGCGATCTGCAAATTTGACACCGGCGCTGGATTTTGCACGATT
>NZ_JAUBVZ010000004.1:99380-257378 GCF_036702805.1 Microcoleus sp. A006_D1
GTCGGTGCTGCTGGCAAATTTGATACTGGCGCGGGATTTTGCACGATTGTCGGTGCTGCTGGCAAATTTGATACTGGCGCGGGATTTTGCACGATTGTCGGTGCTGCTGGCAAATTTGATACTGGTGCGGTGGGTTCAGTAATTGTCGGTGCGATCGGCAAATTTGATACTGGCGCTGGATTTTGGACGATTGTCGGTGCTGCTGGCAAATTTGATACTGGCGCGGTGGGTTCAGTAGTTGTCGGTGCTGCTGGCAAATTTGACACCGGCGCTGGATTTTGGACGATTGTCGGTGCTGCTGGCAAATTTGATACTGGCGCGGTGGGTTCAGTAATTGTCGGTGCTGCTGGCAAATTTGACACCGGCGCTGGCGTCGGCGTTAGCGTTTGTGCGGGTGCAGGTGCAGGTGTGGGTGCAGGTGTTGGCGCAGGTGCAGGTGTGGGTGCAGGTGTGGGTGCAGGTGTGGGTGCGGGTGTTGGCGCGGGAATTCGTGCAGGCGCAGGCGCGGGTGTTGGTGCAGGTGCAGGTGTTGGCGCAGGCGCGGGTGTTGGCGCGGGAATTCGTGCAGGTGCAGGTGTTGGCGCAGGCGCGGGTGTTGGTGCAGGTGCAGGTGTTGGCGCAGGCGCGGGTGTTGGCGCGGGTGTTGGCGCGGGTGCAGGTGCGGGTGCGGGTGTTGGTGCAGGTGTTGGTGCGGGTGCAGGTGCGGGTGTTGGTGCGGGTGTTGGCGCGGGTGCAGGTGCGGGTGTTGGCGCGGGTGTTGGTGCAGGCGCGGGTGTTGGTGCGGGTGTTGGTGCAGGTGCGGGTGTTGGCGCGGGTGTTGGTGCGGGTGTTGGTGTCGGCGAGCCTGAAGAAGCCGTAATCCTAATTTGCGTCGGCTGTACTATCTGAGGGCCGGGGCTGGAATAAACTCCGGATGCGATCGTATTTTCCTTCTTCGGGCCCCCAGTCGAAATGCTGCCAGCAGTACCGTTGAGTCTGTTATAGTCGCGCCCGACGCTGAAAAGACTATTCGAGGCTTGTTGGCCCCCGTGGCTGATGGTGATATCTCCACCGTTAGCGCTAATAGTCGCGGCGGCGGAAATGCTGCAAGGTTGCGCCAAGCAGTTGCTATTGTTTGTGAAAGTGCCTGTGGCTCGGAAATAACGGCCGGCTGTAATGTTAATATTTCCTCCGGCTGTTCCGCCTTCGGTGTTGATACGGGTTACTTGGATGTCGTTGCTGGCTTTGAGGGTGACTTCGCCACCTTTTTTTTCTGCGGAGTTGGCTTCTATGAAGCCTGTTTGAATGCTGCTTGAGGGTGCTTCAATACTAACGTTTCCGGCGTTGCCGGTTTTGTCGCTGGAGCCTGTGTTGATATTGCCTGTTTCTACTTTTCCTGTAATGCTGCGGAGGGTGATGTTGCCGCCTGCTGCGGTGGTGGAACTGGAGTCGAGAGCGAGTGTGCTAATATTGCCCCTGGCTTCTAGGACGATCGCGCCTTGGGCACTCGTCAGGTTTCCGCTGGCTGCAATGCTGTTGGCTGCTTGAATTTCGATCGCCCGAGCGCTTGCACCTTTGACTGCAACGTCCCCCGCAGCTACTACTCGGTTGTTAGACGCCGTGAGTACCAATTGACCGCTGGCATTGACGCTGATGCCTGTAGCGTTCGTTTGACCGATGCCTGTCAGCAGTTCGGGCAAGGATGCGATCGCTGTTCCAGGGCTGCTTGTCGCTGACGACGGCTTGATTTCTAAACTCAGCAAACTGTTTCCCTGGATGATTCGCACTAAATTTGTCCCCGTGACTGATGCGACGGTAATTTGACCGCCGGGGGCCGAAAGGTTGCCGGTGCTGACAACGGTGCCGCCGAGCAAGGTTAAGTTCTGCCCTGACTTGACTGCTAAGTCGGCGGTGCTGATAATTGCTCCGGCTCGATCGGCCCCAAAAGCAAAGGAATTGGGCACGCCTGTCAGAGATGTGTAGGTGTTTGTACCGACTGCGTTAAACGAGTTAGAACCGAATCCAATACCCGTGGCGGTGGTTGCTGTGAAAGAAGCCGGCACGTTCAAGCTGGCACTGTTGCCAAATATGATGCCGGATGGATTCATCAAAAACAAGTTAGAATTGCCGCCGGTTACTTGAATTGAGCCGTTAATAATCGAGGGGCTGCCGCCGCCGATGCGCGCTAAAATGTTGCGAATGTTGGGGTTTGAGATAAAGTTGGCAATCTGATTCTGCGACAACCCGAATTGTGTAAAACTGTGGAAAAGATTTTGTCGATCGCTCGATAATTGTCCGCCTTGAATGTCTAAGCGAGTTTGCGGTGCAGGAGTTCCGGTTTGGAGTGCGGGAGTGACTGTAGTGCCCGTTCCGTCCACCGCTGGCACAATAGTTTGACCTTCGGCTTTTGCTTGCAAAAAGTAAAGATTTATTAAGACTATTTGCAGAGAAAGTGCCAGTTGGCTGATTCTTTCTTTAGACAGGAATTTCGCCTGAGTTTGCATATTTCTTTTGGCGTTTTTCATAGCTTTTTAAGTAAAATATATAAATCACAGGAATCTGTTACAGACACCCGCTTTCTACAAAAAATTTCGGTTAAAGACCCTATATGTATGAAGCAACCTAGTTGCTGACGGCAAGTGCGTTGAGGACTCAAGGAGCAAAGATGGCCGCAGCATATGCAATTAACCGAGCGGATCTTTTACCCTATCTCAATATAACTTGCAATGCCTAGAAGCTGTATCTTCCGCATGACATATTTTAAAAAAAAAGGCAGTCCCAGCCGGACTCCGACGCCGAGAAACCTGGTTGTTTAATTATTATTAAGAGTTACAACGAATTATGTGGCTTAAAAAAGCCGGTTTCTGCGTCCAACACTGACCCGGAAAAATCTCGGTAAAAAATATTGAGTTTTTTATAAAAAAAATCATCCTCTACAATTGTCTGCCATTAAAATTATGACAAGAATCAGTAATTCAGTTGACAGTTGACAGTTGACAGTTGA
Organism: Microcoleus sp. A006_D1; assembly: GCF_036702805.1. Classification (NCBI taxonomy): domain Bacteria; kingdom Bacillati; phylum Cyanobacteriota; class Cyanophyceae; order Oscillatoriales; family Microcoleaceae; genus Microcoleus; species Microcoleus sp. A006_D1. Next base: position 102,364 of record NZ_JAUBVZ010000004.1, read on the forward strand.
CAGCACTTGACAATCATAAGGAAGAGGATTGGAGTAATGAATAGTTTTCTTTTAATTTCTCGCCTTTAGGGCTTGGGGCTTTAAACCAATTATTTCTGGTAATTCAAAATTATAAAGTGTTCTAAAACCCGGTTTATTTAACAAACCGGGTTTTTCGATTTTTTCTGTGACGTGAGAGTACAGTAAAACTACTTAAATTCGGCTCAATTTCCCTTTGACAGTCAAATCCGCTATTGTCGGTTTCGAGCCGCTGCTTTTCGATTTTAATCGATCGCGCGGCGTTGCTGTTTAAAAGGTGGTCGTGACAGATTTGTGGAATGATTTAAGAGTTAATTTGGAGAAGTTTGGACGGTGGGCGAGGGACTGGGTGAAGCAGGGCTTGGTGAAGCAGGGCTTGGTGAAGCAGGGCTTGGTGAGAGATTGGGAGAAGGAGTGGATTGGTCGGATTTTTTGAGACCGACAAAAGCGTCGTAGCGGGTGGTACGATCGCCAATGACGGCCGCTGTAACGCCGATCGACCGCGTGGCGTCAATCCAGATTTTTTGGTTGGGAGGAAACTCCGGTAAAGCTAGGTTTTTCGGGTTAAACGCAGTCTCGGTGTCGATGAAGAAATTGCCGTTGTGAGGCTTGAGTTGCGATCGTACAGTTTTTTGGAACAATTCGCTGCTTAAAAGCGGACTTTTCGGCGCCGGAACAATCGCGTCAACCACGGGAGCTCCGACTGTAATAAACGCCACATCGTTCATCCAGCCGCGAGTTACCGCAATCCCTCCAAACGGCGATGTCCATTTAGTTGCAGGTTGGCCGCCGACTTGAATTTCTTCAACTCTAAACCCTTTCGTTTTCATCGTTTCATCGAGCTGTTTCAGCGATTTGTTGGCGGCGCCGCGGTTGTTTGTTTCCACCATAAATACAAATCCAGCAGCAAATTTATCTTTGGGATTCTGCGCCGGAGCTGGTATTAATGATACAGAAAATTCTCCCGCCATCCAGTTGATGAAGTCTTTATCTAAATCCAATCCAATAGTGGATTTTAAACCGGTGCGCAAAACTTGAGGATTAATCGGGGACAGCGGGTTGGCATCGGCTCCCAATACGTAGTCTTGCCACAAACGCTGCAAGTTGCCGCCGGATACCATCATGATTGTATTGCTGGGAAGGCGGTTCACCATTTTTAGAGCGTTGTTTTCTACTGCTATACGAATGGTAGAGTCTGGTTTTAGCCAAGAGATTGATTTGAATTCAATTCCTTCTGCATCCAGCGTCGCTGTGGTGGCAAATCCTTGATTTTGTTGCAGTTTTTCGAGGTTTTCCGGCGAAATTTCTCGGGATGAGTTGGCGGCTGTATAGGCGGCTGCAACGGGCATATTGACGTAGATTTGACCGAAGGCTGCGGAATTTTTTATTTGTTGGATGGCGTCTGCATAGCCGGGGGTTTTGGCGAGGGATGGTTCGCCTTTGTAGGTGTCGATGATTCTGTCTGTGGCGCTGGGATCTGTGGTGACTGCTAGATAGTTGGTGCCGAGTACCGCGACTGAGAAATTGCGATCGGCTATACCTTGAGTTTCTGTAACTTGTACTCCTTTGTAATTGCGCTCAACCATTTTTCCTTGGTTGAGGGGTCTGGGTTTTGCTAATAATTCTTTGGCTTTGATCGGGTTGGCAATTGGCAGGATAATTGCGACTGACTGTTGAATTGGCGCAGGCGGGGGGGCGTTGGGTGCGGGCGGGGGGACTGGTATTGCTGTTTTGTTGCGCAGAAAAGCCACCATTGCCGTGTTACCCACCCAAGGCTGAATGTCTTGCTGGTATGCGTAACCGTTGTTTGTCAGGAGGCGATCGCGCATTTCGCTTAAAAACCTTTCAAACGCAGCTTTTGACTCCGGCGTACCAAATTCTCGCAGTCTATTCCACTGCGATTCATCGGTGCTGATGGATATGGCCATCATCGTATCTTGGGGGACAACGGTTGCTCCCGGTGGCAAATCTTTGGCCTGGCCGCGGGAAATGACGATCGAGTACGCGAGAAAGCCTAAACCGATCAGAAGTGTGGCGGCTCCGATCGTAAACAGCAGGGAAGATTTATCTTTCTTAAACATTATTCGTAAGGTTCTGGTGCTCGCAACATCATAAATTATATTGGGGATTGGGCGAAGCGAAGCGGAGGGATGGAGCATCGGGCATGGGGCCGAAGAGCATGGGGCCGAAGAGCATTGGTAATTTGTTATTTTTTATTTGTTATTAGAAAAACTACTAACAAGTAACCACTAACCACTAATCACTATAGTCCTAGATACGGAAACCGTTTTTTTACTAAATAGTGCATTTTCGCCTTTAATACTGGTGAAAAACCCGGTTTATTTCGTATTTACGCGAATTCCTACACTAACTATTCCCAATGCCCAATGCCCAATGCCCAATGCCCAATGCCCTAATGTTAGTTTCTAGCCTTAAAGTCTTTAAAGATAGTTTGAAATGAGTACATCAGCCGATGGACATCGTTTGTGGCTCTCGGAAAAATGTTGAGTTCCCATTTTTTTCGAGCGATAGTTAGCAGTTTTGCTACTGGTTGGGAGTAACTGTTGGAAATGAAATAGCTGCCGCCTTCGTAGCGAATATCTGACGCTAATCCAATAAAAGCACCGGCCATTTCTAGTTGCAGTTCCGAGGTGCAGTGCTGAGACTTTACTGCTAAAATCACTTGCGAGTGTCTGGGTTCGCGGTTGAGCAATCGGCAGATATTCGCTTCTTTTTGGTACAGAATTAAAACGTTACAGTTGTGCAGCACTCCGGCTCTACCTTGGACTTTTACTCCCAGGTGAACTTCTAGCGCTGGTTTGTCGGGAAATTCCACCACAGCATGAGTGTATGGATGTGCAGTTCCGTGGATTTTTCCCGCTGTTTTTCTAAATGTTAAATACTTCGGTGTTTCGTCGTCTAAAACATTGTTGTAATAAATACTCCCGCCTTCATTAGCCACTGCTTTTAGCAGAATGGTGAATAGGTAAGCATCAAAAATGTTTGCTTGTTCTGCCGCTCCGTTAAAATCGGGATCGATCGAGCTTTTTAATTTGCTCTTAATTTCGGCATTGATGGCGTAGTTGCTGGGGGCGGAGGGCAGTTTTTCGAGCAGTTGCTTGAGGGCGATCGCCTGTTTGTGGCGCGGGGCTGTCACGCTGGAGGTAAACTCGATGGTTTGGGCTGCTTCTGCACCGGAATTCGCAAATGTAATTTTTGTGCCGAGGGGAGAGGTTTCTGATTCTACTTTCAAGAAATAAGCAATTTCGTCTTCCATTTCGGAAGTGTTCACTGTCGCTTGCTCGACAGCATCAATTAACAGCAAAAGCTGTTCTTTTGCGGTATAATCTTCTATCTTCAGCAGGGGTGTTTTTCTTTTGAGCGATCGCTCTTCAATTACTTTACCTATCTCTACAGTATCCGCTACTTGTTCAACGACCCAATCCAATTTAAACTCATTCAGAATTGCCGCCAGTTCTTGATAGAGTTTGGCATATTCGATCTCGTCCATAATAGTTTCTGCGCTGCACACTATTCTGATTATACAAGCTGGTTGATTTTTTTGTCAATTTTCTACCAATTTTATATTTTAAAATTACTCTAACGGATGAATCCAGGGATTTTTCAGTGAACAGTCAACCGTCAACAGTCAACAGTCAACCGTCAACCGTCAACCGTCAACAGTCAACCGTCAACCGTTAACATCCAATTAGCAGTAAGCTATTCTACGACATTGAGAGCGATCGCACTATGGCAACTATCAACGACAACTACCTCAAACTCAAAGCCGGCTACCTGTTTCCCGAGATTGGGCGCAGGGTGAAAGCCTTTGCGGATGCGAATCCCGGTGCACCCATCATCCGGCTGGGGATTGGCGACGTGACGGAACCGCTACCTGCTGCTTGTCGCGAGGCGATGGTGGCTGCGGTGGCAGAAATGGGCTCGCGGGATACCTTCAAAGGATACGGCCCGGAACAAGGTTATGAGTGGCTGCGCCAGAAAATTGCCCAGCACGATTTCCAGTCGCGCGGATGCGAGATTGATGCTGCGGAAATCTTTATTTCTGACGGTTCTAAGTGCGACTGCGGCAACATTCTGGATATCTTTGGCAACAATAACACGATCGCAGTTACAGATCCAGTCTACCCCGTGTACGTAGACACTAACGTGATGGCCGGACACACGGGAGATGCCAACGAAAAAGGCGAATACGAAGGCTTTGTTTATCTGCCAATTTCCGCAGACAACAATTTTACAGCCGAAATTCCTACAGACAAAAAAGTCGATTTAATTTACCTGTGTTTCCCCAACAATCCGACGGGCGCAACCGCAACCAAGGAACACTTGCAAGCTTGGGTAAACTATGCTAAGGCGAACGGTTCGATTATTTTCTTCGATGCAGCCTACGAAGCCTATATTTCCGATCCGAGTCTACCACATTCTATCTACGAAATTGAAGGAGCGCGCGATTGTGCGATCGAATTCCGTTCATTCTCAAAGAATGCAGGTTTTACAGGTACTCGCTGCGCCTTTACAGTAGTACCGAAGACTTTGACAGGAAAAGCTGCCGACGGTTCCGATGTAGAAATTTGGAAATTGTGGAACCGCCGCCAATCTACTAAGTTTAACGGTGTTTCTTACATCGTGCAGCGCGGTGCAGAGGCGGTTTATTCCTCAGAAGGTAAAGCAGAAATTCAGGCGTTAGTCAATTTTTATATGGAAAATGCGAAGATTATTCGCGAGAAATTGACAGCCGCAGGCATCCAGGTTTATGGTGGCGAAAATGCACCTTATGTGTGGGTGAAAACGCCTCACGGTTTGACGAGTTGGGAGTTCTTTGATAAGTTGCTGCAAACTGTAAATGTGGTGGGGACACCGGGTTCTGGTTTCGGTGCGGCGGGCGAGGGTTATTTCCGCATTTCGGCGTTTAACAGTCGCGAGAATGTGGAGGAAGCTATGAGACGGATTGGAGAGAAGTTTAAGGTGTAATATCAAATCCGGTAACATCGGAATTATGTAGTGCTTTAGAGAGCTCGCGGCCTCAATCCGCGAGTTCTTGAAGTGTTCGCACTCTCGACAATTCAAATATATAATTCCGATGCAACCGGAAACGATCTGATATCGTTTCCGGTAAGTTACGCGCAATCAAAACGGTTTGATTGCGATCGCGTTCTAGGGGAAAGGATATTACGTAGTAAAGTTTATTTTCGCCTACCTACTTATCTGTGTTCCGAGCGCTCGGAGCAGTTATTTTATCAGTCTTGGACGCATAACCTACATACTTATACGGACATTCCGGGTTGCTTGCTTTCCATACGTAGGTTATCTGTTGGCGAGGGATTTAACGAAGTATGTTCGTTAAAAAGAGCCTATTTCTGCGTAAGTCGTGTCACGCTAATCGGAATTTTTATAATAAACTCTGTACCTTGTCCCAGTGTTGAAATACATAACAATTCACCTTTGTGTCTTTCTGTGATAATTTGATAGCAGACCGACAAACCCAGTCCCGTACCTTTACCTACAGGTTTCGTTGTAAAAAAAGGATTAAATATCTGCTCGACTACCGCCTCGGTCATGCCTAATCCATTGTCAAAAATTCTGATTTCTACCCATTTTCCGTCTAAAACTCTGGTAGAAATTCTGAGGATTTTGGAATTGGTTTTGCGGGCGGGAAGCGGCGGGTCTTCGTTATCTTCCTCGAAAGCATCAATAGCGTTATTGAATATATTTATAAATACCTGATTGAGCTGTCCGGGATAGCACTCGACTTTCAGTAAATCGCCGTATTTTTTAATAATTTCAATGCCGGGATAATCGGGTTTAGGATTCATGCGGTTTTGCAACATCATCAGCGTGCTGTCAATACCTTCGTGGATGTCAGCTAATTTCATTTCTGCCTCATCAAGCCTAGCAAAATTCCGCAGCGACTTGACAATATCGCGGATTCTGTCAGCCCCTGTTTTCATGGAAGATAAGATTTTTGGCAAGTCTTCTATGATAAAATCTAAATCTACAGATTGGAGTTTTTCTTTAACTCTCGGTAGGGGATTGGGATACTGCTGTTCGTAGATATCGGCCAGTTCCAGCAGATTATTTGCATGGTCGCTAGCGGGAGCCAGATTGCCGTAAATGAAGTTGAGAGGATTGTTAATTTCGTGGGCGACACCAGCTACTAATTGCCCCAGAGATGACATTTTTTCGCGCTGCAATTCTAACAAAAAATTTTCGATCTGTAGAGTTTGTTGTTTTAACTGTTCGGTGCGTTCTTCTACTCTAATTTCTAGCTCGTCTTTAGCTTTTTTTAGTGCTGTTTCTGCTGATTGGCGCTCGACTATTTCCGCTTGTAGGAGGCTGTTTGCCAATTCTAACTGTGCGGGACTGGGAAGGGCTAGGGCTTGAGGGATTAAGTCTACTAAAAGTATGGCTGTAGCGAAGGAAATAATGGCGGTAATTGCTTTCATGGTTCCTGAAAGCCAATAGGTAGGATGCCACAGCGTCCAGACTTCAAATATGTGAGTGATCCCGCAGGCGACGATAAAGGCTCCAAACATGGCAAAGATCCAGTTGAAAGGCAAATCTTCACGTTTGGAAATAAAGTAAATCAGTGTAATGGGGATGGAAAAATACGCCAGTGCAATGATCGAATCTGAGGCTACGTGAAGCCAGACTAACTTGGTCTGCCACAGATAGCAGTGCCCGTGAGGAATAAATGACCCGGAACTAAAAAAAGTTTTCCACATTTCCTGCATAATATTGCCTTTGAGTTGTGAGAAAATGGACTCTGACTGGTATCAATTAATTTCAACCAGGGGTTTCTTTCACCCGCGGCTTAATCACCTATGCGTTCATATTCTCTGCTAGCTTCAGCAAAAATCAATCTGTATTTGGAAATTATAGGCGATCGCCCCGACGGATATCACGAACTGGCGATGGTTCTTCAAAGCATAGACTTAGCCGATCGAATTGACTTGCGCGCGATCGGTACGGACACGATCCGCGTGCGCTGCGATCACCCGCAAGTCCCGCCGGATAAGAATAACCTCGCTTACCGGGCGGCGGATTTGTTGGCGCAGCAATTCCCCGATGCTTTGGCGAAATACGGCGGAGTTGAGATTGCCATTCACAAGCAGATTCCGGTGGCTGCTGGGCTCGCCGGCGGTTCTGCAAATGCTGCCGCGGTTTTAGTCGGAATGAATTTGCTGTGGCAATTGGGGCTGACTCACTCGGAGTTGCAAGAGTTGGGAGGAACTTTGGGTTCGGATGTGCCTTTTTGCATTGCTGGAGGTACGGCTTTGGCAACTGGTCGCGGGGATAAACTGTCGCCGCTGCCTGATTTGGGAGGTTTTTCTGTGGTGCTGGCGAAGTTTCGCAATCTCAGTATTTCTACTGCATGGTCGTATCAAACTTATCGCCAGCAGTTCAGTAGTTCCTATTGTGCGTCGGAGGATTTGGACTGTCGCCGGGAACGGCTGCATTCGGGGCCGATGGTGGGGGCGATCGCCCAAAAAGATCGATCGAAAATTGGTAAATTATTGCACAACGATTTAGAAAAAGTTGCTTTACCCGTGTATCCGCAGGTGTTGCAATTGCGGGAAGCCTTTGATGCAGCGGGGGTTTTGGGCGCGATGATGTCGGGTTCCGGGCCGACGGTGTTTGCACTCTGTGAGTCTCAAGAGCAGGCTCAGCAGGCTATGGAACGGGTTAAAAGTGCGATCGCTTCTCCCGATTTGGATTTTTGGGTGGCAAAGTTTAGCAATACTGGAATTCGGATTTTTTCGGAGGAAAACGATCCGAAACCCGGTATTGCGAGGGTGTAACTGGCAGATTGTGCGATCGGTCGAGTTCAATCTAAGTTTGCGAAGAGTCTATTGAGCTCGCAGAACTGATAAAATGACATGAAACACGGATTTTATTCTTGGTCAATTAAGCCGAGATCTAAAATCTAACATCTCAAATCTCAAATTGCAATGACTGATTTAACTAATCCAAGTTCTACTTCTCAATCTCTAAGTTCGGCTGGGGATAAAACACCCGCATCTGCTTCGCCGCCGACGGTTTTGCGGTGCGTGACTGGTTCGCTAATGGCGGGCGGATTTGCCGCGGCTTTGTACGCCCTAACTTTGTCGGTAGCCCAAACTTTTGCTAACAAGCCGATTCATTCTGACAATACAACTGTGATTAATATTGCGGCGGCCGTGCGAACATTAGTCATGGGAATTGTGGCGTTGGGTGGAGGCGTTTTTGCTTTTGCATCTGTGGGTTTGATGCTGTTGGCTTTGCAACTTTTGATTCAAAAGTTGGTGAAAAAAACCACAGCTTGAAACCATAGGGCTGCACAAACTCTCACCTGCAAGGCAAAGACTGAACAGTAAGGTCAAAGCAATGGAATTATTTACGATCGGGCACTCCAATCTGAGCATTGAAGCGTTTGTTTTGCTGCTGCAAAAACACGGAATTACAGCGGTTGCGGACGTGCGATCGCATCCTTTCAGCCGCTATTTACCTCATTTCAATAAATCCGAAATTACAGATTCCTTGTCTGCTGCTGGGATTCAATACGTTTTTTTGGGGCAAGAGTTGGGTGCGAGGCCGGAAGATTTAAGCTGTTACGATACTGGCGGTAAAGCATTGTACGATCGCATAGCAGCCACTCCTGTATTTGCCGCAGGAATTCAGCGCTTGCTCAAAGGCGCAGAAAATTATAAAATCAGTTTAATGTGTGCGGAAAAAGACCCGATTACTTGTCATCGGACTATTTTAGTGTGCCACAAACTCAAAGAATTTAATTTGCAGATCAATCATATTCTGTCCGATGGAAATTTAGAATCGCACCAGGATTTAGAAGCAAGGCTTTTGAGCAAGTTTAACAAAGGCAAAAATAATAATGAGCCAATTCAGTTAAGCTTGTTTGAATTAGATCCTCAAGTTAAAGATCAAATAGTTGATTTAGAAACAGCTTATTATCGTCACGGATTAGCAATCGCTTATGTCACAAAAGAAAGCAATTAATTTATTTACCATTGGTTTTACTCAAAAAAGTGCTGAGCAGTTTTTTGATACTTTGATGAAAGCGGGAGTCCGCAGGGTGATAGATACGCGGCTGAATAATGTGTCGCAGTTGGCGGGTTTTGCTAAGCGGAAAGATTTAGAATATTTTTTGCGGACAATTGGCAATATTGAGTATGTTCATATTCTGGATTTAGCCCCGACTCAAGAGATTTTGGATAATTATAAAAAGAAAAAGGGAGATTGGGATGTTTATGAACAGCAGTTTTTGCAGTTGATTCGCGATCGACAAATTGAGCAAAAAATTTCGCAGGATCTTCTAGACTGCGGGTGTCTGCTTTGTAGCGAACCAAAACCTCACAACTGTCACCGCCGTTTAGTTGCTGAATATCTCAGCAATAAGTGGCAAAATGTCAAGATTAGTCATCTTTAAATTATACCAGTTTTCAAGATTGATGCAACAGTATTCGTAGGGTGTGTCGCCATAAACAATCCCTCAATTAAATCGACAATATGACTGCGACGCACCTTACCAAATACTTAAGTAAACAAACCAAACAATAGTTTTACAGCACAATTTTTGACAAATGGTATTAGATAGTAGGTGCGCAGTCCACACGCTACATTAGATAGCTGGTGTGCAGTGTATACCTTACAGAGGAATCAATCTAAAATCTAAAATCTCATGACTCGGATAATTTGCCTTGCTAATTCTTGGAAACACGGCGACAGGTGCATCGCTGGAATTAATGAAGTTAATGGTAACTGGGTACGTCCAATTTCCGACTTACCAGACGGCCAGATTCCCAAAGAAATACGGCAGATAAATAGACTTGAACCGGCGTTGTTAGATGTGATAGACATTCCTTTGGCAAAAACGGGGCCGGACTTTGGTTTCGAGTGCGAAAATCTGTCTATTTTGCCGGGAAAATGGCAGCACGTTGGGAAGGTTTCGTCAGCGTTTTTGCTGAAATATTTCCGTGATCAGGCATACATTTTACATAATGATTTGCGATTTGTGACGGTGAATTATATGCAGTCTTTGCCAACGGAAAACCGCATAACTTTACAATTAATAAAAGCAGTTAAGTTTACCGTAAAAATAGTCGGTCAAAGATTTGAAGGTGGGAATAAATGGGAAGGATCTATTGTTACGGCATACAATCAAAAATTGACGGCAACAATTACTGATCCCGTGTTTACTAGAAGGTTGGATTTGGGCTATCGCCCGGAAAAAGCTTGTTTGATAACAGTCAGTTTAAGTATGCCTTGGCGGCCTGATGATTGGGAAGGGGATGACCCTTGTTGGAAGTTGATTGCGGGTGTGATCGACTTGGAGGAAGATATTATTTATTAATGTTAGCTGGCGTTTTGATTGAAATGGCGATCGATCCTTTATTTTTGATTAATTTTAGCAGCAACTCTTGACATCGCATAGATTTGAAATTAGGGGACGCAGATCCGCGCGCACCATAGGTTTAGAGATTTTGTTCGAGTTTTAACGTTGTTCGTGCTATAATTCTGCGGGACTGTAGCAGAAAGGGGTGCTTTTTTATGAAAGCAGAATTTTATTATGACTGTCACAAATATATTTGCAGTTTAGTTCAAGTTGATTTTGTCAAAGAATTAAAAATTAAAAATTATCAAGGTTTTGTGTTGGCTGTTAAGCAAGGTGCAAAGATTGGGCTTTTGGGGAAAAGTCGCCATAATGCTAAGCAAGTTGATGTGTCTAAGCCGCATTTTTATAATGTGATTAAAGCAGCCATGAGCGCTTTGGAATTAGAAACTAGAAATGAGGTGATATTAGAGAGAAATCGCACGATTGCTGATGGCGAAGAAATGATTCAGCAGCAAAATCGAGAAATTCGCGTTTTGAATGAACAGCTAAGAATTCAAGCGACTCAGATTCAGCAGTTGTCCGGGGAAAATCAGCAGTTATCGGCGCAGTTGGCTGAAAAGGAAATTAGAGAAAATGCAATCGATAGATCCGTCGAGGAAGATTTAGCGGCGGTAATAGAGGATGGGATTGCAGAAGCTGAGATTGGTCAAGAAGTTGATGAATTGCTGATTGTATATTCTGGGTTGGGAGTGCAATTAATCGAAAGTCAGCAGGATTTAGAGGAGATTGAGGAAGCTAAAACAATCAGCGGTGATGTAGAAATTGTTGATTTAGAAGTTGTAGAAGCAGTTGAAGTTCCCGGCGAAAGTGAAATTAACCACCTGCGGAAAAGAGGTTCGCAGAGAAAGGTGAGAAAGAAATCCTGAAATCTTTTCAGGTTTTTTAACATTAAAAGGTTCGTAGTGAGGACTTCAGTCCTTTGATTTGATGCGGACTGAAGTCCTCACTACGAACCTTTTTTGTGCATTTTTTATAGGTCGATATTTGGCAAAATCTCTCTAATTCTTGTCCGAAATAGACGCACGGCGGCTCTTTGTCCGATCGCTTTACTTTGTTCAATAAATCCGGGTACTTCTGCGATCGGCAAAAATGGAAAAACTACACTTTCAGCAACAGTCTCGTATTTGCCATCTACAAGTTGATAAACTTCTAGAGTTTGGCGGCGATATCTCCAAATTTCTGGAACTCCCAAAGCGGCATAAATTGCGAATTTGTTTAGAGAAGAATTCGTGTAGTCGGACTCTACAGCCAAATCTGGTGGCGGATCGGTTTCCAAGTCAATATCTCTGCTTCTGACTAAAGCTTCATTCTGGATGTAAAAACAGCTATCTGGTTCGATCGCGCGACTTAAATCTTCTCGTTCTAAAAGTAAAGAACCAACACTCATTACCTCGATTTCTAGCTCATCTGCTATCCCTTCAACTAGGGTTTCTAGCATTCGTTTAGGGACTTCGTGTTCTTGGTATGGCATTCTGATTTCTAATACTCCATTGTCATAGGCAATTCTCCACGCGCGATCGTCTCCGACATCAGCCAGCAACGCCTGAAAAGTTTGCCAGCTAACGCCTTTCAAAACAACCTTTGACTCTCGGATAATTTGCTCTTGTACGGGAGGAGACGGAGTTATTGTTTGCGCGTTCATCTTGCGATTCCTCTGTATTGGTTTTGCGATCAAAGGTGAACAAACTTATGCCAGTTATAGACAGCCGTGTTAGGAAAAAAGTGTTTTTTACTATTTTGTCAGGTGCGTCGCTATGAGATTGTCGATCTGATGCGACGTATTTTATATGGCGACACACCCTACGAATAGTATTATGATAACATTTTTAGTCTGGCTTGCTCAGCAATCAGGTACTCCGGTACCCAAAATCGATCGACAGACATCAGAATAGCTACAGAGATGAAAATATCAACATTCTCTCCCATTTCCTCAGTGGGCAGTAAACCAAATAATTCGTCGAATTCCTTGACATCTGCTAAGATATTATCAAGGTCTTCTACAAGTTCGTCCGGGTAAATGCAGTGGATTGCTCCATCATCTTCATAATATGCTTCTTCGTCAGGAAAGAATTGTGAGGGTTTGAGATCTTCCATGAGATAATCTATCTTGTGAAATTCTGTTTCGGGAACGATCGCAGCTAGATCTTTCCCTGCTTGCTGCAAGACAAAACGATCGCCCTTTTGCATGACTCGTTTAATGATCGCGATCGCATTTGCGGAAAATTCCTCAACAGTTAAGCGGAAAAACCCCTCGCAGTCGATCGCCCGTTTTGCGCCCACAGCCTCGCCCACAGCAGAATTTTGACAATGATCCAGGGCGATCGGTAAAATCACAGGTGTGATCGAACTATTGTCAGCAGCATTAAATCCTTCAGTCATCAGCCGTTCCCCAAGATTCACATAACTGTTGAGAATATTGCACAATGGATAAAATTGTAAATATATAACCTACGTCTTTTTACCGCCGATGAATAGCAGATTTCTCGATCGACTCCACCACCCCTCGCGCCCCATCATCGTCTTCGACGGCGCAATGGGAACCAACCTGCAAGTCCAAAACCTCACCGCAGAAGACTTCGGCGGCAAAGAATACGAAGGCTGTAACGAATATCTCGTGCACACCAAACCGGAAGCCGTCGCCATCGTACACAGGGGATTCCTCGAAGCAGGCGCTGATGTCATCGAAACAGACACCTTCGGGGCGGCTTCCATCGTGCTCGCCGAGTACGATTTAGCAGACAAAGCCTATTATCTCAACAAAACAGCGGCAGAACTCGCCAAGGGAATCGCCGCCGAATTTGACACGCCAGAAAAGCCGAGATTTGTCGCAGGATCGATCGGGCCAGGCACCAAATTGCCAACATTAGGACACATTGATTTTGACACACTCACCGCCGCTTTTGCCGAACAAGCAGAAGGACTTTATGACGGCGGCGTTGACTTATTTCTTGTGGAAACTTGTCAAGATGTGCTGCAAATTAAATCAGCATTAAATGCCATTGAAGAAGTATTTAAGAAAAAAGGTGCGCGGATTCCATTAATGGTGTCAATCACAATGGAAGCCACCGGCACAATGTTAGTCGGTTCCGACATCAGCGCCGCTTTAGCTATTTTGCAGCCGTATCCCATAGATATTTTAGGATTAAACTGCGCCACCGGGCCCGATCGCATGGCCGAACACGTCAAATACCTGTCCGAACATTCGCCCTTCGTGGTTTCCTGCATTCCCAACGCTGGTTTACCCGAAAACATCGGCGGTCACGCGCACTACAAACTCACGCCAATCGAATTAAAAATGGCCTTGATGCGCTTCGTCGAAGACTTAGGCGTGCAAGTCATCGGCGGCTGCTGCGGAACCCGCTACGATCACATCCAACAGCTATCAGAAATCGGCGCAACTCTGACACCAAAAATTCGCGAAATTACTTGGGAACCATCCGCCGCTTCAATTTACAGCGCCCAACCCTACGAACAAGAGAATTCATTCCTAATTGTCGGCGAAAAACTCAACGCCAGCGGTTCCAAAAAATGCCGCGATTTGCTGAATGCCGAAGACTGGGATGGTTTAGTAGCAATGGCTAGGGAACAAGTGCGAGAAGGCGCGCACATTCTTGATGTCAACGTTGATTATGTCGGGCGCGACGGCGTGCGCGATATGAAAGAGTTAGTTTCCCGCGTTGTGACTAATGCAACTCTGCCTTTAATGTTGGATTCCACCGAGTGGGAAAAGATGGAAGCTGGCTTGAAAGTTGCGGGTGGCAAATGTTTGCTTAATTCCACTAACTATGAAGACGGAGAACCGCGTTTTTATCAAGTTTTGGATTTGGCGAAGAAATACGGCGCTGCTATAGTTATCGGGACGATTGATGAAGATGGGATGGCGCGTACTGCTGACCAAAAATTTGCGATCGCCCAACGCGCATATAACGCCGCCGTCGAAAGAGGAATTCCCGCCCAAGAAATCTTTTTTGACACCCTGGCTTTGCCAATTTCCACCGGGATTGAAGAAGACAGAAAAAACGGCAAAGCTACGATTGAATCGATCCGCCGCATTCGCCAAGAATTGCCCGGTTGTCACGTGATTTTAGGAGTTTCTAATATTTCCTTTGGCTTGAATCCGGCGGCGCGGCAAGTTCTCAATTCCATGTTTTTGCACGAAGCGATGCAGGCGGGGATGGACTCGGCAATTATCAGCGCCAACAAGATTTTGCCGATCGCCAAAATCGACCCCAAACACCAGGAAATCTGCCGTAAACTGATCTACGACGAACGGGAGTTCGACGGCGATATTTGCGTTTATGACCCCTTGGGCGACCTGACAACGGTGTTTGCTGGCAAAACTACCAAGCGCGATCGGACAGAAGACGCAAACCTCCCGGTCGAAGAACGCCTTAAGCAGCACATCATCGACGGCGAAAGAATTGGACTCGACATCCAACTCGCCAAAGCATTAGAAACCTATCCGCCGCTGCAAATTATCAATACCTTCTTGCTAGACGGGATGAAAGTAGTAGGGGAATTGTTCGGATCGGGACAAATGCAGCTACCATTTGTATTGCAGTCAGCAGAAACCATGAAAGCGGCCGTTGCTTATTTAGAACCGTACATGGAAAAGTCAGAATCCGGGGATAATGCCAAAGGCACATTCCTGATCGCGACTGTCAAAGGCGACGTTCACGACATCGGCAAAAACTTGGTTGATATTATCCTATCAAACAACGGCTACCGAGTGATTAACTTGGGAATTAAACAGCCGGTTGACAACATTATCGAAGCCTACGAAAAGCACAAAGCTGATTGTATTGCAATGAGTGGTTTGCTTGTAAAATCTACCGCATTTATGAAGGAAAATCTGGAAGTATTCAACCAGAAAGGAATCACCGTACCTGTGATTTTAGGCGGCGCGGCTTTGACTCCCAAGTTTGTGCATGAAGATTGCCAAAATACCTACAAAGGTAAAGTTGTTTACGGCAAAGATGCGTTTTCTGACTTGAACTTTATGGAGAAACTCATGCCAGCCAAATCTGCTGGTAACTGGGAAGATTTGCAAGGATTCTTGGATGAAGTCGGGACTGAGAATGTGGCTGTTAAAGCAGCTAAAACTTCGGCAGAGACTGCGGTTGAGGATGCTAAGAAGGCTGACATTCCGGTGATTATTGATACCAGGCGATCGGAAGCAGTTGACGCAGATATCGATCGCCCAAATCCTCCTTTCTGGGGTACAAAGCTATTGTCGCCCGAAGAAATTCCCTTTGAAGAGCTTTTCTGGCACTTGGATTTGCAAGCATTAGTTGCGGGACAGTGGCAATTCCGCAAGCCAAAAGACCAATCGCGGGAAGAATACGATGCTTTCTTAGCGGAGAAAGTTTATCCGATATTGGAAGAATGGAAACACAAAATCATCACTGAAAAGTTACTGCATCCGCAAGCAATTTACGGATATTTTCCCTGTCAAGCTGAAGGCAATTCATTGCATCTGTACGATCCGGAAATTATGAGTAACGGGCAAGATTTATCGACACCCGCAGCGACATTGACATTTCCCCGGCAAAAATCGGCGCGTCGGCTGTGCATTGCCGACTTTTTCGCGCCGAAAGAATCGGGTAAAATCGATGTATTTCCGATGCAAGTAGCGACGGTTGGAGAAGTTGCGACGGAGTACGCCCAAAAGCTATTTGCTAACAATCAATATACCGATTATCTCTACTTCCACGGGTTGGCGGTACAGACAGCGGAAGCGGTAGCAGAATGGACTCACGCGCGAATTCGGCGGGAATTGGGTTTTGGTAGCGAGGAACCGGACAATATTCGGGATATGCTGGCGCAGCGATATCGCGGTTCGCGCTACAGTTTCGGCTATCCGGCTTGTCCGAATATGGCGGATCAGTACAAGCAACTGGAATTGCTAAAGTGCGATCGTATAAACTTGCACATGGATGAAAGCGAACAACTTTATCCCGAACAATCAACCACCGCCATTATCACCTATCACCCAGCAGCTAAATACTTCACCGCTTAATTTGTAGGGTGCGCAGTGCGCACCTTTTTATGCTGACTTTGTTTGTATAGCCGCGATTTCTAATCGTCTGAAGCGGATTTGGTATGATATTTAAGGAGTGGGTTTTGTAGTAATTGGCGTGGAAGAGGGGGAGGCAACATTTGGAGCCTCTGGTTTTTGATCGCCTGCTACTACTGACGAAGTATCAACCGTGGATGCGATATCTCTCCGAGTTTCAACTAACCATTGATACTCGTTGAGGGTTTCTGGACGAGCTAATTTTTGGCAATTCTCCCACTCTTGCCGCCCTCTTTCTTTGTTCTTCTGAATTTCTTGTACCTTGGCTAGCAGGCAGTGCGCCATCCCGCCGCCTATTTGACCCTTACCCTGATTCATCTTTTTGTCGAGTGCAATAGCAGATTCTAGCTCCAAGGCAGCTTTGTCATATTGTTTTTGCTCTAATAGAACCCATCCCAGATTTCTGTGGAGTTGATAGTTTATTGGGTTATCCTCGCTAAGCTGCCTCAAACCCATGCGAAAAAATGCTTCTGCTGCCACTAATTTTTTTTGGTGGCGATAGACACGCCCCAGGTTATTAAAAGCTAAAAGCTCTCCAGATTCTAAGGACTCTTTGTACATTTTTTCTGCTAGATCCAAATTTCCCACGGATTCATAAACTTCGCCCAAGGCAATGCTGATTTTGTCATGGTCTGGATCGAGCTTGAGTGCCTGTAGGTACTTATCCTCTGCTTTTCTCAATAGACCATCCTTATAATAGTTGCGTCCCTGCTGATAGTAGGAGTCAGCGATTTTGGGCAAGTTCGCTTGAGTGGCGATCGCGCCTAGCAATAGTGTTGCCGAAAATCCCAACGTAACTTCGCTTTGTAAATGAGAGGGAATCCTCAGTTTCTTCATCACATTCTTAACCACTTTCTCCCCTCCCCCGCCCTGCAAACTGGACAAAGCCACTGCCATCAACCCGCTTGGGCCGATGATACCAAAAGATTCCAGCACGCTAAACCCACCCACAGCAAAGCGTGGCACAAGGCCTGTCATATAGGCGACAAACGCAGTTAAACAGACGACGCTTAAGCCATTCCAGAGGTTATCGAAGCGATCCAATGGGTGTGCTTGCTCGGCTGGTTGAAAAAACCACCACCAGGCTGACTCTGGAGGCTTCAAACTACTACGCCAGTCTTCTAATTTTCCCGCCTCGGCGATCGCGGCAGCTTGTTTTTTTAATCGCTCATCCAATAGAAGTAGACTAGCTATAGTTGTCCCCGAAGGCTGAGTTGGTGAGTTTAGGGCTACGCTGACGGCATCGCGAGCCAGGAGGACGTTCAGAGTTTTTTCCGATGAAAGTAGTGGTGCTTCTTCCTCAAACTCACTCAGCGCTGTTGCATAATGCACAATAGCCAAGCCTAATTCAGAAGAAGTGCTTTTATTTAAGTCAGTCATTATTAGTTTACTTGTTTGGAGTAGGATCTATAAAGTACAGTGTACTTCCAATCAGTTTACCAGATATGACCGTTACTACTGACCGCTTCTGAGCCAAAATTAGGACTCTTGATGAATTTCTAATGTAATATCACCAATGGCAAACACTTCTATCTAAGTAGCTTACTCCATCCTGCCCGGCCCTACCCAAGCTCAATTGGTGCGCATTGCACACCCTACAAGCGCATTGCGCTACAAGATAAAACTCGGCGGTTGAAACCGCTACTATACAAACGAAGTCCCTCTCTAAAAGACGGAAGAATACACGAATTAAACCAATAAAAAAGCACCTTAAAAAAGTGCTTCATGAACATGAAGTTTGATTGTCTGACCAAACTTTTACGAGTAATTCCGGGGAGCGCGCGCGCCGGCAGATGCTCCTGCCATCGAAGCAACCAAACCCAATAGGGAACCGAACAAAAATGACCAACCAGCTTTCGCAGCATTTTCAGCAATATTGCGAGCATCCTGAGCAGATACGTTAGGCGCTTGGTTCGGCAAATTCACATTACCCTGCTGCGCTTGATTAATCGCTGCTCCGGCATTCGCAGCTACTACGCCAAATGTACCGGCTACGCCATTTGCTAGCAGCCAAGAGCCAATTGTTAAGGTAGTTGCCCACAAAATTGCTCCGTTCAAAAGTGCCGTGCTGCGGTTCATCGGGCCGCAAGCGCGAGCAGTTACCCAGCCGCCAACGCCCAAGCTAATCAGCAAACTGATAATTGACCAAATTCCGACTCCAGTACCCACGCTGCCGGCTATACTGCGCGGAGCTCCTGAATTAGCGATGTTGCTTAAGCCGATCGCAGCGCCCAATGCACTTAAAACTAATTGCGTGGCGATCGCAATTACCAAACCTGAAAAAATCGGGCCCCACCGCACTAGATCGTGATATTCCATGACCGGCTTAACTAGAGTCTGCTCGGTAACAACGTTGTCTACTGGTCTATTTACGTATGACATAGCTTTTCCTTTCCTTTGATAGTTGGTTCTATTTTTAACAATCTTTCACCTAAGCATTGATTGTGGCTGAGATTGATATAAACCATATCTGCCTGGGGAAATAACCAGTATCTATGTCTGAAGAAAGAAACAAAAAAGTCATTAGCCCTGAGTCCACAGCTATTAGCTAATGACTGCTGACTAATGACTAATGACTAATGACTAATGACTAATGACTGATGACCGATAACCAATAACTATTTTATCCAGTTAAAAAACTTCGCCGATGTATATAGGAAAGTCAGCTTAACGCAATCTGACAGCAGTCCCAACGGCAGTAATCAACAGCAAAGCGCCAGAAGAGTCTACATTAATCGTGCCGGTATCAACTTCCACCCCGATTACAGCATTAGCACCCAGGCGCTGGGCTCGTTTTTCCAGTTCCGCGAGGGCATCTCGCTGTCCCTTGAGAAACACTTCCTCATAACTGCCAGTGCGCCCGCCGATGATGTCGCGAATGCCCGCGAAGAAATCTCGCAGGGCGTTAGTGCCGTAGACAACCTCAGCAGTTACAATTCCCAAGTAAGATTGAATTTCTGCTCCTTGAATGATATCAGTTGTTGTTACAATCATCAGTTGGCCTCAAGTGCGAAAATTTTGAGTTGGTCTTGTTCTGTAGATTTACTACATCTCGCTATTCAAAAATTCCAGGCAAACCCTAAGCTGTTACTGATCGCAACTTGACAGCAATCCGCTCTTTTATTCCACACACTCTTTGAAACAAATGGCCGTGTACAAACAAAGTCTCTTGGTATTCAGTACGCTGTTGGTAGCAGGATTCGCTGTCGCAGCCCCGCATCGGGCGCTCTCAGCAGAAACACCAGTTCAAGTCAACCCTCAAAATAATCCAAATTTAGATGCTCTGCTGCGACAAGGGCGGGAGTTGGTAAATTCAGGAGATTACAGTCAGGCGATCGCCATTTATCAGCAAGCAGCCCGTTTAGATACCGAAAATCCGCGCATTTTTTCCGGTATTGGCTATTTAGAAGCGCGTCAGGGCAACTATCAAGCCTCAGTAGAATTTTACCAACAGGCGATCGGGCTAGAACCCAAAAATGCTGACTTTCAATACGCCTTGGGATATGCTATGGCGAATCTGCAAAATTATCCCGCCGCCGCCGCCGCTTACCGTCGCGCCGCCCAGCTCGATCGCAAAAATGTCAACGCCCGCATCGGTCTGGGAGTCGTGCTGTTTCAGCAAAAAGATTACAGCGGTGCATTTAAAGCATACCAAGAGGCGATCGCCCTCGACCCAAAAAGTTGGCAAGCTTATTCTTCAATGGGTTTAGTATTGATCCAGCAGGGAAACTTTGCCAGTGCTGTCACCGTACTCGAACAAGCAGCCAAACTCGCTCCCAAACAAGCCAGCGTCCAGCTAAAATTAGGTACTGCTTTGCTCCGCAGTGGCAATACTTCCGAAGGGATAGCAGCTTTTGAAGAAGCTGCTAAATTGGAGCCAAGGAATCCCGAAGTGCAGTTAGAAATTGGCGAAGTTCTCAAGGCTCAAAACGACTTCGACGGAGCGCTGGTAGCTTATCAGCGGGCGATTGCGGTACGACCTAATTTAGTCGAAGCACACGCTGCGATCGGACAAATTCAACTAGAAAAAAAAGATTTTTTAGGAGCGATTATCACTTTTCGGCGAGTGATCCAACTCGATCCAGACCGGGCAGAAGCTTATTATAATATGGGTAAAGCATTCAAAGCGCGCGATCGCAAATCCGAAGCAATTCAAGCTTTTCAACAAGCCCTCGACACTTACCGCCAACAAGGAAACAATGATGGTGCACAAAAAGCTGAAGCAGCACTCAATGAACTGAAGTAATATTTCTCAATATACTAATGGGGAATTGGGAATGGGGAATTGGTAATGGGAAATTGGTAATCAATTACATCCGTTAAATTTCTAAAAAAATCCGTTACCTACCTGCTTTCTTGTGATATAATCCTGCGGCAAGTTGGCAGTAGCGATCGCTCGGTAAATTCAAGATAAAATAAGGGCGATCGCACATCAGTACCAGGTAAAAACTCCATCTTTTGTAAGATACTCAAACTAATCTCTGAACATGAATCTATTTCTATTGATAGAGACTGCCAAGTTGTTAACATTTGTAAAATAAGCAAAATATCCTATCCCCAGAGCTTCATCTATGCAAACGTATGACGTGATTATCATAGGAGCCGGTCACAACGGACTGGTCTGTGCGTCTTATCTCCTCAAAGCCGGATATACCGTGCTGTTGTTAGAAAAACGTTCGGTTCCCGGCGGCGCGGCGACTACCGAAGCTGCGATTCCCGAATTACCAGATTTTAAATTCAATTTGTGCGCGATCGACCACGAATTTATTCATTTAGGGCCGGTTGTAGAAGAATTAGAACTGGAAAAATACGGCTTAGAATATCTTTACTGCGATCCAGTCGTTTTTTGTCCCCATCCAGACGGCAAATATTTCTTAGCACACACTTCAGTCGAAAAAACTTGTGCAGAAATTGCCCGCTACAACGAGCGCGACGCTAAAAAATATGCCGAATATACAGACTTTTGGCAGCGCGCTTTAGGTGCAATGATTCCGATGTTTAACGCGCCACCAAAATCTATTATAGATATTGCTGGCAACTACGATATTGCCAAACTCAAAGACTTATTTTCAGTCATCGGTTCCCCAGACAAAACGCTGGACTTTATTCGCACCATGCTCACTAGCGCTGAGGACATTCTCAACGAGTGGTTTGATGAGGAATTTCTGAAAGCACCTTTGGCAAGACTGGCCGCAGAGTTGGGCGCGCCTCCTTCACAAAAAACCATTGCTGTAGGCGCAATTATGATGGCAATGCGCCACAATCCGGGCATGGCGAGGCCGCGCGGGGGAACGGGTGCATTGGTGCAAGCGCTGGTCAATTTAGTCAAAACTTATGCGGGTGTTATACTTACGGATCAGCACGTCGAGAAAATATTAGTTGATAGCGGCCGCGCTGTCGGTGTTCGAGTTGCAGGTGGCACCGAATATCGAGCTACTAAAGGCGTCATTTCTAATATTGATGCGAAGCGCTTGTTTCTGCACTTAGTGGATGACAGCGATGTCGATGCTGCCGATCCGAACTTGCGGGAAAGATTGGAGCGCAAAATTGTTAATAACAACGAGACTATTCTCAAAATTGACTTGGCTCTGAATGAAGTACCTAAGTTCGATCGCTGGAACCATCGCGATGAATATTTAATGGGTTCTGTTTTAATTGCAGACTCGGTGAAACACGTTGAAATTGCTCATACTCAGCCTGCGATCGGCAAAATCCCCGATTCCGATCCGTCGATGTATGTCGTGTTTCCCACGGTACGAGACCCATCAATGGCTCCTCCCGGACACCATACGGCTTGGATTGAATTTTTTGCTCCTTACCAAATCGAAAATGCTGAGGGAACCGGCCAGCATGGTACGGGTTGGACGGACGAATTGAAGAACAAAGTTGCCGATCGCTGCATTGATAAATTAGCAGAATACGCGCCGAATATCAAGAATTCAATTATCGGCCGCCGCGTGGAAAGTCCGGCCGAATTGGGAGAGCGTTTGGGGGCGCTGAAGGGGAATTATTACCACGTTGACATGACGCTGGATCAGATGATATTTTTCCGTCCTTTACCGGAGTTGGCGAATTACAAAACGCCGATCGACGGTTTGTTCCTCACCGGTGCGGGCACGCATCCCGGCGGCTCGATTTCGGGGATGCCCGGACGCAATACGGCTCGCGTGTTCATGCACTCGCAGCAGCCGATCGCGCAAACATTAGCAGATGCGGCTAACTCTCTGAAATCAACGGCTAAATCGGTGTTTCGGGGTAATTAGAAGCTAAGAGGGCGGGCATTCCCCGCCCTTATCAATCTACTGCTTCTGGTACGGTTAGTTGCAAAATAGGGTAATTTTATTTATAATTAAAAGTTAAGTTTTAGATAAAAACAAAATCCGTAAGCTGTTATGTCGCCTGGTAATGATTGAAGAAATCCGCAATAAAATTGTTCAAAGCCAGTTTGAGTTCTCACAGCACGCTCTAAATCAAAGCATCGTCCGCCAGATCGGCGTGCAAGAACTGCGCGAGGCTATTGCAAGCGGTGAAATTATCGAAGATTATCCCGACGACAAATATGGCCCAAGCTGCGTGATACTGGGTTTTACCCTAGCAGCTCGACCTTTGCACATCCAGTGTAGTTATCCATCTCGCCCTTTGATAAAAATTATTACCCTATACGAACCGAACCCCGAACTGTGGATGAATTTCAAAGTTAGGAGAACTTAAAATGAGCAATGAAGTCTGGAAAGAAACCATGATTGAACAAAGAGTGAACTATACTCTGGAATTAGATGGAAATTTTATCATTGTTGAAAATGTGCCAGCTCGATTGTGTGTAGAAACAGGAGAGCGTTTTTTCTCACCAGAAACAGTAGAGCGACTACAGCAAATCATCTGGAAAGGAAAACAGCCAAGTCGCACGTTGGAAGTCCCTGTTTATGAGTTTGTGTAGTTAGCAAATCAAAACGCGACATTAGTAAGGTGGAGAACATCTATAGGAAGAGGAACGCAGATAAATCATATCTTCGTTTTTTTGTGTTAATTCATGCAGTCTGCCAGTATTTCGTCTGCTTGATGCCGCATCAAAGGAAATCGCTGGGCGATCGCACTCAATACCCTTTCTAAATCGGGAGCATCTTTGGCAAGATTTGGTCGCGGTTCGCGTTCCGTCAAATCCGTTAAAATATTCAGGATTATCATTGCTAGAAGTTCATCAGCATTATCCAACAAACTTAATAGTTGCTTGAGATATTCTTTCGCGCCCAGCCAGTACATTGCACCCAGCAATTCAGCTTTTACTGATAAAGGAAGCTCCAATTTTAGATACTTTTCCAGTTTGGGCAATAGCTGCGATGTACCTAAAATCCCTATCGAGTTAGCAGCATAGCCTCTAACTGCTCGATCTTCATCTGCATCAAGCAGCGAAAGTTCGAGAGTTTTTATTGCTTCAGGGTCTTCTAAATATCCGAGAGTTTCTGCTGCTGATGCGCGCACCAGTGCCGAAGGGTCATTTCTTAAGATATGCTCTATTGGTGCGATCGCAGGAGTATAACCCAGTTCGCCCAGCGCCTCAACTGTTTCAGACCTCACCAGTTCTTCAGGATCTTTTAGCAGAGGCATTAATGCAGGGCCAACTGTCTCTACTTCTTCGATTCCTAGATAACCCAAGGCTTCTGCTGCATGAGATCGAATTAATTCATCCGAGGACTTTAGCAATCTTAATATCTTCGGTACAGCCTCATAAACTTCTGCATCTACAAGCTGTAGGAGTGCCTCTGTTTGCAGGGCATAATCATCAGAATCGCAATAATCTAGCAGTGTTTCAGTTATCAGGACATTCATGATTTTTTAGAGCCTCTTAGTTTCGGTTTGGCAGTGCTGTCCCCATCGCTTGCTTATATATTTAGCGATCGCATTGGTAAAAAAATACTTTAACAAAGTGAGATGCTTCGTGATTTCGCAGTCACACTTCATTTTTGATAAGCTTATCTCTTTGTCTTTTTCCTCTTTTTCTTATTGCCACTGCGCCTGCTTTTCTATCATCAAATGCTTTCTGGGTAGTTTTAATTTTATCTAATTCTGCCTTGTCTTTATTTTGTCTAGCTTGCTCTTTCAGGATTTTGAGGGCTGCAAGCATATCTGGCGCTTGACCTGTTTGGATCAGTTGGTTCGCTTTTTCTACTATACCCGTATCGGCGACGTTACCTTCCGAAGTCATGTTTCTGTTGTGCCATAGTGTTTAAATCCTAATAATGTTAAGGCCAACTGCCGATCGCCCCTCAATAAATCCTCTAACCTAGTACGCTCGACTAATTTCCCTTGTAACATAACGGGCAAGTTCCTACTCTTTGAAAACTCACTGCGCTAACCTTGTTGAACCATCAACATCAGAAATCTCAGGATTTGTTCGACTGGGGGCAAGGGATAATCGCTGAGGTCGATCGCCACATTCTCCTAATTTCTTACAAATTCATCCTTTGTGTAGATGGAATTTATGCCTGAAAATAGAGAAACTTATATTAGCGTTACCCTTTTTTGAGCGATGACGAACCGAGTTTTGATTGTCGGCGGTCGGGGACGAATTGGCAACAGCGTTGCTCAAGACCTTGTTACCCACACCGACGCAGAAGTTACTATTACCGGACGCGATCCCTCTGGCTCTCTTCCACCGGAGTTGCCGCCGGATCGATCGCGCTATCTAGCGTTAGACTTAGCAGACAGTGCGGGCTTGACCCAAGCAATTGCAGCCTCTAACCTGGTCATTCACTGTGCCGGGCCTTTTCATTACCGAGACGCGGGTGTATTGAAAACTTGCATCGAAGCAGGGGTTAATTATACCGATGTCAGCGACAGCCGCAGTTTTACTCGCCGAGCTTTAGACTGCCGGGAACTTGCTAAAAATGCCGGGGTGACAGCGATTATTAACACGGGGATTTTCCCTGGAGTTTCTAACAGCATGGTGCGCCGAGATGTGGAGCAATTAGATACAGCAGAAAACATCCATTTGAGTTATGTTGTCGGCGGTTCCGGCGGTGCTGGCGTTACCGTCATGCGCACTACTTTTTTGGGTTTGCAAACTGCTTTTGATGTTTTGGTTGATGGCAAACTACAGCAGATTAAACCCTACACCGATCGCGAAACCATAGAATTTCCCGCACCCTACGGCAAAACTGGCGTTTACTGGTTCGATATGCCGGAAGCAATTACTTTGCCCGAAACTTTCCCCGTGAAAACCGTGATTACTAAATTTGGCACTTTTCCCGATATTTACAATCACCTTACTTGGTTTGTTGCCAAATACTGGCCGGATAGCTGGCTGAAAAATAATTCAGTCATTGAGTTTTTGTCCTATGTCAGTTACGGGATGACCGCTGTTAGCAATAATTTTAGCGGTGTGGGCGTGGCTGTGCGATCGCAAGTGACCGGCCTCAAAAACGGTCAAGCCGCGAAAGTTTGCTCGACAGCGGTACACCCAAATGCTGCTACAGCTACGGGCATCGGTACTGGCAGCATCGCTCAATTGATGTTGGAAGGCAAACTGACCAAACCGGGCGTTTGGTCGGTAGAACAGGCTCTTTCTACTGAGCTATTTGAACGAGCTATGCAGAGTAGAAACCTCAATATTAATCAAGAATGGTTGTAATGAAAGCACTGGAATTCTCTAGGGTGCGTCAGCTCATAGATACTCGATCCCTCGCAAAAGTAACGCTCTGCTGACGCACCCTACTACTAATCTATCTTTTGGTAGAAGTAATGGTAACAAGCAGGCGCTTAATATGTTGCACATCACGATAAACATCCCTTTTGGCTCGATCGCTCTCTGGTAGCTGCGACAAAGATGGCGCTTCAACCAAGGTTCTTGATGTGCGATCGCCCGATCGGGACAACAAACACGATAATTTTTGCGACCAAATACGAGGAGACGTTGATATGAAGCGGGTTTTAAAAGCTCTGGGACAAACATTGAGTCAAAGCATTTTGCTAGTCTGTATGCTGGCTTTCATTGCTCTGGCTGGTATAGTGGCAGTACCAAATCAGGCTGCTCGCGCAGCAGGTCAATACACCAGTCAGGCGCAGCAGTCAGCTAAAATTACTGACCCCGCAGAAAGTTTTGAGGATCTCAATCCCCAAGCAGCTTACGAAGATATCGTCAAAACCGCTCAAAATCCTGCAAAGGTCGAGAAGGTTTACGATGAAAGCTTAAAGGAATACAATGCAGAACACCCGCAAGAAAGCATTGTTCAAAAAGCTGAAGATCTGCTCGAAAAGGTCACGGGGAACGAATAAATTAAAAATTTTCTATCTAACTCAAGTTGCTAAATATGCAGCTTGGGTGAGGAGACCAAATATCAAAGGTCGCGATTCATCATTTGGGATCTCACAACCGAAACAACAAAGGTTTGTAGTGAGAACTTTAGTCTAGCGCAATTTATGCGGACTAAAGTCCTCACTACAAACCTTTTTGCTTGACTGGGGCCAGATTGTTTTTTCCTGCCGGCGAGCTGTCTTTTGGGATAGCAGATTCATCCCTAAGGAAGATGAATAAGTAGCAATTAAAAAGATAAATTTAAGCAGAGTTACAGTTAAATAAAAGGAAAAAATATCATGAGCGATGACACAAAAACGGTGAAACAACCTGATGCTAACCTCGACCCGCTGTCCGGGGAAAAAGGGGCTCATCCAGTGGGAACGGGTATCGGTGCTGCGAGTGCGGGTGCTGCTGGTGCTGCGATCGGCGGTGCGATCGGCGGGCCTGTGGGAGCCGTTGTAGGCGCTGTTGTGGGCGCGTTTAGCGGCGGTTTGGCGGGTAAAGGTGTCGCAGAGGCGATCGACCCCACGGTAGAAGATGCTTACTGGCAAAACAACCACAGCTCCCGTTCTTACGCGGACACCAGCACAACTTACGAAGACTATCAGCCTGCATACCGCACCGGTTATGAGGGCTACAGCCGCTATGGCGGTACTGGTAAAAGCTTCAACGAGATCGAAAATGATTTGCAGCGCGACTACGAAACAAATCGCGGTAAGTCGAATGTGACTTGGGAAAAAGCTAAGCACGCCACGCGCGACGCTTGGGATCGGGTAGAACGGGCTGTTCCTGGCGACATTGACAAAGACGGCCGCTAAGCTGACGCGCATCTAATTTTAAGAATCCTATTTCTTGAACTCTTGTGGGGCGATGCTCGGAGCAACGCCCCAAAAATAAGACTGTGCTTGATATCTGACACTATTTTCAACGCAAGTTTACCCAAGTTCTTGGGGATTTTTTACCCCTCTCTACATCTGAGAGGGGTATTTTTAACTGAGTGGAAATCGTTTTTTTCAGGAAGCAAGATTTTGCCAAGGCTGGTTTGGCGGCTTGAATCGCAAAAAAACTTATTAACAAAAAAGTTTGAGACAGGCATTTTTTGTTGACAATTAGCCTTAAAATTAAACTAATTCAGGACTCAGGCATCGATCGCATATTTCTGTCATTGTTCGCCATCCGCGCTAGCAATCGCAGCCGGAGCGTGAAAGCGTCCGCTGCATCAAGTCCGATAATTGTTAATCTAAATCCTCTCATTCAAAATCGGTATAACTTGTGGATGCAATGTTGGAAAGAGCTTGGACACTCAAGCAAAATTTAATTGACTTTGTGCTGGATGCTGAGGGAGATTTGGCGGTAGCTTTGGAAGCTTTTGCCGCAACTAAATCGATCGGCGAGCGCTACGATATTGCTCAGCAAAATCAAGTGATTGACAGTTTTACCGTCGAAGGTAAAGTCGGAGACAAAACGCCGATCGACCTTTTTGTCGCAAGTCAGCCGGATTTAACCGCTGGCGAGATCAGTTTGCTAGAAACTTGGCGCCACAGAAGCTTTACCGGCTTATTTGAAATTACTCAAATTTCCCCTGACAGCTTTGAACTGATGAACTGGCTGACGGCGAAGCACTACGCTGTCAAGCCCAACAGCGCTAATTTCCTGCAAGAAATGTCTCGCTTTAAGCTGGGAGAAATCCTGCGGGCTCGGATTGCGCCCCTCACCGATGACTCGTGGATACTCTCAGGGCCTGCGATTCCGATGGGGAAATTGGGTAAGCCGAAGCTGGCGGTGGCGATCGGCAATTTCAAGCAAAATTACAAAAATAACCTGTACAGCGACGCCCCAGAACTGTTAGAGCAAGCTTGGAAGTCGGTAGAAAAGTACCACGAAGATTTTACCGAATTTTTTGGCAGCGATGAAGTGACGCTATCGGGATATTACCTGAACAAACAGTTGGCGGAATTTCAGGAGGTAATGACTAAAAAACGCCTAGCTGATATTGGCATCGATCAAACTAAATCTCTGGCGGATATCGTTGAAGATGCCGGAGTCGATCCTGAAGAAATCAAAGCAGTCGCGATCGCAGCAGCAGGCGCCGATACTAAAGCAGTTGAGGTGGTGCTCGACAAGAATGCTAGTTCAAAAATGGTAACGCCGAAAGTTGAATTGCCCGATCGCTTCAAAAAAGCCGAAAAGGTGACAGCACTTTCTCATCCCCGCTGGGGACAAACCTTTTTGTCTAATTACAGTCAGTTTACCGAACTGCTAGCAGCAGAGGACTTTTCCACCATTCCCGGTTACGAAAAGTTGGTTCGCAGCTATCTAGAAGATCCGGCAATTAATGTGTGGATTTGGCGGCGGTTAGCTCAAGTTAATCCAGCCAAATTATCACAAATATTGCAAACAGTATTGGAACGCACAGACTTTCAGATCGAGATTGATTTAGATTCTTTGCTACAAGAGTATAAGAAACCCTTAGAACCCGAACTCCCGGAAATTGCCAGCGTTCCCCTGCACCTGCACAACTTATTTCAGCAAGCTTTAGGCGAAGTTCACAAGTCAAAATCCAAACCGCAGGATCAAAAGAAAACCTCTAAAGGCTTTAAATCCTGAGCTTCCCCCTCATGAGCGCGATGCTTACACTGCTCGATCGTTCGGTAGTTAACGGATTTGAAATGAGAGTCGGTTTTAACCGAATGCGAGCTTTGAGGCAGGGGTTTAAACCCCTGCTAGACTCCGGTACAAGCTCAAAGCTCGATCGAGCTTTAATTCAAAATCCGGCGGCACCGGGGACTTACCAAATAATTTAAACATTAAAAATTTACAACTATTTTCAGTAATATTACTTAGCCCAATATTTTTTTGGAGCGATCGAACTTTCTGGCACTTTCTATCTGTATCCTCCTCGGGGAACTAGCACCGCAAATCTAGCTCTCGCGCTGAGAATTTAAATTGATGTCTTTTTATACTTGACAAAAATAACTGCTATCCTTGTAGGAAGTAAATAGACAATCTAACTGTCGCAAGTTTGAGCGCTTACTACAATGATCAAAAAAGTATTTAACCAGTTTGAGGAGTTGCAGGGACATATCGAGCAACTGCCGCCAGAGCAAAAAGCGATTTTAAGTAACAATGTTAACCATTTATCCGCAGCTTTGCAGGAATTACCGGCAGAGATTGGGCCGCTTGGGAATCCCAAAGCAGCCCGAGCAAACCGAGAACAAGTAAATTCAAATTTTCACCCAAAAGTTGCACATCAAGCAGCGATAATTAGACAGTTAGAAAAAGACTTACATCAAAGTCAGGCGCAGTACAAAAAGGTGACTCAGGCCCTTACCAAAGGAGAAGCTAAACTACAAACTATCCTGCGAAACTCTTCCGATTTAATTACAATTATTGAAGCTGACGGGCGGATACGAGACCAAAGTCCAGTTGCACTAGAACGGATTTTAGGCTACAAACCCGAACAAAAAATTGGTAAATTTCACAGCGATTTGCTGCACCCAGACGATTTGCCAGCTTGGCAAGCATATTTTGACAAACTGCTCAAACAGCCGGGGATTGCACCGCCCATAGAATATCGGAAACGCCACGCTAACGGTGATTGGGTGTATTTAGAAGTAATTGCTAACAATTTGCTGCACGATTCCAGCATCAACGGCATCATCATCAATTCCCGCGACATCACTCAGCGGAAGCTCTCAGAATCACAACTCGCAAAATCGCAAAAGCAAATCGCTAATATCTTAGAAAATATCACAGATGGCTTTTATACGCTAGACCGTAATTGGCAGTTTACCCATGTCAACCCGAAAGCAGAGGAGTGCTTGCACAGAAAGCGACAAGAACTTCTCGGGAAAAATATTTGGGAGCAGTTTCCCGATACCGCGAATACGATTTTTTTCAAGGAATTTGAGAAAGCGATATCTCATAACGTTGCTGTTAAATTTGAAGGGCATTACCAGCAGCACAATATCTGGTTTGAAGTCGAGGCTTATCCGTCGGAAGAAGGCTTATCGGTGTTCTTTCAAGATATTACAGAGCGCAAAATAGTAGAAAATGCACTAGAAAAAATCTACTCTCAGCTAGAACAGCAAACCAAGCTGCTCGACACTGTACTTTCAACTACACCGGACAGACTTTTGATGTTCGATCGCTCCCACCGATTAACTTATATCAACCGCGCGGGTTTAGAGTTAACTCCGCTGTCGGAAGCATACATTTTCGGCAAAACTTTAGAAGAGATTGGCTGGCCGCCAGAAGCAATTGAATTGCACAATAATTGCTGGGAAAATATACTGGCAACGGGGCAAACTGTAACCGCAGAAACTGAGTTTATCAATCCGCGCACCGGGCGCAAAAATTATAGCAGCTACATCTTTAGCCCGATTGCGAGCGCGGAGGGCAGCATCGAGGCAATTCTAGTCACAAATAGAGATATTACTGAACTTAAAGCAGCCGAAGCAGCTCTGCGGGAATCAGAATCGCGCTACCGCATTCTCTCGCAAATTACCTCAGATTTTGCCTATTCTTTTAATTTATTGCCGGATAGAACTTGGGCCTGCGAGTGGATGACCGAAGCTTTTACTCAGATTACAGGTTATACTGCATCAGAAATCGCAACTTCCGGCTGGCCAGAATGCAACTGCATTCATCCCGAAGATCGAGAAATGTTGCAAGAACAAATGCAGTCTCGCTCTAGCAGCGGCAAGGAAGTCAGCGAGTACCGAATTGTCACAAAATCCGGGGAAATCCGCTGGCTGTGGGATTGCAGGCAAGTTGTGTGGGATGAAGCCGAGAATCGCGCTGTCGGCATTTACGGTGCTTGTCAGGACATCACCGAACAAAAGTTAGTACAGGCTACATTGTGCGAAACAAATCAAGTTTTAGAAGGGTTAATTACAGCTTTGCCGCTGGCAGTTGTCGGCATCGATGCGTCGGCTGCGGTGACGCTGTGGAATCCGGCGGCGGAGCAAATTTTTGGCTGGAAAGAGTCTGAAGTTTTGGGGGAGTTTTTGCCGATCGTCCCTACCGATGAAATTGTCGATTTTAGTGCTATGCTTCATTGATACTCCCCAGCCCTAAAGGGACGGGGATTCTTGAAGAGTCCACAGTCGGATTTTCAAAGGCGCTATCAAGTCGCCGCTACTGATTCCACTAAGATTTAATCCCAGCTTTACCGCTACTTTTCTGATAATATTAACTGCGCCGTTGCAATCAGCATTAATTTTTGTGCCGTCTGCCGAACGATACAGTCCGCGAGTTACTCTTTTCCCTGATTCTTTCCACCCTTCAGTTTTTTCACCGAACTTAGGTAGTGAATCATTGTCGAGAAAACTGGCTTTTGAAGTATACGCTTCTTCAGTTTCTACAAATTTAATTCCATGTTGTTTGCATAACTGAGAGATCCTGTCTTTTAACCTACCCGTGGGAATTTGTACGAATTTTTGATTAGTCCTTTTACCCATATTTACACTTTGTTTTTGATCTTTGTTCCATCCAAAGACTACCCTCCCTATTCTGTTTTCAATACAGTGATTGACGACAATTCTCGCAGCTTTATTTACCGCATCTCTAACTTGTCGATTCCTCTTCTCAGTAATTCGGGCTAATTGATTTGACCAGAAGCCTTGGGGTTGATTCTCTTTCAAGACAGAGATACGCTTGTTGTACCACTGATTTAAGGACTTTAAATGCAGCCCATCAACAATAAAAGAAGTTCCCACATTGGATACTCCTGTCAACCAATTGTTGATTCCGTGGTCTAATCCCAAAACATGATCCGGGTTGATGTCCACAGCTAACTCTTCTGTTCTGTACACAAACTCGGCATAAAAGCGACGGTTTCTGGGGAGAATCCGAATCTCTACTAACTTTTTGTAATCCAAATTAGATGGCATTGGTAGAAAAAATTCCCCAACTCCAAACCAAAGCTTGACTTTGCTACCTAATGGGAAGCGCAGCAATCCATCCTTTAATTTGACATCAGCCTTGGGGAATGTAACTAATTTAAGAGAATCTTTTTTGTATCCCGGCAGCTTTGGATGTTGCGTTACCGTTCCAGATACAATTCCTTTTAGCAGTCCAATGTACGAACTAAAAGATTCGGCGACGCTGGTTAAAGTTTGCTGTGCGACATGAGAATACAGAGCCTTAAAATGCAAGTTCGACTTGAACATTTTATGTAAATCATGTTTTCTAGGAATATTCCTGGTCTTAAAATACAACTGACGACCGTAGTAGATGGCACAATTTGCCAACTTATTTGACTCACTGCATACGAATTCTAAAATTGCTTTCAGACTAGAATGGGGACTGATTAAGTCTTGCTGACAGCCGTAATTAGACATTTTTCTGGTTCTCGATATACTGTTTAACGACAGATAATGGTGCACCGCCGACCGTTGCAACAAAATAACTATTTGTCCACAGAGTTGGTAGTCGGCTTTTCAACCAAGGAAATTCTTGCCTTAGTAGTCGAGATGAACGCCCTTTCAGGTATCTAATCAATTTTGCGACCCCGAATTGTGGGTCTATTCCTACCAGTACATGAACATGATCTGGCATGACTTCCATTTCCAGTAACTCGGCATTGAATTCGGTACAAACTTCTTGTAGTATGGCTTTTAACCGAATATCTACACCTTTGATCAATACCGATCTGCGATACTTGGGACACCAGACAATATGATAATTACAGGAGTAAGTTACGTTGGCATTGGACTTGAGTTTTACTTTCATTGTTACAGTATACACTAACCACTCTGTATATTGTATTTCAATATGTGAAGAAGTTTTCAAGGCGGTTGAAACCGCTGCCGACTTTTCCCCGTGTCTAAAGCCAGGGGCTTGCGTCTCGTCTTTCAGTCAGAATTGGCAGGGAAAGCCCAAGTTGCCAAGCGGTGCAGGCGGCAGTGCAAAGACGGTTCGTTAATTGATGTCTCTATCTCGACTGCACCGCTGCGAAATGCCCAAGGCTTGATTATTGGCAGCATGAGGATCTTTTCTGAGACTTCAGAATTTAAGGGAAAACCACAGGAGAAGGGTAATTCAAACTGCAACTCGGATCGAGCGCAGCCATTTTGGGCGCGTTACGTCAGCATTCCTGGCATAAAAAACAATTAAACAAACTCGCAGCTAATAGCAATATAAATCAAATAGGTTTGTAGTGAGGACTTTAGTCCTTCTTCCATCAAACCGGAAGGACTGAAGTCCTCACTACAAACCTGTTTTTTTCACTCTTCAACTCGTCGGACAGCCATGCGTTGCAGTGGCAGGCTGAGTATGCTAGAAGCAGTCAACAAGTAAGAAAGAACAGTAGTCAGCTTCAAACTGTGCAATAACCAGCTATCCTCTGGTAAGTGAAGTTTCAGCCCGAAAACAGATATGCAGTACACTATCCAGTAAGTAAAGCTCATCTTGATCAAGATTTCTTCGCTCAAAGTGCGATCGTCCGCCGGGCCCGAGGTGCCATTATCGCCCAGCAGCACTAGACCCGCAATTGAAGCCACAAAAGAAACCATCACCAGATAGTCATGCCAGTTAAGCTCAACCATTTATCAACTCCGGTTTAATCGTAATTTTTGGAATTAGACATCAGTCTAAAGGATAAGTTTTTCCGCTCCAAGCAATAGTTACAATTTGACACAGCCGCAGTTACAAATCGCAATGAAAATTCACCACAACCGCCCACCACAGGCTCGTTTAGTCACCCGCAAAGGACAATTCCCCTTAAATATTGTCAAGTTGGGAGTACCTCGGCTGCATTTTGCCGACCTCTACCACAGGCTGTTAATTCTTTCTTGGCCGCAATTTTTCATTCTGATTTGTTTCTGCTATATACTCACGAATTCTTTATTTGCCTTAGCTTACTTGGCGGGAGGAGATTGCATTGCTAATGCACGGCCTGGTTCTTTCAAAGATGCCTTTTATTTCAGCGTGCAAACAATGGCGACAATCGGCTACGGCGCCATGTATCCGCGCACCGAGTACGCTAATACTATAGTCGCGATCGAAGCGTTTTTTGGTTTGTGGGGAGTCGCGATGGTTACGGGACTCGGTTTTTCGAGATTTTCTCGACCAACTGCTAGAGTTATCTTCAGTCGCGTAGCTGTAATCGCTCCTTTCAACGGCGTTCAGACTCTGATGTACCGCGCGGGAAATCAGCGCTTCAACCAAATTTTAGAAGCGCAGCAGCGAGCTACTTTGATCCGCGACGAGGTAACATCGGAAGGAGAATTTATGCGGCGTTTTTACGATTTGCAATTAGTCCGAAGTCAATCTCCTATTTTTGCATTAAGTTGGACGGTGATGCACGCAATTGATGAGAGCAGTCCTTTGTACGAACTTACTGCAAAAGATTTGATCGAGTCCCAAGCCGAAATTGTGATTACGCTAACGGGAATTGACGAAACTGTTTCGCAAACTATTCACGCGCGGCATTCTTTTGTAGCTTCTGAGATTGTCTGGAATATGCGGTTTGTAGATATTGTTTTGAGAAAACCGGATGGTGGGCGGGTGGTTGATTATACTCGGTTTCACGATTTGAAGCCTGTAGAATGAAAGTTTTGAGTTACATTGTTCTCCGCTTTGGTGCGCAGTGCGCACCCTACAATTAGCCGTTAAATATGTTGAATACAATTTGGGCTGACAAGTGCTAGAATAGTTTGATGGTGACAAAACATATTTTTTTTATTACCACTTAGTACGAATTACGAACATGACACTAAAAGAATTGCAACCGCAACTCCTGGCTTTAAGTCCAGAGGAAAAGACTCAAGCTATACAATTTTTAGCCCAAAGTTTAAGCAACTTTTGGTCTGGAATTCAAAAGACTCCTGGCGTGTGCGGCGGCGATGCTTGCATCAGACAAACGCGAATTCCTGTTTGGGTGCTGGTGAATGCTCGCCGTTTAGGTATTTCTGAATCTGAACTCCTAGAAGATTATCCGACTCTGCGTGCCGCTGACTTGGCAAATGCTTGGGCTTATGCTGAGGCATATCCTGATGAGATTGAAACAGCAATTCAAGAAAATGAGGATGATTGAAAAGTGGCACGTTTTTATGCAGATGAACAATACCCAAAGCGAGTTGTGGAATTTCTGAGGACTTTAGGTCACGATGTCATGACAGTACAGGAAGCAGGAAATGCTAATCAAAAAATTCCTGATGAAGAAGTGTTAGCTTTTGCATTGAGTATTGACCGCGCTATTTTAACGCTCAATCGCCGTGATTTTATCAAGCTGCATACATTACAACCAGACCATGCTGGTATCATTGTTTGTAAAGATGATTCAAATAGGGAGCGGCGGGCGGCGCGGATTAATGAGGCTATTTCTAATCTCGAAACATTAAGAGGTATGCTGATTCGAGTTAACCGCCCGTCGGATTGATTATAAGTTATAGAATACATCTACTCTGGAATTCACTTATATTATGCGAATAATTCATACTGCTGACTGGCATTTGGGGCGGCGTTTTCGAGGGATCGATCGCACTTCCGAAATTGCGATCGCCCTGGAACAGATTTTGAAACAAGCCAAAGCCCTCGATGTCGATGCTGTTCTGGTAGCCGGCGACATTTTCGACGTTCCCAACCCTCCAGCGTACGCTGAACGCATTGCCTATCACTTTTTCTGCGAACTCCAAGCGGCCGGAATTCCCGCAATTGCGATCGCCGGCAATCACGATTCTGCATCCCGCATCGACAGCATCGCCCAATTGCTTTCCCTCGCCGGCGTTCGCGCTTTAGGCAAACCCAAGCGTTCCGCAGACGGCGGCACGATTACTCTCAATACAAAAAGCGGTAAACTTTGCGTCGGAGCAATGCCTTTTGCTTCCGAACAAAGACTGTTAGATGCTAATTCTCTCTGGCACTCTGGCGATGCCGATCGCCGCCAAGAATACCGCGACATTGTAGCAGATTTAATGCAAAATTTAACGACAGATTTTCGAGATAATACTGTGAATATGCTGATGGCACACATGAGCATAGACGGCGCTCGCTTGGCTAAATCCGAAGTCGCTTATTACACGCGAGATAAATACCTGCTGTCATCGCAAACTCTGCCACCGGAAGCTCAGTATGTCGCCCTCGGACACATCCACATTCACCAGCGCATTGCTAAAAATTCCCCCGCTTATTATTCCGGTTCTTTGATTCAGTTAGATTTCGGAGAAGCAGAACAGGAAAAGGGATTTTGCTTGATAGAAGTTGAGCCGGGAAGTCAGGCAAAAGTGGAATTTAGACCTGTGGCTTGCCACAAACCGTTAAAAGTGCTTCAATGTCATAATGACAATCTTGATGCAGCTTTAGAAGCTCATCAATATCATCCGGGTTACTTGAAGGTAATTGTCGAACTGGACAGCCCGCAAATCGGATTAGCCGATCGCGTGCGCCAAATCTGTTCTCAAGCGCTGTTAATTGAACCGCGCTATCGGGATGCAGCGCTGGAACCCACAGAGATAACTAATATCGATCCCAACAATTTCGATCCGGCAGCAGAGTTCTGCAACTATTATCAAAACCGATTGGGAACGACACCGAAACCAACTGTATTGGAGGAATTTCATAATTTGTACAAGAAGTTTAAGGAAACAGTTAATAGTTGAATGGGGTGTAAATAGCAATTTTTTCGTCAGTTATGAATGTGGTTCAGGCTTCTAATCAGGACGGGCTAGAAGCCCATCCCACAACTCAGGACGGGCTAGAAGCCCATCCCACAACTCAGACAATTATTGCTAAGCTGTTGCAGCATTTAAATTGTTTGTCAATAAGTAATTAAACTCTTGTGGGGTGGGCTTTGAGCATCGCCCCGAATATGCAATTTAAAAGCGCAACAGCTTAACACTACCGTTCGCAATGACATAATTGTAAAAATCCAAAATTTAAAATCAGTATGCGTCCACTAGAACTTTTGCTCGAAGGATTTACCAGTTTCCGCCGCGAACAGCGTTTAGATTTTTCTCAACTCGATTTGTTTGCAATTACTGGTGCTACTGGTGCCGGCAAATCTTCGCTGCTAGATGCGATGACTTACGCGCTTTTTGGTATGACAACTCGCAGCGGCAAACAAGTAGGGGATTTGGCAAGTCAAGGCAGCGAAAATTTAAAAGTACAGTTGCGTTTTGCTGTGGGTTCGGCACAGTATCGGGTGACGAGGCGCTGGCGTTTTCGTCCGAAATCTCCGGAGAATAAGGTGATTTTGGAAAGTTGGCAAAACAGCGACTGGGAAACGTTGGGCACGAGTATTGTTGCTGTTCAAAATACGATTGAACAGATTTTGGGAATGGATTTTGATACTTTTACGCGAGCGATTATTCTGCCTCAAGGCAAGTTTGATGAGTTTATTAAAGGGGATACTTCTAAGCGTCGGGAAATTTTGCGACAGTTAGCGGGATTTGAGATTTTTGAGCAGATGCGGAAGGAGGCAAATGAGCTCGCAAAGCTGCTGAAACAGGAACGGGAAATGGTGGAAAGGCAGTTAGCTGAATTGAGCGCGCCGGCGACGGATGAGGTGGATCTAAAACGATCGCAACTTTTGATTTTAGAGCAGCAGTTACCTCAGTTCGATCGCGCTGTTGTCCAAGCTCAAAAGGCTCTTGATGAACAAGAACAGCTATTTTCGCAAATCGTTCGCTGGCGAGAACTAGAACAAGATTTGGCTAAGTTAAATGCTAGTTCGGCGGATATGACAATCTTAGCACAGCGCTTAGAAAGAGCGCAAACTGCCAACCATTTACAGGGAGATTGGGCTTTAGTGCGATCGGCTTGCAGTCAGTATGAAACTGCCGAAACTGCCGCTGTATCAGCGCGAGAGCGGTTGATTAAAGCTCGCTCGGAGCTAGCAGCAGAGCAGCAGAAACTTGAGGCTTCCCAAGCCAAATCCGAGTTATTAGCGCCACAAATTAAGGCTCGGGAAGATGCTCTGGCTGCTGCAAAAGTATATGAAGAACAGCGCGCTCAATTAGAGAAAGAAGTTGCCATCGCCCAAAAAAATCAGCAGGAAAAACTGCGCTTTTTCCAAGCAGCAGATAAAGAATTGCAAGCTGCTAATACTAAAATTCAGTCGGCGGGTTTTCGAGTTACTAGAGCGGCGGCGTTGCTAGAACAGTATGCGCCCGGTGGTGAGCGTTTAGAGCAGTTGCAACAAATTGCACCTTTATTAATGGAAATTCAACTAATTGTCAAGCAGGGACAAACTCAGCAGGAAGAACTCAAAAAAGCACTCACAGCCAAAGAAAGCGCTCAACATAATTACGCGCAGGTGGTAACTAATTTAGCAGCGGCCCAAATCAGGCTGAAAGAGTGCGACGCTGAGTTAGAATCTGCCCAAACTGCTAATGCGGAAGCGGCGCGTTTAGAGAGTGTTGCTGCTGTCAGAATGTCGCTGAATTCTGGCGATACTTGTCCGGTGTGCGGAGGCGTGCATCCTGAGAGCAATTTGCTCCCTGCTTTGCCGACTTCAAAAATTGTCGATGTTGCCCTTTTGCGCCGGAAAGTTGCGGCTGCAAGTCAAGTTTTGCAAGCTGCTCAAATGGCTGCTGCTGAGGGGAAAAGCGCCGTTTCAGCCTGCGAGCAAAAAGAGTCGGAAATTGCTCAAATGTTGGAAGTGACGGCGCATAAAGTTGCTCAGTTGCAGCAGCAAATCAATCAAGTTCTAGAAAATCACGAGTGGGAAGTCTTGCAGTTGCAGCAGGAGTTGGTTATAGTTGCAGAGAGCGATCGCCAATACCGAGAAACCGAGCAGCAATTCCAACTCGCATCGCTGGAATATAATAATTACGAACAAAGATTTAATTTTGCAGCGACGACGAAAGCAGCTAAACAGCAAGAATATCAAGATGCGATCGTCGAATCAGACCGCCGACAGCAGCAGTTGCAAAGTTGTGTCAATGCGCTTTATCAAATTACCGAATATCAACCCTATGCTAATTTAGCACAAGCCTTAGCGGAAGATAAGCAAGAGTTGGCAAATCTGCTGAAAGTTGCCGAAAAATCTTATCAAACTGCTCAAAATACTGTTATTCAAGCAGCAGAGAGAGAGCAACAAGCTGGAGAAGTTTTTGCACGAGCAGCGAGCCACAAACAGCAGCTAAGCGTTGATTGGTTAGCAAAATTAACAGCGGCTGATTTCACAGAAGAGACGTTTTTAGCAGCGGTGGCGCCCGTTAATGAACAATCGCAGTGGGAAAATGCGATTCGCTCTGTGCGCGAGTCGAAAATTCAGTTGGAGACGCGGGCGAAGGATTTGAGTGAGGCGATCGCAGGTAGAACTACCGATGAAGATACTTTAGCACAAGTGCGATCGGCAAAACACACCGCCCAAGAAAACATCAAACAAGCCAACAACAACCGCGCCGAACTTTTAGCGTGGATTCAAGTAGCCGCCCAAACTCTCGAACAAGCCCAAAGACTGTCACAGCAAATCACAAATTTCACAGAACAAGAGCAAACCTATCACACCCTAGCGCAGAATCTCAAATCCAACGAATTTCAATCCTACATTTTAGAACATTTAGAAGCAGAATTAGTCGGCAGCGCCACCTTAATTTTACAAGAATTAACCGACAATCGGTACAAGTTAAAAAACCTCGAAGGCGAATACTGGGTAACAGATAATTGGAATGGTGGCGAAGCTAGACGAGTGCGTACCCTTTCCGGCGGCGAAACCTTTGCTACTTCCCTATCAATGGCTTTAGCTTTATCAGAAAAACTGTCTCAAGGAGCTCAATTGGGCAGCTTGTTTCTTGACGAAGGATTCGGCACTTTAGATGCAGAAACTCTCGAAAGCGTCACTCAGATTTTAGAATCTTTGCGGCAGCGAGAAAGGCTGATTGGAGTGATTACCCACGTTCAAGGATTGGGCGAAAGATTGCCCGCACAAGTTAAAGTGTTGAAGTCGCCGCAAGGCTCTAGAATAGAAGTTGTAAGAGTTTAGAAGACAGGGCGGTTGAAACCGCGTCTATACAAGCAAAACCCGGATGGTGCGCGGGTTGAAGATTGGGTAGTTAAAATTACGTTGTTTTTTTCAGTCCGCGGAGGCGGACTTCCCTTCTGTAGACGCGGTTTCAACCGCCGTCTTATCTGATTACAAACAAATTTTATCCTAAAAATAGAGTTAAATTAAATGAAAAATCACCCAACTCGAATGCAATCGGTACAATCGCCAATCATCCCAGTAGTAGGCGAACTAATTCGGCAAAATCCGGGAACGATATCATTAGGACAAGGCATAGTTTACTACAATCCACCCCAAGAATCATTTAACAAAATCCCCGACTTCTTCGCCAATCCCGACAATCACAAATACAAAGCCGTTGAAGGAATCCCCGAATTACAAGATGCAATTGCAGCCAAACTCAAAACAGATAACGGCATAGAGATTAACAGCAAAAACTGCATAGTCGTTACCGCCGGCAGCAATATGGGATTTACCAACGCCATTCTCGCCATCACCTCGGCGGGAGACGAAATAATTATCCAATCACCCTATTACTTCAACCACGAAATGGCAGCAATCATGGCAAATTGCCAGCCAGTGATAGTAGAAACAGATGCCAACTATCAACTCAATATCCCTGCAATCAAACAAGCAATCACCGACAAAACCCGCGCCATCGTCACGATTTCACCCAACAACCCAACCGGTGTTGTTTATTCTGCCGAAGCACTCCGGGAAGTGAACGAAATTTGCCGCCAACACAATATCTATCACATCAGCGATGAAGCCTACGAATATTTTACCTATGACGGTGTTAAACACTGTTCGCCCGCAGCTTTTCCCAACAGCAGCGAGCATACAATTTCCCTGTTTACCCTTTCCAAAGCCTACGGTTTTGCGAGTTGGCGCATCGGGTACATGGTAATTCCAGAGCATTTGCTGGTTTCGGTGAGGAAAATTCAAGATACAATCTTAATCTGTCCGCCGGTAATTTCCCAGTATGCAGCCCTGGGAGCCTTGCAAGTTGGTCGAGTTTACTGCGATAATTATGTAAGGGCGATCGCATTTGTGCGACAACTCGTATTAAACGAACTCAATACCATCCCCAATCTGTGTACAATTTCCCCAGCCTGCGGAGCTTTCTACTTTTTCTTGAAAATTGACACACAGCTCGATACAATGGAATTAGTAGAGCGATTAATTCGCGAACATCACGTAGCAGTGCTTCCAGGTACAACCTTCGGGATGGATACCGGATGTTATTTGCGGGTTGCTTACGGCGCTCTGGAAACTGCAACAGCAGCAGCCGGAATTAGCAGATTGGTTAAAGGTTTGAAAACAATTTTAGGAGCATGAAATATGATTGCAAGTAACTTCAAAGCTATTCAAAATAATCAAGATTCAATCTCAGCTAAACTTGCAAATTTGCGAGTTATGATGGCAAAATATGACTTAGATTGCTATTTCATCCCAGCGGTTGACGAACATTTTAATTTATCAGTCCCAGCAGCTAAGCAAAGGCGAGCTTGGATTTCGGGTTTTACCGGTTCCGCCGGAGATTTGTTAGTAGGCAAAGATTCTGCTTGGTTGTTTGTAGATTCTCGCTATTACGAACAAGCGGATTTACAAGTCGATACGGGAATTATTCAAATATCTAAACTTGGCTTAGAAGAAAATTTAAGCTTGATTGAAACTTTAGAAAAATTGGCAGCAGAATCTGCCCAGAAATCAACCAAAATTAGATTTGGCTTTGATCCGTTTACTGTATCCACTGAGCAATATCAAAATTGGGTTAAAAAATTTGCAACTGCGGGAATTGAGCTAGTCTCAAGCCCGGAAAATTTAGCAGACAAAGTTCGACAAACAGTAGAGACTTTACCCGCGATTGACGAATCTCCCATATTTAGCTTACCTGCATCCCTGACTGGAGAAACCGCCGCCCAAAAATTAGCCAGAGTCAGGGAAGCGATGGCAAAAGCTAACATTGATGTGCTGCCGATTAGCAACCTCAATCAAATAGCGTGGCTGTTCAATCTCCGAGGCTCGGATATTCCCAACATTCCGATTTTTATATCCTACGCGATTGTCACCATAGATGCAGCGTTTTTGTTTACCAATCCTGAACGAGTTTCACTAGAAATTAAGCAAGAGTTGTCGGCGGATGTAACTTTGCTTCCCTACACAGACTATCCGTCAACTTTAGTATCTTGTGTCAGTTTGCTGAAAAAAGTTCGGGTGCTATTGGACTCGAAACACAGCACAGCAGGCACGTACCAGTTAATTTTAGACCAGCAAAGAGCTGGAAATAACATCGAAATAGTTTTTGAGCCGAATCCCGTAGAAGGGATGAAAGCTCGGAAGAATCCGGTGGAAATCGAGCAGATGAAATCGGCTAATTTTAAGGCGAGTCGAGCGAAAACTCTGACTTTAATGTGGTTGACAGAGCAGGTAGAAAATGGTAATGTATTGACAGAGTTTGATGTTAAAGAAACTGTCGAAGGTTTTTATCAGCAAGAAACTGATTTTCAGAGTTTATCTTTTAGAACGATCGCAGGTGCTGGATCAAATAGCTCGATCGTACATTACGGCACCCCAAGCCCCGAAGTCACGTTAAAACCCGGAGAATTGCTGCTGCTAGACTCAGGCGCGCAATATTTGGCTGGTACAACGGACGACACCAGAACCATGATTGTCGGGGAACCGACGGCGCTGCAAATCGAACACTATACAA
The DNA here is from genome assembly GCF_036702805.1 of Microcoleus sp. A006_D1. NCBI lineage: Bacteria > Bacillati > Cyanobacteriota > Cyanophyceae > Oscillatoriales > Microcoleaceae > Microcoleus > Microcoleus sp. A006_D1. The sequence continues at coordinate 145,824 of NZ_JAUBVZ010000004.1, forward strand.
CAGTGTTAATCGCGCACATCAACTGTGCAGCGCAGCAATTTCCTAAAGGTACAACGGGCTCGCAGTTAGATGCGATCGCCCGTGCGGTATTATGGCAACAACAGCTAGACTACGGACACGGAACTGGGCACGGAGTCGGCGTATTTTTAGCCGTTCACGAAGGGCCCAATGGCATCAGCAAATCTGTCCAATATCCGCTGGAACCGGGAATGGTGACAAGCATTGAACCGGGATATTACGAACCGGGATGGGGCGGAATTCGTCTCGAAAATCTCTATATTGTCAGGGAAATGCCGTCAAAAAATGGTACTGTTTGGTACGGATTTGAACCGCTGACGTATATTCCGTTTGAGCAAAAATTGATAAATGTCGATCGGCTGTCAAAGACTCAATTACAATGGTTGAACAACTATCACGCTTCGGTAATCGAGAAACTGGAACCCGTACTCGATGCAGCAGCAATTGCATGGTTGAAAAAAGCGGCGGCTGCGTTAGGTAAAATTGATGTTGATGTTACTGTTAGCCAATAAGCCGATCGTACTCTGCGTGCGTGCCGATCCAAAACCACAAAATCCCCTCCTCAATTCCTAAACCCAGAGCTCGGTAGTCTTGTCCTACTCTGACTGACCAATACTTGCCGACTTTTTTGAAATGCAGTGATGGATGAGTTGGATCGGCTTTGAGTAATTCGTAACATCGATCGGCCGAAAGCTTTACGGCTTCAGGTAAAGCGTTGTAGCACTCCCAAAATCGACGAGTCGTGTTGTGCATCAAATTTCCCGATAGCGCCCCGCCTCAAAATCTGCGATCGCCTCAATAGCTAAATCTTCCAACTTACCGCCAGCAATATCTTGTTCTAACTGCTCGTCCCAACGCCGATAATCCAACTCAAAAAACCACTCCAGAAGTTGATGAAACTTATCTGGCGGTAGGTCAAGGATAGCGGCTTCAATTTGCTCGATCGTCAACATAGAGGTTATGACCTGTAGGTAGCTATATCTACAAAAATCACATTTATAAAGCTGGTGACAGGATTTGAACCTGCGACAGGCTGATTACAAATCAGCTACTCTACCAACTGAGTTACACCAGCAGTGAAACTTAATATAGCAAACTTATAGCCATTAGCGCAACCCCCCCAGCCATTTTTTTTTCAAATTCGCCCAAAAGCGCTTCCCGTAAGGGCAGAACCGGAATTATCGCCAAGAGAGCTAAATCCCGCAGTCGTGTTTTAGAGTCTTGGACGCACCGAGACCTCAGAAACCGGGTTTCTTCCTATATTTCTCGTCACTCAACCCAAATTTTCCAAGAAACCCGGTTTCTCGCCTCCGTGGGTAAATTTTGTTGAACTTCTCGCTGCGGGCTTTAAACCGGGCTGACTCGCAGCCAAAGCAGATTATCTAAACTAATGACTACTGACTGATGACTACTGACTCATCATTAATCGCAGCGCCAAATCTTAATCGTCTCATCCGCGCTGCCACTGGCGAGCAAATTGCCCGAAGGTGCGATCGCCACCGAGTATACAGTACCCGAATGCCCCTTAAGAGTGCTCAACAGCTCCCCCGTCTGCAAATTCCAAATATTAATCGTATTATCATCGCAGCCGCTAGCCAAAGTCAAACCGTCCCGACTGATAGCAACCGAATCGCCCCGACTCACATAATTCTGCAAAATATGCAGCGCCTCATTCATTCCTAAATTCGCTACACCATTCCCCTTCGCCGAATTAGAATTTAAAATCCGCAACAAACTGCCCGTGTGCAAATTCCGCAGCTTAATAGTATAATCATTGCTGACGCTAGCCAGAGTCTGACCATCCGGCGCGATCGCCACAGAATTCACCCCAACATTCAACCCCGAAAGAGTCCGCAGCAACTTACCCGTTTCCACATCCCAAACCTTACTCGTCGCATCCGAACTCCCGCTCGCCAATATCTTACCATCCGGGCTAAAAACCACCGCATTCACATTGTTAGAATGACCCCTCAAAGTCCGCAGCAACTCACCCGTCCGCAAATTCCACAGCTTAATCGTATTATCAGCCCCGCCACAGCTAGCAATTACCTGCCCCTTCGGGTTAATCGCCACCGAATTTACCTCCATAGAATGTCCTGGAAAAGTACACAGCAAATCACCGTTGTACAAATTCCAAAACTTAATTGTTTCGTCCGAACTGCCGCTGACCAACATTTTTCCGTCCGAGCTAATAGCCACCGAATTTACGCGATCGGAATGTCCCGTCAGAGTGCCAATTAATTCCCCTGTTTCTAACTTCCAAATCTTAATAGTTTTATCCCAACTGCCGCTAGCCAGAATTTTGCCATCAGGACTAATCGCCAGAGAATTCACAAACGACGAATGTCCCGGTAGCGTGTACACGCACCGCCATCTCAGATTTTTGAATTTGTGAGCTAACTCCTTCGCCCGTTTAGCTGCCGCCTCAGCTTCCTCTCTGCGTTTGAGTTCCTCCTCCTCCAAACGCTTAGCTGCCGCCCTAGCTTTCGCCTCTCGCAGCGCCAGCCGCCGCATCTCTCCCTTATAAGTTATTCGCTGCTGCTCCTGAATTTCTTTAAGAGTTTCCATATACGGTAGAGCCCAATCTTTAGAAAACCATTCCTGAGCAAATTCCGCTTCTAAATTAAATAGCTGAGGTTCGTGATTAAAATCGATATTTAAATAATACAAATCAGCTAAAAAAGCCGCCAACAACTTATGAATAGTCACAATTATTTGCCGAATAATCCGCAGGCTCACCTTTTCATCTTTACCCTCTGCCTCCAACTGGTGATAAACCTCTTCCCAATTCCAAGGCTGCATCGCCACTAGAGAAACGCTCTGATTGATGATTCCCCAAAAACCGACATGAAAATTAACTTCATAGTCGCTGATATCGCTGTACAATATAGCTGTCGGCACGGGAGACAAAACAGTCTGCAACCGCTCCACATCAATATCAGAAATCGGCTTTTTGAAATAATCTCCGTAAAACTGAACCGGACACAATTCTCCGTGTTGAGGGTAGTGCTGGTTCAAAAAAGATCTCAGCTTAGCGGGCAGCTCGATATTCAGATTGTGGCGAAACGAATCCGGGCAATCTTGGCTAATTTTTGCCGGAGCAACTAACAACAGCAATCGGTGCTGCTGCTGCTGCAAAATCTGTTCAGTTTCCTGCCTGCTCAAATTAGAAAACCAGTTATCTTTGTCCCAAATTGTTTGAATTTCGCTCAGCTTGACTCGAATTGCTTCTGATTGAAACTCCCGCATCAACTCGCGGGAAAGCCGGCTAATTACCCGCTTGTCTCTGACTTCTTCTGCTTTAACTCGATTAGCGCGTTCTGCCTTTACCCATTCTTCTTCTATGCTGGCGATCGCAATTAACTCTTGTTCTCTGATCTGCTGTCGCTGCAAATACTTCACTTGTGCTTTAATCCAGCGGGGGTCTTTTTTGATTTGCTGGTTCAAAGCAGAAGAACCAGACGGATCAATTTCTGCATAGCGTTCGTTGACAGCGCTTGCTCCCAATCTTTCTCCCAATTCGCAGGCTACAGGCTTCAACAGTTCAATTAGGGTATCTGAGACGGGGCGGGGTAAGGACATACCAGTTAAAACTTTTTCTTCACTTAAGGGCGAGCTCTTCGTCAGGCCGATCTCGCTGGGCGGGGACTCAAGGCATTGCCCCTACATTTGGGCGAGGAGCCAGCCTATCCGTAAGACCGATCGTGCAGCTTTACAGGCTTAGCACCCTAACTCAATCATAGTGTTTATACTGTTTGCATTTTACCGCGAATATGATGCGAAACCACCGACAGAAAAGACTTCAGGATATTCGATCGACCCTGAGTGCCCCTATTCGTTTTTTTTTGTTGCCATTTTTACCCGCGCTTGTTTATAATCGTACTTCACAACCATAATTACGGTATTCCGACCTAATAACCGTACTTTAGTCGAGGCACAAATATAATGACTCCGTGGCAACCCCTAACTCAACACTTTCAGCGGTCACAACAGCGATCGAGCGGCAAAAATCAATCGTTGACTGCGCTTAAAAGATTTGTGTCCCTATTCTTAGTGGGAATAACTTTAAGTCTGGCGATTGTATCCTGCCAGCAAGGAACACCAACAAACTCCGCAACGACTCCAGGCGGCGGTACCCCAGCAGCCAACAAAGGCAAAGTAGAATTAACCCTGGTTTCCTTCGCCGTCACCAAAGCCGCCCACGAAGCGATAATTCCCAAATTTATAGAACAGTGGCAAAAAGAAAAGGGCCAAACCGTCAGCTTTAACCAAAGCTACGGCGGTTCCGGTTCCCAAACCCGCGCGGTAATTGACGGATTAGAAGCAGACATCGTACACCTAGCCCTCGCCCTCGACACCGCCAAAATCGAGAAAGCCGGACTCATCCAACCGGGGTGGGAAAAAGAAGTCCCCAACGAAGGCATAGTCAGCAAATCCGTAGGAGCAATAGTCACCCGCGAAGGCAATCCCAAAAACATCAAAACCTGGGAAGATTTAGGCAAAGACGGAGTGAAATTAATTACCGCCGATCCCAAAACATCCGGCGTTGCTCGCTGGAATTTCCTAGCACTTTGGGGCTCGGTTCTCAAAACCGGAGGCGACGACACGAAAGCATTAGATTTTACCACCAAAGTCTACAAAAACGTTCCCATCCTGACCAAAGACGCCCGCGAAGCCACCGACGTATTTTTCAAACAAGGCCAAGGTGACGCCTTAATTAACTACGAAAACGAGATTATTTTGGCAGGTCAGAAAGGCGAAAAACCGACTTATACTATTCCCGACGTGAATGTGTCGATCGACAATCCGATCGCCGTCGTCGATAAAAACGTGGACAAACACGGCACTCGCGAAGTCGCCGAAGCATTTGTCAAATTTCTGTACACCCCAGAAGCCCAGCGAGAATTTGCCAAAGCAGGATTTCGCCCAGTAGATGCGACAGTCGCCGCAGAAGCAGAATTTGTCCAAAAATATCCCGCAGTCAAAACCCTATTTACAGCTCAAGATTTGGGAGGTTGGGGAGACATTCAAAAGAAATTCTTTGATGACGGAGCCGCTTTTGACAAAATCCAAGGTTCAATTAAACGCTAATTCCCGAAACCCGTTTACTCGTTCCCAGGCTCTGCCTGGAAACGCAGATCCGGAGGCTCTGCCTCCCTGTAAAGCTTTCTGATCTTCCTCACTTGCTGTTTCGTCAAAAAGCAAGGCAGAGCCTTGAAATCGGCATTCCCAGGCAGAGCCTGGGAACGAGCAAGTCCTGACTACAAACGAAGAAATACTCAAACCTAAATGGCAGTATCATCTCCAGCAACTAACGCTCAATCTCCGATCGCAAATATCAAAAGGGCGATCGGCAAAATCACCCTACCTTGGGGAATAACCATCGGCTACCTCAGCCTCATGCTATTTCTGCCAGTCACAGCAATGCTGCTAAAAGCCAGCACAGCAAACCCCGGCGAATTTTGGAAAATAGCCACCAGCCCGATCGCCCTTTCCGCCTACGATGTCACCTTCTTTACGGCATTAATCGCCGCCTTAATCAACGGAGTCTTCGGCACATTAATTGCCTGGATATTAGTCCGCTACGACTTTCCCTTAAAACGGATTATCGATGCAGCAGTCGATTTACCCTTTGCACTACCGACATCCGTAGCAGGTTTAACCCTCGCCACAGTTTACAGCGATAACGGCTGGATCGGTTCGCTGTTTGCACCCTTGGGAATCAAAATATCATTTACTCGCTTGGGCGTAGGAATAGCAATGATCTTTATTTCCTTACCCTTTATCGTGCGGACTGTACAGCCAGTTTTACAGGAAATGGAAAAAGACATCGAAGAAGCAGCTTGGTGCTTGGGTGCGTCTCAATTCCAAACCTTCTGGCGAGTAGTTTTACCGCCGCTATTTCCATCAATTTTAACCGGAGTTGCCCTCGGATTTTCGCGAGCAGTTGGCGAGTACGGTTCTGTTGTAATAGTAGCTTCCAACGTGCCGTTTCAAGATTTAATCACGCCAGTCTTAATTTTCCAAAGATTGGAACAGTACGACTATGCAGGAGCCACAGTAATCGGCACTGTCATGTTAGGTATTTCCCTGGTAATGCTGTTTGCAATCAATATTTTACAAGCATGGAGAAGACGCTATGACGGCTGATATCAATTTATCTAAAAACTACACAGTTCCGCCAGCGGGCTCGTCACGCAGCAACGAAAAAGCCTGGGTAAAGCCAACTTTGATCGGAATTGCGATCGCCTATCTCGGCCTCGTCTTATTTATTCCGGCTCTGAACGTTTTTTACCAAGCTTTCAGCAAGGGATTCGAGCCATTTTTCACTAACTTAACCTCACCAGATTTTCTGTCAGCAGCACAGCTTACCCTGCTAATTGCTCTGATAGTTGTACCTGTAAATACAGTATTCGGTTTGTGTGCAGCTTGGGTAATCGGCCGTAACAAATTTCCCGGACGCACCCTATTAATCACCATTTTAGACGTGCCATTTGCCATCTCTCCCGTAGTTGCAGGTTTAATGATTGTACTGCTTTACGGTCGGCTTGGATGGTTCGGGCCGTGGCTGGAAACTGCCGGAATTAAGATTATCTTTGCTTTCCCCGGAATGGTGCTAGCTACTGCTTTTGTCACTCTACCTTTTGTCGCCCGCGAAGTGATTCCCGTTTTGGAAGAAGTGGGAACGGATCAAGAAGAAGCGGCGAAAACTTTGGGAGCAAATGATTGGCAAATTTTCTGGAATGTCACGCTACCGAATATTCGCTGGGGATTGCTTTACGGAGTGATTTTGACAAATGCTAGAGCAATGGGAGAATTTGGAGCTGTCTCTGTGGTGTCGGGAAATATTGCTAAAAAAACCCAAACTTTGCCTTTGTTTGTCGAGGATGCTTATAAACAGTATGCGACGCAAGCAGCTTTTTCCGCTGCGGTTGTTCTCGGTTTTTTAGCCGTGGTTACTCTCGTACTTAAGGAGATTTTGGAACAAAAAACGAGCATTAAGGAGGTTAAAGAATAAAATCAAACCATGTGTTTTTGCGCTCTCTCGCTCATCGCAAATCCTCGTAAATGTAACATAGGAGACTAAAATGTTAACTCAAAATACTGGCGAATCTGAATTTGAGCCGATCGACAATTTTCACCAAACTCAACAATCAGACATCCCGCACACTGAGTCAGGAGACAACAGACCAACTCAAACCCGCATTCGCATTCGTGTTCCCAAAGAATACCATCAGGAACCTGTAATCTCTAACCTGATTTCGCAACAGGGTTTGACGGTAAATTTTAATGCAGCTTTATTGGGTGCTAAAACTACCGATGATGGTTGGTTTGATTTGGAACTTAATGGTACTGCTCAACAGATTGAAAGTGCTTTGATTTACCTGAACGATTTAGATGTAGAAATCTGGAGCAATTCCAATCATCCCGATGAAGAAACTTGGTAAAGGTTTGTAGTGAGGATTTTAGTCCTAGTAGTTTTATGAGGACTGAAGTCCTCACTACAAACCTATTTTATTGCGGTTGTGCGATCGCCCAAAATATCATTCAGCAGCTAAAAAACACCAAGTAACATCAGTTAACAGCCCCCTGCCACGACTGATGACTCTTAGCTGACAAATATCGATCGCCATCAGTTAATTATTTAATTGACAATTTTGACACAATCTGGTACATATCCCATCTCTGTGACCAAACATTATCTAAAAAAATAGCGCGCAAGTTTTCTCCAACATTTTTATAACAGCCGGAACAACATCCCCCTTTAAAACTTCTAAACAATCAAACTAACTCACTTATGGTAGGCTTGGCATAAACAAACGTTTTTGTCAATATTCAATTGAGGTAAAAGTTGGGGGCGCTCCTCTTGGTTGGCGTAGCCCCGATAGGGACGGGCTTTCATCTTTAGATTGCGAAAGCTAAGGCCAACGACCGGCATCCGCAGCGGAAAAAAGATCTAAAGCGGCTGCGCTTGGTTTGTGCTATGAATTTGATGTGTGTGTGTACCAGAGGAATTTAATCATGGAACTCGACAAAAGACCGAAAAATCAGATAGTTTTTGCAGATTCACAAGTTACAGATTGCGAAAATTTAACAGAAACCGCGAATTCCGATACAGAAGTTGTTATCCTGAAGGGCGATCGCGACGGCATCGAGCAAATCGCCGAAACACTTAAACAGCGAAAAAACATTGCAGCCATCCACATTTTATCTCACGGCGCATCAGCCAGCTTGCAACTGGGAACGACAGAGCTCAATCTCAGCAACATTGAAAGCTACCGTAATTATTTAGAAACATGGTTTGCTTTACCAGCAGCAGAGACAAACTTAAACTCTCCAATTACAGCTAAACCAGAAATTCTACTTTACGGTTGCAACGTCGGCGCTGGAGAAGCCGGTGTCGCCTTCGTGCAAAGGCTGAGCCAGCTCACCGGAGCAAATATTGCCGCTTCCGATAACTTGACTGGTAGTGCGGCCCTCGGTGGAGACTGGGAACTAGAAGTAACTACGGGCAATATAGAAACACCTTTAGCATTTTCAGCAGCAGCGAGAGAAGCCTATAGTGGTGTGCTGATTAACCTAGACGTTAACAACTTTAGCGAACTAGACAATGCTATTAGGGTTGCCAACACCAACGCTGGCCCAGACACAATCACCATTAAGACCAACTTCACCCTGACAGGGTTGCTACCCAGCATTACCGGCCCTACTGATATTATTGGCGGCGGTTTCAAAATCACCGGCAGTCCCACAGCCCGAGCCTTTGTAGTTAACAGTACCGGCCTAGTCAGCATCTCCAACCTCACCATTGATTCTGCAACAGCAGTAGGAGGAATCGCACCGGCTGGTGGTGGTGGTGGCGCTGCGGGTTTAGGCGGCGCACTTTTTATCAACAGCGGCACAGTCAACGTTGACAGAGTGACTTTCTCGAACAACCAGGCGATCGGCGGTGCAGGTGCTGCTGGAATCGGTGGCAAAGGTGGCACTGCTGATTTCGGTGGTGTTCCCTTTGGAGGCAGCCCTGGCACCGCTTTCCCAACTGCGGCCAGCGCAGGTGGTAGTTTTACCCCCAATGGCAACCCCGGCAACAGCGGTTCTCCTGGCTTCTCCGCAGGTGCCCCTGCTGGTAGTGGTGGTGCTGCTGGCGCCGGCGGCAATGGGATCGGGCCTGCTGGCGTAGGCGGCAGTGGTGGCACTGGTGGCGCTGGTGTGATCGGCTCTATTGGTGGTGGCGGTGGTGCTGGCGGTGCTGGCGGTGCTGGCGGTACTGGTGCTATCACCAACGGTGGCGGTGGCGTTGGTGGTGCTGGTGCTGCTGGTGGCTTCGGCGGCGGTGGCGGCGCAGGCGGTACTGGTGGTACGTCTACTCCCCCTGCTCTTGCTGGTGCTAACGGCGCAGGCGGTGCTGGGGGCTTCGGTGGCGGTGGCGGCGCGGGAGCTACTCCTGGTGTCAGCACTGCTATCAATCTCTTCACCCCTGGTGGGACTGCTGTCGCTACCGCAGGCGGTGGCGGTGCTGGTTTAGGTGGTGCGATTTTTGTCGGTGGCGGCAGCTTAACCTTGACCAACAGCACCTTGTATAGCAATACAGTCAGGGGTGGAAATGCTGGTGCTGCTACCGCAGGTGCGGGTACAGCCGCAGGCGGTTCAATTTTTGTCAACTTTGGTGCTCAAGCCACCCTGACTAACAACACGATCGCCTATAACTCTGCCACAGCGGCTACTGTTGGCGCACCGCCTAGTCTGATTGCTAATGGCGGAGGAATTTACAACAACGGCGGTACTGTCACGGTCAAGAATACGATCGTCGCTGGCAACACTGCTGCTACCAACACAGATGTGACAGGGGCATTTATAGGGAACAATAACCTGATTGGAGTTCTCGGCACTAGCACGGGTTTTACAGGTCAGGCATTAGCGGTTCCTCTGGCGACTGTATTAGCACCAGCCGCCGCTGCCGGACTCAACGGCGCAACTGCTCCCGCTCCTTTCACCCTTGCCTTAGTTGGCAACCCCGTCGTCACCACTAGCAGTAATCCTGCAATTGGTGGAGGCGACAACACGGCGATTGTTGGAGCTACAGACCAACGCGGCACAGGTTTCCCTCGCCAAATTAACAATACTCTCGTTGCAAAACCCAATGTTGACATCGGTGCTTACGAGTATGGGCCGGTTGTCCAGGGTCAGAAATTCAACGATATCAACGGCGACGGCGTTAAAGCTGCGACAGATCCAGGTCTAGGGGGTTTTACTATTACCGCAGGAACCCCGACTTCTACTACATCTGTCACTACTGCTGTTAGCTCTGCGGTTGCTGCAACTTTGGGTCAATACACCCTCACGGATACTAAGGCAAACACTGCGATCGTAGAAACGTTACAACCGGGCTACGTCCAGACGTTAGCACCAACAGTGACCACTGGTACTGCTGATGTCTCTAACGCCAACTTCGGTAATTTCCAGAAAACCACGATCGCGGGCAAAACCTACACCGATGTCGCCGGCAACGGCGTTTTAGATATTCCTACCGACACCGTATTAAACGGCGTCGTAGTCAATCTCTACAAAGACACCAACAACGACGACATATTCCAAGCAGCCACAGATACAGTTGTCGGCACAGCGCAAACGACTGCGGGAGCGGGAGATTACCTATTCCCAGATATCGGCCCGGGCAAGTACCTGATCCAAGCCACTGCCCCAGCCAACTCCAGCATCTCTTTCCCCGCTGCGGCAATTCCAGTTACCGCCGCTAGCGGTACTCCCGTCACCCTGCAAAACTTCGGCATTTTCCAAAACATCACCGTCAGCGGCAGGGTATTAACCGACGTGACCGGTAACGGGCTGAGTCCTGACGATACGCCCCTCAACGGTACTACTGTTCGCCTGTTCAAGGATACTAACAATAACAGCACTTTAGATACCAGTGACGCCCCAGTCGCCACTCAAGTTTCCGGCACAGCGCCTGCGGCTCCCGGCACTTATAGCTTCACTGGCGTAGGCAGCGGTCGGCACTTTGTGAGAGAAGATGTCCCCGCAGGTTTCTCACAAACCGGCGGCCCGACTTTTTATACAGTTAACCCTGTTAGCAATACGCCGATCGTGGGTCAAGACTTCGGGAACTTCCAAGTCGGCAAGATTAGCGGGATTAAATTTAACGACCTCAACAGAAGTGGCACTCAAGATGCCGGCGAATCACCGCTACCAGGCTGGACAATCTACTTGGATGCCAACAACAACGGCACTCAAGAGGCAACCGAAACCGTCGCCGTCACCGATGTCGCCGGTAAGTATCAGTTCACCAACCTGCTAGCCGGCACCTATAACGTGCGGGAAGTACAGCAACCGGGCTGGATACAAACCTTGCCCGCCGCCAACCCAGCCACGCCTACCATTTCCACCGCGTTGCAGGTTGCCGTCACCAGCGGTAGCGACTCCCAAAACAACAACTTCGGCAACTTCTTCCAGACGAGCACCATCAGCGGTCAAAAATTCAACGACCTCAACCAAAACGGCGTTAAGGATGCTACGGAACCTGGGCTAGCTAACTGGCAAATCTTCCTCGATAGCAACCCACAAAATGGAGTCTTCGATCAAGGGGAAATTACCACGGTCACCAATGCTGATGGCACCTACACTCTGCGCAACGTACCCGCAGGTACTTTCCAGGTAAGAGAAGTACCGCAAACTGGCTGGATTCAGACGACAGCTAACCCCGCCGACGTTATAGTTAATGCCGGAGATGCCATCCCGGGCATCAACTTCGGTAACTTCCTGCCCCAACCGGGCGCGATCCGAGGTCTCAAGTTCCAAGACACTAACAAGAATGGCATTCAGGATGCCGGAGAACCGGGTTTAGCCAATTTCCAAATTGTGTTAAATAAGGTGGTGACTGGAACCGCTCCCGCTCCTACTCCTGCGCCCGCTCCTGTTACCACCACCACAGACGCCAGCGGCAACTACCTGTTCGCCAACCTAGCGCCGGCAACCTACAGCGTCCGGGAAGTCAACCAAACTGGGTTCACCCAAAGCACCCCCAACCCTGCGGACATCACGCTGACTTCGGGTGCTATTGTCACCGGCATCAACTTCGGGAACTCCCCGACGCCGACGCCGATTATCACGACGCCGACGCCGACACCGCCGACGCCGATACCGACACCTGTTGTCACGACTCCGACACCTGCACCTGCACCGACACCGACGCCGACACCGCCGACACCGACGCCGACGCCTGATCCTGTGCCGACACCGACGCCGACACCGCCGACACCGACGCCGACGCCTGATCCTGTGCCGACACCGACGCCTGATCCTGTGCCGACACCGACGCCTGATCCTGTGCCGACACCGACAGATTTGGTTTGCCCTGATGACTTCCCCAGGATTGCGGCTCCCAATCTGCCGGCCACTCCTTCACGGAACAATGTTATCAACGGCACTAACGGCAACGATACGCTCGTGGGCAGTGCCAACAGTGACTCTATATTCGGGTTGGGTGGCAACGATTTGGTCTTCGGCCAAGAGGGTGGCGATTACATCAATGGCAACACCGGCAACGATACCGTCTACGGCGGCATCGATGCCGATACTCTCTTTGGCGGCAAAGGCTTTGACCTGATCTTTGGCGATATCAGCGACGATACGCTTTATGGCAATCGCGGCAACGACTCGATCTCTGGCGACCAAGGCAATGACGTATTGTACGGTGGCAAAGGCGACGACGTAATGTTGGGAGGTCTCGACGATGACGTGCTATTTGGCGATCAAGGCAATGACACTCTCTGCGGCAATGAGGGTAACAATACCTTGCTTGGTGGCGCTGGCGATGATTTGCTCTTTGGCGGCAGCGGCGATGATTTGCTCTTTGGCGGCAGCGGTAACGATATCCTGATCGGCGGTACCAGCGCCAATCGCTTTCTCTTGGCTGCTGGCCCGGGAACTGACACGATTATCAACTTTACGCCCGGATTAGATTCGCTGCTGTTGGCGGGAGGCTTGGACTTCAATCAACTGTCACTTACCCAAACTAACGGCTCGACGGCGATCGCGAACAACAACCAGATTTTGGCTGTAGTGGCGGGCGTGCTGCCTAACCAGCTATCGGCGAGCAGTTTTGGCTTGCTGGTTTAGTCTGTAGTCCTTAGTCCTTAGTAGGCATTGGTGTCAACAATCGCCTAAAAACCTCTGTATCTCTCGTTTAGACGCGAGTCTCGATCCCCCTAAATCCCCCGATCGAAGGGGGACTTTGAGCCGACTCCTGTCCCCCCCTTTTTAAGGGGGGCTAGGGGGGATCTCGATGATTGTGGACTCAGACAACAGAACGATAATTCGTTCCCCTGCTGTGGTTAAATTTGTTCGAGATATTTCAGCAAGTCGGCCATTTCTTGCGGGTTCGGCTGAAACTGTGGCATTGGCGGGGTTCGCCCGCTGGTGACTTGGCGGATCAGCTCGAATTCGGATTTGCGATCGGACACTCGATGCAAGTTGGGCCCGACTTGACTGTCTGCAACGGATATATGACAGCCGGCACAGTTCATTTGAAAGATAGCCGAACCCTGAAACTGGTCACCCGTAAGGGACAGTACGCTTTTGACGTAGGGATCGGCGACTTGAAACTGACGAATTGTCAGACTCGCCAAGATGATGGCAAGCAACACCGCGATCGCAAATATGACAATTCGCTCGATCGGGTTTTTAAGTTCATTCGTGGCAAGTTGGTGATTCAAAGGAGTTCAATTTAAAAAAACTATCTACAAGAAAATTTATTTCTCATTACATAGCTTAATCGTTCGCAGCGGGGAGAGCAAGCTCTCATACCCCCAGAAGGCTAAAGAATGCGAAAATTCATCTGTGTAAGTGCTGGTAATATTAAAAATAGGTTGTTAAATCTTAACGTTAAGGAGCTCTCATGGTAGAACCGCTGCTTTCAGGTATTGTTCTGGGTCTAATCTTTGTTACTCTGGCGGGGCTGTTTTTTGCTGCTTATCAGCAGTACAAGCGCGGCGATCAGTTGGGTATCAACAAGTAGAGGGGCTTACAGTCCCTCGGTGAGGCGGAGGGGGAGATGGGGAGATGGGGAGAGGGGGAGAGGGGGAGATTGGAAAAATCATCCTTCTTCCTTCTTCCTTCTTCCTTCAATCCGTTACATCCGTTACATCCCGTACATTGCTCGCTGCCGAACTTCCCTCTTCCTTCGGTCAACTGTCAACTGTCAACTGTCAACTGTCAACTGTATCGATCGAGAATCGCAGCAGTTTCCCGGCCTGTCTTTTCCCAGCTAAATTCTTTTGCTCTAGCCAAACCGAGTTCCCGCAACTGCGATCGAGCTTTGGCATCGGTTGCCAGCTCTTGCATAGCAGAGGCAATTTCCGCGACGCTGTAGGGATTGACTAACCGTGCGGCATCCCCTCCCACTTCTGGCATTGAAGATAGGTTAGATGTGATCGCAGGAGTGCCGCAGGCCATTGCTTCGAGCACGGGGAGGCCGAATCCTTCCCAAAGACTGGGGAATACCAGGGCGATCGCCCGGTTGATGACTTTGGGCAAGTCAGCCGCGGGGAGGTAATTGAGGAATTTTACGCGATCGCACAATCCCAATTCTTGAACCTGCGCCTTCAGCAGCGGCGTATAGCGTTTATCTTCCGAACCTGTGATCCACAATTCGTACTCGGAATTATTAGGTAAAGCCGCAAAGGCTGCGACAACTCGCTGCACGTTTTTATGAGGATTGTGGCGGCCCATATACAGAAAATAATTGCTTGTTGGCAAATCTAGAAACTTAAAAAAACTGGCATCGTAGCCGGGAAAAATTCGTGTAATTAAAGAACTTGGAATCTTACAAAAATTAGTAACATCATTGGCAGTTGATTCGGAATCGCAGATGATATGTTCAGCCTGCCGCAACACTTGGGGAATGTAGTAGCGGTGATAAACTGCCAAAGGATCGAAGCGGCGGGGAAATCGCAGCGCAATTAAATCATGTACTGTAATTATATATCGACAACCGGCAAATAGAGGAGCTTCGGGAATTGGCGAAAATAACAGGTTAGATTTGAGCTGTTTGTAAATTTTGGGGAGTTGGGTTTGTGTCCACAGCAATCGGTTGACGTGTCCTCTGCTTCCTTGTTCTGGTGTGAGGTTGGCTGGGATTTCGTAGCAGTTATTATTGGGAAATTTTTGGGCGGTGAGTAAAGTTGGGTTGAGGGTTTTTAGGTGGGGAAATAGGTTTTTGGCGTAGATTGCTAAGCCGGTTGGTTCGGAAATTAGGAAGGAGAGATTAATTAGCAGATTAGATTGGGGGTTTGGCATATAATAAGTAGGTCATTGCGAAAAACAATAGTATCTTGTAGGGGCGGGTTTAGCCGATAATCTCTGAAACAAACCAGTGGATTAATGCAAAACCCGCCCTCCCCATCTAAAAATCTCTGAAACAAACCAGTGGATTAATGCAAAACCCGCCCTCCCCATCTAAAAATCTCTGAAAAAAACCAGTGGATTAATGCAAAACCCGCCCTCCCCATCAAATGTTTATTTGTCCCCATCTACTTAATGTCAGGATTGCGGTTTTGGGCTGGATTTTTTTGTTTAACCGCAGAGGGCGCAGAGGGCGCAGAGGGAGAGAATGAAAGATAGAGAGAGAATATTTAAAGATATTGCTGTAAAATATTAGCGGTTGCTTCTCCGGTTTTATGCCAGCTAAATTCGGCCGATCGCGCTAAACTAGCTTTTTTTAAGTTCGATCGCACTTTTGAATCTGTGGCTACCGTTTGCATAGCTGCGGCTATTTCTCCGACACTGTAAGGATTGACTAATAATGCCGCATCTCCGGCTACTTCTGGCATCGATGACAGGTTGGAAGTGATGACTGGTGTACCGCAGGCCATTGCTTCCAAAATCGGCAAGCCAAAGCCTTCCCAGAGTGTGGGAAATACTAGGGCGATCGCCTGATTCATCAGTACGGGCAGTTGAGCGTATGGCACGTAACCGAGAAACTTTACCGAAGATTGTAAACCTAATTCTTCAACTTGTGCGATCAACTGCGGCGTGTAAGCATTCGGAGGCCCGGCTAGCCACAATTCGTAGTTTGTGCGATCGGCTAAACTGGCAAATGCTGCAATTAATCTTTCCAAGTTTTTGTAAGGATCGTGTCTACCGGTATAAAGAAAATAATTTTTAGCTGGCAAGTCGAGACATCTAAAATTAATATTATCACAAGCTAGGGGAATTGCGGTCATTTTTTGACGCGGAATCTGGTAAAAGTTAGCAACATCTATCACCGTTGCTTCAGAATCGCAAATAATATGTTCAGCTTGTCGCAAAACCTGCGGTATGTAGTAGCGGAAATAAGCTGTCAAGCGGGAAAATTTTTGGGGAAATCGCAAAGGGATCAAATCGTGAACTGTAACTATGTAGCGGCATCTGGAATATAAAGGTGCTTCGGAAATTGGCGAAAATATTAAGCTTGACTGCAATTTGTTGTAAATTTTAGGTAAGTTAAATTGAGTCCACAGCAGTCTGTTGATTTGTCCTTTCGGGCCTCGATCCGGTCTGATGTTATCTGGGATTTGATAACAAGTATAATCGTCAATTTGCTGGGATGTAAGTAATGTTGGTTCTAGTTTTTGAAGTTGGGGGAAGAGATTAGCGGCATAAGTCCCAATGCCTGTTGGTTCGGGAGTTAGGAAGGATAAATTGATTAACAGTTGATTGGACACGCTTTGAGTAAAAATTAATTTTAATTGGTAACGAATAATCCGTAGGGAAACGGCACTGCCGTGTCCTCGATCCGTAGGGAAACGGCACTGCCGTGTCCTTATCCACATCCATATCTGTATGCTTAAGGTCGATCGAGCATTTGAGCGATATCGGCAGGATTTGGCAGCCGAATTGTAGCATATTCTTGGTGAATAAGCTCAAAAAAACTCTTGACTTTGCGATCGAAAGGTGCAAGTCTAAAGTTCTGACTGCGTTGCTGTGCACCAGCTTGAAGTTCTGCTAGCAAACCGGGATTATCAATTAGTTGGTGTGAATGCTGGCAAAGTTCCTCAACGGTATTGAACAAAAAGCCCGATCGCCCGTGTTCGACAATTTCCGGTTGGCCGCCGCCAG
The DNA here is from genome assembly GCF_036702805.1 of Microcoleus sp. A006_D1. NCBI lineage: Bacteria > Bacillati > Cyanobacteriota > Cyanophyceae > Oscillatoriales > Microcoleaceae > Microcoleus > Microcoleus sp. A006_D1. The sequence goes on from NZ_JAUBVZ010000004.1 coordinate 162,954, forward strand.
CAAACACGATCGGAGCACAACTGTTTTGCATTGCTTCCACAGTCGCCATCCCGAAATGCTCAAATCTTTGCGGATTGACTTCACCCAAACCGCAGGCGTGCCAAAATATACTCGCTTTAGCATAAAGCGATTTTACCTCATCCAACTCAGCATTGACTTTGAGTTCGATCGCCCTTGAATCTTGCTTCAATAAATTCTGCACAGTCTTTAAATAAGGATTTTTCGGAATGCTGCTACCCGCTAAAATCAGCCGCCATCCTTGAAATTGTTCGGGATAATTTGCTACCAAACTGCGGAAAGCTTCGATTAATTGAATTTGCTTTTTTGTCCCCCCAGCTTCAAACTGTCCCACACCCAAAATTATCTTTTCTTTCGGCACTTTAACAGTTGCCATTTCCACCGGCGGATAAAGCAGAAAAGTTGGCTGTAGATTCCAGCGTTTATCCAACCACTTGAGACTAAATTGACTGCTGACAATTATAAAAGTGTAGTCATCAACCGCAAAATGACGGTTGCGAAAGGTATTCGGAAAGTGGCAAAAAAATACTGAAATCGGCGACAGCGGTTTCACTTTTTCGAGTTGGTTGGCGTTGATGAAAATATCGTATTTTTTACTTTCTCTAGCAATTTCATCAAAGGGATTTTCCATATCCTCGGCGATGATGCTGGAATCGATGCACTGCATTCCGCGTTTTTCGTAAAACTGCAACGGCATAATTTTAATTTTGCATCCTGAAAGGTTGAGTCCGTACCACGACTCTAAATCGCAAACAGCAACGGGTTTGTTGGCGATGAAAGTAATGTCAAATTCATTTTGCAGCAGCGAAGCCATAGTAGCGACGTATTTTTGCCCGCCGCCGATAAAATGCAGTCCGTGATCGTAAATTGCGATCGACATTTTGCGATCGCCCCGCACTACCTGCAATCGAGGTAAAATGCGATCAACCTCGATCCGACTGTAAATCACCGCCAACTTTTCCGACAACTGCGGCAGTATAGTGGCGACGATTTCCGGTTTCTGATAATCTAGCAGTTTTTTAATCGCGACAAACAAACTCTCGAACAGCAAATCGTACTGCTTGTTACTAAAAAAATCCGAAGTGTGAATAGCTTTAACTAATTCCCAAGGTTCGTGTTTCGCCAAATACAAAAACCGATTGCGGTTGCAAAAATACTCGGTGAGTTTGCTACCTTTACTCGAACCTCGATACTCGTGATGGGCGATAGCTGCGGGAGTATAAAGCATTTTCCAACCGCGTTTTTGACAGCGTTTGGCAAACTCTACATCCTCATAATACATCACAAAATCTTCATCAATCCCCCCCACATCTTCCAGACACTCTCTGCGAAAAAGCACCGCCGCCCAACAAAGCCCTGCGACTTCCCGTTGTGTATCGTACTGTCCCGCATCTTTCTCGCCAAAACCGATATCTTGCCAATAAAAATTAGGTAATTGCTTAATGCCCGCGCTGTTAATTCGCCCGTCTTTAAACAGCAATTTGCCGCTAGTCGCACCGACTTTCTGGTGAGTTTCTAGCTGCTTAACTAATATTTCCAGCCAGCGACTATCAAGAGTTGCATCGTTATTGACCAAGCCGATATATTGCCCTTTCGCTTCGCCGATCCCCAGGTTGAGGGCTTTCGCAAAGTTGTTGGCGGTATTGACAAAAATGCGAACTTTCGGAAACAGTTCGCGAAGTGAATTAACGGAATCGTCTTGAGAGCAATTATCAATTACAATTAAATCGAGTTGCGATTCTGGATACGCAAGTTTTTGTAGAGATTTTAAGCAATCCTTGGTGTGGCGCAGACCGTTATAGTTAACTATAATTAACGAGCATATTGGCAGTGCAGTCATTCGATTTTAGATTTTGGATTTTAGATTTTAGATTGAAGAATTGAATAATCTTCAATTTTTGATTGAAGCATTGCTCTCGCAAATAAATACGGGGCTTGTGACCAAATTATTTCTGGTCATTTTTGATGTTTTAGTGCGGTCGATCGAGCAATTGAGCGGTAATCTTCTCTAAAATAGCAGTATGTTGCTGCTGCACTGCTTTTATTTGCTCTATTTCAGACTGAAAAGTTGCGATCGCCTGTTGTTGAGTCTCAAGCTGCGCTGTAACTTCGGAAAATCCGCTGCTGAATTCCGATTTAATTTTTTTCTCTAGAGTTTGTTGATTTTCTTGCAATTTTTGCAACTGTGTGCTCAATGTTTGCACGACGCGGGTATTGGCAAAATTGTAAATTACTTGTCGCTCCAGTACGGGCCTGAGCAATTTTCGGACGATTTTCCTAACTGCAATTACTGCCGAACCCAGCCGCCTTTGGTAAGATGTAATGGGGACGTTGTAAATGTCGAAACCCGTCTTCAACAGAGCGATGTCTTCGTCATCTTCATTTTGGGCGATCGCACTATTTTCTCTCCCAGACAGCTCAGCAATACCAATTCGCGGCTTCAAAGTTTGCCGCAATTTATCTATGATTTGTTGAGTTGGTATTTCTTCGTACAGCAATCTTCCGTCTCCTTTAAATCTAGCATCCTACTACAAGCTCCACCGGTGCGCAATGCGCACCCTACAAGCTCAATCGGTGCGCATTATCCCGTGAATTTTTGCTACCAGAATGGTGCAAATCCCAAGTTAAGCTAACTCGATTTGACTGTCATCACCGATCATAAACCGCAGAGCTTTCGGACGCGGCGGCGCATTGGTAATTTGAGCTCGCTGTCCGATCACGCTGTCCACAATTCGCTGGTGAATGCCAGATATTTTTGCTCCCTGCAAGATCACACTGTGTTCGATATCAGCATCAATCATCGTCACGCGATCGGCAATACTGCTGTAAGGCCCGATAAACGAATTTTCAATCCGGCAATTTTCCCCAATTACCACAGGCCCGCGAACTGTAGAATTAATGATTTCACTGCCTTCGCCTATTTGCACTCGCCCGATTATTTGACTTTTGGAGTCTACTTTTAATTCAGTTGAAGCTACGATACAGCTATCTAAAATGATTTGGTTGGCACTCAGCAAATCATCTTTTTTCCCCGTATCCAGCCACCAACCCTCTAAATTGCAGGCTTCTACGTGTTTTTTCTGATTGATGAGCTGTTGGATAGCATCGGTAATTTCGAGTTCACCGCGGGGCGAAGGTTGAATTTGATCGATCGCCTCGTGGATAGTAGGAGCAAAAAAGTAAATCCCCACCAGTGCTAAATTCGACGGCGGAACTTGGGGTTTTTCTACTAACTGCAAAACTCGCCCGTTTTCATCAACTTTTGCAACACCGAAAGCAGAGGGATTGGGAACTGGACGCAGCAAAATTAGAGCGTCTAGTTTCTGATTGTGAAAAATCTCTAAAAACGGATCTAACTGATTCTGAATTAAGTTATCTCCTAAATACATAATAAACGGAGAATCGCCCAAAAACGGTCTGGCCACTTTCACGGCGTGAGCGAGTCCCGCCGGCTCTGCTTGCAATATATAAGTAATTTTTGCACCGAAGCGAGATCCATCTCCCGTTTTTACCTTCACCTCTTCCCCGGTTTCGGGACTAATAATAATCCCGATATCCGTAATCCCAGCCGCCACAATTCCTTCAATTCCGTACCACAGTATCGGCTTATTTGCCACAGGAACCAACTGCTTAGCACCCGTATAGGTGAGGGGACGCAAGCGTGTTCCTTTGCCGCCAGAGAGGATGAGTGCTTTCATTGGGTGAACTCTGAGTTATCCTTTAGGGTTTGCGGTGCTGGCTCGATTTGCCTGCACTTGTTCGCTCTCATTAATTTTAAAGCACCGCTACCCCGCTGGCAATAGCCTCCGTGTATGGTGATACAAATGATTTATGCCCAGAAAGCTTTTCTACTTTCTGGGTACAGAATTCCTCATCAACCAAATTTCTGATAACTGCGTACTCCATTAATAGCGGCCATATCGTGCCACAAATTGACTACCACTATTCTTTTGATTTGTCAACCAAGCCCACATCTGATCGCCAATAGAAAAATGCCACCACTCGTTAGGATGCTGCTGAAAACCAGCAGCTATCATTGCATCTTTTAATATTTGCCTGCGCCGGTGATATTCTTGTTTGTGCGGCTCCTTGCTACGAGCAAAATAATCGGGATAAGAACGTTCCGATATTTCATCAATCGGAGAACCCATATCAATTGGGCGATGATTTTCATCCACTAAAGTTACATCTAAAGCGGCACCTGTACTGTGAGGGGGAGGCGTAGTGCGATCCATGCTCGGTACAGCCCAAAATTGATATACGTGTTCTATAATCACTTGGCGTTTGTCTTCGGAAACCGGAAATTCGCAGCCTTGAGCTACGGCAATTTGATTAAAAGTATAATCTACCATAAATTGCTGAACTTCCACCGGCCGGTAAGCATCAAATATTAGGATTTGCCAAGTTTTATAATTTTGCTGTAGCTGAATTTTAGCGGCGATTAAACTATCTACAACTCCTTGCCGCAAATAGTAAGGCGAATCTGCTTTGCTGTTATGATATGGAGCACCCAACTTTTGATAAGGGTGCGGCGTTTCAAACGCAAAATGTTCAGGGGGAATTGGCACTAAAGGTTCGCCGCATTCATCGATCGCTATTTGCTGATATGGTTTCACAGTATAATTGTGATGGATTTGTATTTTTTGTTTAAATGCTCAATTTAGATACTAGCACGGGAATTGCATTTATTTCGGAAAATTCGCCAGTCCGCGCTCAGTTGCGACAATACGTGCAAGGACAGCAAATGGTGATGACTCAGACGGCTTTTAATGAGTTGACTAATATTGTTCAAAGCATAGCAGGTGCCTTGGAGCAAGCGCGAGCAAGTCGATTCCTCCAGAGAGTGACTGTCATTCGCGACAATCCTTCTGCTAGATCGTTAAATTTGCAGACAACTAGAAACTTAGGCGCAAATGATATAATAATTTTGGGAACAGGCGACCAGTTGGGCATCACAACCATGACAGCAGATGCTAAAGCTGTTAGGGCAATCAGCGGTCAAGGTGTTGATTTCAGCGTGTACGTCCACCCTCCGTGTCGTTTAACGGGAAACTAACAATGAAAGTTGCTATTGAACATTATTTGTCGAGTACCTACAAGCTGATTCAACGTGCTTTTCCTGACGGAGTTAAACAGGAGGATTATTTTCCGCTTTTGGCACTGCTTTACGGTGAAATGTCCGATCGCAATTTAGCAGAAGTCATGGCACACTGTACAGGTAAAGATTATTATCTTGTTCTGAATGATGTATATGGGGTCGGTTCAACCGATGCACCGGATGCTGAAGCTATTGCTAAATTGAAAAAGCATTTGCTTGCTTGCGGTTACGCAGAATGGCTAGAAGAGTAACAGTTTGTATAATTACTCAACTCCGGGCAAGTTTGTAGTAAGGACTTTAGTCCTCATAAAAATCCTAGGACTAAAGTCCTCACTACAAACATTAAAAAAATCCTAACTTTGGCGGTAAGCAACTACTGCATAAAACGGATCGCCACTTGCTATTCGCATCATTTGCATAAAACTAGGCAAGTTAGGCTTGCGAACAATTACTTCGGGCTGGCTAAATCCGGGTATGTTCGCTCCTTTGACAGCATCAAAGTAACCCTGGACTAATTTTACCCGATCGCCCTCCGAACCTTCCCGCCAAGCTGCAATGGCTTTTTGATAAAACATCCGGTTGGAAAAGCTCATAATTGCTACGCCACCAGGCTTTAAAATGCGGTGAATCTCGGCAAAAATCGCATCCGGGTGTTGCAAATACTGTACCGAAACGCAGTTGACAACAGCGTCAAACTCTGCATCCGGCAGCGGCAATTTAGGATTTGCGTTCAAATTCTGGACAAAATAATGATTCAGTCTGCGATTCTTTGCCAACTCTTCTTGATTCATCCCGTGTCCTTCGACATGGGCAAATTGCATCTCATCGGGGAAGTGAGAAACCCAACTGCTCATCATATCAAAAATCCGAGTATTCGGCTTCAGCCGTTCCCGATACAAATCGGTTAGTTGCTGAATAAACCCGTCATCTACATGAGTCACAAACCGAGGAGAGGAATAGAACAGTGTATCGTCGGTGTTGTCTAACTTGGTACGTTGATCGGCTGGAAGCAACATAAATTCTGATCGCAAACTAGATTTACCCTTTCTAGTTTAAGAACAATTAAGAAATGTAAACACACTTCTCCAGAAGGACATCCGCCACTGGGGTACTAGCTTCACCAAAAACTTGCCGATCGCCCCTTGACAGTTCCCCAGAAACATTTTACACTGATAGTACGAACGCTAACTAATAAACAGATGGTTACTACATCCACTGTCGATCGCACAAATCTAGCCCAGTGGCACGACGTTCTCGCCCCCCACAGCCTGGGCTACCGCATCAAACTGCTAGCACAGCTAGGCAGCCGCCGGCTGCAAGAAGGACTCGAACCCTTTGGGCTGACACCTTTTCACTGGCTGGTACTGTGTTGCTTGTGGCAAGAAGACGGTTTGCCAACTTCCAGCATTGGCGACAAACTGCAACAGGTAGGCGGGACACTGACAGGCGTACTCGATCGCATGGAAGAAAGAGGCTTAGTCCGCCGCGAGAGAGACACGCGCGATCGACGCATATGGCGCATTTGGCTGACAGACGCAGGCACCCAACTGCAAGAGGTACTGCCCCCGCTGGTAGCTTCCATCCGAGATCGAGCTGTAGAGGGCTTTTCAGAGGCAGATCGCGAACTGTTTTCCCAATTGATCGATCGGGCGATTCTCAATCTTTCCTAAACCGACAAATCGCTCTTGCGAGTGAAGCGCAGCAGCATCTACCACCCCTACATTACAAATAACCGAAAAATACTACGCACCCTCTTTGATAACACCAAAAAAAGCAGTCTTACTAAATAAAAACTACGTACCCTAAACAAACGACATCTTACTAACTAAAGAATCAGGAGTCAAATACCATGAAAGGCACAAACGAAATCAACCCAGCAGAATTCAACGGCAACGGCAAAGCAGTAGCTGTATTAGAAAAGCCGATCGACACCCAAGCTAAAATGGTGCCTGTCACGCCAGCCCCAGAAATAGAAGTCAGCGCCCCCGCCGAAGTCAAAACAGGCCCAGAAACAGAAATCCAAGCACCCCTGCCGGCGCCGGAAACACCGAAGAAAAAGCCCACCAAAGCGATAATTTTAGCAGCGCTGGGCCTCGGGGCGATCGCCGCAGGCAACTTCGGCTACCATTACTGGCAATACAGCTCAATCCACCAAGAAACCGAAAACGCCACAGTAGCCGGACACATCCACCAAATCAGCAGCCGCGTCAACGGTACAGTCGGCGAAGTCTTAGTACAAGACAACCAACAAGTAAAACCCGGACAACTGCTGATCAAACTCGACCCCCGCGACTACCAAGTTAAAGTCCAACAAGCCCAAGCAGCCTTAGAAAACGCCCGTCGCCAAGCCGAAGCAGCGCAAGCTAATATTTCCCTAGCCTCTCAAACCAGCCAAGGCAAAACAGCCCAAGCCGAAGGAGATATCGGCGGTGCGAATGCTGCGATTTCTACCGCCCAAGCAGCAATTAGAGAAGCCCAACAAGGCGTACCCGCAGCCGAAGCTACCGTTGCTGAAGCCGAAGCTGGCGTGCCCGCCGCCATCGCCAAAGTCGCCCAAGCTGAAGCCGGAATTCCCCAAGCACAAGCCAAAGTGACGGAAGCCGAAGCCGGAATTGCCGCGGCGCAAGCTCAATTAGTGCAAGCGCAAGCTAATCTCGTTAAAACGCAAGCTGATTATAAACGTTACGAAAGCTTGCAGTCTCAAGGTGCGATCGCCCGCCAGCAATTAGACGCATCCAAAGCCGCCTACGAAGTAGCCCAAGCCCAAACCACCGCCGCCCAACAAGGAATTGCCCAAGCTAGAGCGCGCTTAGCCCAAGCCAAAGAAGGCGTAACCGCAGCCCAAGCAGGAGTCGCCCAAGCTCAAGAAGGCGTCAAACAAGCTGAAGCTCAAGTAGCGCGGGCCAAAGTTGGTATCGCCACCGCGCAAGCTAAAGTCGCTGTAGCGCAGGAAGGTATCACCACCGCAGCGGCTAAACTTGCTACCTCGAAGGGCGGATTGCAACAGGCTGAAGCTACGGGCGAACAAACTAAAGTCAGTCGATCGCAGTATGATGCTGCTAAGGCTGCGATCGGCCAATCGGAAGCCTCGGTGAAAGACGCTCAACTGCAACTTTCCTACACGAATATCACCGCTCCCGCCGCCGGACAAATCGGGCGCAAATCCGTTGAAATCGGGCAGCGGGTGCAGCCGGGAACTCCGTTAATGGCGATCGTCAGCAACGATTTGTGGATAATTGCCAACTTCAAAGAAACGCAACTGGCAAACATGAAACCAGGCCAAAAAGTAGAAATCAAATTAGATGCTTTTGGCAGCCGCAAATTTGAAGGTCGTCTCGATAGTTTCTCCCCTGCTTCTGGCGCTCAATTCTCCTTATTACCTCCCGACAATGCGACGGGAAATTTCACCAAAGTTGTGCAACGGATTCCGGTGAAAGTTGTGTTTGATGCCGAAAGCATTAAAGGCTATGAATCACGGATTGCACCTGGGATGTCTGCTACTGTAAATGTTGAACTGAAATGAAGCCACGCGCGACACGGATGTTGATACGGATACACGGATGAATTTAACTGTGTTTCCTTTAATGTCAGCTACGGTACAATAGTATCAACTAAGTTTCTCTGGCGGTTCCTCCGGTGATTTCCAAGCCTCTGTTGCAAAAAAATTTGCCCAGCACTGCCGACCTGCCCTGTTCGGACGATACGCCCGTGGATAACGAAGACCAGAACCTGTTACCCAATTTGCTGCTGCTGTCATTGATTTACCTCTGGTCAGCGCGGATGGACTGGTACTTCGGCGTCGATATGGCGGTGTATCACACTACTGGCGTGAGTCCGAAAGTGCCCGTGGTTCCTGATGCTTTCCTGAGTCTGGGGGTAGAGCGCAAGAAGGGAGGAAAATCGCGGCGCAGCTATGCCACTTGGGAAGAAAACGAGGTGGTGCCGATTTTTGTGTTGGAGATGGTGTCCCACCGTCCCGGAGGCGAATATGACGAAAAACTGGAGCTCTACGCCGAGTTAGGCGTGCTGTATTACCTAATTTATAACCCCGAATTTTGGCAGCGCGATCGCCATCAACCCTTTGAACTGTACAAACTCGAAAATGGCGTTTATCAACTACAAATTGGCGAACCTTACTGGATGCCGGAGGTGGGGTTGGGAATTGGACGCTATCGGGGTTTGGTAGGTGGCTTGTCCCAGGAGATTTTAACGTGGTACGACGCAGCGGGCGATCGCGAACTAAGCCCTGAAGAGCGGGAAAGACAACGCACAGAGCAAGAGCGACTGGCGAAGGAGCAAGAGCGACTCGCGAAGGAACAAGCCCAGCAACGTGTAGAACGATTAGAGGAAATGCTGCGATCGCAAGGTATCGATCCCGATCGATTACCGGATGTATAGGATAGTAGGTGCGACAACTTTGTTTAGGGCTTTGGTGGTGACAGTGCTGTGCGGTTTGATCGCAATCTGGCGGTACTTCAAGGCAATACAATCGATTTTGCCGTAGGCTGTGCTATAACAGCCTGTAGCGAAAGTAGCCTAACGTTTGAGTTGAGCCGCCCACGGAGACCGCAAACCGGAGGGGGGCGGCTCGAACGAAGGGTTAGCCACCTTGTCACGCAATGTTCTCCCCTTGAGAGAACCTCTTGATGAAATCAACGCCGGCGTCAGTGACCCAGTAGGTAAACGTCATTGGAAAACTCTTCTGAAACCCGTCGCTGCTGCTTACGTCCAACGCCATTCCAGCGACGTGTTTGTCATCGAAGAAGCCATCCTTGACTGCGTTGGCGACAAGCAGATCACCTGCAACGCCCAAGACAAAAACCCGTTCACCGCTTTTGGCTAGAACCTCGAAGAGCCTTCGTTCAAACTCACCGTAGCGGTTATTCAGATTACGGAATAAATAACCTACCTGCTCCCATATAGTCTTGGATATCGATCGCGATTTCTACAAGCTTTTCAACACAACGCTCTCGATAATCATATTCGTTAACCCGATCCGGATCGCCAATGGTAATAATTGGAAATGAAGTTGGCTCATTTTCTTCCCGCATCACCTGTTCCAGAGAGTCTTCACCCTTTGCATTACGGTTTGCCGTCAATAAAAGCATCTGATTAGATTGAGCGAATCTCCAAACAACTCGATCGTCGCTATTAGATGGTAAGCCAATGTCTTGAAATGTCACTAACCGAATGGGAGCAATATCTAACCACCCTCCTGCCACCAGACTTCCCAAAATCAAGAGAGCTTGCCGATTCAAATTGTAGTCAGCCAGAATCATCATTGCTTTGTTGCTTCCCGCTGCGCTCTTCGTTCCTGAAGTTTGACTCGCGCAGCTTCATATTCAGAGCGAGGGGGAGTTGCAGCGATGCGAGCAAAGCGTTCGCGGTTGCGTTCTTCCCAATACTGCCGAGTTTCTTCGGCTGATTTCAAAACTTCTTGATACTCAGCTTCTACATCTTTGTGGTGCGACTCAATGTAGGAAATGGCAGCGCCCAACTGCTCATCCGTAAGGTTAAGTACATCGCGAATGAATTTAGGGGGATACTGGGCTTTGAGATGATCTATTACATCATAAAGAGTTATGCGTGTTCCCGCGATCGTAAGCCCCCTTTCTGTGCGGACAATAGTCACTTTTTCATTAGGATTCGGATTAGGATTTAATAGTGTGGCATCCATCTGTTTTTTCCGGTTGGCTATATGTGGCATTTTAACCCATTGTTTCTTAAACATCCAATTCTTTTGGCAATGCTTTCAATAATAGATGTCAGCAGTTTATAATCCCCCAGCACCAACGGATTGATTCAGTCCGCTGCAACAGCGTTGTTGTACTGCGACACGTTAGAAAACCTTACAATTAACTGTGAGAACTCATTTGGAGTGGGCTGTCCTTCCTAATTAGACCTCTTGCAAAAATAACTAGGACGGGCAAGATGCCGTTCCACAAAAAACATTTTTTCTTGTGGAACAGGCCGGAGAGCCTGTTACAAAATTTGATTAAAATGAATTTTGCAATCTTGTCTATTAAGCATCTCCTCACTGCACTTTATCCAGGGTTGAGCACTTTGAGTCCACAAATTGCCAACAGGTCGTAACCAACTCGTATTATCAAGTGTTCCAGGCTTAATGTTAGTGATATTGGGATTACGAGTGGGATTATGAAACAACCGCGTACCGCACTCACCACAAAAAAAAGCAGATGACTTCACGCCCACTCTCAGACACCCGGCTCCATTGCCTTGGTTCCCCTTGAAGAATGGTCACGGCATCACGAGGAACTGGCATTGACATTCCAAAAGCACTAGCCGATTGTCGTTGACATTCTGTGCAGTGACAAACATAAAGAGTTAGGGGTTCAGCCTGAATCTCGTATCTAATCTGCCCACATTGACACCCTCCAACGTATGGAACCACCATAGCTATCTACCTTTGAAAAATCTCTGTGTACGCTTTCATTGGGATATCGCAACTTCAGTCTTACTCTCATTTCAAATCATAAAAAAATATTGCAAAGAAAACCACTGTATGGTAAACTCGAAGATTGTGAATATTAATCAAAAGTAAAGTAACAAGCCGGGAGAAACCGAAATGACACAGCAAACCCTGCACGGAACCAGCCGCAAAAGAAAAAGAACATCCGGTTTTCGCGCCAGAATGCGCACCGCCACCGGTCGATTGGTAATCAAGGCCCGCCGCAGCAAAGGTCGCCACCGCCTCGCAGTCTAGCACTGCACTCTGGGTTGAGAAGCCTCAACGCACGCCCAACGCCATGTTGCCTCCTACAAACCGACTCAAGCACCGAAAAGACTTCAGCGCCGTCTACCGCAAGGGAATGCGCCGCAACTCCGCTCATTTCAGCTTAAGAGCTCTGCGTAAACCCAAAAGCGTCGAATCAAGCAAACCGACGACAGTCGAGAAATCCTTGCAGCCCACTCGCACAGGTATTTCTATCAGCCTTAAGGTTAGCAAGCGCGCTGTAGTCCGCAACCGGATTAAGCGCCAGATTCGGGCAGCTTTGCGACAGCTATTGCCCCGATTAAAATTCGGGTGGGATTTAGTAATTGTCGTGCGTCCGATCGCACAAGAGTGCAATTATGCAGAAATTCTGCAAGAATTAGAGCAGTTGTTGGTAGAAGCCGAGGTACTAGATGGGAATTCGAGAGGAAGTATATTATGAAGGCGGCCCCGCGCCTGGAGACTTGATCATCAACTTACTTCTGGGGCTGACTGTGGTGGGAATCCCCCTGGCAGTAGGATCAATTGTCCGGGCTCTGTGGCTGCGCTATCGGATCACCAGCCGCCGAGTGTCGGTAACTAGCGGTTGGATGGGGGGCGAACGCACAGACGTTATCTACTCAGATATAGTCAAAATCGTCACAGTACCTCGCGGTTTCGGAAGTTACGGAGACATGGTGCTGACAATGAAAAATGGCAGCCGCTTGGAACTGCGATCGATTCCGAAATTTCGAGCAATGTATGACTACATTAACGAAAAACTGCCCGCAGCAGCTCAAAAAGCCAACGCGGCCAAAGCTAAATAACCGAACCGCTTTCACCCTGATTTGAGGGCGAAATTAGTGCGACTATTGGCAAACTCATGACAAAAAAACCGCGGGCCGGGCGGTCGATCGACGGGCAATGTCCTAAGATATAGACAAAAGCCTAAAAGTTGAGGCAGCCCGCATCCAGCGGATGCAATTCGTTCTCAACAGCAAATCAAAGAGCACCTAAATTAACTCAAAGCGAATGGATTTTGGTATCTCGTTTCTTTCCAACAACCTCATGCTCCCGATCCTAGATTTTTTCTACGGGATCGTGCCAAGCTACGGTTTAGCGATCGTATCTCTGACGCTCGTGATTCGCTTTGCTCTTTATCCTCTCAACGCAGGCTCTCTTCGCAATATGCGACGCATGAAAGTAGCCCAGCCGTTGATGAAAGAGCGAGTAGATCAAATTCAAAAACTCTATAAAGAAAATCCTGCCAAACAGCAGGAGGAAATGAGCAAGGTATACAAAGAATTTGGCAATCCTCTAGCAGGATGCTTCCCGTTGGTGCTGCAAATGCCAGTGCTTTTTGCACTGTTTGCGACGCTCAGGGGTTCGCCGTTTTCTGACATAAATTACAGCGTTAATGTTCAAGTTTTGCCAAAAGAACAAATCGAAGCTGTTCAACCGCAAGCTTTTGCTACACCGCCCCAAAATATTTACGTCACAGGTACTTTTCATGCTCCAGTTGTGGGGGTGATTCCAGGCGGCGACAAACTCGCAGTCGGCGGCACAACCAAGATTGATTTTCAAACACCAGACGGCAAACCTCTGGAAGCTTTAGCGACAGAAAATAAGAGCGAAGTTGATTTTGTTCCCCGCTGGAAAGTGATCAAAGGCGAAGAATTCGTCAAGGTAGACGAACAGGGCAACATCGTCGCCTTAGCGCCCGGTGAAGCCACAGTTCAAGGCACAATCCCCGGATTGGCTACCAACAAAGGATTCCTGTTTATCGAAGCTCTAGGCCGCGTTGGCGCGATCGACCCAGACGGTACAATCCACTGGGACATTTTGGTAATGATCCTCGGCTTCGGCATTAGTTTGTATATCAACCAAACTCTTTCGGGACAAGCACAAGGGCCAAACGACAACCCCCAACAGGCCACAGTTAACAAACTGACGCCTGTAATATTTTCGGGGATGTTTTTGTTCTTCCCGCTGCCCGCCGGCGTGTTGATGTATATGCTGATTGCTAACATCTTCCAAACAGTTCAATCGTTTATTTTGTCTAGAGAACCGCTGCCCGAAAACCTCCAAAAAATCGTGGACGAAGCAGAGGCGAAAACCCAAAAAGAACAGGGATTAGATGCACTTCCCTTTGAGCCCAAGCGTTCTAAGAAAAAGGCTTGATTGTTAAAATGAAAGAATCTCAAATGCAGCGCGGACAGCAATGGTTAGAAGAATTGCTAAAACTGTCCGAAATTCCGTCAAAAGTGGTATGCGAACAACAAAAAGATTGCTATTGGATGACAATAGATGAAAGCAATCTGAGTCCAGAACAAGTGGCGATTTTAGTCGGGCCTGACGGTGATGTAATAGATGCCATTCAGTACCTCTGCAACACGGTTGCTAACATAGGTAACGAGTCAGAGGAGCCCATTCCTTATACAGTTGAACTCAATGGCTATCGCCTCCGCCGCCAAGAGGAATTGCGATCGATGGCTGAGTATGCAGCAGATCAAGCGCGATCGACGGGAGTTGAAGTTGAACTCAAAGCTCTGTCTTCGGCAGAACGCCGCCAAGTCCACAGCTTTTTGAGCGAATGTGAGGATATAGAAACTTACAGTCAAGGACAAGATGCCGATCGGCGTTTGGTAGTGCGGCTGCGCTGACGTTCATTCAGTTGACCTGGGACAGTTGACCTGGGACAGTTGACAGCAAACAGGTTGACAGTTGACTGCTTGAGTGCGACCTCTACCTAGAAGGAAGAGGATTCGAGTAATGAATAGTCTGATTTTAATTTATCCCTAAAAGGGTTCCGGCTTTAAACCAATTCTTTCTGGGAAAAAAAGGAAAAAGGAAAAAGGAAAAAGCCAAAAATTAGCTATTCCTTTTGACTTTTGCCTTGAGACGAGGATAATCAAACGGCGAAAGATAATTATGGAGACAATTTATATCCCTCATCTACTCACCAAAACCGAGCGGAAAGAGGTCATTGATTTTGAAGAAATTCTCCCCGATTTAGAAACTCTTACTCCGGTGCGGGGGCGGCTGCAAGTGACTCACCAAGGGAATTATCTAGAGGTGAAGGCGAAAGCAGAAACAATTGTGACTCTCACCTGTCACAGATGCCTGAAACAATATAATCACCGTTTGAAACTCCAATCATCTGAAATAATTTGGCTGGAAGAAAAAGAAACTCAGACAGATTCAAGTTCAGGAGAATTTGAAGTTGATTTAGAAGATTTGGTGGAAAACTTGTCCCCTGGTGGATATTTTTCTCCAAGTGATTGGGTGTATCAGCAAATGTGTTTGGAACTGCCGCACAAACAGCTATGCGATACTCAATGTCCTGGAATAGATTTAAATGAGGATGATGCAGAGACAGAAAGCTCAGAAGCTGCATCGGACAGTCGCTGGGCATCTCTAGCAGCACTTAAACGGCAATTGCCTTAGTCATTAGTCATTAGTCATTAGTCAGCAGTCATTGGTCATTAGTCAGCAGTCAGTAGCTAACAACTAATAAATGTAGCATAACCAAAACCTCATAATAAGACGACCTAAAAACTAATAACTAAAAACCCACGACTAATGAGTAATGACTAATGACTAAAAACGCACAACCAATGACTAATGACTAATAATTAAAAACGCATAACTAATGACTAATGACTAATGATTAAAAACGCATAACTAATGACTAATGATTAAAAACGCATAACCAATGACTAATGACTAATGACTACTGACTACTGACTACTGACTACTGGCTACTGACAACGGACAACTGACAACTGACAAATGACTATTTTTAGCGACGAGTTTGAACTGCTGCTGCGATCGCGCTATCCCCTAATTTACATTCCCACACGGGAAGAAGAGCGCGTAGAAGTGGCGATCGCCCAATGCGCCAAAAAACAGGGTGCTCGCGCCGTCTACATCTGGGATTTTGTTGACGGCTACCAAGGCAATCCCAACGATGCCGGTTTTGGCAAGCGCAACCCCTTGCAAGCTTTAGAATTTATCGAAAAACTGCCAGCATCCGCGGCGGCAATTTTTATTCTGCGGGACTTTCAGCGGTTTTTAGAAGATGTGGCGATTTCCCGCAAGCTGCGGAATTTGGCGAGACTCCTCAAATCTGTACCCAAAAATATTGTCATCGTATCTCCGATAGTTTCGATCCCGGAAGACCTCAGCGAAGTAATCACAGTTTTGGAGTTTCCCCTGCCTGCGGCGGCGGAAATCAAAATTGAGGTCGAAAGACTTCTAGGATCTACCGGACAAGCCATAGAAGGGCGTTTGCTGGACGAAACGGTGCGCTCCTGTCAAGGATTGTCGATCGAACGAATTCGCCGAGTTTTGGCAAAGGCGATCGCCACTAGAGGCGAACTGCATCCCGACGACGCAGAACTGATTTTAGAAGAAAAACGCCAAACCATCCGCCAAACTCAAATTCTCGATTTTTACCCAGCCCGCGAAAACATCTCCGATATCGGCGGTTTGGACAATCTCAAAGAATGGCTGCTACGACGCGGCGGTGCTTTTTCCGATCGCGCCCGCCAATACGGTTTGCCGCATCCCAGAGGTTTATTGTTAGTCGGAATTCAAGGAACCGGAAAATCCTTAACCGCAAAGGCGATCGCCCACCACTGGCATTTGCCTTTACTGCGGTTGGATGTGGGGCGCTTGTTTGCCGGATTAGTCGGCGAATCGGAATCGCGCACCAGACAAATGATTCAGCTAGCGGAAGCTTTGGCGCCCTGCGTGCTGTGGATTGACGAGATTGACAAAGCTTTTTCGGGATTAGACGGTAAAGGCGATTCGGGGACAACCAGCCGCGTATTCGGAACTTTTATTACTTGGTTGGGCGAAAAAACTTCGCCGGTGTTTGTCGTCGCCACCGCCAACAACATCCAGTCTTTGCCGCCGGAAATGCTCAGAAAAGGCAGGTTTGACGAAATATTTTTTGTGGGTTTGCCCACTCAGGAGGAACGGCAGGCGATTTTTGAGGTACATTTGTTGCGCTTGCGATCGCACTGCATCAAAAATTACGATTTAGAGCGCTTGGCTTACGAAACTCCCGATTTTTCAGGAGCCGAAATCGAGCAAACTTTGATTGAAGCAATGCACATTGGGTTTAGCCAAAATCGAGACTTTACGACAGATGATATTTTAGAATCAGCTAGTCAGATGGTGCCTTTAGCCAGAACCGCGAGCGAACAAATCCAGTTTCTCCAAGATTGGGCTGCTGCTGGGAAAGCTCGCCTTGCTTCGAGATACGGCAGTTTGAGCCGCCGGATTCAGGGATAGTCGATCGAAGACATTGTGCAGACAGTATTCGGCATTCGGCAGAAGCTGAAATTTTCCTCCCAGAGTCTATCCCGCCCAGCCCAAATTTCCCGATTCCCGATTCCCGATTCCCGATTCCCGATTCCCGATGCTTGCGGTCAACTGTCAACTCTTCCTTGTTCCTTCAGTCAACTGTCAACTGTCAACTGTCAACTCTTCCTTCATATGAACAGTGTATATAGCGTTTTCAAGTTTTTAGTGGGTTTTCTGCTAGCGATCGTACTGATGGCAGGCGCTAGCGTGGCGGCAGCCGTTTACTTTGCCTCTAAGCTAAGCACTCCGCCGGAAAGACCTGTTTTTCCCAACGACAAAACAGCCGTTCAGATTGCCAGGGCTGGGGTGAAGCCGACAGACAAGGCCAGCCCTGTTTCTACTTCTAGCGATGCCCCGTCTCCGAAACCGCTGGAACCGGGAGCTTACCGAGCTCTGGTAACTCAGCCGATCGGCTTAATTCTGCGGGATAGCGGCAACCGAGACTCGAACCGCATTGGCGGCGTTGGTTACAAGGAAAAAGTCGTGGTTTTGGAAGATTCGCCGGACAAAGAGTGGCAGCGAATTCGAGTTGAGGATGGCAACCGCGAAGGTTGGGTGAAGGGCGGGAATACCGAAAAAGTTGAAGGCGAATAGGACAATGCCTCATCTCAAGTCCTGTAAAAGAACAGCGATCGGTTTGATCGTTCGGACTTCAGTCATCATGATTTTACTCTTACGAGCAATTGCATTCATTCGCTCTCATATCTGGAAATTATCTGCGTTTATCTGCGTCTATCTGCCTCGATCTGCGGTTGACCGGCTCTATCAAAAATTTATGAAATAAGTCTAAGGTTAATCTCCAGTTTCACAAAGCTCTAATCACATTTAATTCTAAAAGTCAAGGTAAATTTATTTACGATATTGGGAATTGCCATCTGAGACGCTGAGACTGTAGGTGCGATCGCCCCAGCAAAATCTTAAATTTGGGATGAAAGCTCAGCATACAAAGGGTTTTAATAGCTAAAACTCAACAGAAAAACTCGAAGATACATAATTTAAACTTATGTTGTTAATGAGAGTATGTTAAGAAACTTAGCAAAATTTTAAGCTTAGTTGCAAAGCGTAGGCTTTTGTCACCGCAGCAGAAGCAAGAGTGATAGCTTTGATTACAAGATCTAAGTTTTCAGCTTCACAGCTACCAACAATCAAAAATATGTACGACAAACGTCCCGATCGAGATTTGGCGACTGCTGCTGTAACTGCGGCTTTAGGAGCTGGGGTGGTCACTTCTTTTGCGGTGAGCAGAGGACAAAACCCGCTGGTAGCGTTGGGAATTACTGTGTTTGCAGCCGGAATAGCTTTAATTTGCGATCGGTTCGGCTTAATTTAAGTTAATGTCCCATTTTTACAGAATAGTCAACCAATCAAGTCCCCGCCCTGTTTGCACCTAGCAAAGGTGGGGATTTTTAATTTATAGTCAAAACATATTTTTTTTAGCGACCACAAAAGAAAGTTTTAGCCAAAAATACGCAAAAACTGGTCATTTTTCCGCCATCAAGGCTAAGATGTGGCTGCAAACTATTTTCCTGACTCTCGCGTCTATATAAACCAATACGCTTGGGATCAGGCTGATCCCCCCTAGCCCTCTTAAAAAAAGGGGGAACAAGAACTCGATCAAAGTCCCTTTTCGATCGGGGGATGCGAGGGGGTTCTCCGGGCAATAAAAATTGTTAACCCAAGCGTATTGCTCCATAAACAGCGATGCTATCTTGGTTATTACCTGTAATTATTTTTGAAGGCAATTTTTTTTCAAACACGGGTGCTTCGCCAAAACAGGTAAAACTTAGCCTTAATAGATTTTTAGCAACCCAAAGCTCAGCTTTGCGAGTTTGTCCAGATACCACAGCCACAATTTCACAGTAAAAAGTTATGGAATCCCTCGCCTACCTCGAACTTGCTCTTGTTTGCGAAGCACCCGCACTAGAGTCGAAAATTTTTGATGCACCCAAGTGGCAAAACCTTTCAAGTCAGACTTATGTGCGTTTGCTGTCTCTGGCTTTGATGCTGTCGGTTTTGAGTGCAGCCGGTTCGGCTTTTGCTCAAATAGATCCGGGAAATCCCAATTTGCGCTCTGTTCAAGACAGGTTGCGGGATCTAGGCTATTTTCCCAGAACTTCCACCGGTCAGCTCGGCCAGGTAACAAAACAAGCTCTGACTAACTTTCAGCGAGACTATCAACTGTCGCTGACTGGTAGACCTGATCCGGCTACTGTGACCGCACTCAACAGTTTAGCCGAGGACGATCGACCTTTTAAAACTACTTATACAAACTATAAAGAGCTGCGTTTTGGAGACACAGGCGCAGATGTTTCGGCCCTCCAGCGCAGGTTGCAGCAGCTAGGCTATTTCAAGGCGAATCCCACAGGGAATTTTCGCGAAGTTACTCTGAATGCGGTGAGATACTTCCAGCGAATCAATCGACTGCGGGTGACAGGAGTTGCAGACAGGCAAACTTTAGCTTTGCTGTTTGGTTCCACTAGGCCGGTTTCCCCCGTTACGCCTCCAGGGAATATTTCGGGAAATGGCGGTTGCAAGGGACTGCGGTTCGGGGACACAGGGGCGACGGTAGACTTGATCCAGCGGCAGTTAAAAGCTTTGGGCTATTTTGAAGGCGGCGTTGACGGCAAGTTTCGCGAACGCACTCTCTACGCTGTGACTCGTTTTCAGCAAGATTACAATCTCGTTTCTGACGGCTGCGCTGACACTGCTACTTTGACTGCTATCGATGCCCAGATGAGGGCAGCTCAAATTACCTTATTTCCTGGGGAAAATGACCAGCAGAGTAATGCCGGAGATTTTCTGGAGTTGGGGGACAGAGGCCCAGAAGTAGAATTTGTGCAGCGGCGGCTGCAACAATTGGGTTATTACAGGAGCCAGATTCACGGTTGGTTCGATCGACCAACTCAAGCAGCTTTGATCCGGTTTCAGAGAGATTCCGGGCTGTTCGGGACTGGAAGGGTCGATCGCAGCACTCGATCGGCTTTGCGGCAAGGCAACAAGCAAGCTGCACAGGCGCAGCAGCCAGTCGCAGCGGGTTTGCGGCGGGGTGATACTGGGCCTGGTGTCCGAGAGCTTCAGTCCGCGCTCAAGAGTCTGGGTAAAAACCCAGGCCCGATCAATGGAGTATTTGGAGCCGAGACTGAGTGGGCGGTGCTGTCGTTTCAGCGGGAACGCAATTTGTCGCCGGCGACGGGTATTGCCACTCCGGCGACTTTGGCTGCGCTGCAAAACGGATTAGCTGGGCGGGTGGCTGTTCCTGCTGTTCCAATTAGCAGCAGCAGTTTCAACTCTCGATCGAGCATTCAGTAATTGCAAACGCGGCTGCAAGGCCTCGGCTTTTACACAGGCTCGATCAGCGGAGTTTTTGATACTCCGACGAAAGACGCGCTCGATCGAGCAAGGGCGCAGTTACGGCGTCAGCAGCCACGATTTGTTGAGCCAAACTTTTTAGCACCGGATTTGCGAACCCGACATCAAATAAATCGGGTTTCTGGTTCCCGACTCATTCCTGAAACGATCTATTTTCCTGAAGAAACCCGGTTTCGGCGTAACTGCGATCGCAGTTACGCCGAAGTTTTTTGTTAATAATTGTAACAATCTGTACTTGAAATGCGAAAATAGTGTATGGTCACTCGATTGCATCCAGGGCGGTGCTGCCGTTGGTGGCGATCGACCTCGGACAAGACCAATTGCTGGAAACCAAAGACGGCCATCCCATCCGCAAAGCTTCGTGGCACACCGTATGAATCGTTAGCTGGCAGTCTAGCAGGTGCAACCCAGACTTTTCAGCTTGCTTCATGCCAATTTTCAAAATCGAATCGTTGTTAAATTCGATCGTTCTGTTGCACTGAACGCAGACTAAGTGATGGTGGTGGTGCGGGTAAGGCTGGTTTATTTCATAGTGTTTATGACCTTCGGCTAGTTCGAGTTCGCGGAGCAGGCTCATCCTTGCCATTAACTTTAAAGTTCGGTAAATGGTGGACAAGCTAATGTTTTCTCCGCGATTTTTTAACAAAGTGTACAAATCCTCGGCGCTCAGGTGATTGCCTTTGGGGAGGTTCTGAAAAACGTGCAAGATGGTCTCCCGTTGAGGAGTCATCCGCCAGCCTTTGTCATTGAGTTCGGATTTGAATGAGGACGCGGTGTAAAGTGCCATAGTGACCCTCTCAAGAAAGTCTGCCTATTGACAATCATACACAAAGATCGAGATATTTTGCAAATATCAGAGCTTATTGAAAAAAGGTTGAGGAAAAATTTAGTTTTTGATAATTTTCGATGGCAAACTGCCCCGAAAGCCGCAGACAGAGGACAGAGAAATCCTGTTGAAGTAGAAAATATTACTTCTGCTTTCTGCCTTCTGCCTTCTACTTCGATCCTGAAACGGACAGTGACATTACTCCGCCCTAAAAGGGCAAAGCTTCTAAACCTCACGATTTAGATTTTCTGGTTGTTTCCTTACGGTTTTTCACCCACTATCTGGATCTGTAGTTACCCACATATCCCCGACGCACGGAAGTGCCCAGACAGTTTCCTTTCCCGACCATCCATCGGTACAAATACAAATCAGTTTATATCGTTTGCCGGAACCGGCCCCGGCCTGACTTTTACTCTCAAGATATCCGTTTTTTGCTCTCGGTATATACATTCTAACACAAAGCCGTCCTACAAGTACGGGGTTTTAAACCCATTAATTTTGATAATAAATGCACACCCACCCCCTTTAGCCCAGAGACTCCAGATAGTCGCGCACGCGGTTGCGGCGCTTGGGTTGGCGGAGTTTTTGCAAAGCTTTGGCTTCAATTTGGCGGACTCGCTCGCGGGACAAGTCGAGAGCGCGACCGATTTCTGCCAGCGAGTAGGGGTGTCCGTCGCCCAAACCAAAGCGCATCAGAATTACATCGCGTTCGCGGCTGGTCAAATCTGCCAGCAGTTGCTGCAAGTCGCGGTGCAGAGCTTCTCGCATCAGCATTTCTTCTGGGGAGATGCTGTCGGTTTCGAGCAAGTCGCCCAACTCTGTATCTTTTTCGTTGCCCACTTTAGTTTCCAGAGAAACAGAGCGGGGGACTCGCAGCAAAATTTCTCGGACTTGGGGCGCTGTCATGTCCAGCTCGACAGCGATATCTTCAATAGTCGCTGTGCGACCTTTTTCTTGAGAAATTTTGCGCTGGGCTTTCTTGATTTTGTTAAGTTTTTCGGTGATGTGGACGGGGAGGCGGATGGTGCGGCTTTGAGTCGCTATCGCCCGCGTAATTCCCTGCCGAATCCACCAATAGGCGTATGTACTAAACCGATAGCCCCGAGTCGGGTCGAACTTTTCGACAGCTCGCTCCAGTCCGAGAGTACCTTCTTGTATTAAATCGAGCAATTCTAAACCGCGATTTTGATATTTTTTTGCCACCGAAACCACCAGGCGCAGGTTCGCCTTAATCATGTGGTCTTTAGCTTCGACGCCTTCGGCTTGAATTCTTTCGATCGCCTCCACTGTCATCTCTGCTAACTCGGCCCACTGGCGCTTGCCTTCTGCCATAATTCGCTTGAGTTCTGGCACGTCCTCGACGCCAGCGGTTGATGCCCAGCGTTCTAGGGAAGGTTTGTGTCCCAACTGTGCAGACAGGCGATCGCGCACCTCAATTAGATGCACGAAGCGCCCAATAAGCCCTTCTTCCTGGGAGGCAACGGTGTTGCGCAATTCCAGCAATTTGATGTAGCGCTGAACTTTTTGAGCTTCGGAGACTTCTTCGTCTCTACCCAAGAGACGCACCCGACCGATTTCTTGTAAGTACAGGCGCACTAAATCTGTAGTGCGACGGCTGGCATTTTTTTGCAATTTGGATGCTGTGTCGGCATCTTCAGTCTCTGCTGAGTCTTGGTCGATGGGTTCGTCTCCAGCTTCTTCAGCATCTTCATCCAACACATCTACATCTTGCAAGGGATTGACTCGCAGTTGTTCGTCGAATTCAGCTTGAGCGTAAAAAGAGGTGGCTGGCATAGTGATTTTCTCAATTGCTCCGGGTGAAAAGATGCTACGCTTAGCGGTTTTTTATAATTATGATGCCCACTTTGTTAAGACGAAGCATCACCGCTGTTTGTTTCTTGACTAACTTTCCTGACTTTTGTGCTGTTGTTCGATCGAGCTTTGGCTGCCCCACTTGTTTTACCAAGATTCGGGAAAACGCTAAGAACTTTCTGATGTAACAGGTTGAAGGCCCGAAAAGTGCGTTGTACTTCTTTGTTTATGTAGCTAGTATAGATAATGACCAGCTAAAAACAAGTGACCTTCGTCAGAAGTTAAGTTAATCTTCATCACCAATAACCTGGTTCCCGATCACTTCGGAAAAATAGGGATTTTTTTAATAAAACTTTATATATTTAGCCCTCTCGATCATATCTATTGGAGTTTGGTGGAAGTTTAATCCCTTACAGAATATGAGCTTGAGAGTTTCGGCCGCCTGCCCGACCCAGTTGGCGGATGGCGAAGCAATGGGGTTGCTTCCTGAAAATTATCGGTTTAAATTCAGAAATTCGAGCAAAAAACCCGGCTGCTCCATTTATTTAGCGTAGGTTTCGAGTGGGATGGGGCGATCGATCTCTAACTTTTTTGGGTGTGGGCTGGGGCTTGGGACTTAACCTCACCGAATATGAACACCATCAAAAACAGGCTCTTTTGCACTCCCGCTGGCACAGAAAGTGTAGGTTTTTCGCCGCTATTACCGCTGTGATTAAAATTTAAGACTGGCGTTGCATTTGTCAATCCGTAATATTACTCAAAAAAATGCTTTTTAAGAGTGTAAAATTCGCGATTTGGGGGTGAGCGGGCATAAATATTGCCCTCCCTAAGCTCGCCGGAATCTCAGTTTGCGATCCAAAATCCGAGTAAATTGCTCGCCTAATGGCTGCTGGACAAATGCAGCCTCCGGCTTAACTTGTCATCAATGCTGTTACCCGATCGAGTTTCAGTGAAAATTGTGCGATCGGGCGCGAGTTAACTCAGATGAAAATTGCTAGCGCGGGTAAAGTTTCATCAGTTCCCTCACCTGTTCGGCGTGATAGGAACTGCGAGTTAAGGGAGAAGCGACAACTTGCAAGAATCCCAAAGATTCGCCAAACTCTCTCCAAGCATCAAACTGTTCCGGCGGCACAAAAGTTTCTACGTTCAAGTGCTTTTGAGTCGGTTGCAGGTACTGTCCAACTGTCAAAATATCGCAGCCAACAGCCCGCAAGTCCTGCATCGCCTCCCGAATTTCAGCGTCTGTTTCTCCCAGTCCGACCATGATCCCGGATTTGGTATAAACCCCCGGTGCGAGTTCGCGGCTGCGCTGTAAAAGTTCGAGGGTGCGATCGTACTTTCCTTGCGGCCGCACCTTGCGGTAAAGTCGTTTTACCGTTTCGGTATTGTGATTGAGTACATCGGGCTTAGCTGCGAGAATAATTTCTAAAGCTTGCCAGTTGCCGCACAAATCGGGAATCAAAACTTCTATAGTTGTATCGGGCATTGTCGATCGCACAGCTTGAATGCACTCGACAAACTGAGATGCGCCCCCATCCGGCAAATCGTCCCGGTTAACAGAGGTAATCACGACGTGGTTGAGTTTGAGTCGCTGCACTGCTTGCGCCAATCTTTCGGGCTCCGTCGGATCTAGAGCTTGGGGCTTTTTCTCAAAATCGATGTCGCAGTAAGGACAGGCGCGGGTACAAGCCGGGCCCATAATCAAAAATGTCGCAGTACCTGCGCTGAAGCATTCGCCGATGTTCGGACACGATGCCTCTTCGCAAACCGTATTTAGGGATAGATCCCGCAAAATTTCTTTGACATTGCCGACGCGCTCCCACTGGGGGGCTTTAACTCGCAACCACTGGGGCTTAACTGTCACGCCTGTCTCCGCCTGAGTAATGTTTTACAAAACATTATATACGAGGTTGCTAAGTTTTTACCTGAGTGATATGCTAAAAGTATATTGACTAAATTCGGGATGTAGCGCAGCTTGGTAGCGCACCTCGTTCGGGACGAGGGGGTCGCAGGTTCAAATCCTGTCATCCCGATTTTCAAATTAAATCGGATATGCCGCAGCTATTGAGTTTGTGGGAATTTTGTTTGGGCGATCGCTCGGCGTTCTATACTTATGGTGGAGCACAAATTGGCGATCGGGCGATTCCTGCTCAGGATAGCTGCGCCGCGCGTGCGTGTTGATTCCCCTTTGCCAAAAAAATAACTGTAGTCGCTGTTTTTGCAAAGCGAATCAGAAAATAAGGCGTAAAGAATTAGAGCAACAAATCTTAGTATTCTCCCTCTGTTGGGATTTGGGACTGTGTTGATTACAGGTATTTGCTCAATGCTTAAATATTTCACCAAAGTTTGAAACCACAGGCACATAAAAATACTGCAATAATTTTTAACTACAAGTTCATCAAGATGTAAATCTTGAGATAGATGTATTAATCGCTGAATTAGCTTATAATGAGGATTAATTGCTAACATTTTTAAACTCTACCAAAAAATCGGAGGATATTCTAGTGCAAAGAAGTGGCAAAACCTTCGGCTCCTGCTCTCGCTGCGAAACAGTACCCGAAAAAATAGAGGGCAGCGGAGGTTTATACCTGTGGTTTCCAGTATCGCACACGCTGAAAAAAGTTATTTCTGCACTGGCAAAGGCTAAACTTGAATTCCAGCTTTTAGAAGAGAGCAAGTGTCTGTATGTGATCCTTGAGGGAATAGCGAGAGAAAAGTTTAGCGCCCTAGCATCCTCGTTGCTGACAAATCAAGAGTTGAAAGAGACAAAAGTTTTGTGGATGCGCGAAGCTGAACAACCAAAATTTAGCGATTTTTATCGCAGCACTTCCTTAGACTCGTTTATTAACTTCAGCCAGTCGGATTGGCTATTAGATTTATTGTCCGAAGAACGCATTACTACGCATTTTCAGCCGATTGTTTATACCTCAGATACTTCTAAGATTTTTGCCCACGAAGCGCTACTCCGAGGAATTGACGAGCAAGGAAACTTAATTCCTCCGGGTCGGATTTTTGGTCAAGCTGAATCAGCGGGCATGATTTTTCAGCTAGATGCTCTAGCCCGGACTCGCGCTATTCGCGAAGCCAAAGTCCACGATATCAAAGAACTGCTTTTTATTAATTTTTCTCCGACTTCCGTTTACGATCCCGCTACGTGCCTGCGAATGACGGTGCAGGCTATTGATGAATCGGGAATTCCTCACAGCAATATTGTTTTTGAAGTAGCGGAATCTCAGCACCCTCCTGATATGGATCACTTGATTAAGATTCTGATGTTTTACCGAGAAGCGGGTTTTTTAATTGCAATGGATGATTTTGGCAGCGGTTCTTCAAATTTAAATTTGATGCACCAGTTGCGTCCAGATTTTATTAAGTTGGATATGCAATTAATTCGCAACGTCCATCAAGATTATTATAAGGCACTAATTACTGAAAAAATGTTAGAAGTTGCCGCTCAATTAGAGATTAAAACTGTTGCTGAAGGTGTGGAAACTTTGGAGGAGTTCGATTGGGTACGGGAACGGGGAGCAACTTTTGTTCAAGGTTATTTGATTGCTAAGCCGACTTCTCCACCCATAACAACTACCAGCTATATTGGTAGTGTTGAAGCTGTGCCTATGTCTGCTTAAAATGTTCGCAGTTGCGCTTTCCAGCAACTGCGAACGAGTTTTTTAAACGCTCAAATTGCGCCGAAAAAAGCTTTCCAGAGATTCCATTCTCATGCCGTAGATTGATTCCAGATTTTGCACTTCTTCGGGAGTGCAGAAAAACTCGTTAGCTAACAATACCCGCAAAGTTCCCAAGCCTTTTTGAGCTTGAGGATTCAATAAACCCAAGGCATTTCGCAATCCGTCAAACACAACCATTGGAGGGTTAATTACCATCGGTTCGCGCTTGAATAACCGTCCAAAAATGCGGGCAATATCGTCTCTGGTCAGCACATCTGGGCCGCCGACTGGTAAAATTTGGTTGCGCGCGCCTTCGACTGTTGGCGAGTCTACTGCAATTTTTGCCAAGTCGTCGGTACTGACAACAGAGGTGCGGTTTTTGGGATCGCCAATCAGCAGGTAAAGTCCGGTTTCTCGAAACCTTTCTGCTAGCGGTAACAAACTCGAAGCAAAACCGGCAGGCCGCAAAATGGTATAATTTAATCCGCTGTTTTGCAGGTATTTTTCAACTTCTCGCTTGGCTTTGAATACTGCGGAATCTTCGTATCCGCGATCGACTCCCAGTACCGAAAGAAAGACAAAGTGCTGCACTCCGGCTTCTTTGGCGCAGTCGATTAGTTCTATGTTGGCGCGGTAGTGTACTGCTTGAACGTCGCCGCCGGTGCCGTGGGTGCTGATGATGTACTGCACTCCTTGACAAGCTTTTTTGATATCTTTGTCTTGTTTCAAGTCGCCGATAAAAATTTCTGCGCCTCGGTTTTCTAGTTCTGAGTATCGAGAAGCGAGGCGAACAAATGCGCGCACAGGCTGATCTTGCTGTCTGATTTCTCGTACAATTCGGCGGCCTAGTGCGCCTGTTGCTCCGGTTACTAAGAACATGATTTTTGGTTGTTGGTTGTTATGGGAGAAGGAAGTTCGGCAGCGGATTTTGTAACGGATTTAACGGATTGAAGAAGGAATCTTCTGCAAGGGGTTTTAGAAACCCGGTTTCTTAAATTTATGGTTGCTTAACCTAAGATTTAGGGTAGAAACCGGGTTTCTTTTGTCAAGCATCGCCTAGGATTCAAGAAACCGGATTTCTTAAATTTATGGTTGCTCAACCTAAGATTTAGGGTAGAAACCGGGTTTCTTTTGCCTTAGTTTTATTTATAACTTATAAATCAAATTTCGACAATTACGGGGGTGTGATCGCTGGGTTTGATTAATTTTCTGGGAGCAATATCTATTGTACAGTTTTTGGCTTTTTCGTACAAGGTAGGGCTGAGATAATGGTGGTCGATTCTCCAACCGTTGTTGCGGGGAAATGCGGCGGCGCGGTAGTCCCACCAGCTATAATGTCCGCCTTCTGAGGTGAATTTGCGAAAGGGGTCGCTCAATCCTAATTCGGTGATTTCTGTTAATGCTTGGCGTTCGGCTACTGATAGGCCAACTGAGTTTGCAGCAGCTTTGGGATTGTAAATATCTCGATCGTCCGGTACGATGTTGAAGTCGCCGCAAATGCACAGGTTGGGCGATTTGTCTAGTGCTATTTTGAGGTATTCTTGCAGCAGTTTGAGCCACTTTAGTTTGTATTCATATTTCTCGGAACCCACCTCGGAACCGTTGGGAACGTACACGGAGATGATGCAAATATCGTCTATAACCCCGGCTATGAGGCGCTTTTGTTCGTCGAAGCTGCCGACGGTTGCGTCGCCGAGAATGGGGGAAAATCCGGCGCTGATCTGTGACATGGGCGATCGGCTAAAAATAGCTACGCCGTTGTAGGATTTTTGACCGGAAATATAACAGTGGTAGCCGATGTCGAGGAAGGGTTGCAGGGGAAAGTCTTTGTCTGTAACTTTGGTTTCTTGCAAGCAGAGAATGTCTATTTGGTTTGTTTGTAACCAGTTAGTAACGTGTTCTATGCGGGTGCGAATTGAGTTGACGTTCCAGGTGGCGATTTTCATTATAGTTAAGTAATAGATTAGTCGATTTTAGATTTTAGATTTACTCATCGGAGTGCGATCGGGATGCTGGTGAGTGATGGTCGCCAGCGGGACGCTCTATAGTATAGTACAGTTTGAGGTTGGTGAGTTCGGATGTGCGATCGGCGAAGCTATCCCGAGCGTGAATCGCACGTAAGCGCATTGAGGCAGATTTGGCTGATAGCGTAGCGTGGCGCAAGCTGAGGGATATGGGGTCTTAGTAGAAATTGAACTTAACACCCTGTGATACAATAAATGTAAGCAAGAAATTGTTTTCTGATTAACTTTTTATCTTTTTAAGGGTTATGACAACAATTACAATTCAAGTTGATGAAGACATTAAGAAGGCTTTTGAAGGGGCTACTCCTGAGACTCATAAACAGTTAAGCTCGATTCTTCAATTATTTTTGAGAGAAAATTTACACAACAAAACTTTAACGGAGGTAATGGCAGAAATTTCTGATCGAGCACAACAGCGCGGCTTGACACCAGAAATTTTACAGGAGATTTTAGCCGATAATGATGAATAGATTTGCGATCGATACTAATGTTTTAATCAGTGCTTTGCTTTTTAAAACCTCAGTACCATTTCGGGCGATCGAATTGGCAGAAAAACAAGGAATAATTTTATATTCTGAAGCGACTTTAAAAGAATTAGAGCAAGTTTTGAATCGTCAAAAGTTTAACAAGTATCTTTCTTTAGAAGACAGAAAGGTATTTTTGCTTAAATTTATCAGTTCATCCCAGTTAGTCTCTATTACCGAAACAATCGCAGTGTGTCGAGATGAAAAAGATAATAAGTTTTTAGAGTTAGCTGTTAGTGGTAATGCCAATATAATTGTTACGGGGGATATGGATTTGTTGATATTAAATCCTTTTAGGACAGTAGAAATTATTACTCCCGATATGTTTATTGAGAGATTTAGTTAATCACAAATTGAGTGAGTTATTAATGCTGGTTTTTCAGATACTCCATTAATACAGGCTGGAGTGTGAAAAGTGTTTTATCACCTTGTTTCACTTTTTCAATTAATAAACGCCGTCCCAAGGATTGTACAGCTTGTAACAATGCCGATCGGGATAATTCGAGATTGGCTGAAAATTTTGATATTTCAACGGGTTCGGCTTCACTAGCTAACCAGGATATCACTTGTTTTTCTGATTCGGTTAGCCGATCGCACTTCTGGTGCAGCAGACATTCTAAATCACCTAAAAATAGGGTATCATAGGAGAGAAACTCGGAAACGCTGCCACCGAATAAGTCTTGAATCATAGTTGCAACTATATTTAACCATAAGGGATTGCCTCGGTAAAGGTCAATCAGTTGCGACCATTTTTCCTCTTCTGCTAAACCTTTTTCTCTGAATATTTCCCCTGCTTCCGCGCCCAAACCGTTGAGTTGCAGCGATTTACACGGGCGGTTTTCGCCTTCTAGGGCGGCAATTTCTCTGGGTTTTTCCCAAGTGAGGAGAATTAAGCAACTGTTGTGGGATGATTCTGCTAGTTGTTTGAAGAATGTGCCGTAATTTTCATAGCCTGGTTGGTAGTGGCCTGCGAGTTGTCCGCTGCTGAAAATCGTTTGTACGTCATCGAGGATTAGGAGACAGCGGTGCGATCGCAAATGCTCAATAAGTGAGGGCAATTCGATGTCTTGTTGCTGGGAGACGAATTGAATTAAGTTTGTTTGCAGGGTTGGCAGGGGTGGAGAATTGCGGAAACTGCGGTAAATAATATAATCGAATTCGTGTTGAATTTGTGGGATTAATTGGAGAGTTAGGGCGGTTTTGCCGATACCGGATAAGCCGTATATGGTGATGAGGCGGGTGCGGTTTTCCAAAATCCACTGTTTGAGGGTGGTGAGTTCGGATGTGCGGTTATAGAATAGGTTGGGTTCTGGTGCGTCAGATAAGTCTAAATGTACTTGAGGTTCGGAATTGCTTGCTTTTTCTTTAAATTTATCCTTGTCTTGCGGTTCAGATTGTGAGACTTCTGGAGAGTGCAAACTTTCAGCAGAGATGTTGCCAATATGGATGCAGCCATTCCCGACGAGTGAGACATTCCCAACTCGTAAATTTTCTAGTTTAGCTCTAAAATTGGCTTTACATAATTTCTCATCATCTAATGCACTTGAGAGAATTTTCCACAATTTGAAGCCAACTTCTTTAACATATTTTTCTGAACGGTGGTGTTGTTCGGCAATTTCCTTATATTTTTGATTGTCCCAAGCGCCGCGCAGTATAGCTTTTTGCAGACTATCTAAGTGTTTTCCCGTAGTAGTTAAAGCTAGATTGTCTGTAAATTTTAAGGCTTCTTCAACGTCCATCGGTTAGGCAGATGCAAGGGGTTGACCTGATTGTAACCCAACTAAATATGACTTTTTTAGTAGCAACCAACTAAATGTGACTTTTTATGACCTAGTTGGAGGGAAAAAAACTACTAAATATGACTTTATATGGCTTGACAAGTTTTGGTACTTAAGAAACAATTTATACTTAAGACAGCAGATGTTATGTTAACTGCTAGTTGTATTTACCTGTTATGACACAACCGAATATTTTGGAACTCGCGAAACAGGGAGATGCAAAGGCGATCGCCCTTCTGCTGAACCGCCAGCTACAAGCCAAGGGCATCACCGCCGCAGCTTCCCTTAAGGATGGTTGTTTGCAGGTGATGCTGGAAGCGACAGAAGCGCCTAGTCAGCAAGCCCTAGCTGCGTGGGTGAGTAAGTCGATCGCTGGTTTGGGGGCTGCATCGATTGAGAAAGTGAAGGTTTACGGGCGACAGACGGGCGCGAAGGTGCCGGCGTGGAGTCAAGAGTTTGAAGTGGCGGGGCTAAAGTTGCCTGTTACGGATGTTACAGATGGGCGGGCAAGTGCTAGTGAAAATACGGAGTCAAATCAGCTTAGTTTGAAGGAACGGGCTAAGCTTGGG
Source organism: Microcoleus sp. A006_D1 (assembly GCF_036702805.1). Taxonomy (NCBI): domain Bacteria; kingdom Bacillati; phylum Cyanobacteriota; class Cyanophyceae; order Oscillatoriales; family Microcoleaceae; genus Microcoleus; species Microcoleus sp. A006_D1. The sequence goes on from NZ_JAUBVZ010000004.1 coordinate 194,725, forward strand.
GATGTGGAGGCGATCGCATCTCTGTTAAATCTGCCGTTGCAAAATAAGGGGATTAGTGCGACTGCGAGTTTGCAAGATGGTTGTTTGCAGGTGATGCTGGAGGGCGATCGGGTTCCTGATGAGGAAGCGGCTGTTAGGATTGTCCGCAGGGAGTTGACGAATTTGAAGGCGGGGGCGATCATCGCTTCTGTGAAGGTTTACGGGCAGCAGGTGGGTGAGGATTTCCCGGCTTGGAATCGAGAGTTTGAGCTAAAGGCAGAGGTTAGTTCAGATTCAAAAAAATTATCAACAGATAAATTTGCAAATAAACCTGAAATTTTGACTCAAGTTATTCAGTTAATAAAACAGCAAAAGTTTCAAGAAGTATTAGAAATATCTAAAAATCATCTTAAGGAGAATCCACAGAGTCAAAAAGTTTTGCTGGCAGGAGGAGTTATTGTCTTAGCAGCTCTAAGCTTTAAAGGAATACTAATTGCTCAACAAACTCCATTACCTGCGGTGGTAGCCTCCTCTAGTCCGCCGTCACCAACCAGCGATCCAGTAAAAGATTCAGCTACAAAGTTTATGGAGCAATATTTAGATGACATCGTGAACAAGGGAAATAGTGGTACTTCTTACTGGTGTAGTAAGTCTCAAGATTTTGCATCATCTTTCTTTGCACCTAGAAACGTCAAAATTCTAGATATGGTAGCATCTGATACTACCGTATCGGTTACGATTCAGCTTGACTCCAGCAACAAGGGAGGTATGCAAATTACAAATAATTGGTCAATTTATTTGAACAAGGAAGAAGATACGAGTAAATCAAGCACCTTACACGATGGCTGGTGCGTTGCCTTAATTAGTAAAAAATCCTAAAATTGAATAAGTGAAAATGTCTGACCTAATCTCAAAAACTACCGAACACCTAGACTACCCATTCCTATTAGTCACGCACATGGTATGTGCGGATCAGCAGATTCATAGTGAAGAGTCAAAAGCACTACGCGAACTCGCGCTCCAGATCAGCGCTTCTCAACGCACTCTCGCGGAGATGGAAAAAATTCTGGCTCAAGATGAAAACCAGCTTTCTGTTGAAGATTTAGCTCGGAAAGTGTCGCCCGGTCAGCAAAGTGAGGCCATGTCGCAAATGTTGGCGATCGCCTATGTTGACGGTTTCTGTTCAGCATTAGAACGCCAGATGGCGGAACAAGTAGCAGGGATTTGGAACTGGCCAACGGGAGAAGTACAGCGACAGTTGGCAGAAGTTGGAGCCTTTAGTGATACTCGATTTATAGGCGAAGACAATCAGCAAGAGAAACTCTCTATCGGTGCGCGTTTCCTTAAAGGGGCTGATTCTCTCCTTTCACGCGCATTAGTGGATAATGTAGCAAAGCTCACTGGGAGTGAGCAAAAAGTTGAGCAAATACGACGGGAAATCCTGTTAACTGGGCCAGAATATGATGAGGCGATTCGTCAGTGTGCAGTCATCGCTGATGAAGATTACAAATTTGCAGAATTAGCGCTTAAAAGAGCTTTACTAGCACTTTCCAATTTGGGCAAAAATATTCAACTGGCTATCGAAGACATCAAACATAAAACAGGTGGGAAAGGTCAAGCTACCACTGCTAAGGAAGTCGCCAAGCAACTTGAGGATACTAGAAACTCTCTGAGTGCCGAGATTATTAAAGAAATGGAGAGTGTACGGGAGGCGCTTCGGGCCAAGGAACGCGCTCTCAATCATTTCAGCATCACCTTTATGGGCCGAACTAAGGCGGGGAAAAGCACTCTTCACGCTATAGTTACAGATGATGGATGGGATGCGATCGGTGTAGGCAAGCAGCGCACAACTCGGTTTAATCGGGTGTACGAGTGGAAGAATATTCGCATCATTGATACTCCTGGGATTGGTGCTCCGGGCGGCCAAAGTGACGAAGAAATTGCTAAAAGTATTATCGACGAGTCAGATGTGATTTGTTATGTGGTGACAAATGACAGTATCCAAGAGAGTGAGTTTCGTTTCTTGCAGTTATTAAAGGAAAAAGCAAAGCCATTAATTATTCTACTGAATGTCAAGAATAACTTACGCGATTCTCGACGGCTGGAGCATTTCTTAAAGAACCCCGATAAAGTCTTTGATATGGAGGGTCAAAGTGGGCTAGGCGGACACATTGAACGTATCCGTCGCTACGCCCAAGAGCATTATGCTAATGACTACTTCAAGATTGTTCCTGTGATGTTGCTGGCGGCGCAGCTTTCCCGCGAACCCGAACACGAAAAGAAGAAAGAGGAGCTTTTTAACGCAAGCCGGATGCAGGATTTTCTTGATTCAATTCGTGAATCTCTGGTTAATCATGGGGCAATTCGGCGCTCTCAAACTCTGCTTGGTTCTACCGTAGGCGCAATTGATAATCCTTACCAATGGGTGAATCAACAAGCTTTAGTCTATGAAAAATTGACAGAGACGCTGAAAAATAAGCGTCAGACGGTCAAAAAGCAAATCCAGACAGCAGGAAGGGACAGCCGCGAATCTTTACAGCAACAAATCGTGTCAATTTTTCAAGATGCTATCAATGCTATTCCATCTTTTGCTGAGGCTTATTGGGAATCCAAGGAAAATCAAATGAAGTCTGGATGGGAACAAAAATTAAAGTCTATCCGATTTGAGGAACGCCTGAAAGCCGCATTTCAAGAGAATGGCGAAAAATTTAACAAAGAAGTTCAGGAAGTTCTTGAAGAAGTCGGAAATGAATTAAAACTAATTGCTCAACTAGAAGGTGGTAACTTTCAGTTTGTCGAGCAGGATTCAAAGACTTTCAATAAATTAGCTTTTAAAATAGGTAGCATTCTTCTTATACCTTTAGCAGGACTAGCTTTAACACCTCTTGGTTTACCTGCGCTTGCTGCGACTGCAATCGTAATGGTTAGTGGTTTGATGATCAATTGGCTTGCCGATCGCTTTAAATCAAAAGATCAAAAGCGTGGCGAGGCTGTTAAAAACATCTCAATTTCACTAAATGAGCAATTGAGCAAGCATAAGCAAGCCACCCTCAGAGACGCTGAGGCTAACTTCAGCAAGTTTTGTGATTCTGTTGCCGTGAATATTGAGGCCTACTTTGAGGAGTTAATTAAAGGACTAGATGAACTTGCGACTCAGCTTGAAGAAGCAAAAAAGAAGTTATCAGGTACAGCAAATTATCTAAATCGTGCTTATGCCAAGCGAATTATTGACTGGTGTGTTGAAGAAAACGAACCTCTCACAGATGAGCGGATCGCCGAAACCATTGCTAAAGTTCACCGAGATTTCGGGCGTAACATGAAGATTGTAACAAAATCGAAAGTTCAGCGACTAAAATCACTAGAGGATATCAAACACATCCTTCAAGAGGATATTTCCTTTAGCTATCTCAAATCTCCCAAATAAGGACTAAACTACCATGACCCATAACAACCCCAACTTTAAAGCTGCTGATGTCGGTGCATCTTTCAAAAAAACGCTAGTAAAGTTTGACAACTTACTGGCTCTGGGAAACACAGCCGAACTAACAGCTATCCGCAAAAAAGTGCGCGATGAATTAAAAGAGTATCGAGAGCAGGGGATTCTCGGAGTAGCTTTTGTGGGGCAGTACAGTGCAGGTAAATCAACCATTATTTCTGCATTGACAGGACGGCGAGATATTCGCATTGATGCTGATATTGCTACTGATAAAACTACCAATTATGACTGGAGCGACATCAAACTAATTGATACGCCTGGACTTTTTACAGACCGCCAAGATCACGATGAAACTACTTATGAAGCGATCAACAAATCAGACTTGCTGGTTTTCTGCCTCACCTATATGCTCTTTGACTCACTGACAGCAGAGAATTTCAAGAAGTTAGCCTATGAAAAAGGCTATCGCTGGAAAATGATGCTGGTTATCAATAAAATGTCTGATGAAGCAGGAGAAGAAGAGCAAAAGATTGCTAACTACCGCCAAAGTCTTGCTGATGCACTGAAGCCTTACAGTCTCGATGAATTTCCGATTTGCTTTATCGATGCCAAAGACTATTATGAAGGCATTGATGGCAACGATGATTTTCTGACGGAAATCAGCCGATTTCCAACTTTTATTGATGCTCTCAATCAGTTTGTAGAGCGTCGTGGCTCCCTTGCTCGTTTTGATACACCCGTCCGAATTGCTCTAAGCTGTGTTGACGATGCTCAGTTGAGCTTTACTCGCAACTCTAGCGAAGACTCTGCTTTTTTTGAAGTGCTAAACCGTTTATCTCGTACAGTGCGTAAAGAGCGCGATCGTCTCCGTACCAAGATTCATAGCATAGCACTACTATTGTCATCAGCAGTTGTTAATGAAGGCAGAATCCTCGCCTCAGCAGTTGGTGGCAAAGATAACTTTGAGATGCTTAATAAACAGGCTGAAATCAAGGTACAACAACACTATGAGAGAGCAGGGCGCGAAATGGAACAAGCTGTGAATACAGCAGTTGAGTCAATACAAGATGAAGTTAAAGATATACTGCAAAGTAATTTAGTCCAGGCTTTTGTAGCCCGTTTGCAGGTCAACCAAAAAGTATCTATACAAAATGAAGATAGGAATCGACTGATAGAGCAAGTTGAAATGCTTTTCCAAGTTGGAGAAAAAGTAGGACTTGATGTAAGTCAACTTACTGACTTAGGGACAAGAGGGTTTTTACCTACTGCTGGAGGGGGTTTTTTACGCTCTATGGATGTGGTAGGAAGCAATCTCCATAAAACTGTTTTGACTGTCGGAGAATTTATCGGCTTTAACTTTCGACCTTGGCAAGCAGTCAACATTGCTAAAGACATTGCTAATGTCGCTATGTTTGTCGGGCCTCTTCTAACATTAGTTTCAATCGGAGCGGAATTTTATAAAGCCAAACAAGAACAGGAGCAAGAGCAGAAAATGTCTGAGGCTCGAAGCGAAATTACAAGTCAGTTTATCGCGATATCTCAAAACCTAGAAAATCAACTTGAAGGGCAGTTGCGAGAATTTGAGCAACAAGTTTACGGAGAGATTGAGAAGCAAATTGCAGCCGCTCGTCAGAAGGAAGAGGAAGCGATTTCTTCTTCAAATACCTGGGTAAAACAACTGGCAGACATCCGTAAGGATTTTGATCTGATTATCCAGTACATCACGAAGGCTACAGCTAATCCGAATACTTGAAGCTGAAAAAGCGCGATCGCCCTTTCTCTCCCTATTTTCTGCAAAAGAGCGATCGCCCTTTCTTATTTCATCTCATCCATAAAGCGCGATCGCCTTTACTCAGGCAAAGTCAAAATAGTTGTAGCTTCAGCTAAGAGTTTACACTTAACTTTATTATTTTCCCCCTCAATCAGACAATGAGCTAAATTATCTGGCAAGGGATCATGCCGGACAATAAAACCTAAAGAACGGGCGTATCCCGCTACCAAAACACCCACCTTAGTAGTATCAGGATTTCTCGCAAAAGCTAAACTTTCCTGCGGAGTTGTTAGCCGAGCTAACTCAACTGAGATACTATCATCAGGTTTTCCTCTAACCTGAAAAGCAACTGATTTTACAGTATCATCCTCATAAAGATGTACATTAGGAATCCGACGATAAAGGAGATCGTTATCTGCAATTTCTTCTAGCATTACCATACCCTGACTTATGGAATCAAAACCTGAGACACCACATTCAAGACCTCAGACAATGATACCTGGTTTTTCTCCTCAAACTTTCTCTCGCTTCCTTCACCCTTGATTAGCAAATAGCTGAAATCCACGTCAGGCTTAATTTCCACTTCTAGTTGCCCGTGCGGCCCCCGCCATTCCATTTGTAAGCTACCATCAGCAATTGGTGCGACATCTGATGGTAAAAGTCGATCGCCAACTAAAGCTGAAAGAGCATATTTAACATCAATGAGAAGTTGACAGGCTTTCACAAAAGCAACGGGCGAAACTGGCAATGCACCATAAGAATCCCAGTCTGGTTCCAGTTTAGTAAGTTGTGTCAAACGCTCTAATATTGAATCTAAGGAAACATCAGTTAATGTTGCTTGAGACATGGCTTTTATAAGGATAATATTTTCAATTATACTATAGCTATTGGTGACAATCTAGAAATAAAGTCAGGTCTGATAGTCAAAGCGCGTGTAGCCAGTGGCAAGCATCCCCCCCTAACTCCTTTATTAATTACCTATTTTACTGCGACAGCTAACTGCAACCCCAGTTGATCTAGTAGAGTTATCAAAGCATAAATTTCTTCACCCCCACTCTCAGACAACATCCGATCTAATTTCTCATAAATAAATTTAGCTCCCGCCGATAACTCATTCATCTGTAAATAAGCATCCACCACATCTTTAAGTCCTGCTCGCAGCAATTCAGGTTCGGGGCCTTCTGACTCCAATTCCAACATGGCTTCGATATAGCCAGCAGCACTTTCAGGGGTTTTAAGAGAAGAAATCAAGTATTCGTGGTAGCTTCTAGTTGTTGGCACTTTGAGTTCTTTCATAATCTCTCCAGTATTTTTTAGCTTGGCTAATATCTCGTTCTTGAGTGCTTTTATCACCGCCACATAGCAGCAACACAACTGTTAACCCGACTTGTCCAAAATAAACCCGATAGCCTGGGCCATAATCAATTTTAAGTTCATAAACTGCCGCTCCTACTGAGCGATAATCTCCCAGATTGCCAAGCTCAACTCGCCTCAGTCGCTTCTTGATTTTAGATACAGTTTTAGTATCTTGAAGGGAATCAAGCCATCCTTCAAAGGGACTTGTCCCGTCGGCTTTCAGGTAGTTTTGTACTTCTCGTGGTTGAGCTTCCATAATTTTAACATAGGCGATCGGGATTTTAATGGGAGCGATCGCGTGTCATGTCACTACTTTTCGCAAGAGTATCCTAGCATAATTAAAATAGTTACCACTCAGTTTGTGCGTTCTATCTGGTTTCTTGAAACCGGAGACGACACTCTCTTTAATTCACAAGTTCGTCTTATATGTGACAGAGAAATTGCTCATGCCCGAATGCTATCTTGAAAATTATCTAACCCGAAAGCTGTTTTTATGCAAACGCGATCGCCCTTCGTCTCGCAAATTTCTGAAAAAGCCCGCGCGGCGCAGCGATCCCGTAGCGATCGCCCATTTCAACCCTATACTTGTAAAAATGATTCATCCGAGATAGACTAGGTAATAGAAAGCAAGCAACCTCTGATGATGGAAGCAAAAAAACTATGAGCACTCAAAGCTTCACAGCCATCATTTATAAAGAAGAAGATATGTACATTGCCGAATGTCCCGAAGTCGGCACAGTTGACCAAGGCGAAACCATTGAAGAAGCGATCGCCAATCTCAAAGAAGCTACAAGACTTTATCTCGAAGAGTCTCCCTTACCCGAAATACAGCAGATTTCAGGTAAGTGAACTATCTTGATTGACACGGACACAAAAATGCCCGTTTCCTAACTTATGTATTGCAACTCATATCCCCAGATAATTGACTGAAACGGGCATTTTCCCGATAATCTACCGGACAGTCAATCACGCAGGGGACATCTTGAGCGAGCGCTTCCTTCAGGATAGGAATTAAATCGCTGGCCGCTTCCACGCGATAGCCTTTTAAACCCATACTTTCGGCAAATTTCACAAAGTCGGGATTGCCAAATTTGATGAAATTTGAATGACCAAAATAATCTTCCTGCTTCCATTCAATTAACCCGTAGCCGCCGTCATTAAAGATGAGAGTCACAAAATTAGTACCGATGCGCAACGCAGTTTCTAACTCTTGACAGTTCATCATAAAACCGCCGTCGCCCGTTGCTGCTACTACTTTGCGATCGGGATAAACGAGTTTTGCCGCCACCGCGCCTGGAATCGCAATTCCCATTGCCGCAAATCCGTTGGAGATTAAACAGGTATTCGGGCGATCGCAATGATAGTGCCGCGCGATCCACATTTTGTGAGCTCCCACATCAGATATAACAATATCTTCCGGGCCCATGACTTGCCGCAAATCGTAAATCAGTTTTTGCGGCTTGATCGGAAAACCGTCGTCGTTTGCATATTGTTCGTACCCAGCCCGAATATCCGCCCGCAACTGCTTAGCAAAAGGATCGGTTTTCTCCATGCGATCGGCACGCTGCAAAATTTCATTCAGCGAATCAGAAATATCCCCCACAACTTCTACAACAGGAATATAACTGCTGTCAATTTCTGCTGGCAGAGCTCCAATGTGAATAATCGGAATTTTGCCGTCAGGATTCCACTTTTTCGGGGAATATTCAATCAAATCATAGCCAACAGCAATCACTAAATCTGTTTCTTCAAAAGCACAGCTAATGTAATCCCGTTTTTGCAATCCCGTCGTCCAAAGTGCCAAAGGATGAGTATAAGGAATTACACCTTTGCCCATGAAAGTATTAGCTACCGGAATATTTAATCGAGTAGCAAATTCTGTCAAAGCATCGCTGGCATTAGCGCGAATCGTGCCGTTTCCTACTAAAAGCAGAGGACTTTTTGCCTTAGAAATTGCTACAGCAGCTTTATTCAGACTTTGGTAAGCGCCAAAAGTTTTTTCGCGGTTGTCTTTGGTGAGTGGCTCTCCTTCTACAGGCATTGCTGCGATGTTTTCTGGCAAGTCAATGTGAACTGCTCCCGGCTTTTCGCTTTGAGCAACTTTAAAGGCTTTGCGGACGATTTCTGAGGTGGTGCTAGGGCGGACAATTTGAGCGTTCCACTTAGTAACTGGCGCAAACATAGCGACCAAATCTAAATATTGGTGCGATTCTATGTGCATTCTGTCTGTGCCGACTTGTCCAGTAATTGCTACTAGAGGAGCACCGTCTAAGTTAGCGTCAGCAACTCCTGTCATTAAGTTAGTTGCGCCGGGGCCCAAGGTGGACAAGCAAACGCCGGCTTTGCCTGTGAGGCGGCCGTAAACGTCGGCCATGAAAGCGGCACCTTGTTCGTGGCGAGTAGTAATAAATTTAATTGAAGAGTTTCTTAGGGCTTCTAGAACTTCTAAATTTTCTTCTCCTGGCAGTCCGAAGACGTATTCTACGCCTTCGTTTTCTAAACATTTTACGAGTAGTTGAGCTGTGTTCATTGCCGTTTTTTTCCTCTGTAAGTGTGGATTTGTTTTTCTCAAATAATCTGCAATGTCGGGATTTATTGTACAGCTTTTGAGGCTGACAAAGTTTTTAGGCGATCGCACTCTGTCAACTTTTCGCAAAAATACTGCATTTGAGTTTATAACCGCAGATAGAAGAACGGGCGGGACGCCCGTGCCACCATAAACGGGCGGGACGCCCGTGCCACCATAAACGGGCGGGACGCCCGTGCCACCATAAACGCAGATAGATTTGGGTTTTTGCGAAAAGTTTATTGAGTGCGCGCTTATTTTACCCACACTGTTTTAATGTTGACAAATTCGTGGATTCCTTGGATGCTCAATTCGCGTCCGTAACCCGATCGCTTAATGCCACCAAAGGGCAATCTGGGATCTGATTTGACTAAGCCGTTGATGAATACGGCGCCTGCTTCTAGTTCGGAAATAAACCGATCGCTCTCTTCTCTTACTGTAGTCCAAGCGGTAGCAGCTAAGCCAAAGGATGTGCTATTTGCCAGGGCGATCGCCTCATCGATGCCTGCAACCCGGAATACTAAGGCTACTGGGCCGAAAAACTCTTGTTGGCGCGCCGCAGCATCCGGGGGAATATCTGCCAGAATAGTTGGCAAGTAGAAATTGCCGGCATTCTCTGACAATGGGCGGCCGCCTGTGAGAAGTTTTGCTCCCGATTTGATGCAAGCTTGCACTTGATTGTCCAAATCTTCGAGAATTTTGGGGGTAGCCAAAGGGCCGATATCGGTTGCGGGTAACATCGGATCGCCTACTTTTAATTGCTCGAATTTTTCCACAAATCCTTTGATAAATTCATCGGCGATTTCTTCTGCTAAAATAAAGCGTTTAGCACCTATGCAAGATTGACCGTTATTCAGGATTCGCGATGTGACAGCAGTTGATAAAGCTGCTGGTAAATCGGCGCTGGACATCACAATAAATGGGTCGCTTCCTCCCAATTCCAGCACAACTTTTTTCAAGTTTTTGCCCGCATTTGCTGCCAAACTTTCCCCGGCTGGTTCGCTACCGGTGAGAGTTGCTGCTTTTACGCGATCGTCCGCAACTATCTTAGCTACTTTGTCGGCTCCCACTAACAAAGTTTGAAAAACTCCTTCGGGAAAGCCAGCTTCCGCGAAAATTTGTTCGATTTTCAAGGCGCACTGCGGCACGTTGGAAGCGTGTTTGAGCAAGCCGACATTGCCCGCCATCAGCGTCGGTGCGGCAAACCGAAAAACTTGCCAAAATGGGAAATTCCAGGGCATTACGGCTAAGATAGCGCCCAGCGGTTGGTAGCGGACAAAGCTACTGCTAGCGTCGGTGGTTGCGGGTACGTCTGCCATAAATTGAGCGGCATTTTTGGCGTAGTAGCGGCAAACTAAGGCGCATTTTTCTATTTCGCCGATCGCCGATTTGAGTGTTTTGCCCATTTCCAGCGTCATCATTTCAGCGTAAATTTCGCGATCGCGCTCCAAGATATCCGCTGCTTTCTGCATCCAGATTGCTCGCTGCTCAAACGGCAGGTAGCGGTACTTGTTAAAAGCTTGCTGTGCTAATTCCAGCTTAGCTTCAATTGCCTCATCTGCGATCGGCTCAAAAGTTTTCAGCGTTTCTCCCGTTGCCGGGTTGATAGTAGCAATAGCCATTGTTTGATCTCCATTTCAAAAAATACAAAACTCCCTGCTATTTCTCCAGCTAGCTGGGGATTTGTTGTATCAATCTATTACAAAATTGAAATTTTACATCCACGTTTTCAGGTCTTGCTAACTTGCAAGTGCCGGGATTTGTTTAAATCTCTCAACTTTTAATTATAGTGTAGGGGAGCGATCGCAAATATTAAGAAATTTTGTTGTTAAAGTTTATGTTTGCGATCGAATGCGCCTGAGCAACTTCCAGGCTCTGCCTGGGAACCCATATAAGCGAGGCTCTGCCTCGGCTGGGACAATCGACAATGGAGGCAGAGCCTCCGGATCTCCGTTACCAGGCAGAGCCTGGTAACAAGTAACAAACGAGTAACTACACGCTCCTAAACAGACTTTTCCTGAATGTAATTCTGCACGTAAGACTGATAGAAATACCTGCTGCCCTTATCATTATTCGCCACCATTCCCAACAGCGGAATCCCCGCCATTTTCAAATCCTCAAAAGCCAACAACAGCGCCTCCCGCTCAGTTTGATTCAGCCCCACCACCAGCATCAATCCGTTAGTATGAGCCGCCAACAAATTCGCATCCGCCAAACCCAAAAGCGGCGCAGTATCGTAAATAACCAAGTCAAAATGACTTGCCAAAGCTGCCATTAAATGCTGCATTTTTCTGGAAGAAAGCACCTTTGTGGGATCGGGAGGAACCGGGCCTGATGTTAACACAAATAGGTTTTCATCACGGGGCGATCGCAAAATCACCTGTTTCACATCCAAATCCTCAGCAATCACGTTGTGCAAGCCTTGCCAGTTCGGCAAACCCAGCATTTCGTGCACCTGCGGCCTCCGCAAATCCGCATCCACCAACAGCACTTGCTGGCCCATTGCAGCCGCCGCCCGCGCCAGATTTACCGCCACAGTAGACTTGCCGTCAGCTACTTGACAAGACGTAATTACACAAGAATTGATCGGAGTATCAACGTTTAACAACCGAATATTAGCATTGAGCGATCGAAAAGCCTCTTGAAAAGCATCCGTAGGCATCGGCGAAGTTCCCACATCAATCGGAGTTGTTTCCGCAGGCGGCAGTCTCAAAATTTTATCGCTAGCAGGAATTACCCCCAACAAAGGCAGGCGAATCGAGTGTTTGACATCCTCTGGAGTGTGGAACACCGTCTTATTATTAAACCGTTCCGCCAACTGCGCCGCCAGCATCCCAAACAGCAAACCAGCCAATCCTCCCAAAGCCAAATTCAAAGGCATAATCGGAGCCACAGCCATCAACTCGCCATTTTTGTAGCGCGGAATTTCCGGCTTCGCAATAACTTCCCAAGCCACCTCTTTTTTACCCACAGCTTCAAGCTGCAAAGCTTGCTGTTTTGCCAGCAAACTATTCAGCGTACTGTTAGTCAACTCCGCCTCCCGCTGCAAATCAGAATAGCGCCGCAAAATCACCGGGAATCCTTGAGAATATTGATTCAACTGCTTAGCAGCCTGTTCCAAAACTTGATTCCGCACCCCCAACACCTGAATTAAATTAGCAGTACCGATAAACTGTTCGATTAACTTAATCCGCACCGGATCTTGAAAAGCCAGCACTTGCGAATTCACCTTAGCCAAATCAGTTCCCAAAACCTGTTGGGCTTCTTTCTTCAACAAAGGAATCAAATTTTTCCGCTGATCTCGCAACAATTGCATTTGCGGAGAGTTGTCTGTATATGTAGCCGAGTTAATCGCAATTTGCCCTTCCAATTGCTGCAATTGAGTCAGCATCGCTTGATAGCGGGGAGCTTGACTCAGAGCCGAAGCCATCAAGGCTTGTTGCTGGTTTAATCCCAGCTGATTTTGCAAGTTGGCATAGAGCAATCTCTGCTGGTTGAGCTGCGTTTGCGCGTCCAATCTTTGCGCTTGAAGTTGGCTGATTTGCTGCGCCAGTTGTTGGGTTTGAATTTGCGGATCGATGAAATTGTATTGCTGGCGCAACTTTTGAATTTCAGTTTGCAGAACTTGTTGGCGCTTTTGCTGGTTGGGAATTTGCGATTTCACAAAATCCAGACTCTGGCTAATTTGAGTTCTGGTATCTTGCACGCTGTAGTTGCGGTAGCCTAGGGCAACTTTTTCCAAAACAAACTGAATTTTTTTCGGATCATAATCCCGATATCTAACTTCGATAATTTTGGTATTTTTGAAGCGATTAATCGACAGCCTAGTTTGCTGAGAAAACGGCAAATTATCTGCTTTTTGGTTCAAAAGGTAGTTGTAATTTATTTCGGGATATTTAGCCCGCAACTCTTTGATAATCGGCGACATTACTTGCGGGCTTTGCAAAACTTGTATTTGCGATTCGTAGTCAAAACCTGGCTGCTCTGGAGTTGCGGGGGCTGCGGGTTGCAGTTTTACCTCGCCGGAGTAGATTTTTGCTAAAGTGTTTTGCGTAACTGCGGGTTCTACCAATAATTGAAAGCGCCCTTCGTACTCGCTTTTTTGATTCAGCGTCCACGCAAAAACCCCGGTTGTCACTGCCGCTGCTACACCGATCACTAACAGGGAGCGACTGCGGCAAACTTCCCAAAAACTTAACTCTTCTTCCTCTGTATTGTCTCTGCTAAAAAATTGCTCTTCTTCATAAAGCACGGAAGATAATTTTTGCTGTCCAGCGGCTTTTTTATTGTTATTAAACAGTGTTATTTGAGATTTTTTCCCTGGTTTCATTTGATTTCTACAACTTATTAGTTTAAACATCTGTACGGCGGGCGCAGTTTCAGAAACCCGGTTTCTGACTAGATATCTCGTTACCAAACTGAAATTTTTTCTAGAAAGCGGGTTGATGAAGCCTTAGCGCTAGTCTATTCAACTCACCGAAAAATATTGAACAATCGGAATATTCCCAACAGTGGGCTCAGAGGAGCGAGAGTCCCGCCTACATTATCCGAGAACGTGGCGCGGCTCGATCGCCTTACCATAATTACATCATTATTTTGCAGTTTGGGATTAGTTTCCTCATTGGCGGTTGCGGAAAAATTCACCTTAACGCTTAGTCGCGAAACAGTACCGTTAGGATTGAGGCGAATTAAATCCACCGAATCCATTTCTGCCCGCGATTTATTAAAACCTCCCGCTGCTACCAGCGCTTGATTTAAAGTAGTGTTGGGCTGTAAAGCAAAAGCCCCCGGTTTCACAACTTCTCCCACCAGACTCACCTTAATCGAATCCGGTGAAAAATTAGAATTAGCAACTTGTGCGCCTTCGAGTGCATCGAGATTTTCGGCTTTGGGAACAATTACCGTATCTCCCTGTTGCAGCGCTAAATCTTGGGATACATCTCCCCCTTCCAAAAGTTGCCACAAATTCACATTAATAATTTGTTCGGTACCCGCCCGCGTCAGGCGGCGAACTTGTATTTGTCTGATATCAGCTACCGGCGTAATACCGCCCGCCATTTTAATAGCTCTCGTTACAGTTTGCTGCAAAACAGTTTCCCCGGAGCCGGGAGTTTCCCTCGCAGCAAACAAACCAGAATCTGCACCCATTTCATTCTCTTGTACCCTACTTTGAACCTCTTTGGCCAAAGTATAAGTACCGGGGCGAGTTACTTCGCCCACCACAGCAATATTAATTGGTTGAGTGCTTTGTCCGGTAATGTTAGCTACTGCTAAAGTCGGTGCTTCTTGGCGGTTGAGGCTAGTTACAGTGGGAATAAATATCGTATCGCCGTCGCGCAAAGTCATATCGGCCCGCAAATCACCGTTTTGCAATAATTCCCACAAATCCACACTAATAATTTGTTCGGGTGCGTTGCGCTGGGGGCGGCGGATTTTGATTTGCCGCACGTCTGCTGACTGGGTAATTCCGCCCGCCATTCGCAGAGCTCGCGATATCGTGGGCATTTGAGTTCCAATTTGCTCTGTTGTGCCTCCGGGGCCTGCTGCTGAAGATATTGTATAGGCTCCGGGGCGGTTGATTTCGCCCGCGATCGCAATTTGCAAAGGCCGCGGCGCTAGTAGTTTCAGCGTAATCCAAGGACGCTTGAGATATTTGCCGTATCGCTCCTTGACAGCATTAGAAGCTTGTTCTAAGGTCATTCCAGCCACGGATAGGCTGCCAATTAAGGGCAAACTCAGGGAACCGTCGGCCTGTATTTGGTGTTGACCGTTGGGGCCGCTGTATTCCGGGACGTTGAAGATGTCCATTTGAATGCGATCGCCCGCGCCCAAAGTGTAAACTTCCGATCGTACACTTGAAGGTGCACTTGCCGGAAATGTCGGAAATCCCGGCGCTGCGGGTACCGGTACAGGAAGGGGAGAACCCGAAGCAGGAGGAGGAGGAGGAGGAGGCAAAAACTGGGCCGCCGCCGGAGATGAACCCACCGCCACCGCCAGCACTGACACGGTTAAACTTTGGACAATTAAATTTTTCACAGCATTACTTGCCCGATAACCCAGCTTGTCGCTTTTGCTCAAAACCTCTCCCTCAGTTGCTTTCCTGCAAACAGAGGCGAAAAATCCTCTGCTTTCCCTCTGTGCGGAGGAGGCCGAAGGGTGAGATTTTTGATCGAGTTGTACGCCGCGCGAAGAACTTTTCACCACCATCGCTGTTTGCCCCTATCCTCTTCTTACCCCGCCAACATCAAATGTAACCCAACTCTTCTAACTTGCTCAGAACTTTTTTAACACTCTCTTCGACACTTTCCCCCTCTGTGTAACAAACGATCTCAGGATTGAGCGGTTCTTCATAAGCATCGTCAACGCCCGTAAAACCTTTGATTTCTCCGGCTCTGGCCTTAGCGTACAGCCCTTTGACATCACGCGATTCGCACACTTCTAACGGTGCTTTGACATACACCTCCACAAAATTTGGCTCGATCGCCCTAATTTCGTCGCGAATGGCTCTGTAGGGGCTAATAGCTGCCGTAATTGCCACAATTCCATTGCGACTCAACAGGTTCGCGACAAATCCAATCCGCCGAATATTAGTATCTCGGTCTTCTTTGCTAAATCCCAAACCTTTTGACAAGTTGGTGCGAACGACATCTCCATCCAATATTTCAACTTTGCAGCCTCTCGCTTTCAATTCGGGTTCGAGAGCTTTGCTGATAGTTGTCTTGCCGGAACCGCTCAGCCCGGTGAACCACAAAATAAAACCTTTGTCCATTTTCAATTGCTTTTTTAGTAGTGAATTGTGAGGAAATTACAGGATTTATTATTTTACTGTCGCGGTTGCCCATTTTCTACTTTTTTTTGATTTGAAAGGCGATCGGTCTCACAATAACTAATTTTTTCGATCGACGCAAAGGATGTTCTTGATACAGAGGAAGAGCAGAAATAAGTAATCTGAAAGTGTTGCGGAAATAAAAAATGTGCGGTCTCTGCGTAATTACCGATATATGATTTATCAAGTCTTTACATCTTAAAATTTAATTGGCGATCGCAAGCGTGCCCAACATCTATCCCGTAGCACCTGACTGAGCCTCTTGCAATCTAAAATCTAAAATCTAAAATCTAAAATCCTATTCCCCATGTCCCCAACCTTAAAAGCAGATGTTTTGGTAGTCGGTGGTGGCACCGGCGGCACCGCAGCAGCCGTGCAAGCAGCCCGCCGAGGTGCCAAAACTATTTTAGTCAGCGAATTTCCCTGGCTGGGAGGAATGCTGACGACAGCAGGCGTTTCAGCTCCAGACGGCAACGAATTAGCCGCCTTTCAGACAGGTTTGTGGGGCGCGTTTCTGGGGGAACTCCAGCAGCGACAGCCGGGAGGTTTAGATTGGGGCTGGGTCAGTTTTTTCACTTACGATCCCCGCATCGGTGCTGAAATTTTTGCTGATTGGGTTAAGTGTTTACCAAACTTGCAGTGGATTTCTGGACAAATTGCTCAAGATGTGCTATGGGAAGGCAACAGAATTTCTGGCGTTCGGTTTGCAGATTTTACGGTGACGGCAAAAATCACTTTGGATGCAACGGAATTGGGAGATTTGCTGGCTTTAGGGGAAGTTGGGCACCGCTGGGGTTGGGAATTCCAAGCTGAATGGGGAGAACCCAGCGCGCCGATCGCCTCTAACGATCTCACAGAACGGTATTCGGTGCAAGCTCCGACTTGGGTGGCAATTATGCAGGATTTTGGGGAAGGTGCGATTGCGCCAGAAATTCCCGCGCCGCCTGTTGACAATCCCGATCGATTTTCCGATGCTTGGAAAGATTACACTCCCGAGCAATTTCTCAATTACGGTAGGCTTCCCGGCGGATTGTTGATGATTAATTGGCCGATTCGTGGTAATGATTATGGTGAAGGAGTCGATCGACTAATTGGATCAAAAACATCCCGACAAGAATTCCTCCAAGAAAGTCTCTGGCACACTCAAAGTTTCGCCCGCTTCATTCAAACCAAACTCGGCCGCCGCTACGGCTTAGCACAAAATATTTTCCCGATTTCCCAGATCGAAAATCAACCCAATTCTTCCCTGCTTTCTGCTTTCGCCTTGCACCCTTACTACCGAGAAAGCCGCCGTTTGCGAGGGATAAGTACAGTCACAGAACAAGATATTTTGCCGTTTGTCGGCGCAAAAGTAGCGAAATTGCCGATCAATTCTGAGGGAATTTGTGAAACAATTGCGATCGGCAACTACGCAAATGACCACCATTATCCCAGTGGCGACATTCCCTTGCAGCCCAAATCCATCCGTTGGGGCGGCCGCTGGACTGGGACTCCGTTTACAATTCCCTACAGTGCGCTAATTCCTGAGAGTACAGACGGTTTGCTAGTCTGCGAAAAAAATATTTCCGTGTCTCACATTGCCAACGGTGCAACTCGCTTGCAGCCTGTGGTGATGAATATCGGACAGGCGGCGGGGATGGCGGCGGCTTTGTGCGCGGAAGCTGGATGTCAGCCGCGGGATTTGTCGGTGAGAGTTTTGCAGGAAGCTTTGCTGCAAGATGCTGAGGCGAGGGCGACAGTTATTCCTTTATTTAATTTGACACTAGATCGATCGGATTGGCTCGATCGGCAACGCTATTATCTCGATCGACCTCAAGCATATCCCGCCAGCGGCGAATGTCCTTTTCCTTTGTCAGTCAAAAGCGATCAAAAAACCGGGTTTCTCAACGAAAGTTCTGTATTTGAACCCAGAACCTTGACATTTGAACCGGATTTCTCTGTAAATCCCAGCGGTAAAACAGCAAATACCGACAGCCAATTTTCGGGCATTTTCCGCCGCCTGAGCGCACAAGATTGGACGCTAACCCTGACAAGTCCCGCATCCGTAGCCAGTCAAACTTGGCAACTCGTGACTTTAGATTCGGAAACCGACAGATTTTTACATAATTGCGAAACCGAAAAGCCTCTGACAGTATCGGGCAGGCTGAATTTTGCCGGTGCTTGGCTGCTGGCAGGAGCAGTAGCATTGAATGGGTAAGGTTTTTTGCAAAGTTCCGAAAATTGCCAGAAATCTATCCTGATCGATCCAGGCAAGTCCGTATCAGGTAATAGACACTGACACGGATACTACCCATGCAAACCTACACTGCAATTGCTTTACTGAGCCTGTTGGGCATTACCTTGAGTGCTAGCGCCACTCGATCTGTGGAAGGCCTAGTCGAATTGCTCGAAATTGTTGCTCGTTATATTTTCTTGGCGCTAACTCCACAACACAAAGGCGATCGTTCTCCAGAAAGAGGCAGCGGACGCAGAGAGTTCGTTCAGCCTCATCTTTACACACATCAGATATCAGCATTTTAAGGGCATGGGGACGAAAGGGAGTTCCACCAATGAGTTGGTTTCGGCCACCCGTGTCGAGCGCTCGATCTGATTTTCTGGGATTCTAGGAAAGTCAGGTTCGTCAGGCAACTGCACTTCTTGTTGACAGTCATGAGGATATTTTTTGTGTGTAAAAAATGATAGAATATCAAGCTTCAACCGCCATTTATCGAGAGATTTAGTCTTGTATTTGGCGGTTTTGTATATTCAAGGCTTTAGATACATTTCACCCTGTCAAGTTAGGCAACTAAAATTTACTGTGAGTGACACAATTTTAAAAGTTAAATAATTCTCGCATCATGTTTTTTGGATAATCTGGCAATTTCTGGGAAATCAATCCTGATGAGCAAGGGAAAAGTCCGTATCTCTAAATAGACACTCACACGGATACTACCCATGAAAAACTACACAGCAATTGCTTTATTGAGCCTGTTGGGCCTTAGCTTGAGTGCTACCTGCGCTCTATCCCTTGAATCCCCAGTCGAACAGCTAGAAACTGCCACCGCTCATCAATATATGTTGTCAGCGCAAACTCAACAAAGAGGAGAGCGCGAGCCCAGGAAAGAACGTCGGCCACGGCGTGATTTTATGGAGTCCCGCACTGACATTCAGCCACTATAGCAATTTTAATCGCATTGCCAGAAACCTAGTTCCGCAACTGACTTATTTCGAGGCTGGTTTCGAGGCCGCCCGTGTCGATCGAGCCAACTAATTTTCTGGGACTCTAATTTTTCTGGTTCGTCAGCCAACTGCACTTTTTGTTGACAGTTATTTGACAGTTATTACGAGATTTTTTTTAATATTAAAATTAGCATATCAATTTGGAGCTGCCATCTACCTAGAGATAGATTATAGTAGGTGGCGGTTTTGTATTGAAAACGCTTCAATTAAATAGGAATTACCCACAGGTCTCTGATCATCCGGGTTTTTCAACCGATTCCCCAGGGCATCAACCCCGTATTTTAGTTGATCGAACCTGGTGTCGCCGTCCACGAGTATTCAACAACTGTTGCGATCGGAGCCGCCTCAAATTCCTCCATCGCAACAATTCTTTACGTTTTCCTCCCGCAGGTGGGGTTTGATTTTCAACGCCTGCACTATAATTGACCTGCGATAACTAACTTATATATAGGTAAACCCCTGAGTGCAGAGGGTGCAACACTCTACTTAAATTCACCAATAAGAACCACTTATTCGGTGTCGATCGCCTTCGAGTCAATACCCCAGTGACATCAGGAAAATTAACCGGCCTGAATATTAGGGTAGGTGGCAAGGTTTCCGGTGAGATTCAGCTATGCTTGATTCGGCGCTCTCGCAATAATTTTTAAATGGAGGACGACCAGATGCCTCCAGGTTTTACTATTTCGGAGATTGTGATGAAAAATGACTCTTTGGATCTGGTCAAAAGCCTCAGCCCTAGTGCAATGGATCAGATCATGCTATATCTGGCGTTTAGCGCCATGAGAACCAGTGGGCACAGGCACGGGGCGTTTCTAGACGCGGCCGCAACGGCGGCTAAGTGTGCCATTTATATGACTTATATGGAGCAGGACAACAACCTGCGGATGACCGGACACTTGCATCACATTGAGCCTAAACGGGTGAAGGTGATCGTTGAGGAAGTCCGGGAAGCTCTGACTAAAGGAAAATTGCTGAAAATGTTGGGTTCCCAAGAACCTAGATATTTGATTCAGTTTCCCTATGTCTGGCTGGAACAATATGCTTGGGTTCCGGGACGGCCTCGGATTCCGGGAAACAGCTTGACTGCGGATGAAAAAAAATATCTCGAAGGCAAGATTCCTCCTAATCCGCCTGACGCTCAACTGATCAATTCTTTTCAGTTTATGGAGCTGATCGAGTTTCTGCACAGGCGATCGCAAGAAGATATGCCTCCAGAAAGGCGAATGCCTTTGAGCGAAGCTCTAGCAGAACACATCAAGCGCCGCTTGATCTATTCCGGAACGGTGACTCGCATAGATTCTCCTTGGGGAATGCCTTTTTATGCCCTCAGCCGCGCAACTTACTCTCCAGCAGAGCAGGAAGAACGGACATTTACGATGGTGGAGGATACGGCTAGATATTTCCGGCTGATGCAGGATTGGGCGGAAAAACAACCGAAAGTAATGCGAGTTATGGAAACTTTGGATATCCCGCCGGAACGGGTAGAACAGGCTGTTGAGGAATTAGATGAAATTATTCGCAATTGGGCCGATCGCTATCACAAGCGGGGCGAACCAACAATGATTGTACAAATGGTTTTTGGGCCGAAAGACGATGATTAGTTATTAGTCATTGGTCATTGGTCATTGGTGATTGGTCATTGGTGATTGGTCATTGGTGATTGGTCATTGGTGATTGGTCATTGGTGATTGGTCAGTAGTCATTGGTGATTGGTCATTGGTGATTGGTCATTGGTCGATCGCTTGACAGTAATGACTAATGATGAATAACTAATAGTCTTGGAGGCAGAAACCGGATTTTTTACCGAACATACGGCGTTAATGCCTTGAATTATCGTAAAAAATCCGGTTTCTTGGGTCGCGATCGCGTCCAGGATTGACTAAGCTAAAAAAGCTTTCCACACAGAAACTAAGACGATCGCTGCGATCGCCCCGATCAGCGTATTAAAAAAATTCACTACCTCATTCGTCAGCCATTCAAACTGTGATTGCACCGTCGCGCCAATCACGCTCTCGATGTTGGTAGCAATAAAAGCTGCCATAACACAAAAAATAATTCCTGTCAAGTCAATTAAACCCACAGCCCAACTCACAAGCGCAATCAGAATCGAGCCGACAATACCTGCGATCGTTCCTTCCAAACTTACGGCCCCTTCCGTACCCCTAGGTACAGGCTGTAACGTAGTAATCAAAAAAGTCCGCTTCCCGTAAGCTTTGCCGATTTCGCTAGCGCAGGTATCGGAAAGTTTGGTGCAAAAACTCGCCGCATAGCCCAGCAATAACAGGGAAATCACATCTTGTGACACAGGCATCTTGCCTGTCTCTCCTAAAATACCGCCTGTCTCTCCTAAAATACCGCCTGTGTCTCCCAAAATAGATAATGCCAAAACTCCCACAGCACAAACAGTAGCGGTTAAAGCCGAGCCCCAGACATTTTCCGGGCCTCGTGCGCCCGATCGCTTTTCGGCAATGCCTTCAGCTTCTTTTTGGGCTTTGCCGATGCGGGTAACTCCCGATCCGACAAGAAAGTAAAACATCACCACCGCATAGCCTTGCCATCCCAAACAGCCCCAGATGATGACACCCAGGGCCCAGCCGTGAAATTGCCCAGCGGGTGTGAGTAATTTTTTAGGAGCAAGTGTGGCGATCGCGAGTAAAAATGTATTGAGGGCGATCGCCACCAACCAAGGATTAGACCAAGATAAATAATTAAAGAACAATTCTGAATTCTGCATTAGTACCTCCATGAGCCAAGTATTATTTCATCTTGCCTTCCCCGTGACCGATATTGCCCAAACCAAAGCCTTCTACGTAGACGGGCTCGGCTGCAAACTAGGTCGCGAATCGCCGAATTCGGCAATTATGGGTTTGTGCGGCCATCAAATTGTCGCCCACGTCAGCCACGAACCTTTGACGCCTCAGCGAGGCATTTATCCCCGGCATTTTGGGTTAATTTTTACGAACGAAGCTGACTGGGAAGGATTATTAGAAAAAGCCCAGCAAAACAACTTGAATTTCTATCAAGAAGCGAGAAGGCGATTTGTCGGTTTGCCTACCGAGCACCGCACTTTCTTCTTAGAAGATCCTTTCCACAATATACTGGAGTTCAAGTATTACTGCGAAGCTGAGGCAATTTTTGGTCGCAGCGAATACGCTGAAGTCGGCGATACAGTTTAGTAATTGAGAAGAACAGCGGGCGGTTGAAACCGCTTCTTGTCAAACACTCACGCGACGGGAGCGGGTTGAAGAGCGGGCGGTTTAAATTATACCATGCGTGAAAAATTGTTGATATGGTTATTAACCGTAGAGAAATTATCTGTCCGAAGTCATAACTCCCGACCGGACACGGCATTACCGTTTCCCTACAGGTGAAAACCTCTAATTTCTGATTCTGCAAGATTTCTTCAAATTGGTATTACGTTCTTTTCTTCAGTCCCTCTGAGCTCGGACTTCGTTAGACAAGAAGCGGTTTCAACCGTACGTCCGATCTAGATCTAAAGGTTGTTCTGGAGCTGGGTTGCGACTGCAATTGCTATTCATTTTTAAGTGGAATTTTATTTTTAATTGGTGCTTTTAGTTCTTCAACTAATGCGTTAATACTTTGAGGTTCTGTTATCATTTGGCGGTGCAGCATTACGTTGAGTTTAATTTCTTTACCTACTGGCATTTGAGAGCTGTTCGCCGGTACAATCATTATGTCAAATGGCGTCCACATTGATGTAAAGTTTATGCGTTTGAGCACGGTAACATCTTGATTCAAATCGCGCAGCAATCCGCTATCGGGGCGCATATCCAGGTATCCTGGTAAAGGTAGGGAATAGGCGGTGAGGGTTCCTTTGTGAGGGGAAGATATGGTGATGAAACGCTCGACTCGGTTAATTCCTCCAAGTCGCTGGACGTAGTAGCGGCTGACGATGCCACCCATGCTGTAGCCTACTATGTCTAAAGGCTGTTGTGGATCGAAGGTTTCAGAGATGTAGTCTGCGAGTTGCTTGGCTAGTGAGTCGAGGCCGAGGCTACCGTCGTTGGGGGTGAGGTTGAGGCTGTGGACACACCATCCGAGTTGGGTGAGGTGGGCGGACATTTTGCTGAAAATAGTCTTTGTGTCCCAGATGCCGTGGATCAGGATGACGGGATTGCGATCGAGCGAACTGTTCATTTGAAAAGAAAATTGCTTGCCGATTACAGCATAAATCACTCCCCTAGGGAGTTTGACCCCTGGTGGGACAGCTAGCGAATCGGATCAAGGTATTGCGGGCAAATTAGGAAATCAGTCATAAATTCTGAGATAATCGTAAATAAGTGCAAAGTTAAGACTGGCATTACTGAGTAAAAATTACTATAAGCTCTGCGTTATTCATCAAAAAATGTAAATTTTGATGAATAAATGTAGACAAAGGTTGCCTTAACTCGTAGTCTGACTTTGTTGACAAGCTTGTACAAATTTCTCTAAAAGAACAAAAGGAGTAAGTCTAATGTTTGGTTTTATCAAAAATTTCTTCGGCGGTATTTTCGGCTTTTTCGCCGGACTGTTGGGCTTGAAAAAGTCTGAATATTTCCTAGATTTGGGGGAATCTTCGGCGAAGGAACCCGCTAAAGTTGCACCTGCGAAGGTCGAGGCTGCTAAAGTTGCACCGGCCAAGCCTGAGCCTGTTGCAGCCGCACCGGCAAAAGTTGAGCCTGTTAAGTCTGAGAAGTCTGAACCGGCTAAGAAGGCTAAGGTAGAGAAAAAGTCTAAGAAAGAAAAAGAAAAAGAGCCAGTCGCTAGCGTTGCTGCTAAGACTGCGGAACCGGCTAATGTACCTGCTGCAACTAACGGGAAAGTGCCGAGTCAAGCTGAACCGAATCGGACTTTTGCTCCTAATAATTTAATGCCGATACCGACTGGAACTCGTCGCAGCCCGGGCCCAAGCATGAACAATTTCCGGGAAATGGCCCGCCAGGTGAAAACCAAATAGGAAGTTGGGAATTGGTCATAGGGAATTGGGCATTGGATAATTCCAAATGCTGGGGTTAAAAATTAAAAATGACGAATGCCATTTTTAATTTTTCAACTCTTTTTTTATTCCCTATTTCCTTGGTTCCTGAGAAAGGCTAATCCGCTGTATAGCTGGAACGCTGGGTCCCAAGGAGTTTCGGATTTGCGATCGACCTCTACATGAGATTCGATTTTGCTCAACATATGCGTGTAATCGAGAACTGTCTCGGCAAAGAAAGTGAATTCCGACCAAACTGTAACGTCAAGCTGTTGGTCAAATATTTCCAGTAAGTGATTCCAGTTAATTCGGGTGGTACTTTGAGGGATTTGTGGGGATTTTTTGACTCGGGAAGTTTTGTTTTTTGCGGAGGGTGAAGCTGGGCTAGTTGCTGAGATTTTGGTGAAGTCAACGCCTTGTTGAAATTCGTAACTTTGGTCGCAAATTCGGAGAATGCAGTTGCGGCTGGGAATGTGCAAGTCGCAGATTTGAGCGTAATCTTGGGTGATTTCTTTGTGGCGAAATTGCTCGGTTCTGCGGTTGGGCGAGTAGTCCATGATTTCGATGAAAATTGGCAACAAGCCTTCTATTCTTTGGCTGACTTCTGACCAGTTAAATTCTATAGAACCGAGTCTATTTAGGTTATCTTTGCAAACCACGGCTGGGGAAGAGAGAGACTGGAAGTGTTGCACTCGGAAGATTTGGATTTTTTGAATGTCGGCTAGGGTTGCCCAAAATACGGGAATGCCGGCGTTGAGAAGTTCTTGGCCGTAAATTCGCAGTTCGGCGATGGGGCCGGTTTTGTAAAGTCTCCAGCCGCGGCTTTGGATTTGCATCCGGGTTGTGTAGGCGTCGATGTTGAAGATTCTGCTGATATTTTGTACGGCTGCGGGCTTGTCTTCGGGACTCACGGGTTCGAGGATCAGGAGTCCGGGTTCGAGGCTGCTGGGGTCGTTTTTGGCGGTTTCGATGGCTTGTTGGCGTCGGTTTTGTTGTGCGGTTTCAATGCGTTGAATGCCTTGGCGGGCCTGGGAGACGATTTTGGGGTTGGTGATGTCGCGGAGTATTTGTTTGTAGGTTGTTTGGGCTTTGTCGGCGTTGTTGGTGAGTTCGTAGTAGCGCGCCATGTAGTATTTCACCCAGGGATTTTCGGGGGATTCTTGTTTGAGTTGTTTGATGAGTTGGGCGGCTTGTTTGTAGTTTTGGCTATCGAGGGCTGCGGCTATTTGGTTGATGTCTGTCATGGCGGTTGGGAGAATGGGTGTGTTTCTATCTTGGCTGATGTTTTGTGGGTTCCGCCAGTGGTTAACAACTTTTGCTTTTCTGTTAGTGTGTGATTTTAGGCTTTTGCCAAAAATAAGATTTGGATTTTTTAACCGCAGATGAACGCGGATGAACGCGGATGTGTAGAGTATGTTTCTGAGAAGTGCTATATAATATTTTGGCTGGTGTTTGTTAAAGTTGATTGGAATTAATGCTTAAGGTGTATGAACCTTTGCTGGTGCGATCGAGTCCTTGAACAACTATTTTGTAAGTGCCGTTACTGGGCAATTTTACGGTTATTTGGGATTCTCTATTATTCACGCGAACAGCTTTGATATCTACAATTTTATCGCCGCTGGGAGCGATGAGTGTTACGAAATGCTCGAACGATCTGCTTTTGAGGTCGATGGTGATGGATTGATTTGCACGTCCTTGGAAGCTGTGTTCGCGGTAAAAGCTGCCGTTGGGAAGGCTGGGATCTCCGTCTTTGAGGGTTCCTCGCTGCTGTAGGATGGAAAGGGGAGTTACTTTTGGTTGATCGACATTGCTCAAATCTAAGCCATAATTTGTCACTGGTACATCTAGGCCATTTCCTTCTCTAACTGCGATGATAAAGGCTGTTTTGTTGTTGGGGTTTCTGGCTATTTTGTCAATAAATTGTCTTTGTATTTTTTCTGCGTTTAGAACTTTTGGTTGGTTAAAATTGGGTTGTGAAATACAGAAAAGTGCGGCTCCATCTTGATAGCGGGCTGCGTAGAACCAATATTTTTGACCGTTAGTTGTAAATTCGTTTCTGCTAAAGATAGTGTATCTTTCGATTTGCGGTAGTTGTTGGTTGCGGCGGCAATTTTTATCGATGTAGATTTCGTTAGCTGATGGCTGCGGTTGCGCGAAGACTGCTGGTGCGATCGCGGTTATAATTGCTGAGATTAGGGTGATGGTAAAGGGGAGGGTTTTCATAAAATATTTGCCTCTAGGGATTGTTTTCAGGTGTTGTACTCAATACGCGGAGTAATTGTGTTTTATGTCTGTTTTAAATATTTTTCTAATTCCGCAGTCCGCACTTTTGTCAGGCGCTCCAAACATTCATTGAGGAAACCTTGATAGCCAGTACCGCCGCGATTTTTGTAAACTTCAAATTCGCAGGTTTGATCTCTTACTTTTATCCATCCTAGACTATAAAGCATCGTAAGCATCCATTTCCGGTCGTTCCCAATCCTCGGCAAATCTGCTCAACCTTACCCGTAAATCTGCTGCTTGCTCCCGATCGATACCGCGAGATTGCAGCTCTACTAATCCTGATTCTGCCAGAAAAGTAACGATAACTTTCCCTTCTGTTAAGTCACCCGGAGTTTCCAATAACACAACTTTGCCATCTCGATATATACCCTTTACTGATTTTAACATTTTAGTTTTTTTATGATAACTAACTCACATTTTAGCTTTCCTTACCAGATATAGCAAATCTCCGAACTATTTTTGGGTAATTAGCACTTCTCAAAAGCGGCTCCCACCAAAGATAAAGCCACCATCGGCGCTGTCACCGCCCTCAAGATTCTACTACCCAAAGAAACAGGTTCAAAACCAAACTCGATCGCCCTTTGCACCTCACCATCAGTCCAGCCGCCCTCCGGGCCAACCGCAATCGCGATCGATTCCGGTTCTTGCTCCCCCCTTAGCAAGGGGGGCTGGGGGGGTACTAAACCAATCAAACAATCCCACAAATGCCGATTGTCCCCGCGAGCAAGACAAATAAATCGATGCTTTTGACTGCAATCTTTCACAGCCAAATCAAACGAAACAGGTTCTAAAATAGTCGGCACAATTTGACGTTCCGACTGTTCCGCCGCTTCCGCAGCAATCCTTCTCCAGCGATCGACCTTTGGAGCACTCGGTTTGAGCAAAGTGCGATCGCTCGTCACCGGCACAATACTTGCCACCCCCAACTCTGTCGCCTGCCTGACAACCTCGTCAAAGCCGTTTCCCTTGGGCAAAGCAGCCATCAAAGTTACGGCAACAGGTAGCTCCCTGTTAGCGGCAATCTCCTCTGTTATGGAGGCAAATAACCCGGTTTCCCGCACCTCTAGGATGGCAGACCACCAATGCCCTCGGCCGTCCATCGCTATAAATCGATCGCCCGCTTGCAACCGCAGCACCCGATTTAAGTAATGCTGCTGTTCCTTAGTTAAGTCGATTTTGTTAGCTAAAATTTGGGCGGCAGTAACTGCTAATCTTTGTAATTGAGCCATTGAATTTTAGATTGCTCGTTTTCTATTAGATTTTTTTATTGAACCGCAGAGAGCGCAGAGAGCGCAGAGGAAGAGAGGAAGAGAGGAAGAGAGGAGATAGACTGTTTACCCCATTTATTTCTTAGTCCGCGGAGGCGGACATCGTTTGTATAGAAGCGATTTCAATCGCCGTTTTCATCTAGGACATCGTTTGTATAGAAGCGATTTCAATCGCCGTTTTTATCTACAAAGAAAGCTGTTCATAAATATTAAAGGCAAAGCATTTACAACCGGAATTATTTTACAAATTCCAAGTTTTTTTGTGCAAATGCTCTGCCCTTATATTACTTTTGCCTGAACTCTATTGGATGCGAAGGAAAATCGAAAATCGAAAATCGGCTTATCCTTCCTCCTTAATCTTCTTCAAATAAGTCGAAATTGCCTCTGTCGCTAGCTGCGTGATTGGCTTGCCTTGACGGGCTGCTTCATCTTTGAGCTCGTTGTAGATTTCATCGCGGACGCTGATGCGACGGCGGACTTTGCCACCGCCAGCAGTGGCAGTCTCGTTTTCATCGTCGTTACTAGACGTAACAGCTAAATCATTAATCTCAGTTGTCATCGAGTCAGCAGATTGGTGATTGGTTACAAATTGACGGATAGATTCTAACCCAACGCGATCGCAAAAATCGCCAAAACTCTCGCTCGTTTGCCGTTTTTGCTTGAAATAAACAAAAATTGGCTCCAGAAAAGCTTCAAAATCGTTGACGTGCAGCTTTTCCTCAATTGGTTTTGCCAGCCGCGTTTGTGAGGGAGAACCGCCCAGCCAAATCTGGTAGGATTCCGGCGAACTCCCGACAAACCCCAATTCTGCCATATAAGGGCGGGCGCATCCATTGGGGCAACCCGTCATCCGCACCACAAAATGCTCGTCTTCTAAGCCAACTTTGGTCAAACTCGCCCGAATCCGCTCTAAAATGCTGGGAATTATGCGCTCTGACTCGGTAATCGCTAGCCCGCAAGTCGGGAATGCCGGACAAGCCATAGCGTAGCGCACCAAAGGATCGATCGCCGTTTCCGCCAGAATGCCGCTGCGCGAGAGTATTCCCTGAATTTCCTGTTTGATATCCGGCGAAATATCGTAAATCATCACGTTTTGGTGCGCCGTCACCAGTAGCGGCAAGTTGTACTTCTGCACGATTTGGCGCAAAGCGGTTTTTAGCTGAAATGAGCCTTCATCTTTAATCCGGCCATTTTCGACGGAAATGCCGACAAACAGCTTGCCGTCGCCTTGTTCGTGCCAGCCCAAGAAATCAAAATACTTCCAATCAGGCAGCGGTTTAAACGCTTCTAGCGGTTTGCCAAAATATTCTGCGACTTTTTCTTGGAACCACTTGACGCCTTTGTCATTAATCAGGTACTTGAGTCGGGCGTGCCGTCTGTCTGTGCGATCGCCAAAATCTCTTTGGGTTGCTACAATTGCCTTGACCAAATTGTAAACATCATCCTTGGCAACATAGCAAATCTCGTCAGCAAGCCGCGCAAAAGTCTCTTCTTTGTTGTGAGTGCGTCCCAAACCGCCACCGGCAAACACGTCAAAACCTTGCAACTCGCCAGCTTCATTGGTAATTACCACCAAGCTCAAATCCTGAGAGTACAAATCAATTGAATTGTCTCCCGGTACGGTAACAGAACACTTGAACTTACGCGGCATATAATGCTCGCCGTAAATCGGTTCTTCTTTGTCGTCGCTAAAAATTGTACCGTTGCCGTTTTGCTGTCTGGCGGCCTTGACAGCGGGGTCTTCCTCAGCCGAAACAGCTTTTTCGCCGTCGAGCCAAATTTCGTAATAAGCACCGGTTTGCGGTGTCAGCAAATCGGCGACATTGTTGGCGTATTGCAGCGCATACTGGTATTCTGGGCGATTTTTGTACGGTGCTGGAGGTGCCATGACGTTGCGGTTCAAGTCGCCGCAAGCTCCCAAGGTTGACCCCATATTTTGAATAATTGAGGAAAACACTGCTTTAAGATTTTTTTTGAGCACGCCGTGAATTTGGAAACCTTGGCGCGTTGTGACGCGGAGCGTGTGGTTGCCGTATTCTTCTGATAGCTTGTCTAATGCCAAGAATAGCTGGGGTGGAACTAAGCCGCCAGGATTGCGGGTGCGGAGCATGAACTGATAGTCTTTTTCTTGTCCTTTAACTCGATTGTCGCGGTTGTCTTGCTGGTACGAGCCGTGAAATTTGAGAATCTGAATCCCGTCTTCGGTGAAGTGGGTTGTGTCTTGTAACAGTTCAGTCGCAACGGGTTCTCGCAAGTAGTTGCTGCGTTCTTTGAGACCTTCTGATTTTGAGGGCTTGCGCGCCGCAGGGGTTGAAGTCGTAGATGTAATCATGGGAATGTGTAGTGCCAGTTATAATTAGATAAAGGTCGATCGAATATTTCTTGACAATTTGACACTTGACAAATTTGCACTTGACAAATTTCCTCAGAAATGCTGTGTCGGATTTGTTGACAACTCGGTTAACAACTAAGTTAATAACGGTAATCCGGTAGGAATTCTGATGTTGTTTAATTGTAACACGATCGAGCTGGGGTCTGAAAATTGTAATTAAGAGTTTATACTTTCGCTAGCTTAACTGCCGGAAACTTTAGAAATAATTAACCTCAACCTTTAAAACTATGTCACTGTATGACGAAGACACCTTTGTGGTGTTAGAAACAAACCAGCCGGAGCAGTTTTTGACTGCGGCGGAACTATTACAAAAGCTGAAAGCGGTCTTAGCTCAGGAACACGAAGATTTGCCAGCCGATGTGCTGAAATTTCCTTCTGTGGAAGCTCAAGCTAAGTATTTAATTGATACTTATTGTGAATTAGATGTCGGGCCTGGAAAATTTTTGCAGTGGTACGCAGTGCGCTTGGAAAAGTAATTTTTGGCAGTTGTCAGTGGGCAGTTGGCAGTTGGTGGTTGGCAGTTGATGGTTGTTACTTGTTATTAGTCTTTGGCTATTTCTTTTTACGACAGCCAATAACCAATAACCAATAACCAATAACAACTAACTATTCTTCTAACTGTTGAACTGATGATACTTCAACGGCGGTAACATCGATCGTACCGGGCGGCGTCATGCGGCTAAAATGACCTTGCTCTATTTTCAGAGGTTCGCCGCAGTTGGCACACTGAAACTGAGTTTGATTTAAAGCTGTAAATTCGTATTGACAAACTGGACATTTGTCTTCAATTAAATTGCGTTTCAGCCACCACTGAAGCGCGAAAAATGCGACCACAGGTGTCAGTACCAAAAAACCTACTACAATCAAAAATGATTTAACTACCCAACCCAAACCAATTGACACTAACAAACACGCAATACCCAACAGTATCAGCCAATTGCTAATACGGGGTAGCTTTAAAGAAATTTTGGGCGTGCCTTGGTTCACGGTGGTCTCCTTGGGTGTCTTTGCAGGTAGGCATAACTCTATCCTACTCAGAAATTCAGGCGGTCGATCGAGTTAATATTCCCATTGTACACGCATCAACCGCTCTCTACGGCATAAGTCGATCTGAGTCTGAGGATTCAAAAATTCCTTCTAAGGATTGACAAAGCGATGCAAAACTAAATCTTGTCAGAGTTTGTTCTCTCAACCAAGCGCGATCGCACTTTTTATCTTCTCCTCGCAGCATTTCCACACAAGCAACCGCTACTGCTGCCGAATCTCGGTGAGGAACTCGCCATCCCAGTTTACCATCTTGCAGCGGATCTGCCGACCCGTCCGCGTCCCCCGCGAGCACGGGTATTCCGCAAGCTAGAGCTTCCAAATAAACGATACCGAAGCCTTCCTGGGAGGGCATTACATAAGCATCCGCCAACTGGTAATGTTCTGCTAAATCTGCTGTCGGTACAAAACCCGCAAATATCACTCTTTCGCTAACTCCCAAATCTTGGGCGAGTTTTGCTAATCTAGGGCGATCGTCTCCTCTACCAATTACTAAGTATTTCACATTGGCAAAGGTTTTTGCTATCTGCGGCAAAGCTTGAATTGTGACATCGACGCCTTTGTAACTATCGTGCGATCGCAATCTAGCTACGGTCATCAATATTTTAGCACCTACCAAATCGTACTTTTCTAATAAATGCGCTTTTTTGGAGCCGATAGTAAATATATTTTCATCTACAGTACAAGGCACTATTTGGAATTTGTCGGGATTTAAATTGTTCAGTTCGCAAGTGCGCGCGCGTGTGTACCTGCTAATCGTCCAAATGCGATCGGCTTGTGTCATTGCTATTTGATATTTTGGCGTCAGCGGTTCCCAAACTTCTTTGCCGTAAGTTAAAATAGTGTAGGGAATTCCCAGCGGCTGACATAACATTCTAATTAGCGGTGCGAGTTTGATGTGACCGCAGAAAACCCGTTCCGGTCGTTTTTGCAGCAAGCAGGTTAGCAATTTGGCGGCAAACTTAAGACGGCCAAGCCAAGCGGGATGAGTTTTTAGGTAATAAAATTTGAGATTTTTTGACTCGAAGGGATTCTGGCAATCTGGAGTGGTGCAGAAACCGGGTTTTTTTGGGGAAATATTGGCTTCTAACCCTAGAACTCGGTTAAAAAACCCGGTTTCTTGAATATTGGTGCGTAAGTCCTGATTTTTTGACTCGAAGGGATTTTGACAATCTGGCGCATCTCGCAACAGCAAAACTTCTGCTGGCGGGGGAAATTTTTGTGCTGCGGTTATTGACAGGTAAGCTTTCAGGATGTCTTGAATGTAGGATTGAATGCCGCCTTCGCTGGAAAATATCTCTAGGAAACAGAATAGGTAAGAAGACTGGGCGGTTGAAACCGCGTCTATACAAACAAAACCCGCCGACGCGGGTTGAATACCAGAAGTCGTAGGGTGCGTCGCCATGAAAAATCTCTAGCTAAATATCGACAATCTTACAGCGACGCACCGGTGCAAGCGCATGGCCCGTGTCAACAACCCATTCTCGGCTTTCATGTGGGCCCCAAAAACAAAAAGCCCCTCACCATCGCTGGTTCGGGGAGAAAATTATCAGGGTGCATCTACTAATGTGCTTAGTATAGCATCATTTTGTGGGGTGTCACCCATCATGGGTGACACCAACGCAGTTTTTTGATGAGAATAAGTTATCATAGAGGCGCTCAATGATTGTCAAAGCTTGTATGTCCGAGGATATAGTCCCTGTTAACCTAAGATAAGACAAACGCAAGAATCCTCATAAACCCGCTTGATGCGTAGATTTAGGCTTGCGAAAGCCAAGATTTTCCACGAAACCGGGTTTGCGATCGCCAGTCCTATAAAATTTAAAATTTAGAATAAATCAGTGCTAGACCTCAAATTAATCCGAGAAAACCCGCAAGCCGTGCAAGAAAGCCTCAACACTCGCGGAGGCAACTATGAAATCGAGCCGATTTTGCAATTAGACAAACAGCAGCGGGATCTCGAAGGCAAGCGATCGCAACTGCAAGCCCGCAGCAACGAAATAGCCAAACTCATCGGTCAAAAAAGAAAATCGGGTTTACCCCTCGAATCTCCCGAAATTCAGACTTTGCAAGCAGAAGGCAACGCAGTCGGCACGCAGTCAAACGAATTGCAAGCAGAGGAAAAAGACCTAAAAGCTCAAATAGAAGCTCTTTTGTTGCCCTTACCGAACTTGCCGGGCTCATCAACGCCCCTGGGCAAAAATGAAGATGAAAACGTCGAAATCCGGCGCTGGGGAGACGAATTCATTCCCCAAACTCCCGATATTTTGCCGCACTGGGAAATCGGCGAAAAATTAGGAATTAT
Organism: Microcoleus sp. A006_D1; assembly: GCF_036702805.1. NCBI lineage: Bacteria > Bacillati > Cyanobacteriota > Cyanophyceae > Oscillatoriales > Microcoleaceae > Microcoleus > Microcoleus sp. A006_D1. The sequence goes on from NZ_JAUBVZ010000004.1 coordinate 228,145, forward strand.
CAACTTTGAACGGGCAGTAAAAATCGCCTCACCCCGATTTGTCACCTTAATTGGAGCCGGTGCAGCCCTGGAAAGAGCGATTATTCAATTTATGCTCGACCGCCACACAAAAGCTGGTTATATAGAAGTAATTCCCCCACTTTTAGTTAACACTGAATCCCTCACAGCTACCGGGCAACTTCCCAAATTTGCTGAAGAAAGTTTTAAGTGCGATCAAGACGATTTGTGGTTAATTCCTACTTCCGAAGTTCCGGTGGTTAATTTGTACAGAGGTGAAATATTGACAGCAGAACAGTTGCCAATTTATCACTGTTCTTTTACTCCTTGTTTTCGCCGAGAAGCTGGCAGTTACGGCAAAGATACGAGGGGATTGATTCGACTGCACCAATTTAATAAGGTGGAATTGGTGAAACTCGTGCATCCGAGTACCTCTGAGGCAGAGCACGAGAAGCTTGTGCAGGATGCTGAGGGAGTTTTGCAGGCGCTGAAATTGCCTTATCGGGCGATCGAGCTTTGTACCGGCGACTTAGGTTTCGCGGCGGCAAAAACTTATGATTTGGAGGTTTGGCTGCCTTCTGCGGGCAAATACCGCGAGATTTCGAGTTGTTCCAATGTCGCAGATTTTCAAGCGCGGCGGGCGAATATTCGCTTCAAAGAAGCGGGGAAAAAAGGCACTCAATTCGTGCACGCGCTGAATGGTTCCGGTTTAGCTGTGGGCCGCACAATGGCTGCTATTTTGGAGAACTATCAGCAGCCAGACGGGACGGTAAAAGTGCCGGAAGTGCTGCAACCTTATCTCGGGCGTGAAATTTTGTAAACTGGGAAGACACGGCGGTTGAAACCGCGTCTATACAGGCAAAACCCGCCTCCGCGGGTTGAAGATTCGGCGGTTGAAATTACTTGATCTTCTTCAGTCCGCGGAGGCGGACATTGTTTGTGTAGACGCGGTTTCAACCGCCGACTCAAACGGGGTTTCTTTCTTACTCACTCACAAATTTTTTAGCGCTTCCTTAACATCCAGCGCCAAAAATCTATCCAATGCCAGATACATCCAATAAACAGATAACTGAGCATCACTATTAGTCTTTTGGAAACCCACAGCATGAGACATTTTTTCATAACTGGGATGAAGAATTAGCGTGTACAAGTCGCAAATATTGGGAAAATCTGTTTGCATTTCAACTAGAATTTTTTGTGCATCTTCAATCAAAGTAATCCGGTATTCTTCTAAGTATTTAGGATCGATAACCCAACAGCGAACAAATATTGACTGGCAATTCACATCTCCTGGTAGTGCCATGTTGAAAGGATCGATCTCAGAAACAGAACTCAAATGTAGGCTTTTGCTGGGAGCACTAAAAAAATTAACGTCTGATTCGCTAGCGGCGGGATAAAGTAAATAAAATCCGACTGGATTGAGATTGTCGCAGCGACGCAAAACTCGTATTCCTTTTGAATATTGAGCAGCCGAAAGTCGAATAACTTTAGCAATCTTTTGCGGAACTGCGTTCGTGCTGCGGTTCATCCAGTTATAATAGCTTGCTAGTAAATTTGCTACGGGAATTGCGTCGCATCGAGGGTTAAAATCATCTAATTTGAGTTTTACCGGATTTTCGGGCGGTGCAACATCTAAAATTTCGGAAACTGGTTGAATTTCAATTGCTGTGGCGTTACCGTCAAAGTGTTTTGCGATTAATCCGAGTGCTGCTAATTTATCTAACATCATTCCGGCGGCGCGATCGCTCCCGCGATCGGAATCGGAGTAAAATAGTTCTGCTGCTTCTCGGTGAGTACACTGGACTTCTGTTGGTAGCAATTCCAGTTTAGCCAGCGGCGGTTTGAGGCGGGGCTGGCTTTCCTGAAGCTGTTTCACTGATAAGTAAATCCAAAGCCTGACAAAGCATTCAGCCCTAGTGCGAGTTACGCCTACTCGTTTCATCAACAGCGAAACAGCCGCGCGGCGTTGAGATTGAGAATACCAAGCATCTAGTTTTTCAATATCCATTTCAGTCGGGAAGCAGCGAAGGAACTCTAGTTACATATTGGCTCAATTTTCCAAAAAACTTCACCCTGCTTCAGGTTACTTGTTGTCGCTGTTGCTCAACTTGCCTGATTTCCCCCGACTCTACAATATAGCTGGTTGCTCCTTGCAAGTTCACTGCTTCACAAAGCACAATCAATTTTAGATGTTTTCTGGCTGGATTTAATAAAGCAACGAACTCGACTAAATTAGCATTTTTAGAGGTTGACGGTATGCACAGCGCTTATATCAATCGGATTGGGAAGTTTTTGCCGGGGGAAGCGATTAATAATGATGAGATGGAGGAGTATTTGGGCAAAATTGCCGATCGCCCTTCAAGAGTCAGACAGCGAATTCTCAACAGCAACGGCATTCAACAGCGATATTACGCGATCGACAAACAGCAGCAAACACTGTATTCTAACAGCCAAATGGCAGCGTTGGCTGTCCGCGACGCGATCGCCCAGGCAAATCTGGAACCAGGGGCGATCGACTTACTGGCCTGCGCCACCACTTTACCAGACTTATTAGTACCGGGATTTGCCAGCACAGTACACGGCGAACTTTCCGAATTATCTCCCCTAGAAATAGTTTCAACTCAAGGAGTTTGCTGTGCCGGAGTTACCGCCTTAAATTACGCCGCATCTCAACTCGAACTCTGCAAAAAACAAACAGCAATCGCCGTAGCTTCCGAATTTCCCTCGCGCCTGTTCAAAAACACCAAATTTGAAGCAGAAACTTCAGTACAAGCGGGAAAACCCCTGCCTTTCGATACAGAATTTCTGCGCTGGATGCTCTCTGACGGTGCGGGAGCATTTTTGCTCCAAAACCATCCCAACGCGACAGGAATTAGTTTAAAAATAGAATGGATTGAATTGATTTCCCACGCCAATGCTTATCCAGTTTGTATGTATTCAGGATTGGAAAATGAAAACAGCACTAAAAGCTGGTTAGACTATTCTTCCTACCTCGATGCAGCCGCAGCCGGAGCTTTTGACTTGCGGCAAAACATTCGCTTGCTAGACAATGTAATGAAATTAGGCGTAGAAGGTTGGCTGCACTTGATTAAAACAGGGAGAGTTTGTCCGCAGGAAATCGACTGGCTGCTGTGCCACTATTCGTCTCACTTTTTCCGGGGACAAATTGTCGAACTTCTGGAACAAGCAGGCTGCATGATTCCTGAAGAAAAATGGTTTACCAACTTGTACAGTCGGGGAAATACAGGCTGTGCCTCGATTTATTTAATGTTAGAGGAGTTGTTCAATTCAGGCAAATTGCAGCCCGGACAAAAAATCTTTTGTTTTGTTCCGGAAAGCGGGCGATTTACAACGGCGTACATCATGTTAACGGCTGTGGAAAATACCAAGAAATCAATGATTTCTCAAAGTTATAACTCCGTTGAAATTCCCGAATCGTCTCCTCTGGCCCACGTTAAACCGGAACATCCCAACTCTCCGCAAGCTTATTTGTTGCGGGAGTTAGCCTGGATTTGGCTGAAGTTCGATCGCGAAATTCGTTCTGTTCCCATTGTCCGCAAATTGTACCGGGGAGAGTTTACAATAGAAGACTATCAAGCTTTGCTGTGCAATCTCCGCCCGCAAGTTGTCGAGGGAGCTCGCTGGATTGCGCGCGCTGCTTCTAACATGACTGACTTTCGCCTGCGATCGACTTTTATCGGCCACGCCCAAGACGAACACCGCGACTATCAAATGCTAGAAAGAAATTATGTTTCTGTCGGCGGTGAGTTGTCAAAAATCGTAGAATATGATAAGAATATTGGTAGCGAAGCACTGTCAGCTTTTATCTTCCAGCAAGCATCGCGAGAAAATCCGGTCGATTTAATTGGTAGTATGTTTATTATCGAAGGATTGGGAAATCGGTTGGCGGGAAAGTGGGCAAAAGAAATTAAGGAAACTCTCGGTTTGCAAGACGAACAAGTATCATTTTTAGCGTACCACGGAGCGAATGATGAGTCCCATTTAGCCAAATTAGAAAATTTGATTAATGCCGAATGGATGACGGATGATATCGCCCGCCGCATTGTCAAAACTGCTCGCGTTACTGCTCGTTTATATTTGCTGCAATTGGAGGAAATCCGCTAATGCAAGAGTTGCAAAAACAAGATATCGAAAATATCCCAGCTCAGCGGAAAATCCCTTATGTTACGAAACCCTACAACCGCCGCGATCCGAATGTTTGGGATGTGCTGTTTTGCGATCGATCAATTCCCGTAGATTTAGTCGCAAAAGCATACATGATCCGGGATTTGCAAAGCTGGACTCGCAATTATTTGCTCATCCCGATCAAAGTAATTGCTAACTTGTTGTTGGCGGTAATTATGACCACAAAGCGCCTGTTGCCCTTTCAATTTTGCGCTTACACTTTAATGCACAAATCTGCTGCATTTTTTCTAAATAACTTTGTCTCGCCAGAAGCTTGTTATTTAATTGTGCGACATATCTGCGCGGGCTCCAACATTATCAACTTCTTGATTGATAACGGCCCCGACACCCAGATTGAAAAGTCAAAACTTTATCCGCGCACAGTTAGCGATTTAGCTGAAAATGCGTTTCTGGAACACGACTTAATTCTCTATAACTTTGTCTGGGATTACAACCAGGCAATGCTGACAAATCCCAACTGGTTGCAGGCTGTTAAAAAACGGGGTATTAATTATGATAGCATTCAACCTGTGGAAGTTGCAATAGATTTTGAAAGACGCAGGTGGCTGAAAATTCTGGATTTAGAATCTGCGATCGAATTGTTTAAAGTATTTTATTCTCTGTGTTTGACTAGCGACGAATTTGCGCGAGCAGTGATGTCGCTTCAGTTAGATGAAAACTTCGGAGTATACGTCAGCGAGATTACCGGAAATTGCGACTGGAATCATGTAATTGTCAACCGCCATCCGCTAGCGCCAAACAGTCCGTTTAATGCAGCGCGCGACTTGTTTTTGCACGGGATAATTTCGGAATATCTCTATCGATATTTGGAACTACAAAAAGAGATGAGCAATGTTTAAAAGTAGCGTGCGTCAGTAGAGCGTTATTTGGTTAATAATCCCGAAGCTCAGAGCTGACGCACCCTACAAGTTACAGAACATTGTTGATTTTTCCTGTAAAATTAATAGTAAAGCTCAAGCTGCTAGCTGTGGTTGTTCCGCTGCTTTCGGCAAATTCTGATTTACCACCATCCACTTACCTGTAATCGGATCGCGGTAAGTAATAAACGGATTAGATTTTAAAGGTTCACTGCAAGCTTTAACCGCCATATCTACACACTCCCTATAACTTGTCTTGAATAACTGCTACAACACCACACCTTTAATAATCGGCTGTTTTGCCTGCGATCCCCGTGATTTCTACCTCAACAATAGGTGATATTTTAGGCATTTTTTGGTGACAGATAGCACTGCCTAATGTGATTGAAAACTGCATTTGCAGTGAGCAGTATCACCAAAAAGCCTCCGAAAAACAATTCTGCCTTGTGCCCTTTACCGTCTACCTTCAAGAGGCCCACTATTTTCAGTGAATATCTGATATTATTAAGTAAGGTAAAGACGTTTATCAAAGATCCCCTTACAAACTTATGGCGCTATTTGGATTTGGCAAAAAGTCGAGCCTGCCCTCTTCCCAAGAGGCATTGCCAGGACGGGCAGAGTCGATGTCGGTACCGGCAACTCACTTTGTTAACGGCAATCCGCTCAAAGCTCCGTTTCCAAACGGCATGGAGACTGCCGTGTTTGGCCTGGGCTGTTTTTGGGGTGCGGAACGCAAATTTTGGCAGGAAAAAGGTGTTTTTTCGACGGCTGTGGGCTACGCGGCTGGGATTACTCCGAATCCTACTTACAACGAAGTTTGCAGTGGGATGACGGGACACAATGAAGTAGTTTTGGTTGTGTTCGATCCGAAAGTAATTAGTTACGAAACGCTGCTAAAGGTTTTTTGGGAAAGCCATAATCCGACTCAAGGAATGAAGCAGGGTAATGATTCGGGTACTCAGTATCGATCGGGCATTTACACGTATTCAGCCAGCCAGATGCAGCTAGCTGAAGCTTCGCGGGATGCTTACCAGACAGCTTTGACGGCGGCCCGTTACGGTAAGATTACTACTGAAATCATTGATGCTCCTGAGTTTTATTACGCAGAAAGCTATCACCAGCAGTATCTTGCTAAAAACCCGAATGGTTATTGCGGTTTGGGCGGTACTAAGGTTTGTTTGCCGGACACTAAGACGGCGGTTGAAACCGCGTCTACACAAACGATGTCCGCCTCCGCGGACTGAAGATCAAATGGCGGTTGAAACCGCGTCTACACGAACGATGTCCGCCTCCGCGGACTGAAGATCGGACGTACGGTTGAAACCGCGTCTATACGAACGATGTCCGCCTCCGCGGACTGAATAAAATAACGTAATTTTAACCGCCCGTTCTTCAACCCGCGGAGGCGGGTTTTGTTTGTGTAGACGCGGTTTTAACCGCCCGGTCTTCCGCCACAAAACGTGGAATATGTTATTAGTTGAAAACAGGTGAGAAATGCTGACGGCTGTTGTAATTATTAATTTAATGATATCTGTGGTGTGTTTTTATATAGCTGCTAGAGTGTGGAAAATCAAGCGGACGATCGCGCGTTTTGAAATGCGGATCGCAGCAATCGAGCGCCGCAGCAGCAATGTCCTCGGAAAATCGCCCAACTTTTTTGCTAAAAGGCAGCAAGGTGCTCACCAATTACGGCGGAATTATCAACAACTGGAATTGCAACTGCAACAGGTTCAGCAACTTTTGGGATTGCTGGGTTTAGGGCGGATGCTTTGGCGCAGGCGCGATCGACCTTTGAGGTAAGCTATCCTAAAACTGTATGGAGAGAAGTTATAAAAATGTCAACTAAACGTTCAGGATTGTTCATTGGCGGTTTGTTGGTGGGTTCTGCGATCGGGGCCGTGACTGGGTTGCTGATGGCACCGCGAACGGGCAAGGAGACGCGGCAGATATTGAAAAAATCGGCCGATGCTTTGCCGGAGTTGGCGGAGGATTTATCGACTAGCGTCCAATTGCAAGCCGATCGACTTTCTGAAACTGCAATCCGCAATTGGGACGAAACTTTGGTTAGACTCAAAGAGGCGATCGCAGCCGGTTTAGAAGCGACTCAGCGGGAACGTCAAACGCTGTCGGAAACTGAAGTCGAAGTAAGTCCCCCGTTGCGCCCTCCTGTCCGCTAACTCATCCACTGTCAGCCATCGCTTATTGCTTTTCGGGACGGGCAAGATGCCCATCCCACAAGAATATTCAGCCTTCGGGACGGGCAAGATGCCCATCCCACAAGAATTTCATCACGCATTAACTGTAAAATTAGATATACAGCAGCCTATGAAATCCCAAACCCCAAATCCGAGATTCAAGTGAGTGATCCCATATTCTGGCTAGGACTTTCGATTTTGCTAGTGGCAGTTAGCCTAACTGCTGTTTTAGTGACTTTAATACCTGCGGTGCAAGCGCTAGCAAGGGCAGCGCGCAGCGTGGAAAAGCTGGCTGACACACTTTCGCGCGAGTTTCCGCCTACTTTGGAGGCGATTCGATTGACGGGGCTGGAAATTAGCGAGTTGACGGATGATGTCAGCGATGGGGTGCAAAGTGCGGGGGAGGTTGTCAAACAAGTCGATCGCAGTCTTGGTAGTGCGAAGAAGCAGGCGCAAAATGTGCAGGTGACAACTCGCAGCGTGGTGACGGGGATTAAGGCTGCTTGGAAAACTTTAACTCGGAAGCCGCCGATTTCTGGGACAAATCGCCGATCGACAGATAGATTGTCGGCGAGTCAAAGAAGTGCGATTGCGATGAGGGATTCGGGTTTGGATGACAGGTATTCTGGGGGTTATGGTGCGGCTGCGGGTAATGGGGAATCGCCACGGTTGAGGAATGGCGAGGGTTCTGGTTTGCCGGGGGATTCGGAAGATTTTGAGCAAGTGCGATCGAACGATTCTTGATGTTTTGGATAGTATATCAAAGAAGCCTGGGCGGTTGAAACCGCGCCTATATAAAGGAAGCCTCGGCGGTTGAAATTGCGCGTATATAAAAGCGTATATCAAAGAAGCCTCGGCGGTTGAAACCGCCGCTACACAAACGATGTCCGCCTCCGCGGACGCAAGAGAATATAGAATTGATTGGTATTTGCTTGGGTTGTGCGATCGCACATCTAATCGTTTTTATCTAAGTCTTCTTTTTTCGGAGTTTCTGAAGTTGAGGGGAATTCTAGTCGAATGTTGATATCAATTGATACTGTACTTTCTTTAAAGCCTATATTAACTATTTTTACCAATGCTTCTGTTGGTAAAGAATTATTCATTTTAAATTCAGAAGAAGACAGAGTTTTAAATCCTGCTTCCTGTAGCCGATCGCACACATTTCTCCAATTTCCCACTGATTCATTCGGTAAATCTGCGAGTTTTTTCACATATTGGTATAAAGTCTTACACAGATAAACCTCTGCACTTTTGGGAGTCTGAAACATTTTTTTAGCTATTTCAGCGGGACTGCAACCGGAAAGTAGTCCTCGGAGATAAAGCTTTTCAGTGTCTGTGAGTCCTCTGCGCGATCGGGGTGAGATTTGCCGTTTAGCTTCTGCGAAAGCTTGGTACAGTCTTTCTAAGTCCCAGTGTTTGGCGGCTTCGGCAAATAAGTCTTCTTTTGAGGCCATTGTCGGTGTTGTGAGATGTGGCTAACGTTAGCATAACCGAAGTTGCTAGCGTTTGTTAGTTGTATGTTAGCTGTACTTAGTGTATTGTTGCATACATCAGGCATAGTTGAGTTTATTAAAGCGGTGTAGCCCGGAGTAGGAATACTCAGAGTCAGCAATCGGCGCGATCGTTTTTGATGAGAAATCATTTATTTAATACAAGCAAACACGCGGTAAGTCTCTGTACTTGTCCCGATTCAACACGAGGAAATAACGTGTCTAATTTTTTAACGCCTGAATTTAATAACGAAAGTGCGATCGCACCTTGGAATACCAGCCTAGAAGCAACTCCAGGAATTATCCCAAAATTAGATCCTAACCGCACCCTAACGGGGGGTGTTGGTCAAGAGGTTAATATCCCGACTTTAACGCCAAACACCTACGACAATATCATTTTGCCTGATGCTGTGCCCACTCTGATGGCTAAGGCGCTGACAACCGACTCCAACACCAGTTTACAGGATAGCTCTGTCGATTTGCTGACCGGTCAGGCGATGTCAGAGGTATATGAGGATCTGAGTAAGTTTGCGGCTGAACCTGATTTCGTGACTGAGATGAATGTGGCTTTTGGGGAAAACTGGGATGCTGCGGGTGGGAAAGCCTTAGCTGAAGGATGGTTTAATCGCGATTTTAGTGCGATTCCCCCGGTGAAAGTTGTCTCGTCTGCTGAGATTGGTGGGGCGAATGGGGCTTTTGCTGCGGCGACGGATACGATTTATTTATCCAAGGAATTTTTAGCTCAGAATGGCGCGAATCCTGCGGCGGTGGCGGATGTGCTGTTGGAAGAGATCGGGCATTCTGTTGATGCGCGGTTGAATGTTACGGATTCACCGGGTGATGAGGGAGCGATTTTTGCGGCGGTTGTTCAGGGTAAGGAGTTGAGTCAGGGTGAGCTTCAGGCGTTGAAGAGTGAGGACGATCGTGCGACTGTCACTATAGATGGAAAGATTATTGAGATAGAAGAGCAGCAGCTCTCTGGTGGATCGCAGGGAACAATACTGGGAGTACAGGCAGGATCAAGCATTCTTCTAGGTGGAGAACTGACTAGAAACGATAGTAACAATCCCACCCGTTACGGCACGTTCGCTGATGACTACCGTTTCGATACTCTCAGTCCAGGTCAACAATTCCAACTCGATTTGAAATCAGATGACTTTGATAGTTATCTGCAACTGGTAGATGAAAGAACTGGTCAAGTTATTGGTGATGATGATGCTGGTGGCAACAGAAACTCTCGCTTGAGCTTTACTGTACAACCAAATAGCAATTATATAGTACGCGCTACCAGCTATTATCCAGGTGACACAGGCAGTTATACAATCAGTTCTGCAAAATTATCGAATCCTATCCCAGACCCGGATGGAACGCCTGACAAAGCCAAACCTTTAGTTCTTCAAGGAAAAAGCCTAAGTAATGGTAAAAATGGTGGGATTGTTGAGACTGAAAATATCGGTCGTAACTACGACTATGGCAAGGATTCTGCTGACTACTACAAGTTCTCACTCAATGAAACTAGACGAATTAACATTGCGTTGGACAACTTAACAGCGGATGCAGATATAGCGCTATTTAGAGGTGATAACACTTTTATAGCGGAATCTCGTAGGTCATTTACAAGTCTTGACGCTATCAGCCGTGAGTTGCAGCCGGGGACTTATTATGTCAAAGTTGTTCCCTACCAGGCAGAACAAACTGATTACAAACTGCGGATTACTGAACTCACTGGAAATATTCAGGTAAAGATAACTGATTTCGTTACAGAGAGGGGGATAATTACAAGAAGGGAGGAGGATAAAAACTATACCAATGGGGTAAACTTATATCGCTTTGACCAAAATGGACGCAAAGACGATCTAGCTATTGAACCTGGTAAAGATACTATTGTAGTCATTCATGGCTGGAAGGATAGCACTGATACAGATGACGACGGAAACCCAAGCCCAATCAAATCGTTAGGAGAAGCCGCTGCTAAGAAATATCCCAATTATCAAGTGCTTGCTTTAGATTGGCGCTTTCCCGCAATAAGCTCCACGGATCGTAAAAACATAGGAGATGGTCTAGTGCCATTCAGGGCTGCTCAATCAATTACACCAGTAGCTAAATGGGCTGTGAATGCACTCATAAATCTGGGAATTAATCCCGATAAACTCAGTATTTTCGGTCATAGTTTAGGTTCTTATGTCGGTACGGAAATTGGACGCCTATTCAATGAAGATAATAATGGAAACAATGAAAAATTAGGGCAGATCAAGAACTTTGTTGCACTAGATCCGGCTAATCCTATAGATGCTTATGACATCGACGGAAACACACCAGGCATTCAAAATGTGAAGAAAGAATGGGATTTTGCTAAAAGAAGTATAGCACTTGTTGGCAAAGAGGGTGCACTAACTATAGGAGGTCAAGCAGGTTCTAACGAGGGAGCTGCAAGAGCTCAGGATTCTCTTGTTGTTGACCTTACTGATGCTATTTTCAATCCGTTAAAGCCGACGGAATATTCCGGATCATATCACATTGCTCCTGTCAGGATTTTCCAAAAAGCTTTGGAAAAGAACTATTTAAAGTTGGAACAAAACTTAGCTTTACCCAATGATCTCAGGCCCAACTCCTATGATGACAATGCTAATGTCGCTCAGCTTCGGAATGGGAGGAATGAAGGCAGAATAGTCGCTCAGTCAGACGGAACCATCATACAGAGTCTAGAATATGTGAACAGAACTGGTGGGTTCAACGATCTCAAAGATGATGGACGAGCATGGACAAGCTGATACTATCCGTTTTTGTATAAGTGCAATCCTCCTCCTTTCTCATACGCGATTGTCTTCAATATTTCCTCACTCAAACTCAGTCCAATTCACTGTTAAGAACAAATAATAATGGCATTAAGATTTACCAATGATAATGGTCTATTTCGCTTGATTGGCGATAACACCTCAGAATCTATTACCCTATCACCTGGAGCACTAACAAATATTCCTGACGGTGTTTGGGTTCGCGGTGGTAACGATACAGTCATAGGTTCTGCTGATAATGAACTGATTCTAGGAAACGAGGGTCTAGATAGCATTTCAGGCGGTGCTGGTAACGACACTCTCAGCGGTGGCAAAGATAGCGATTTTGTAGATGGAGGCATTGGGAACGATTTAGTCAAAGGCGATCAAGATTCCGATACCATCAGAGGCGGAGACGGAAACGATAGTTTATTTGGTGGTAGAGGCAAAGATCAACTTTTTGGCGATGCTGGAGATGATTTTCTATCAGGTGATAGGGACAACGATACACTCACTGGCGGACTGGGAAGAGATACATTTGCACTGTCAACAGGTGGGGGTGTAGATATCATCACCGACTTTGAGAATGGCATTGATTTAATCCAGCTACCAACAGGCTTAAATTTTGATGCTATCTCCATTCAAAGTACAGATGGTAATGCAGTGATTACTGTGAAAAGTACAGGTGAATCATTCGCTCAATTGAATAATGTTGAAGGTTCCAGCATCACAAGAGCTAACTTTGCGGGTAGTGGGGTGCAGTCTGTACCCTCATCCTTAGAGCCTACTATACCTCCAGTCCCATCCATACCTATGATTCCTCTGCCGCCCATCAACTTTTAATCGCGACGGTAAGAGGAATAATGCTAAGCGATCGCCCTTTCATTCCCAAAGTGCGCCCCTATCCCATCCCAAATCTCACGCGAGCGATCGTCCTTTCTTCCCAAAGCGCGATCGCCCCTATCCCATCCTAAATCTCACGCGGGCGATCGTCCTTTCATTCCAAAAGTGCGATCGCTCTTTCCCATCCCTATCAATATCAAACTCAAATATTTCCAGCTACAACACTCAACTCATCCGGCATTTCGTAATTTATTGTTGCATCATCTTGTGGCAACTTTTCACAACTCACAAATTCTTCAAACAAATCAAAGAAACGTTTCAGTGCATCTGCTTCATCCTCAGAATAGAAAAGAATAATCCGACTCCAAGATTGAGTATCTGCTTGGTTAAATCGAATCTCTATCCATTCTTGAAAATCCTCAAACTTTTTTTCTTCTTCTGTGAGAGGGATGCCAAGTTGACGGCGGCCAAAAGTATAGCCATCTAAGAAAACATGGAGATGGCTAAGCGATTGCTTCCCTAAGTACAAAGACGATCTTTTCTTGATTTTCCCTAGCAAATCATACAAATCTAACATCCTTTTATTTCCTTTCAGCTAAAATTCAATTTCCGCAATTTCAAATTGACCGCCCAACTCGATCGCCAAACAATAAAATTTTCCCAACCACTCTTGTTTAGGAATTCCTTCATTATGGATATTATCAAAAATTAATTCCTCCCCATCTATTTGAACTGCAATCCCTTCATGCCGTCCATTTGTAGCAATATTCTGTCCGAGGTCGTCATGGTAAATATTACCATATTTTCCCTTGGCACTGCCAGTGTAAATTTTTACTTTTTTTCCAGAAATGCCCCTTTGAATTAAAAACTCTTGGATACTTAAAGCACAAGCATTACATTCAAACAGCTTAAATTTATTAGCTATCTCTGAAATTTGTTGTCGCAATTCATCGCTCATAAAAGATAATGTTTAAGCCATTTCATATTATAATAAATTCAGTACGATCGCCCTTTGCTTCCAAAAGTGATCTCGCCCGTCTCCCATCCTATAATCTCACGCGGGCGATCGCCCTTTCATTCCAAAAGCGCGATCGCCCCTATCCCATCCCTATCAATATCAAACTCAAATATTTCCAGCTACAACACTCAACTCATCCGGCATTTCGTAATTTATTGTTGCATCATCTTGTGGCAACTTTTCACAACTCACAAATTCTTCAAACAAATCAAAGAAACGTTTCAGTGCATCTGCTTCATCCTCAGAATAGAAAAGAATAATCCGACTCCAAGATTGAGTATCTGCTTGGTTAAATCGAATCTCTATCCATTCTTGAAAATCCTCAAACTTTTTTTCTTCTTCTGTGAGAGGGATGCCAAGTTGACGGCGGGCAAAGGTATAACCGTCCAAAAAAACATGAAGATGACTAAGCGATCGATTCCCCAAGTATAAAGACGATCTTTTCTTGATTTTCCCTAGCAAATCATACAAATCTAACATCCTTTTATTTCCTTTTAGCTAAAATTCAATTTCCGCAATCTCAAATTCACCGCCCAACTCGATCGCCAAACAATAAAACTTTCCCAACCACTCTTGTTTAGAAATTCCTTGATTGTGGATATTATCAAAAATTAATTCCTCGCCATTAATTTTAACTGAAATCGCTTCATGCCTTCCATTCGTAGCAATATTTTGTCCGAGGTCATCATGATAAATATTACCATACTTTCCCTTGGCACTGCCAGTGTAAATTTTTACCTTTTTTGCGGAAATGCCCCTTTCAATTAAAAATTCTTGGATACTTAAAGCACAAGTATTACATTCAAACAGCTTAAATTTACTAGCTATCTCTGAAATTTTTTCTCGCAATTCATCGCTCATAAAAGATAATATTTAAGTCATTTCATATTATAATAAATTCAGCGCGATCGCCCCTATCCCATCCTAAATCTCACGCGAGCGAGATCCCTTTCATTCCAAAAGCGCGATCGCCATTCAGATCCATCCAACGCCGATTAATCTTCCCCTAACTCTGAAAACAATAATACCAAATCTCGATCGCCACGCACCACGCGAGCAATATCAATCCCGTCCGATCTGGGGTAGTAAAAAATTAAGTAATCCCTAACAATAAATCCGCGCAAATTGGGGTCAAATATCTCATAACGTTTGCCCATATTGGGAAATTCTGCCACAAGTTTACATTTTTGACGGATGGCATCAAAAAGCTCGCTGGCAGCCTTAGAACTATTTCGAGCAATGTAGTCACAAATCTCATTCAAGTCTCGCACAGCTTCATCAGAAAATGTGTAACTGTTCATACCTCTGACTGTTCTATGCGATCGATCTTTTCTTGCAGTCTGGCAAAAACAAGTTCCCCATCAGTCACTTGTCCCTTAGCAATTTGTGTAGTTCCCACTGCTATTTTCTCGCGCAGTTCTTCGATCTGTCGTTTTCGTTCTCTCAAAAGCGCGATCGCTTCTCCAATAATTTCTTCAACACTGCCATATTTCCCGCTTTGCATTTGCGCTTGAATAAACTCTTCATATTCTGGTTTTAGGACAATATTCATCTAATTGCTCCTTATCAAAGGATCTTTATTATAACTTAGGCTCAAAGCTTGCTGAAAAAGCGATCGGCTTAATCGCGATCGCCCCTATCCCATCCTAAATCTCACGCGGGCGATATCCCTTTCCTTCCAAAAGTACGCGCTGTAGCTATCCCGTAGGGAATCGCCTTTATGTAACTTCTATTCCCCTCACATTACTAAGCAAATGCGAGTTCATATTGCAGAACTAAAATTTCATCTGCTTTCAAAATAGCCATAGCATATTCAATCCCTTGACTATCAGCAAACTCCACTAAATACTGACATTTATTGCCCGTATCATACACTTCAACAATAGTTCCTACAAGTCCTACTGGCAAACTCAAAAGCGATTCTCAGGACGGGTAAAACAAGGATTTATCCTTCACTTACCCGCCCCAAGCTAAAAGTTAAGCCCTACTTATGCCTTAACTTTGCCCCGCTAAACTCAGAAGCAACAATCATCGATCCAATCCCCGCATCCGTAAAGATTTCTTGCAGCAAAGCATGGGGAATTCGCCCATCAATAATGTGAGCGCCCTTCACACCCTGAGCCAAACTCCGCACGCAACAATTAACCTTCGGAATCATCCCCCCAGACACAACTCCCGACTCAACCAACTCTCTCGCTTCCTGAATATCCAATTTAGCAATCAGACTCTCCGGCTTGTGATAATCCTCCAAAATTCCCGCAGTATCAGTCATCAAAATCAACTTTTCCGCTCCCAAACCAGCCGCTATTTCCCCGGCCACCGTGTCAGCATTAATGTTGTAAGATTGACCGTGTTCATCCGCCGCCACGCTCGACACCACCGGAATATAACCGCTGTTTACTAAAGACTCCAAAATCTGGATTTTTACGCCGCTAACTTCACCAACAAACCCAATTCCTTCCCGGCCATCTGGACGAGCTTGAATTAGATTCGCATCCTTGCCGCACAATCCTACTGCTTTGCCGCCAGCTTGGTTGATTAACGAAACAATTTCCTTATTTACTTTGCCCACCAAAACCATTTCTACGACTTCCATCGTCGCGGCATCAGTCACTCTCAAACCATCCTTGAATTGTGGCTCAATTCCTAATTTTTCCAGCCAAATATTAATTTCTGGGCCGCCGCCGTGAACCACAACCGGACGCATCCCCACGCAAGCTAGCAGTACAATATCCCGAACTACTTTGTCTTTGAGAGTGCTATCTTTCATCGCCGCACCGCCATATTTGACCACAATCGTGCGGCCGGCAAAGTGTTGGATGTAAGGCAGTGCTTCGGACAGCACCTCTACTCGATTAGTGTCTGGATTCCTAACAAAATCGCTTTGTTTGAGCATGGGTAGATTACAAAAGACTAAAAAGTTAATTCTAAACTTTAATGGCTAAAGCACATATCAACAGCTACAAAAATCACTTTTTCCTTGATTTTATGAACACTTTGCTCGATCGATCGCCCTTATTCACACCAATCCTCAAAATCTTAATAGGTTTTTTTAATAATTTGACTTAAAATTTTGTATTATAGCTTATAGAATCTTGCTAAAGTCAAGAAATGTATGGCTCCCTTGATTTACTTAACGTTATATGTTAACTGCTGTCGCCCCGGACTCCCAAAACTCTCAGTACAAGCTACCATCAGAAGCTGACTCGTCCCCCCGGATGACGGTATTTTGCGATTTAGACGGGCCGATCGTCGATGTGTCCGATCGCTACTACGCCACCTATCAACAGGGATTAGCCGACACTCAAGCAGTCTACCGCAGCCGAGGAATCAACCTCAACCTCCAAATCCTCAGCAAACAGCAGTTTTGGCAAATGAAACAAAACCGAGTGCCCGATGCTGAAATAGCCAAAAGTTCCGGCTTGTGGGGAGAAGAAATTCACGTTTTTCTGGGATGCGTGAGTCGGATTGTCAATCAGCCAGACTTATTGCACTTAGATCGCATCCAGCCGGGAGTGCAATGGGCGATCGCACTTTTGCACTCTCGTGGCGTGCGGCTGATTTTAGTCACCCTGCGGCCGAGAAATCAAGCCGTTCAACTATTGCAAAATTACGGTTTAGCCAGACTGTTTACTAGCATTCGCGGCACTCAGATGCCGGATGCCGCCTATCACAACTATACAGCCTTAAAAACCGAATTGTTGGCTGAAGTTGCAGAAGAATTTGAGTCATCCTTGGGTTCGGCTTGGATGATCGGAGATACCGAAGCAGATATTCTCGCAGGACAAGCATTGGGAATACCCACAATTGCCGTTACCTGCGGCATTCGCAGCCGCCATCAACTGCAAAAGCACCAGCCTAATTTCATTCTCAGCGACTTAATTATTGCCGTTCATCACTTATTAGGTTTGGGGCAACAAGTAATATTATAATGACTATAGGGCATTGGGCATAGGGCATAGGGCATGGGGCATGGGGCATGGGGCATCGCCCGTATACCTCACTTTTTTGAGAACCTCTATACAGTCAACAGTCAACAGTTAACAGTCAACAGTTAACTAATGACTAATGACTAAGATTTTTCTAAATTCCTGGTCATTTCCCACAAGCGATTGAGGGGAAAATAAATCACCGGAGCCCACAGACTGCTGAGAATAGCAGAACACAAAGCCACTCGCTGGTGATCGCTCCAAATTTCCAGTAAAGCCCGATCGCCCATAGCCAAAAATTGCAGCCCCATCACCGTTTCCGCTACCACCGCCATCCCAAACACAATTAACGCGATCGGAATCGGATCTCTCTCAACAATATCAGCCGGAATCGACCAGGTTTTCAGCAAAACAACTGTTAAGACTCCTACAACAACTAGACTCACAGCGTGGGTGGGATGAGGAGCAGTCATCGCATCTTGAAGAAACCCCAAAGCCAAGCCCATGCTAGCAGCTCCCCAAACTGTGCGTTTCCGCTTAATACTCCAAGCTACCAACCAAATTAACAGCCAGTTCGGGCCAATTCCCAACAATTCCATTCCAGGGAACCGAGTGGGCAATATCAGTATGCACAGCAGCACAGAAACAAATGTAACGCTGAAGTTGAGAAATTGGCGCGATCGCGAAGACAACCGAGATAAACGCTTCATTGCTGCTTTGCTCCCCCCGAAGGTGCAGGAGATTCACCCGGCGCAGCCTTGAGTTCCGCTTGCTTATCGTGAGGGTAAACCACGGCCCACTCCAGAGAATTCATTGGTGCAGAAAACTCAACAATAGCTTCAGGAGCCGGAGTTTTATTCATATCCACCGAAACCACTTTTCCCACCGGCAAACCAGCAGGGAACAACTGACTAAAAGAAGAAGTTGAAACCACATCCCCAGGCTTGACATTGGGAACATTATCAAAGAACTCCATCACAGCCTGATTACCGCCTTTACCGCGCATAAAACCCATGTTGCGACTGCGAGTAATTCCCACACCCAATTGACTTGTAGGATCGCTGGCTAACAGCACCAAGCTAGTATTAGGAGTAACACTGACAACCCGACCTATCAAACCACCGGGGCCCATCACAGTAAAATCTGTTTTGATGCCATCATTACTACCGCGCCCCAAGGTTACTTGCTGCCACCAATGGTCAGCGCTGCGACCGACAATTGGAGCGACAGTCCCTTTAGGTTTCTTAGCAGAAACGTAACCTAAAAGCTCTTTTAGCTTCTGATTTTGAGTCTCTGATTCTAATAGCTGCGCTTGCAATTCTTGAGTACGCGCCGAGATGAGTTGCTCTTGTCCAGAGCCGTTGGCTTGAAACGGACGAGTTACCCAATTGTAAACTTCAAACAGTGCAGCACCTTGTGTTTGTCTAACTCCCCAAGCCGCAGTTACAGCTAAACCTAAAAGAGCAATTGGCAGACGCAGATCCCACCACCTGCGGAGTGTGTTTTTTAGCATAATTTCAGTAATGTAAAATTGTTATGTCAGGATTTTAGATTTTAGATGGCAGACCTATTTCTAAATCCAAAATCCCAAGTTTGTTAACTACATATTGCGCGACGACTGCCCGCTGAAAACCCGTTCCAACTGTTTGTTTTCCAATACCCTACCAGTTCCCAAAACCACGCAGCACAGCGGATCGGCTGCCACGTGAGTGACAATTCCTGTTTCGTGACTGATCAGAGTATCTAAACCTTTCATCAGCGCCCCGCCGCCGGCCAGCATAATTCCCCTGTCAATAATATCTGCTGCTAATTCCGGGGGAGTGCGTTCCAAAGTACGCTTGACAGCTTCCACGATTACTGAAAGCGGTTCCGACATACTTTCGCGAATTTCTGGGCCTTTGATCGTCACAGTTCGCGGTAAACCGGAGAGCAAGTGCAAGCCGCGCACTTCCATGATCACATCGTCATCTTCTGGGGTTGGATATGCAGAACCCACCTGAATCTTAATTTCTTCAGCAGTGCGTTCGCCGATGACCAAATTGTGAACTTTTTTCATGTATTGGACGATCGCCTCATTGAGTTCATCACCGGCCACCCGGACTGACTCACTGATCACCGTACCTTGCAAACTCAAAACCGCAACTTCCGTCGTACCCCCACCGATATCTATAATCATATTGCCAGTTGCCTCAGCCACAGGCAATCCAGCCCCGATCGCCGCAGCGATAGGTTCATCAATTAACCGCACTTCTCTAGCACCGGCCTGAGTAGCCGCCTCAATGACAGCCCGCCTCTCCACTCCGGTGACACCGCTGGGGATGCCAATAATAATCCGCGGCGAAACTAAGCTTCGGCCTTCGTGAACCCTGCGGATAAAAGTCTTGAGCATGAGTTCGGCTGTATCGAAGTCGGCGATTACCCCGTCGCGAAGCGGGCGCAATGCTATGACATTCCCTGGCGTGCGCCCGAGCATTTTTTTAGCATCTTCTCCGACAGCCAGCGGTATTTTTAAGTCTTGGTCGATCGCCACTACGGACGGTTCTTGCAGAACAATACCTTTGCCGGATACATAAACGAGCGTGTTAGCAGTACCGAGGTCGATACCCATATCTCTGGAAAATCGATTGAGAAGACCCACTGATTTGTACCCCCCCAAACTAAAATAGTATTGTGTGCAATAATGTTGTTACAAAAGTGTAACCGAGGTGGATTCTATTACGTTTTTCATCCTGAGTCTAGTCAGAACTGTACATTGTCGAGCATAAGTTGAACGCCGACTCGCCAATCATCCACAATCAATATGTTCTGGTAAGTGGGTGTAAAATCAGGATGAAGCCCTGATTCGCGCTGTTCCAAGTTAAGTTTGGAGGCGATCGCGCGTCTGGGAGAGTTTAACTACATCACCAATCGAGCACATTCCCGAAAAAGTTTATGAGTCTTAATGTTGTGACTTTAGTAGGCCGCGTCGGCGGCGACCCGGACGTGAAGTATTTTGAGTCGGGTAAAGTTGTGTGTAATTTGACGCTGGCAGTCAACCGCAGAACCAAGAACAGCGATCAGCCAGACTGGTTTAATCTGGAAATCTGGGGCAAAACAGCGCAAGTCGCTGCTGACTACGTTCGTAAAGGCTCTCTAATTGGAGTAACAGGCTCTTTGAAGTTCGATCGCTGGCAAGACCGCAATACGGGAACAAATCGCTCGAAGCCAGTAATTAGAGTAGACCACTTAGACTTGCTGGGTTCCAAGCGTGACAATGAATCCGGTATGTCGCAAAACAGCAGCGAATTCTAGCTTTTGGGGAATTGGGGAACTAATATTTGTGAATTGGGTGGGGGCTGGTGACTTCAGAAAAGTTAGAAATAGTTCAAACTGAGTATCAAGCGGGCCGAGTAGCTTTTGAGAGCGGCCTGTATGCTCAAGCTATCCAGAGTTTAGAAACAGCTACCGGTTTGGTCGATCGCACTTCCAGGTTAGGCGGCGAGGTGCAGATGTGGTTGGTGACAGCCTACGAAGCCTCTGGCGATACCGAAAGGGCGATCGAGCTTTGCCGCAAACTCACCCACCATCCCCGCCAAGAAACCCGCCAGCAAGCCAAGCGCTTGCTGTTCATTCTCGAAGCCCCCAAACTCAGTATCCCTGATGAATGGACGGTAAAAATCCCCGATTTAGCAGCTTTAGATGAAAATAAATCAATCAGTTTTCAAGCCAATCCCAACGCTGATATCAAGTACGCTAAACCAAAGCCCGTCGTAGAGGAACCTGTAGATTTAAGTCAGGTAAATACCAAAGGCAATCAATTTGTATGGGTGGCCTTAATGGCGATATTTCTTACTTTAGCAGGCTTAGCTTGGCTGAGTTAAGTAGAAAGAAGTTCGGCAACGAAGTCGCTCCACGGATGTAACGGACGGGTGGAAGAAAAAGTTTTTAGTTATCGTCGCGAGAGAAGGAAGTTCGGCAACGGATTATGTAACGGATTTAACGGATGTAACGGATGGTGGAAGAAGTTTTTAGTTATCTAGGATAGAAGCAAGAATAGACAAGATTGCATTCATTCACAAATTATCTTGAAATTATCTCCGTTAATCTGCGTTGCATCTGCCTTGTATCTGCGGTTTACTGATTAATCAAATATTTATGCAATCAATCAATCTAAAATCTCAAATCTCAAATCTCAAATCGTCAGGCCGCCGGCGAAGAAAGCTAAAATAAAAAAAAGACCAACCTGAAAGGTGATTATTATTGTGAGCGATTCAACCATAGAGCAGATTTTGAAATTGGCAAGTCAGCGAGCTGATGCTGCTGAAGTATACTATCTGTCGAGTCAAGACACCCCGATCGAATTTGAGAACAATCGCCTCAAATCCCTGCAAACCAAAGCACTGCAAGGCGTAGCACTCCGGCTGATTTACAAAGGCAAAATCGGCTTTGCTAGTTCCACAGATTTAAGCCGCATAGACGACTTAGTAGATGCAGCGATTCAAACAGCCGAAATCGGCGATCCCGCAGAATTTGAACTCGCCTCCGACTTCCACCTCAAAGGCCCGGAAACCACCTACACTCCGCCCACAACCCAAGAATTAGTCGAAAACGGCAAAAACCTGATCGAGCAAGTCCACGCCTACAATCCCGATATTATGGTAGATGTCGGCTTTCACGTCCGCAACGGCCGCGTAAAAATTGCCACGACGCGAGACGTGTATGCCGAAAGGTGCAGCCAAATAGTCAGCGGGACGATCGCAGGCAATTTGGTCAAGGGAGAAGACTTTATGCAAGCATACAGTTATGATGTTGCGCGCGATCGCCCCCTCGACACCAACAGCATCCTGCAATCACTCCTCGAAAAATACCGCCTCGCCGAACATCCAGCCAGCATCACCAGCGGTTCCTACCCAGTATTATTTACCCCCAGAGCCGCCGCCAGCACATTAGGAAGTTTGTTTGATACCATCCTGTCAGGTCAAACAGTAGTCCAAAAAGCCTCTCCCCTAGCCGACAAAATCGGCGAAACCTTATTTGACGAACGCTTCACATTTTTTGAAGACCCAACTTTGGGCCCTTCCGCTTGTCCCTTTGACGACGAAGGTACACCAACCACCCGCAAAACCTTGATTGACAAAGGAACTGTTACCGGATTTTATTGGGATCGTAGATGGGCCGCCCGCGCCGGTGTACAATCAACCGGCAACGGTTTTCGTGGCGGATTGTCTCGCCCAGGCCCAGATTTGACTAACTTCTGCATTTCCCCAGGAAATACCAGCACTCAAGACTTGATTGCTAGCATGGACGAAGGTCTCATAGTAGAGCAAGTTTTAGGTGCCGGTCAATCCAATCAGTTAGCTGGCGAATTTTCTGTCAATTTAGACTTAGGCTATAAAGTAGAAAAAGGCAAAATTGTCGGTCGCGTCAAGAATACAATGGTGGCAGGCAGCATTTTTGAAGCCTTTAAAAATTTGGCAGATTTAAGCAGCGAAGCCGAATGGGTAGGCGGTGCGGCATATTTGCCGAGTATGCTGTTTCAACAGTTGGGTGTAGCTTCGAGGCAATAAGTTGAGTGCGGTTAATTTCAGGTGACTCCGACACTGCTGCTATCAAAATGTTAACACTCACGTCTTGGTTTGTAGTGAGGACTTTAGTCCTCTTATCCTAGTTGAGTCAAGAAGGACTGAAGTCCTCACTACAAACCTGGCTTTGCTAATTCATGCAAATAGGAAAAAATAGGGAAAAGGTACAATGAAAGAGCAAAATGTCAAGGATGGAACTGGGAAGAGGAAAAAAAACTTTTTCTTTCTTTTACCTTTTGTTTTTTGCCTTTTAACTCTAGTTACTGGATGCGTTCAGTACGATGTCGGAGTCAACTTTGACAGCCAAACTCGCGGCGCAATCGTGCAGCACATTAAACTGGGGGAAAGGTTGACCAGCTTCAGCAGCGACACTGTTGCAGATTGGTTGAAAAGCGTAGAAAGTCGGGTGAGATTGCTGGATGGAAAAACTAAACGGCTTTCCGAGAGAGAAGTTGTAGTGACAATTCCTTTCAATAATGGCGCCGAGTTAGAAGACAAGTTTAACGAATTTTACAATCCGACGATCGCACCAACCGCAAAATCTCGGGCCGCAAGTCCGCTAGAAACCGATTTGCCCAAGTTTGAATCTCACCTGAGAGTCAAGCAGAATAATTTGTTATTGGTGCTGCGAAATCGGTTAAGTTTGGAATTGGATTTGCGATCGCTTTCTCTGCTTTCCTCAAACGGCAGTCTGCTACTGAGTCCAGGGGCACTTTTGGAGCTAGACTTTAGCTTGAACACGCCTTGGGGCGCCAAAAGTATTGAAAATACTGTCCCCGGTACGCTGGTTCCCGAAATTTACGAACAGGGAAAGCAGTTAGTTTGGAAGCTGAAACCCGGAGAAGTTAACTATTTGGAGGCGACATTCTGGATTCCCAGTCCCGTAGGCATTGGGGCGCTGATTATTGCCTTATTTGTGGCGGCGGGCATTGCTTTGAAATATCAAATATTGCCAGCACTCGGAATTGGGAATAAACCGCAAAACATCGGCCAAACCTAGAGCATTCAAAGGATTGGATGTCGCAGTTGGATGGCTCAAGATTTGGTTGTACAACTGCAATTTCTTAAAGTGCGATTCAAAGTGCGATCGCCTTTTTTATCAATTGAGTCGCCGGATACAAGGATTAATTGACCAGATTTGATCTTATCAAAAAAACTGGCAGCATCTGATAAAAAATAGTTGACAAATAGCAAACAATTTGCTTAACCGGAATTGAGAATTAGGAACAGAGAAAATGCGAGTATTAA
This sequence comes from Microcoleus sp. A006_D1, assembly GCF_036702805.1. Taxonomy (NCBI): domain Bacteria; kingdom Bacillati; phylum Cyanobacteriota; class Cyanophyceae; order Oscillatoriales; family Microcoleaceae; genus Microcoleus; species Microcoleus sp. A006_D1. The sequence goes on from NZ_JAUBVZ010000004.1 coordinate 252,263, forward strand.
ACTTCTTCTTCATCTTTCTGATTTGCTTGGCTCTAGTTTTGTTCAGCATTGAGAATACAGAACCGACTACCGTTCAAATTATCAAAGGCTTTCAAGTGAAAGCTCCACTGTCGGTAGAACTAATTATAGCAACTGGATTTGGAGCAATTCTAGCGTGGCTGTTCAGTCTGTGGTCGAGAATGCAGCGAATGCTCACTTCCCGCCAAGAGGCGCGCCAAGTTCGCGAAAAAGAGCAGCAAATTCAGGAGTTACAACAAGATATCGAACGCTATAAAGCAGAAGTAGATGCGAAACAACCTTTGCTAGAAAGTGCAGAAGTGACAAGTCTAAAAACAGCAGTGGCTGAAACAAAAACTGCTGAAGTAACCACTAATTAAATTGAGAGGCTCTCTCTTTCTGAGGGAGAAAAAATCTAAAATCTAAAATCTAAAATCTAAAATCGAATGGCTGTTTCCCGAGACCAAGATGGTTTAGAAACGATTTCTGAGGGGATCGCAATTTTAATTGACTTAGCAGAACGGGGAGAAATCGATCCTTGGGACGTTAAAGTCATTGAAGTGTTCGATCGCTGTTTGAGCAAGCTTACCAACGCCTGCGATGCCGATCAGAGTACGGATTTCTCCGATTTGTCCCACTCCGGCCAAGCGTTTTTGTACGCTTCCATGCTGGTTTTGCTCAAAGCAGAAAGTATCGTCCTCTCTGAACCCCCGGCGAATCCAGAATCGGACGAGGCCGCGCTCGAAGACGCAGAACACTCGGGAGGGCGACATTTGCCGCAGCATCTGGAGCGGCAATTGCGCCGCCGCGGTGTCGCTCAACTACCGCAAAAACGTCCCGTGACTCTCCCAGAGCTGATCGATCAGTTGCAACTCATGAAAGCAGCCATGGAGCAGACAGTTGCTCCCCGCCGCCGCCCGAGTTCAAAAATGCGATCGCAAGCAGCCCAGGCTATCTTTGAGCTAGCTCACCAAGAAAATTTGGTGGAAACTGCTAGCCAACTGGAGCGATTTCTGGCAGAACGGGGTCAGGAAATTGACGAGGGTTGGCTTGACTTGGACAAATTGCTGGAACTCTGGCATCACAACGGTTTGCACCCCTCTGTTCACCCAGAAACCCCGCTATCGACTGAGGAAGTTCATTTGCCGCATCATGACCGCGTGGGTGTTTTTTGGGCGTTGTTGCTGCTATCGGCTCAGTCTAAAGTAGAGTTGCTTCAAGAGGAATTCTACCAAGACCTCAAAATCCGGGCGCTTTGAGCTTGGATGTGCATCAGATAGGCTTCCGGGGCGGGTTGACCAGTCTCTGGAACTCTTGACAGGTCGCCGGACGAACCGGCATCTAGGGCAATTGTAGCTGCATTCACCCGGACTTGAGATTATTTATGATTTCTGATTCCTGGTTGCTTAAATCCAGGTAAATTGGGCTAAATGATTGATAGCCTGGTACGATATCGCCTATAAACAGGTCAGGATTTTGCTGCGATCGATCGATTCGATCGCAACCGCTAGCATCTAATTGTTGAGTTGATATCAATTAACAGAGGGTTGAGGAAGTTAATAATGAAAGCGATGATTCTGGCGGCAGGTAAAGGCACTCGCATCCGTCCCATTACTCATACAATACCCAAACCGATGATTCCCATCCTGCAAAAGCCTGTGATGGAATTTTTGGTTGAATTGCTCCGCCAGCATGGATTTGACCAGATTATGGTCAATGTTTCCCATTTGGCCGACGTGATTGAAAACTATTTCCGCGACGGTCAAAAGTTTGGGGTACAAATTGCCTATTCTTTTGAAGGGCGAATTGAGGACGGAGAACTGATTGGAGAAGCAGTCGGTTCGGCTGGGGGCATGAGGCGAATTCAGGACTTCTCGCCGTTTTTTGACGATACTTTTGTGGTGCTGTGCGGCGACGCTTTGATTGACTTGGACTTGACTGCTGCTGTGAAGTGGCACCGGGAAAAAGGGGCGATCGCTACTATTATTATGAAATCGGTTCCCCGCCATGAGGTTCCCAGTTACGGTGTGGTAGTTACTGACGAGTCTGGCAGAATTAAAGCATTTCAAGAAAAACCTTCTGTAGATGAAGCTCTGAGTACCGACATCAACACTGGTATTTACATTTTTGAACCGGAAATATTCAATTACATTCCTTCGGGCGAGGAATACGATATTGGTTCCCAATTATTCCCGGCGCTAGTAGCAGCAGGTGCGCCTTTTTACGGGATTAGCATGGACTTTGAGTGGGTGGATATCGGCAAAGTTCCTGACTATTGGCGGGCAATTCAAAGCGTGCTGCTCGGACAAGTTAAAAATGTTTCGATTCCGGGAATTCAAGTGCGTCCCGGCATTTACGCTGGTTTGAATGTAGCTGTCAACTGGGACAAGGTTGATATTACTGGGCCTGTTTACATTGGCGGGATGACCATTATTGAAGACGGAGCAAAAATAGTCGGCCCGACAATGATCGGCCCGAATTGTTGGCTTTGCAGTGGCGCGACAGTCGAAAACAGCGTGATTTTTGAGTATTCCCGTTTGGGGCCGGAGGTGCGGTTGGTTGACAAACTGGTGTTCGGGCGCTACTGCGTGGATAAAACTGGTGCGTCGATCGATTTGCAAGCGGCGGCTCTCGATTGGCTGATTACTGATGCTCGCCAAGTTTTACCAACTGTACAGGGAGAAGAGCGGCGGGCGATCGCAGAAATTCTCGGCCATGCTGACTAATTGGTAATTGGTAATTGGTAATTGGTAATTGGTAATTGGTAATTGCTTCCAACTGCCAACTGCCAACTGCCAACTGCCAACTGCCAACTGCCAACTTACTAGGACTGAAGATAAGTATATTGGCCCAGACTCCGCTCGTAATTTTGCAGCAAAAGTTGTGCCTCGGAAAGAGTAATTTTATTTTGCTGCAAAGCTGCTTCTGTCTGACGGCGGATGCTTTCAACCAAACTTTCTGCATCGTATTGTACGTAGCTGAGGACTTCTTTCATAGTGTCCCCTTTCACAACGTGTTCGATATGATAGCCAGAAGGCGTTAGCTGAATGTGAACTGTATTTGCATCGCCGAATAAGTTGTGAAGGTTGCCCATAATTTCCTGATAAGCACCTCCCAAAAATAGCGCCAAATAGTAAGGTTCTCCGGGTTTGAGAGTATGCAGCTCCAAAACCGACTTGACATCTCGCAAATCTATAAATTGGTCGATTTTGCCGTCGCTGTCGCAGGTAAGATCGGCTAAAATCCCGCGCTCAGTCGGTTCTTCGTCGAGTCGGTTAATTGGCATAATTGGGAACAATTGGTTAATTGCCCAACTGTCGGGTACTGACTGGAAAACAGATAAGTTGATGTAATAAATGGATGCCATCACCTTTTCTAGGTCTTCCAAATCGTCCGATACGTAGTCTTTTTGTCGCGCGATCGCCTGTATTTTATCGCAGCAAGCCCAGTACAACTGTTCGGTTTTTGCCCGTTCCGCAATTCCCAAATAGCCTAAGTTAAATAAACTGATTGCTTCTTCCTTGAATTGGATAGCATCGTGATAGACTTCTTGGTAATTTTCGGGAGTGATAGATTGGTAGATTTCGTAGAGATTTCGCGGAATTTGGTGTGCTGTTTCGCCTACAGGTTCTGGTATTTCTCTGGGGACATCGCTAGTCCCGAGTACGTCAAAAACTAAGACTGATTGGTGAGATGCGATCGCCCGCCCGCTTTCACTAATGATAATTGGCACTGGCAGTTTCCGCTCGTCACAGGCATCTTTAACTCCCGCTACTACGTCGTTTGCGTAGTTTTGCATATTGTAGTTTTTGGAAGCGTGGAAGTTGGTTTTAGAGCCGTCGTAGTCAACGCCCAGCCCACCGCCTACGTCCAAGTAGTTCATGTTAGCTCCCAATTGAGCTAATTCTACATAGATGTGGCTGGCTTCTCGAATGGCTTCTTTGATGACGCTGATTGAGGAAATTTGAGAGCCGATGTGGAAGTGCAGTAACTGCAAACAGTCGAGCATTCCAGCTTTTTCAAGTTCTCTGACTGCGCGCATAATTTCTGGAATTGTCAGACCAAATTTTGCCCGATCGCCCGTGGAACCTCCCCAGCGGCCAACGCCTTTGGTAGTGAGTTTGGCTCGCACTCCCAAAATCGGCTTAATTCCTAATGCTTTGCTCGCGGCAATGGCGAGTTCTACTTCCTCAATTTGCTCCAGCACAATCACGGAAGTTTGCCCGAGCCGCTGCGCCAAAATTGCAGTTTCGATGTATTCGCGGTCTTTGTAACCGTTGCAAATTAACAAAGCGCCTGGGGTTTTTAAGGTCGCCAAAGCGATCATTAATTCTGGTTTCGAGCCGGCTTCCAGTCCGAAGTGATGGGGTTTACCAAAACGCACCAAGTCTTGAATTAATTGTCGGTGCTGGTTGCATTTGACTGGAAAGACACCGCGATAGACATTTTTGTAATTGTAGCGGGCGATCGCTCTGGCAAAACAGGAATTTAGGCGATCGATCCGATCTTCCAAAATATCAGAGAATCGAATCAGCAGCGGCAAAGCCAAATTTCGCTGTTTCAGGGATTCTACCAGTTCGCACAAGTCGAGGGAACCGCCGCGATCGCCCTTGGGAGATACTGTAACGTGACCGGCGGCATTGATCGAAAAATAGGGTTCGCCCCAACCTTGAATGCGGTACAGTTTCTCGCTATCTTCGATTGTCCAAGATTTTTGTGGCAGTTGAGAAGTGGCTACCAAAGCACTGTGCGATACAGCCAAACTCGTGACTGTTTGTGGCTGAGTCGATAGCGGCTCGATATCGGAGGAAGCAGCGGTGGCTGGGGAACTCATCTTATCGGAAACCTCTTTTAGGACTGGTCAAATAGATAGTTTATCGCACATATCGGGTTTCCTGATGCAGTTGAAAATTCACTTTGGGTGCAAGGCTGGGCGATTTGAGATTTGAGATTTGACTCCACAGATGGATGAAGCTGGGGGATTGAACTACAATCTCAACCGCGATCGATCTCCAGGACTCATGTCTTCAAGCTGTGTATCCCTATGCAGGTGAACTCGGAAACTGGGTTTCTAAGTTTACCTGCGCCAAGAGTGTTGGGGGGGGGGGGGGGGGGCCCC
>NZ_JAUBVZ010000004.1:257388-411874 GCF_036702805.1 Microcoleus sp. A006_D1
ATCGATCGCCCGACAACACTCTCACACAATACAGTTGGGATAAGACAGTCCGATCGACAAAACCCTGTGAAAAAAAGATACTGCGATTGCTTCGTTCCTCTCTTCGGACAACCGCTAATCCAAGCGTATTGCACTCTAACCAAAAATCACCTCCGGCGGTGCCATGTCAGCCCCCATAATCATTCCACCGTGACTGTTAGACTTTTTCAAACCAGGTTGAGGTGCTTTTTCTTGGCTTTTCTGAGCCGGTGCAACCGAAGCTGGCGGTTTCACCTGCGGCTGAGGTACTGCATTTGCTCCGGGCACCACAGGTTGCTGCGACAGCCAACCCACACCCCCTATAGCCCCAGCCATCAAAGCGGTGTAGCCGAGGTACAAATGCACCGGACGCATTTGAAAGCCTTCGGATGAGTCGGAGTTGGAAACAGACATATACGTGCCTGGAATTGGACTGGGGGCGGGTTTGGGCAGAGCATTCGCCATGGCGCTGCCGTCTAGTCCCAAGGCGTCGCCCAGCCTGCGGATAAAACCTCTAACGTAAATATCTTGGGGCAGTTTCTCGATTTCTCCATTTTCGATCGCTTCGATGTGGTGCAGCGGTACGAGAGTTTGGCTGTGAAGTTGCTGGAGGGATAGCGATCGAATTTGCCTTCCCTTACGCAATTCTCTACCCAACTCCTGCAAGCATTCTTCTCGCTGCTGAACTGCTATTGCTGCTTCTTCTTCCTGGGTGAGTTTTTTCGGTTTCTTGGAAAAACCGAAGCCTGGGAGGGATTGGGGGGGGGCGATGACAGTTGCGGGTGCGGCCGACTCGACTTGAATTTCGTCTTTGGGGGCTTGTGGGCTTTCTTCTAAAGTGTTGGTTTCTCGATCGAACTTTTCTGTCTCGGGCTCGGTTTTGGGTGGAGCTTCCAAACTAGCGTTGCGCCAATAGAAAACAGGAGCAGCGAATGGCGGGTCTAATTCTCTAACATAGGGTGCAGCGGGAATTGCCGCAGCCAAATTCTCTGGAGCGACTTGAATTTCTGTTTTGTTTGGTTTGCCAAACCTGTCAAATGCGAGCTTGACGGCTTCTCTGCTAACTGCTCTAATTAAAATTTCGGCAGCGGAGGCGGCCGAGCCCAACATGGTTTGCAAGCTAGCTAGAGCTTGGCTGTAGGTTTCGCTACAGAGGAGTTCAGCTTCTATTTGACCTAGGACAGAACGAAAACTTTCTTGAGAAATTTCAATAGTTGCGTGATCTGTCACCCCAAAATAAGCCTCGGGTTTCAGTGCCATGATGTTTATGTCTTGCTAGAAGGTATCTGAGTACGTTCTTCGACAGCTTGGCATTGATTCCGGATGTCGGTTGGGGGAGAGTGGGAGAGTGGGAATTCCCGATTACCGATTCTCAATTACCAATTCCCATTTTCTATTGCTTGTGAATGCGATCGAGCAACCAAAGAGCCCCGACAATTCCGACAAAGTGAGCAACAGTGGCGTGAGTATTGGCGAGTACCACAAATATGTCTAAAGGCTGAATAAATCGGCCGACATCGACTGCGGCACCAAACAAGGCTTGCGGCTGAGCTAGAGATTTTGCTAAAAGCGTTCCGCTAATAGCTTCTGCGCCGACGAGCGTCAACAGCATTCCTACCAAGTTGCTGACCAGTGTTAACTGCACCTGTTTGATGGTGTCTGCTTTTTTAGGGCGGACAGCGTTGGCGGCGCGCGATCGAAGTTGTCTCGACAAACGGGTGAAGCGGAAAGCCCGATATACGCTGTAACCGAGCACGAGCAGCCCGCAAATGGCAAAAAATACGCCACCGCCGGTGCCGGCACTGGTTGAATTCGCAGTGGCAGTAGCACTGGGGATGGCAAAGGGGATGGCAAAGAGCAAAATGATCGCCGCTACCACCGCTAGCACTGACTGCACCCAGAAGCTAACCCAGCCTACTGTACGAAGGGCAAAGGCAACTCGCTGTACGGCTGCGGGAAGCTTATCGGTATCTAACTGATTAGTCATATTTTGAGCGGATATAATTGAGTGGCTTTATTTGGCAGCAGTTTTTTTTTGAGCGCGGACGGTTGACGGCGGTTAACCCTCTTTATAATGGAAGCAGAAATGTTTAAGATTTGTAACTAACATTCTATTTCAGATCTCAATAGCGTCGATCGCAAGGTAATCAAGCAATGACACAACTACAACCCACTGTCACTCCCAAACTGGAACAACCAAAGTTTGGCTTCAACAGCTACGCGGAACGCCTGAACGGTCGAGCCGCGATGATCGGTTTTTCGCTAACTTTAATTATCGAGTATGTCACAGGCCAGGGGTTGCTGGCCTGGTTAGGTCTCAACTAATTTTAACAATGGCGCGGTCGGCTTCACACTTGGTGTTGAATTTCCGCGCCGCGGGTGTCACGCTGCTGACCGCGACAAATTTGGGAATTGATTAGAATATTAATTAGAAACAAGTCCAGCGACTTCTCTGTCGAGAGAAAGCGGTTCACAGAATGCAAGAGCTGGCTTTTGGAGAGATCTGCAATCAAATTTTGAGGCGATCGGCTTGGCATTTTTGCCTCGCTCCCGTACAATTCCCCACAGGCGAGAAGATTAATTTAGGTGAAGCTAGTCTCAAAGCTAGAAATCCCGATCGTTCCGCCAACTCTAAGTTTTAGAGCTTGCAAATAAATATAGAACAGAGTAAAACCAAATGAATGCTTCGTGGACGCGACTTTTGAGGTCTGCTTACCGTAGAGAGCCGATTACCAGCTTTGTGGTGACAGTGGGCGTTGTCGATGCAGCCATTGGCAGCATCGGTGCAAGTGGCTCTCTATTGGCTTTTGGGCTGGGTACTGCTGGGGTGGCGATCGCCCTCCGCTGGTGGCAAATTTACCGCTCTGCAACCGAACAACCCGCACCTGCTGCCGAATACTATCTTCCTCCTCAGTCTTCTCGCCCTCAGTTGCCCCTGCTCAACAACGTGTCTAAGAAAAATCCTCCTTATTAAGATTACCGGGCAATGACTGGGGAGGTGGCGATCGCACTTGCCTGCATCTGAGGCAATATTTAAAGATAGGGCCAGAAAAGTCTTTCGCTCCTCGATCTTAGAGGCTGGGTTTATGAATATTGCTGTGTCCGAGAAACTGCACAAAATTGGCTCTGTAGCTGCCTGTAGCGCTTTGTCGGTGAAAACTGTTCGCTACTATGACGAGATGGGCTTGCTGTCTCCGGCGGTGGAGCGCTCGCCCGCTGGTTATCGGCTGTTTGGGGAAGCGGTATTCAACCGATTGGCGTTTATTAAACGATCTCAGGCTCTCGGTTTGAGCCTTCAGGAAATTAAGGATATTTTACAGGTTCGCGATCGGGGAGAGTTGCCTTGCTCGGAAGCGAAGCAGCATCTAACTTTGAAGGTAGAGGAAATTTCCGGGCAAATTGCAGCGTTAGAAACTTTAAAGAGGGAGTTGCAAGGTATTCTCAACCGCTGGCAAGAGCAGCCCTCGCCCGCGAGCATTTCTCGCACGATTTGTCCGAACATTCAGCGGGATTGAGCAACCGCAGAAAGATACAAAAAAAGGGAAGGAATTATCGGTTTCCTTCCCTTGGTTGTTTGGTTGGTGATTTTGAGCTTTTAACTTTTTCCGTAGAGTTTGCTGTTGCTTTTTTAGCTGTCGAGCTCTGGCCGAGCCGCCTTTGCCTTTGGAGTTTCTGCCCTCGCTGCGGGGAGATTCCCAACTTTTTAGTCTCATATTTTTATTTTTTGATACCACTTCTATTTTAGACGGACACAATTTTAATGTCAAGTATTTTTGAGATCTATTTTTCCTAGTATAAATTATTGACTGATTAGGATTTGCAATTATAGCAATCGCCACAGCGGTGAGGACATAAATAACCTCATGAATAGAGCCTCCTAACCCATAGCCTAAACGGTTTGATTTCCTGATTCTGCAACTGTCAACTGTCCACTGTCAACTGTCCACTGCTATAGCTCTAAAGTCTTAAATCGAATCACCTTAAACCCAATAATAGCGCGATTCCTGCGATCGCACCAACCACGCCCAAAACAGCCCGGAGACTAACCTTTTCACCCGCCAGCACGGCTAAAGGCAGTATAAACAGGGGACTGGTAGAACTGAGTGCTTGAGCTATGGCTGCGGGCGCATATTTCAGGGAAGTCTGTTGCAGGAAAATTCCGAGATAGGTTCCTAAAAAAGCTGCTAAAATTATTGAACCTAATATTTTAGGGGCTTTTAATTGTTTGCAAGTGTCAAGGTTTCTGGGGTTGAGAAAGCACAGCATGACTGCCATACCGCCGCTCAAACGCAAGGCCGCTGTCCACAAGGGATCAATATCTATTTGAGTGAAGGCGGCGCGGGATAAAACTGCTCCGGCGGCGTGGGCTGTTTGTCCTAATAAACTAATCCCTAATCCCTGCCAAAGATGTTTTGATGGTAATGTTGTTTCGGCTGTTTGTTCTGCAATTACCCAAGCTACGCCGCAGATTGTTAACAGAATGCCTGTACAAGCAATAGGCGATAACTTTTCTTGCAAAAATATGAAGCCAAATAACGCTGTTAAAGGGGGAGATAGGGTTTCTAAAAGCAGCGCTCGTCTTGCGCCTAAATATTTTAATACAATAAACCAAGCGGTGTCTCCGATGCCAATTCCTAGGGCGCCGCTGATGAGCAGCATTGCTAAAATATTGGGGTTGACTGCTGGTAAGGATTTGCCTAAAATTAGTATAGTGGCAAGAAGCATCAACAGGGCGATCGCGCCTTTGAGCAAGTTTAGTACGACTGCGGGGATTTGCTGTCCTACTCGCTGCCAGATTGTGGAAGATAAAGCCCAGACAAATGCAGCACCTAAAGCGGCGATTTCACCCATAAATTATTTGTTAGTTGTTATTTGTTAGTTGTTAGTTGTTAGTTGTTAGTTGTTATTTGTTAGTTGTTATTTGTTAGTTGTTATTTGTTATTTGTTATTTGTTAGTTGTTATTTGTTATTTGTTATTTGTTATTTGTGAGGAGCCCTATGCCCTATGCCCTATGCCCTATGCCCTATGCCCTATGCCCGATGCCCTATGCCCTATGCCCTATGCCCTATGCCCGATGCCCTATGCCCTATGCCCTATGCCCTATGCCCTATGCCCGATGCCCTATGCCCTATGCCCTATGCCCTATGCCCTATGCCCTATGCCCTATGCCCTATGCCCTATGCCCTATGCCCTATGCCTATATAAATTAGGGTTCCAGACTTATCATCTGGAACCCTAATTTATTAAGCTTTTATAGTAGTGGGCGAAGAGAGAATCGAACTCTCATACCTTTCGGTGTCAGATTTTGAGTCTGATGCGTCTACCAATTTCGCCACCCGCCCTTTTTGTCTGTTTTACCATCATAACACACCGATCGACTTCCTGCAAGCAAAGATTCATAATTTTTTGAACTTGCCCAGCGATCGATCTCTCTGGCGCGCAATACTGGTACAGGATGGGATAACTGAGCCGTTTGAGCTTGTTTGAGCATTTCCCCAAGTTCCGTGCTGCTGAGGTCGTCGTAGGCCCGCGCCTGGGTTAAAAACGCATCGAGATTCAGTTTCGGTGCTAACGTCGGCGAACCTCCGGCCAGTTTCATCAGCACCGATGCTACCACTCTGGGGTCTTGGGTGGCAAGTAAGGCGGCGCGATCGCACGTAAATTCGGCACATCGCAACCATTCCAACATTTGCGCCTGCAAACCCTGGGCGAGTATGGTTCCCACAGGCGAAATTTGACCGGCGGCCAACACAATTAAATTAGCCAGAGTCAGGTAAACTCCGTGCTCGCACTTCAAATGCCCCAACTCGTGACCAATTACGGCCTTAACTTCCTCATCTGTGAGCAAGTCAATCAGCGAAGTGTGCATCACCACAAAAGGCTGTTTTCCGCGCATCGCAAACGTGTAAGCATTCGGCATCGGATGCTGGCGGACATAAAGCTGCGGCACCTCCAAATCCAGAGTTTTGCAGGCATCCACCAGCAATTGATGCAGGTGCGGCAATTGATTTTCGCCGACTTGGACGCTGGAAGCTAGATTTTCGAGCATGAAAAATTGTTCGCCAAGTTGTCCCAGCAATTGCCGCACCATCAAATCCAGGCCCGGCAGTTGTTTGAGGGTGTTGGTAGCTTCCAAGTCTAGCGGGTGGCGAAACTGGTCTGCTTTCAAACCGATGAGCGGTATGTTTGACATCTTAGTTATTAGTCAGTTGGCAGTTGGCAGTTGACAGTGGTTATTTGTTATTTGTTATTTGTTATTTGTTAGTTTTCATAACCAATAACCAATAACCCTTCGACTACGCTCAGGGCACCGCAAATAACAAATAACCACTAACTACTAACTAACTAACAGTTTAAACTCGATCGCACGAGATTAACAGGAGCCTCAGCCGTCGCCGGGTCTGTACCCTCTTTGACGCGCCGCAACTTAGCTCCCAATTTTTGAAGTTTTACCTCCAACTGCTCGTAGCCGCGGTCTAAATGCTGCAAGCTGCTGATTGTAGTGACACCATCTGCTGCAAGTCCCGCCAGCACCAAAGCTGCCGAAGCCCGCAAATCTGTTGCGACTACGGGCGCACCCGACAGCAGGGGCACTCCGCGCACTACGGCGACATTGCCTTTAACGCGAATGTCGGCGCCCATGCGGTTGAGTTCTGCTACGTGGCGCAAGCGGTTCTCAAATACGGTTTCCTTAATTATGCTGTCTCCGTCGCTCAGGGTTAGCAAAGCCATAAACGGAGCTTGCATATCTGTGGAGAAACCGGGGTAAGGCAGAGTTTCGATGTCTGTGGCGGTGTGAATTTTGCCGGGAACTATCCGCACGAGGTCGGATTCTACAATTATTTTCGCTCCCATTGTCTGCAATTTGGCAATCACTGCCGTCAGGTGGTCGGGAATTACCGACGACAAACTGATTTCTGAGTGAGTGATGGCTCCTGCTAATAAAAATGTTCCGGCTTCGATGCGATCGGGAATAATCGAATAGTCTACCGCGTGCAGTCTCTCAACTCCCGAAATGACGATCGTATTTGTGCCTGCGCCTTGAATTTTTGCTCCCATAGCGCGACAGAAATTCGCTAAATCGACGACTTCCGGCTCTTGAGCCGCATTTTCAATCACGGTTTCTCCTTGGGCCAGAGTCGCCGCCATCATCAAAGTTTCAGTGGCGCCAACGCTGGGGTAGTCCAAATAAATTTTGGCTCCTTTGAGGCGGCGGTTCGGCCCTTTGACGTAAGCGTGAACTGTACCGTGGTCGATGTGGACTTCTGCGCCGAGGGCTTGCAGGCCGCGAACGTGGAGTTCAACGGGCCTAGCGCCGATGGCACACCCACCGGGTAAGGGTACTTTGGCAAATCCCAAACGCGCTAGCAGTGGCCCGATGATGAAGAAGCTCGCCCGCAGTTGGCTGACTAATTCGTAGGGGGCTTGCGCGTCTATGAGGTCGCTGGCGTTGATGTCTAATACGTCGCCGTTCTGCTGTATTTTGACTCCTACAGCCGAGAGAATTTGCCCCATGCGGGCGACATCGACTAGGGCGGGAACGTTGCGGATGTGGCAATCGTCTGGGCATAGCAGAGCTCCTGCCATCACGACTAGGGCCGAGTTTTTCGCGCCGCTGATTTTGACGTGTCCTTGAAGGGGCTGGCGACCCCAGATTTGTAATACTTGTTGGTCGCTTTCAGATGAAGCTGACAGGTTAGACGAGTTTTGAGCTGGTGTAATGATTTTGCCCTCCATAATATGCGCTTCGTTACTTTATACATTATTAATTTTGGTTTCGATTTTACCGGAAAGTTTTGATATGTCTAGGGGGGAATGTGAGGAATTTCCGACTCGATATTGGCTAAATTCTTGCTGGGTGAGGATTTCAGCTAGGAGCGCACAAATATTGTCCAGCGCTCTTAATTAAGTCATCGGTATCAAAATTTACTATTTGTTTCGGGCTGCGGGTCGGCACCCAGATGTCAGCCCTGTCAATAAGCTGGTTGAGTCAGTCCTGGACGCACCGGAGGCGAGAAACCCGGTTTATTCCTCGATTATTTGCTGTCAAACCCTCTGATTTCCGATAGAAGCCCGGTTTCTTTGGGTAAGTCGGGTAAGTACGGGTATCCTGGCTGGTTGACGAAGGTGTAATATATCTGTTCGATCGACCATGGCCCAAAGTACACATAATTGTCGATCGCCCCATTGCCTGTGCTACCCTGTGACAACACCCTAGAGCCAAAGCTAGTCCTAGCATATGGTTCACATTAAGCGGATCGAACTAACTAACTTTAAATCTTTTGGCGGCACAACGTCCATTCCCGTGCTGCCAGGTTTTACTGTGGTTTCCGGGCCCAACGGTTCTGGGAAATCCAACATCCTCGACGGTTTGCTGTTTTGTCTCGGGCTTTCGACTTCTAAGGGAATGCGCGCCGAACGTTTGCCGGATTTGGTGAACAGCGCCCAAAACAAGCGCGGTACGATTGAAGCTAGCGTGACTGCTACCTTTGCGCTGGAAGATGTGGGCGATGAATGGTTCGCCCAGGATGAAGATGAGGACGAAATCCCTGAAACAGAAACTCAAGAGAATAACGAACAACTATCTGATGTCAATCTAAAATCCCAAATCCCAAATCCAGAATCGACTGAGTTATCTATTGAAGCAGAGGAAGTCGAAGCAATAGAAATCGCCGAAACTGAAGACAATAACGGACAATCATCTAATCTAAAATCCCAAATCCCAAATCCCAAATCGGAAGACTTATCTGTTGAAGATGTAGAAGAAATAGAAATTGCCACAACTCAAGACAACAACGGACAACTACTCGCTACCAATCTAAAATCTAAAATCCAAAATCCAAAATCGCCTGAGTGGAGTGTGACACGCAAACTCCGAGTAACTCGTCAAGGAACTTATACGTCAACTTATTACATTAATGGCGCACCTTGTACGCTGACTCAACTGCACGAACAACTTAACCGTTTGCGCATTTATCCCGAAGGTTATAACGTGGTTTTGCAAGGTGATGTTACTAGCATTATTTCGATGAATGCTAAGGAACGCCGCGAAATTATTGATGAATTGGCGGGAGTGGCTCAATTCGATCGCAAAATCTCTCTCGCAAGGCAGAAGTTGGATGAAGTTAAGGAAGTTGAAGAACGCAGCAGCATTGTGGAAAAAGAGCTGATTTCTCAGCGCGACAGGCTGGCGAACGATCGCACAAAAGCGGAAAAATATCAAAAATTGCGGGCGGAATTTCAAGAAAAGTCGCAGTGGGAAATTGTGCTAAAGTTCCGCCAGTTGCAAAAGCAAGAGTGGAAACTGCGCGAACAAATCGAAACGGGCGATCGCAATTCTACAACTCTCTCCGAACAACTGCAAGCAATTAGCACTCAAATTCAAGCAGCAACCGCCGAACTTGACGCGCTGAATGCCCGCGTTAAAGCTTTGGGCGAGTCGGAACTGTTGGCTTTGCAAGCGAGGATTGCGACTCAGGAAGCGGAACGGCGACAACTCCAAAACCGCAAGCAGGATTTGGAAACAACCGCTGGACAAATGGCGGCTAACATAGCACAAACTGAGCAAGAAGTTCGGCAGTTCCGGCAAAGTTTGGAGCAAATTGAGATTGAAATATCCTATGTGATGTCTCAAATAGGAACTTTTCAGGAACAGCGGGATGAAGCGCGGGAAAATTTAGATAAGAGTCGGGAAGTTGCAAATGCGATCGCCTCGACGGCCGAAGTTTGGGTACAGCAGCAAACGGAACTGCACCGCCAAATCGAAACAATTCAACAAACTTTGGAACCGCAGCGTACAGAACAAGCTACCATTGGCGAAAGAGCCGATCGCCTGCAAAGTCAAATTCAAGAACAAAACCAATCGCTGCAAGTATTGGAAGAGGAAATAGAAGGCAAAAAAGTTCAGCAATCCCGCCTTGGGGAAACCAAAAACATGGCATCTCTGCAAGTAGAATCGCTGAATCAGATTTTAGTTGAATCCGAACAAGAATTGCAACTGCAACAGGAAACTCAAACTCGTTTGTTGGAAGAACAACGGGAAAGACAGCGCAAGTTAGATAAGCTAGAAGTGCAGTTTCAAGCACTCCAAGAAGCGACTGGCACGTTTACTGCAAAAATTGTCGCGCAAAGTGGAATTGGCGGAGTTTGTGGCTTGGTGGCTCAACTGGGTAGGGTGGAGCCGCGCTTTCAGTTGGCGCTGGAAATTGCGGCGGGCGGCCGCATGGGTAATATGGTTGTCGAAAATGACAGTGTGGGGGCTGCTGCGATCGAATTGTTGAAGCAAAAACGGGCTGGAAGGATGACGTTTTTGCCTTTGAATAAGATAAGAGGTGGCAGGTTTTCGGTAAATGAAAATTTGCGGCGCGCGGCTGGGTTTGTGGATGCGGCGGTTAATTTGATTGACTGCGATGCGCGGTATCAGGAGATTTTTGCTTACGTTTTTGGCAGTACGGTAGTGTTTAGCAATCTCACCGACGCGCGCCGCTATTTGGGACAGTACCGGATTGTCACTTTGGATGGGGAAATTCTGGAAACTAGCGGCGCGATGACTGGGGGAAGTTCTGCTA
Source organism: Microcoleus sp. A006_D1 (assembly GCF_036702805.1). Classification (NCBI taxonomy): domain Bacteria; kingdom Bacillati; phylum Cyanobacteriota; class Cyanophyceae; order Oscillatoriales; family Microcoleaceae; genus Microcoleus; species Microcoleus sp. A006_D1. The sequence goes on from NZ_JAUBVZ010000004.1 coordinate 267,976, forward strand.
ATAGGTCAACTTTGCATTTTGGCACGGTTGATGCTAGCGAGGCGGCGGATGAAGCGCGGACAATTGCTTCTCTGCAAGAACGTCTTGAGGAAATTGAGCGGATTTTGGAACGGTGCAAAATTGCGATCGATCGCGCGTCTGTTGCTGTCAAAACTCGCAGTCAAGAATTGATGGAGGCGAAGCAGAATTTGCGCGAACATCAGTTGCGCTTGGAACAGTTGGAGTCGGAAATTAAGAATTTGCAGGCGCAGCAGTCACAGGTGCGATCGCAAATTGCGAAAAATACTCAGGAATTGACTGATTCGCAAACCAGATTGCAGTTGCTGGAGAGAGAATTGCCCGCACAGGAAACTCAATTGCAGCAGTACCGCCAAACTTTGGCGCAGTTGGAAGAGTCGAACAGTCACAGCGAATGGCAGCAAATGCAGTCGGGTTTGCGCGCTTTGGAAGCGCAGTTGCAAGAGCGAGAATTGGCTCACAGAAACGTCCAGCAGCGCCGAGGAGACTTGGAAAATCAATTCGGGCGTTTGGAGGAGAAAATTAAGGAGGGCAGCGAGAGATTGCAGGAATGGCAAGTTCAGCAAAATGCGGGTGCAGGTGCGATCGCGAACATTGTTTCGCAGCAGTTGGAACTGGACGCACAAATTGCGGCAGCTCAGGCGGCTTTGACGGAAATTGAGGAAAGTTTGGGGGTGGAGAAGGGATCGCGCGATCGCGCGGAATCTCAAGTGCGAGAGCAGCATTTGGCTAAACAACAGTTACAGTGGCAGTTGCAAAAACTGCACGAAACTCAGCAAGAACGCCGCGAACAATTAGCCGCAATCCGCACTCTCATGGAAACACAGCGGGCGGAAATGCCCGATCCGGTGCCGTCGATTCCCGAAGATGTTGAGAAAGCTAATTTGACGGAGTTGCAGCAGGAAGTAAAGGCGATCGCCAAACGCATTCAAGCTTTAGAACCAGTCAATATGCTAGCCTTGGAAGAGTACAACCGCACTCAAGAACGCCTGCAAGAATTGAGTCAAAAGTTGACGACATTGGCAGGAGAACGTACTGAACTATTGTTGAGAATCGAAAACTTTACGACACTCAGGCGGCGCGCTTTTAAAGAAGCTTTTGATGCGGTTAACGAGAACTTTCAGACTATCTTTGCGGAACTTTCCGAAGGCGACGGCTATCTCCAGCTAGATGACCAGGAAGACCCTTTCAGCAGCGGTTTGAATTTGGTGGCTCACCCGAAGGGCAAACCCGTTCAGCGGCTGGCTTCTATGTCGGGAGGCGAAAAGTCGCTGACGGCGCTGAGTTTTATTTTTGCGCTGCAACGCTACCGCCCGTCTACGTTCTACGCTTTTGATGAGGTGGATATGTTTCTGGATGGGGCAAATGTGGAGCGATTAGCTAGAATGATAAAACGACAGTCTGAACAAGCCCAGTTTATTGTTGTGAGTTTGCGGCGACCGATGATTCAATCGGCCCAGCGTACAATTGGTGTTACTCAAGCGCGGGGAGCTTATACTCAAGTCATCGGACTGAAATTGTAGTCCGGGAGTCTCTGTTGATGACGGTGTTCAATGATATATGTACTTGATAAATCAGGATTAAAGTTAGAATGACATCCGAACAAATCTGCCAACGCTCCGACATTCTAGGCACTCAGGTCATCACCCGCGACAGAGGCAAACGCTTGGGTGTAGTCAGTCAATTGTGGGTGGATATCGATCGCCGGGAGGTGGTGGCGATCGGTCTACGTGATAATATATTCGCGGTTGCTGGAATGCCGAGGTTTATGTTCCTCAGCAATGTCAGCGAAATCGGCGACGTGCTGTTGGTGGAAGATGAAAGCGCGATCGAAGATGATGTTGATGTGGATGTCTACAGCATTTTGATTAACAGCGAAGTTATTACCGAAACCGGCGAACCTCTGGGTAGGGTGCGCGGCTTTAGGTTCGACCCGGAAGACGGTAAGTTAGTTTCTATCATCATCGCTTCCCTGGGAATCCCCCAAATCCCCGACCAAGTTCTCAGCACTTACGAGTTGGGAATTGAGGAAATTGTCAGCAGTGGCCCGAATCGCTTGATTGTGTTTGAAGGTTCCGAGGAAAGGCTCAGACAGCTTAGTGTGGGTTTGCTGGAGCGCGTCGGTTTGGGCCAAGCACCTTGGGAACGCGAAGAGGACGAGCAAGGTTATTATCCGAAACCGGTGGCTACGGAATATCAATTGGGCCCGGGCGTGCGGATTCCGGCACCGGAAATGCGTAGCCGGGTAGCGCAGCCTGTGGTTGAGGAAGTTCCTTGGGATGAGGATTCGCAGTGGAACCGGCCGCCGGTACGTCAGCCACAGCAGATGCGGGTGCCGCAGCCTCAGCCGATCGACGATTATGATGAGTACGAAGAGGATAATTGGGGCGGCGAGGAGGACGATTACGAGGAGGACGAGTACGAAGAGAAGCAGTACAGCCCTGAGGTTTCTCGCCCGAAGGAGTCGGTGGTTGAGTACGAGTACGAGGATGATGTGGAGGCGGATGCTTGGGCTGACGATGAGGCGCCGAAGCCTTACAAGGCTCCTCGGGTGAATATCCCTGAGAAGACTAAGACTCCTGAGTACGAGGAAGAGCCTGGTTATTAGGACTAATCCACTGGTTGAAACCAGTGGTTTCACATAGGAAGTCCCTCTGTAAGATACTGTTGGAAAGCCCGCTGTTGCGGGTTTTGTTTTGATTGGGGCGATCGATCTAATCGATATAATAATAGAATTGCGATCGACAAGGTAAAAACCGTGACTCTAACTGCAACCGAATACAAATATGTGGAATTAGACGAGAAGAACGTTCCTCTCATCGCCGGAACCACAATGAAAGTCGTTGAATTAATAACTTCGGTAAAAGCTTACGGCTGGACTCCTGAAGAATTATTCCAATCCTATCCTCACCTGACTTTGAGCAAAATTTACTCTGCCTTATCATACTACTGGGATCACAAACAAGAGCTGGATGCAGATATGCAGCGCAGGTTTGAGTATGCCGAAAAGTTGCGCCTAGAAGCTGGCGAATCTGCTTTGGCTAAAAAACTCCGAGCCCAGGGACTAATTAAATGAGTATAAATCTGTACATGGATGAGAATGTGCCTCTACCTGTTACAGAGGGATTGCGGCGACGGGATGTAGATGTTCTGAGAGTTCAAGACGACGGTAGAAAAGGTATGCCCGACCCTATTATACTCGATCGCGCAGCCGAGCTTCAGCGCGTTGTTTTTACCCAAGACGAGGATTTTTTAGCCATCGCCAACCGCCGTCAGCAAGAGGAAGTAAATTTTGCTGGCGTCATCTACGCTCACCAACAAAGTGTAACTGTTGGCGATTCGATTCGTGACTTGGAAATCATCGCTAAGGTTAACGAGCCTGAAGATTTAGCTAACTGCGTGCAGTACCTGCCTTTGTAGCAAAACCAGAAATAGCGATCGCCCCAGTCTGTGATATCATGTGCGGTGATTTGATTTGCGATTGTTTGCTGTTTTGGGCGATCGCTTTCACCGACATCTAAAATATGAAAAAAGGTATAGCTAAAAATTTTGCTTTCAAATTAATAACTTATTTAATTGTCCCAATATTGATATCTGTCGGCAGTGCGGAAATTGTCTTGCGAGTTGCGGGATACAAACCCTGGCAAATCGAAAATGTCGATGTTGCCGTAGAACCGAAAGGAAACTTTTTCACCAAAGACTCGGAACTCGGATACAAACATTTACCTGGAAAGTTCAAGGTCACACTTAACGGCAATTACTCGTTTAATGCCACTCACCTCAATAATAGTTTAAGAATAACACATCCGCTCAATACTTACAATCAATCGTCAAAGAAACCAGAGATTTGGATATTTGGCTGTTCTTTTACCTACGGTTGGTCATTGAATGACAGCGAAACTTATGCTTGGTTGCTGCAAGAGAAATTGCCCAAGTATGAAATAGTGAATTTTGGGGTTAACGGCTACGGCACGCTGCACTCGTTTATTCAATTCAAAGAAGCACTGAAACAAGGAAAAAAACCCAAAATTGCGGTAATTGCCTATGCGGGATTTCATGACCGCCGCAATACTTTATTGAGGGCGAGAAGAAAGCAAATGGCTGCTTGGAATAAACTCGGTGTTCTTTTCCAGCCCGATGCTAGGCTGAATGCTAAAAATCATTTTACCTACAGCATGGCAAAACTGGAATATCACGAATGGCCGCTGATGCGGGTTTCGGCTTTGGTCAATTTTTTGGAGGTTAATTACAATCAATTTGAGGAGGGATTGTACAAAAGTCACGATGTTTCTAAGGCAATTATTGAAGAGTTTAACCGTGTGGCTGAGGCTAATGGTGTTAAGTTGGTTGTGGCGGGAATTAATGCGGGTTCTGCTAAGATGTTGGATGAGTTGAGTCAGGAGGGAATTGCTACGGCTGATATTTCGGTTGATTTGAAAATGCCGGGAAATAATAATTTGCCTCATGATATTCATCCCAGTGCGGCGGCGAATCGGCAATATGCGGAAAAGTTGGATGGTTTTTTGGAAGGTACTGTTTTGAAGTAACAGTCTGGGAGGCGCATTAATACCAAAGAAACCGGGTTTTTACCGGGATTAAAGGCTTTGATGCAGAATTTTTGCAAAAAAACCCGGTTTCTGACCACCCGTGCGTCCAGGGCTATACAAGTGATTTAGGGTTGCTAGAGTGATAGGATTATTTGATTTTAAGTTGCGTCGCAAGTTTCTGATTGATGTTTCTTTTCTGTTTTTACTTGTTCTGGTAACGGTTGGATTAACGTCAATTTATGTATCTAGCGAACGTACTTTTTATTGGTGGGATTACGCGGGATACAACACTGCTACAGTCAATACGGCTAATTTATTTCGAGACTCGCCGGATCTAGCATGGCGGGAAGTTATAGCATCGCTATCTAAAGAAAAAAACCTGTTAATTACGCTGCCGTTAGTGCCGTTTATTCTGTTGTTTGGCGAATCTCGGATGAGTTACATTCTCAGCGTTTCGCTGATTTATGTGCTACCGTTTCGCTTGTTGTTGGGGGCAATTTCTGCACAGCTAATTCCAGTTGATCCGCGTCGGGTGTTTTGGTCAACTGTGCTGCTGAGTTTATTGATTCCGATGAGTTGGATACCGACTCTGCGGGGATATCTGGATACTGGTGGCTGTGTTTTTGTAGCGCTGGCAATTTGGGTTTATTTGCAGGATGTTAAGCTGAAATCTTGGTGGAAGATGCCGTTAATTGGGTTTTTGCTGGCGGCGGCGATTATATTGCGGCGACATTTTGCTTATAGTGCGATCGCATTTTTGGGTGCGGCGACTTTACAGGCTTTTGTGGAGTTTATTGTACTAATATACCGTAGGGACACGGCATTGCCGTCTCCAAAAAATCAGGACACGGCAGTGCCGTTTCCCTACCTTGATGGGGACAAAAATCAGGACACGGCAGTGCCGTTTCCCTACCGAGGTTTGTTTGAATCTGGTGTAAAATTGGGTTTGATAGCTGCAACTAGCTTGACTGTTTTAATGCTGGTTGCGGGAGATTTTACTCGCAGTGCTCTGACAGTTAATTACCGCAATTTGTATGCGGCTTGGAGTTTGCCTGTAAATGATATTTTAACTCGTTATGCGTCTTTTTATGGTTTGGGAACTTGGCTGCTGGTAGTGATTGGTTTTTCGGCGGGGATTTTCACCCGAATGCTGGTTCCTGGGGCGGCTATTTTTGTTTGTTTGTTTGGGGTTTTGTCGCTGGTTGAGTGGCTGTTGATGTTGCGTTACGGCTACTTGCACTATACAATTCATATTACACCGATCGCACTTTTGGGATTGTCCGCGTTTTTCTGGACAACTTGGCTGACACTCAAGGGGAAAATCCGCTATTTGATGCTGGGCGCGGCTGGTTTGTACTTGATTGTGAATGCTACAGTCGGGTTAATTCCTGTGAAAGTTGATTTGTCTAGACTGTTTGTGAGTAATTTTGGGCCGTTAGTGCGATCGGACTACCGCGAAGTTGTACAATTAGTTGAGTTTCTGCGAAAGTTAGCACCGAATGAGGAACCGATTTATATTGTCGGTGCTTCTAACAGTTTTAATGCTAATATACTCAGACAAGCCAACCGAAAAGTCAATCCGCCCGAGGATTGGTGGAAGTTAAATACCATCGGGAGGCCGCAAATTGACTCCCGCGATACTTACCCGCTACCGGAGTTGTTGCAGGCGCAATATGCGGCGGTTGCTGTGCCTTTTCAGCAGGTATTGCTGGGTGACGAGCAAGTTTTGCGATCGCACGAGCAAGATGTTGTTAAAGTTGTCTATGATGCTTTTACTGAAAACTGGGAGATTTCCCGAGATTTCGAGTTGCTACCGGAACAGTTTAAGCTGGAAAACGACGTGACTGTCAGCGTTTACCGGAGAGTGCGGCCGACTTCTATACCGACAGCAGTTAGGACTCTGGAGGCGATACAGCGGCAAATAGTCGATCGACCTGGTACACAATTAGATTGGATTAGTTTGCAGCAGTCAGTCTACACAAGTGCCAAGTATTCAGTCAGTCGAAAATCGGATAACTTATATAAAATCGTAACTCATCCAATAAAAAAGAGCAATAAACTCGCTACATCTTTTCTGTATTTAGGTTCCCTTTCAGACAAAGTGCAAGTTACCGGCAAACTCAATTTACCCAATAAACAATGTCCGGGAGTCGCCCTGCGCTTGACTTTGTGGGACAAACAAGGTAATTTGATAAATTCAGGGGAGATGGCTGATGGTGGAAAAAGTGCGATCGATTTAAATCTATCTGTTGGGGGTAAAAATCCAATTTATTTGCTGCTTGAGGTATTGAGTAGCAGCAAACAGGATTTAACAAACCAATGCCAACTGGAGATTCAAAATTTAGCTGTCAGTAGGTAAGTTTAACCATCAATGCAGAAACATCAAAAATCCCATAGGTATTTTAATCTATCTCTCTATACTTTCGTCATGATCGGTTCCTTGATGGCAACCGGCTACATTTTCCCCATTGGAGGCAATTTCCCCGAAGTGCCACCAATTCAATTTATGCTAAATCCTGAACTCTACAAAAACGACTATTATGTTCAGGAAATGGTGAAATTTAATCCGAGATACTACTATTACTATATCATCTATTTTCTGGCAAACCTAGGAACAAGCATTCCCCTAGCGCATTTTATTTATCAATTCCTAGCCTTCGGTTCATTCATCCTAGCTTGCTACGCAATTATCAATATTTATACTAATTCCAAACTGCCCGCCGCAGCGATGACTTTTTTATGTATAGCCGCTTCATTTACAGATGTCGGTAACACGCTGATATTTTCCACCAAATCAGTACCCAGTACCTTCGCGATGGCCTTCGCAATCTGGGGAATTTACTTTAGTTTGCGCCAGAAATGGCTGACGGGATATTTCTGTTTTGGGCTGGGTTGTCTGCTACAATTGTTGGTGGGTTTGTTGCCGGGATTGATGATGGTTCCGGTTTTGGCGGTGGAATCGCTAAGACAGCGGAAGTTCAAAACATTGATTTGGGCGATCGCACTTTTAGCAGCAATGGCAAGTATAGTATACGTACCCATGTTATTGACAGGTACTACCAGCACCCACACTATCGACAATGCCGAGTTTGTCTTCATTCACGCTAAAGTCCGCAATCCCCACCACATCCTGCCCTCAAATTGGGATATGGGGAATTGGTTCAACTTTATCTGTTTGATAATTGGCGGCTTATTGTGCATCAAAAATACAAATTTATTGCGAAAAGCCGACAAAGTTAACTTTTACATAATTATTGCTGCGTCAATTTTTGCACTGCTGCTAAACTACATATTTGTCGAAGTTTACCCGCTAGCTTTTATCGCCAAACTCCAATTAGCGAGAACCGTACCTTTTGCTCAATTAATTATCTTTATTGCTGTTTGTTTGACGCTAGATGAGGTTGACCGAGAAAAACAAATACCTGTTAGCTTGTTGGTGCTATCTGTACTAACTTTGCCTTTTCGAGGTATCATTTTCTTGGGATTTGCGGTTTGGCAAACGAAAAATTATGCCTTTCCCAAACGCTACAATATACTGTTGTGGATTTTAGCCGTAGGAACGTCTATTTTTAGCTTAGCATATCCGCTGACTGATTCATGGGAAATAATTGGCGATCGCATCCTGGGCATCCCCGTCCTTTTCTCAATCCTCGCCTTCCCATTGATCCTAGAAAAAACATCATTTGCTACATCTATAAAACAGACTATAACTCATATCTTAGCTTTGCTAACTACGGCAACCTTAGTGTTGGGAGTAGCAGGAATTCTACCCAAACCTGTATTAAATGTATTTCAAACAAGAGTCAATATCAATGCCGTTCCCAGGGACGACTTAAGCAGATTAGCAGTGCGCTTTTCGCAAATTAGCAGCCGCGACGCACTCGTATTAGTTCCACCATCAGTTACCAGCTTCCAATTTTTCTCCGAAAGAGCGATTGTAGTCAACTTCAAGAACTTTCCCTTTACAGAAACAGGCATCAAAGAATGGAAAAATCGCATGGAAGCTATTTTAGGAGTCCCCTTAAACCCGCAAATGATTTGGGGAGGAAGCGACTTATTCAGCCGTCGCAGCAGTGCGGATTTAGTCAAGGTAGCCCGAAACTATCATGCCGATTATATCCTGACTCGCAGCGATTGGCATCCAAATATAGACGGAGAAATAGTAGATAGAGAAGGCAAATGGATCATCTATAAAATCCGATAATATCAAACGTGTTTCAACCGCAATTTCCCGGCGAATAGAATTCGCGGAGTTTACGGGCACACAAACAAAGTCCGCCTTCGCGGAGTGAATAAAAAGAGAGAGCATTTTACTCGTTACCAGTTTATTGAGTCGGGCGTTGCGCCGACTTTGTTTGTATAGAAGCGGTTTCAACCGCCGAATCTTATCTGAGGTTAAACATCAAAACCCGAATCATCAATAATTTCGCAAATTTGCTTGTCCACATAATCAGCATCCACATTCCGCGCCATCAACTCAGCTAAAATCCCCAAAGAAATCAACTGTACCGACAGAATTGTACACAAAATACCAAAAAATAACAAAGGTCGATTACCAATTGGCCCAAAATTCATCCCCGCCAAATTCAGAAACCAAATCACAATCAAATAACTCAGCGAAACAGTTCCCACCAAGCCAAAACACAACCCCAAACCTCCAAACAAATGACCCGGTTTGTGCAAATACTGCGTCGTCGCCAACACCGTCAACAAATCAATAAATCCCCGCGCGTAGCGTTCCCAGCCATAATTGGATTTGCCATGTTTGCGCGGATGGTGTTCAACAACTACTTCCCCAATTTTAAACCCTAAATTGTTTGCTAAAGCTGGAATGTAGCGGTGCAATTCCCCGTACAATTTAATCGACTGCAAAACTTCCCGGCGATAAGCTTTGAAACCGCAATTCATGTCGTGCATTTTCACCCCAGTCAGCAAACACGCAACGGCATTAAACAGCCTGGAAGGTAAGGTTTTAGAAAGCGGGTCGTTGCGCTGTTTTCGCCAACCGGAAACTAAATCGAATCCCAATTCTAAATGATCTAAAAATTTGGGAATTTCAGCGGGGTCATCTTGCAAATCGGCATCCAAGGTAAAGATAATTCTCCCTGCTGCATTGCGAAATCCTGCTGAAAGTGCGGAGGATTTTCCAAAGTTGCGGCGCATTTTTATCGCCTTAATTAGTTTGGGATATTGGCGAGCTAAATCTGCGATTTCTCGCCAAGAAGCATCGCGGCTGCCGTCATCTATGAAAATTACTTCGTAATTGTCAATTCCTGTTTGAGACATGACAATGCTAATTTTTTCAAACAGCAATTTGAGCGTTGCTTCTTCGTTGTGAACGGGAATTACGAAACTGAGGTCTTTTGGCATAGCTAATTTTTGTAAGTGTTATTGATTAGAAAAAATTGCAAAAGTTCTTTTAATCATTTTTTGGGGACGATGCTCAAAGCCCATCCCACAAGAAAACAAAAATTTGTGGGACGTTGCTCTGAGCAGCGTCCCAATTATTTTTGCAAGATGTCTATTGCTTGGGAGTTTCGCAAGGCTACCCAACCTTCGCGGTTTTTAAATGAGGCATAGGCTGTCAATAACTTGTCTGTTGGTGATGTTTGAATGTATCCTCTCCAAGCTGCGAATTCGTAGGCAGCGCCAAACAAGTTAACTAAGTCTGGGCGCGGAAATCCTGACATGGCAAAACCTCGCACTACATTTTCTTGGTTGAGAATAGCAATACATTTTACATTATTTTCTGGGTCTCCTACCCAGCCAATTACTCTCGCTGCTTGAGGTGCGAGTTTGGTAACAGTATCAAAATATCCTGGTACTCCGTCTTTGGGTGCTGAGAGTAAGTTGGGATCGATTTTTGTGTCTAATGCTGCACAGAAATTGTGTTGTTTGATGTCTCGATTGAATGGTACTAAGTTGTTGGTTTTTAAGGCATCGATTAACCCGATAAATGCGGCCGGTTTGTTGCCTACTCTCTCTTTAATTAGGGTGATGTCGGTGATGCCTAATTGCAGCGATAGGGCGACTAGCGGTTGATAGGTGGCTCTGCGGGCGATCGCCATTGCAGTTTCGCCACCCACCCCGTACATTAAAATCACGGCCGCTGTCACGACTGCAAACAGCGGTGTCAGCCAACGCCCTTGGATTCTCGGGGTCGGCTGCAACTCCCCTACCGCCAGCACTGTGAGGATAATTGTACTCATCCAAAACAACGCTGGGAGTGTGGCGTAACGGGAAGCGGTGGCCTGTTCGACTCCAAATCCCGATCGACTCACAGCGGCCATTAACGCCGTTTGCAGGGTGTACAATTGGATGGACAGCCAAGGCAGCCAATTTGGGCGATCTACTTTTTTTACAAATAGCCAATAACCGACAAAACCCGTTACAGCCATCAAACCAATTATCCCAATAATTGACGCAATGATAATATTTTCGCTAAAAATCCCACCGAGATAAATGGGAATATATTCCAGAGTTTTCAGCGGATTAATTTTTGTTAAAGAAGGGTGATTGGATGGAGTTTTATAAGTCACAAAATAAATACCAATCACCGCAACCGAAGCAGCGAAATACAAATAAGTTATCCGCCGAGGAAACCGCAGCACAACCGCAGCAGCACACAAAATCGGCCACAAAGCCAAAGGAGTGCTGTAACTAATACAGCCTAAAATACCAAACACAATACTACCAATTACCCAACCATTGCGTAGGGGCGGTGCCCCCATGCCCGCCCCAGATGTACCCAGAAAAGTCACATAAGATTGCAAACAAAATATCGAACAAATCACAAATAAATTAGCAATTATCCAGTGAACACCACTGAATCCCCGCATCCAGTTATGCGCCGCCGCCGGAGTAAAATTAAAAATAGAAATGCACAGGATTACTGAGATAAATTGCAGCGGAAAACGCCTCAAAGTCAACGGTAGCAAAGCAATTAATACCTGGCACTGAATCCAAGCCAAAAACCAGGCAACTAAGCACAAACCAATATTTGAACCTTGGGTGACAACAATATTCAAGGCATAGATAATCGCCGGAATAAAGACAAAATGCTCGTTCGCCCGAAATATCCAATTAAAAGGATTGGTTGAGAAACCATCTACAGAATAAAAATTCCAGGTCATCCACCAATAATCAAAATTAGATAAGTCTCCCGCTTGCGATATCAGGTACAAGATATAGGAGGCTGGTATGAGAATGCCGAGCACTGATGCGGCAATTAAAACATATTGTTGTTTGACTTTCATGAATTAGTAAACACAAATAATTTTTATTCGTAGGGGCGGGTTTAGCCGATAAACCTTGCATATAACAGACAATTTCTGAACAAAACCCGCCCTCATATTTCCTCAATTTTTCATTTCAATTCTCTCACCAGCATTTGTCTGAGCCCTTGCCGCCAGTGGGGAGGATACGTGCCCAGAAGTGCTGATATTTTCACAGTAGAGAGGACAGAAAAAGCGGGACGTTTTGCGGGTGTTGGATATTCAGCAGTCGTGATAGGAATTACGCGCTGAACTTTCAGGGGAAAGCCGAGTTGTGCTGCTTCTTCAAAAATGGCGATCGCAAAATCGTACCAACTACAAACACCGCTGTTAGTATACTGGTAAGTCCCAAAACTTTCTAGGTCAAGCAGAGGAATGATTTGGGCAGTCGCCGTAGCCAAATCGCCCGTCCACGTAGGACTTCCGATCTGATCTGCTACTACCCGAATTTCTTCCCTTTCCTTGCCCAACCTCAGCATAGTTTTGACAAAGTTACCTTTGCCACCGTTGCCGTAAACCCAGGCAGTTCTAATAATAATGTGCCGATTTCCAGCTTGCCGAATTGCTTCCTCGCCTGCTAATTTCGACTTGCCGTAAGTTCCCAGCGGATTCGTAGAATCTGTTTCCAGATAAGCAGAACTTTTGCTGCCGTCAAATACATAATCCGTGGAAAAGTGAATCAAACTCGCTCCCAGTTTTTCGCATTCTTCTGCTATAATTCCCGGTGCAATGCCGTTGACTGCGTGTGCTAATTCTGCATCGCTTTCGGCTTTGTCTACCGCAGTGTAAGCACCGGAATTGATGACTAAATCCGGTTGAATGTCAGCCATTGCTTGACGGATGGTTTCGGGTTGGGATAAATCGACGCGAGTGCGATCGACTGAAATGACCTCTCCCACAGATAATAAGATGGGCTGCAATTCTTGAGCTAGCTGTCCGCTGCCGCCTGCGAGTAAAATTTTCATTATTAAAACACTTGAGCTGTTTTCAACGTTTGTCCGGCTTGGTCTTTGGGTGATAAAATTGGTTCGGCACCATCTAGCGGCCAGGCGATCGCCAAATCGGGGTCATTCCACAGGATACACCGCTCGTGTGCCGGTGCATAGTATTCTGTAGTTTTGTACAAAACCTCAGCAATCTCTGATACTACTAAAAAACCGTGAGCAAATCCCGCCGGCACCCAAAATTGCCGCTTATTTTCTGCACTCAGCAAACAGCCCACCCACTGTCCAAAAGTCGGCGAACTTTTTCTAATATCCACCGCTACGTCAAATATTTCGCCCGCAACTACCCGCAGCAATTTGCCTTGAGGCTGCTGCATTTGGTAGTGCAAACCGCGCAGCACATTTTTAGACGACTTGGAATGATTGTCTTGAACAAATTCTGCCGTCACGCCTGTTTTTTCAACAAAAGCTTGGTGATTGAAACTCTCAAAAAAGAAACCGCGATCGTCTCCAAAAATTTTCGGCTCAATTATCAGAACTTCGGGTATTTCGGTAGATATAACGTTCATAGCTTACTGTGACAGTGATAGACTCATACTTAGTCAAGGCTATTTTACTATGAAAACTGACACATATCTCAAAAAGTTGTACGCCAACCGCTTTGATTCCCGACAAATGCAAGCCAAGGTGGCACTCTGGAAAGTTTTGATAGACGAGTTTTTACAAGATTATGTTCCTCCAGAATCAGCGGTTTTAGATATTGGCGGCGGCTACTGCGAGTTTATCAATCAAATTCTGGCGAAAAAAAAATGTTTGATTGACCTAAATCCCGATTCAAAGTTATTTGCTAATGCTGATGTCAAGGTACTGAATCTTGATGTGCTTAACTTGGAGAGTCACACATCTTTCACCGAACAGTTCGATCGCATTTTTATCTCAAACTTTTTTGAACATCTCCGCAACAAAGAGGAACTTGTAGAAATTATCTCGTTTTGCTTTGATGCGCTGAAACCTAGCGGTTCCCTTTTGGTAATTCAGCCTAATTTTAAATACTCTTACAAGGAATACTACGATTTTATCGACCATCAATTACCGATTACGCACTTATCGCTGCAAGAGCTTTTACAAACTGTGGGGTTTAAAATTGATGTAATGATACCGAGATTTTTACCGTTTTCGACCAAAGGTAGACCTGCCTCGCCCTTGCTGTTAAAGGTTTACTTGAAGTTGCCTTTTTTGTGGCGGTTTTTGGGCGGGCAAATGTTTGTTAAGGGATCGAAGTTATAAGACTTGAGGCAGATATTGTCGGCTTTTTCAAGTTCTGTTTGGTAACAACAATAGATAAAAGGCGATCGATTAACTGTTTCTCAGATACTTGCTCAAGAATTCTAACTGGTTTTGCATCTCCTCAGCAGTTTTGGTAGAAACCAATCCTAAAATAGCTCGTAGCTGCTCGCCAATTGAACAATCTTGGGATAGCAAAGCGATTCCTGCGTGGTTTTTACCCTCCATCAAAAAATCTGTATGTAACTGACAGAAATCAGAAATATTATGACTGTATATTACTCGATTTTGGGATGCTGCTAAATTCAGTTGCTCTTCATCGAGTCGCCCTTCTGTTTTCGTTTCCTGAACGGTAATTAAATCAACATTTCTCGCTCGCAATGACTGGATTAAACCTCGATCCATCGAGTCTTCATCGATATACAAACGAATCGTGCTCATGGTTGATTTTGAATATTTTGTTCTGATAACATTTCTAGGCGTTTTGCCTCAGCAGCTTGGGCTGCTAAGTCGGCTTCTATCTCTGGTTTGTTGGCATGGTAGTATGCTAATGCGGTATAAACTTCGGCCAAACTCAGATGTGGAATGCGATCGGCAATTTCCTCTGCATTCTGTCCTCGTTTGTACAAAAATACAATGCGTCTGACAGTAACACCTTTACCGGCAATGTGAGGAGTTCCGCCGTGCAAACCCGGTGTACGAGCAATTAAGGTACTGATATCAATAGCAGTAGTTGACATGATTTATGGTAGTATTAATTGTGAACTCTTGGCAGGAAAGATGCTCTCGTAGTTAATTATATCACAGCCAAGTGCAACCGATCCTTTATTTAAAATTTTTGTCCTAACTTAGTAGATAGAAAAAGGTCGATCGCCCTTGTACCTGTCACTTCCAAGTGTTATCATAAAACTACTACCAATTTAAACATCATGGTCAAGCGAAAAATTTTACAAGAAGGTCGAGAATACAGCTTTCCTTCGTACTTTGAATTACCTTATGAAACCGACGAAATTTTAGCAGAATTTGATTACTCGCTAGTTAAAGCTGAGTTATCTCTGCCGCATACGTCTAGAGAACTAGGAGAAATAGACTCTCTTAAACAAAGAATTAGAGCAACTTTGCCTTTTCTCAGTCTCAGCAGCGAAACAGCTAGAAGAGAATCTTTGGTAGCGCCTGTTTTGCTGGACATCGTTCGATATTGCCAATGTCAACTCCGATTTGAATATACTCTCAACGTTAATAGCTGGTTAAAAGGAAATTTAGGTTATCTCGTGCAATCAAATCAAGAATTGCTGGTTATTGAAGCCAAGAATGACGATATGACTAGAGGATTTACTCAACTTGCTGTAGAATTAATTGCGATGTCCCACGTTGAAGAGCCCAATACATTTTACGGGGCGGTGACAATGGGAAATGTCTGGCAATTTGGTAGGTTAGATCGAAGTCAGCAGACGATTTTTCAAGATGTTAATTTGTTTAGAGTGCCTGACGATTTAGAAGATTTAATTAAGGTAATGGTGGGAATTTTAGAGGGTGTGGAAATTTAGGTCGATCGCCCGCATCTAATCAACCAAATTTGTAGGGGCGGGTTCACCAACAATCTCTAATGAAAACCATCAATCTATAAAACCCGCCCCCACCCAACAGACAATCAAAATGTACGGTAAATTGATTGGTAAAATGTTGATGTATATCGTGGTGGGGATGGGGCGGGTTTATGAGATTATTTGTAGGTTTCATAGATTGTTGGTGAACCCGCCCCTACCGAAATTAGGTAGAAACTTAGGCAGAAACCGGGTTTTTTCCCACAATATCCGCCGAAGTCTTAAATCTGTGAAAAACCCGGTTTCTTTAGTATGATATCGCATCTCTACAAATCGTCGTCGCACACCGCCCCTAAAGCTTTCAGCGTAGCTTTCTCAGCCTCCGTCAAACCCATAACACCCGTGATATTCATGCCCTCATAAGGTCTGTCTATCAAAGTTTTTAAGCACTCGCCCGTATTGGTATTCCAAAGCTTAATTGTCTCATCATGGCTGCTACTGAGGATATAATTTTCTTTACTAAAGACAACTGAACTCACAGCATTAGTATGACCCTGTAAAACTTTCAGACATTCTCCTGTGTGGGCATCCCATAGTCTTACAATTTTGTCATCACCACCGCTGGCGATTGTATTACCTTCAGGACTAAAAGCAACTGCTAATATTGCATCAGTATGCCCTTGCAAGATTTTCAAGCATTTGCCTGTGTCAACATCCCAAATCCTTACTGTTTTGTCATCACCAGCGCTAGCAATAGTTTTTCCTTGGGAGGAAAAAGCAACTGAATATACTCGATTTTTATGCCCTTGCAAAGTTTTTAAGCATTCACCTGTATTAACATTCCATATTCTCACTGTTTGATCGGCACTGCTACTTGCAACTATCTTTCCATCAGGAGAGAAAGCAACAAACCATATTCTATTGGTGTGTCCTCGTAAGGTTTTCAAGCACTTACCTGTATTAATATCCCATAGCTTAACTGTTTCATCGTCACTGCCACTAGCAAGTATCTTTCCATCCGGACTAAAAGTAACTGAAATTACCTCATCGGTATGTCCTTGCAAAGTATTAAGAAACTTGCCAGTACGAATATTCCACAGCCTCAGTTCAAAACTCACACTGGCAAGTTTTTCACCATCTGGACTCAAGGCAACTGAGTGAACCCAATTTGTATGCCCTTGTAAAACTTTGATGCGTTCACCAGCTTCGATATCCCACAACTTTACCATTTTATCACCACCACCACTGGCAACTACACGACCAGAAGAATTCAAAGCTATTGAACATACCCTATTTGTACACCCTTGTACTGTATTAAGGCATTCGTTGGTGATGACATCCCAGATTTTAATTGTTCCGTCATGGCTACCACTAGCAAGTATTTTACTATCTGGACTAAATCTAACTGAATAAACTCGATTACTATGTCCTGGCAATGCTTTGCAGGGTTCATCACTGTGGATATTCCAGATTCTAATTATCGTGTCACTACCACAGCTAGCAAGTATGTTTCCGTCTAAACTAAAAACGACTGACCATACCGCATTTGTATGCCCATGTAATGTTTTGAGGCATTCACCCGTTTTGATATCCCAGAGTTTCACTGTTGAGTCGTAGCTACCACTGGCAAGGATTTTTCCATCTGGACTAAAGGCGACTGTAAGTACCGAATTGCTGTGTTCCTGTAAAGTTAAGAGACATTTACCTGTATTGACATCCCAGAGTTTCACAGTTGAGTCATAACTACCACTAGCAAGTATGTTTCCGTCTGGACTGAAAGCAACTGAATATACCCAACTGTTGTGACCTTGAAAAATTTTGAAGCATTCACCAGTATGGATATTCCATAGCTTTATTTCAGAACTACCAGTGGCAAGCATTTTTCCATCTGGACTAAATGTGACTGAACGCACCCAGTCAGTATATCCCTGAAAGATGAGGCATTTATAATTTTGCAAATCCCATACCCTTACTGTTTTATCGTAACTACCACTGGCAAGCATCTTCCCATCTGGACTGAAAGCAACTGAATACACCCAACTTGTATGTCCTTGAAGTGTTAGAACTTCTCTTCCGCTTGGAGTTTCCCAGAAACGAACCATGCCATCGCTATCGCCTGTAACTAAAAGATTATCATTAGGACTAAATGCTACTGACGAAACTTTACCCAAAACTTTAGTAAAAGCAGAATCATTTAAATTCGCCTCAGCAAAATTCACACGGCGCAAACTAGCATCAGAAAAATCAGCACCTTTAATCACAGCCCGCGATAAATCTCTTCCTTCCAAAGCAGCATTATCAACCTTCACCAATACCGTCGCGGCATTTCCACCGATATAACCAACTTCCTCCTCATTTGTGCCTTTAGTCGCTTCCAGAATTTCCAATAGTCGAGATTTTACCTCACCAACAAACCCGGTTTTTGAAAGCATCGGCACTAGCAAATCCATCACCGCTTTCGTCAAAACTTCCCGCCCAAAACTGTTACGAATCCGCGCTAAACTTTCACCAACAAAACCCTTCAAAGCAGGAATCGGCACAAGTTCACCTGCATTATCCACCTGACGGCGAAAATACCCAGACCAAGTATAATCCACAGACTCAACAGAACTATCCAAATACAATTGTGCCTGGGACAACTCCGTAAAATCAGCAGGCAAAACCCCCAACTCAGCCGCCAACTTATACGCTACAAAAAACTCCAAAAGCGAGCGATGTGCCGGAGAATAATCGCCCTCAGCATTGCGAATTAGCATCGTTTGACCCATCATGTCATAATGCCAGTGGTCTAAATTCTTTTCTTCTTGAACCACAGCACCGAACAAGCGGCGAATCCTGTCGGGAAACAGCCGATAATTCAAACTCATCTGGTCATTTGAGAGCATTTCCCAGGACAGTTCGCACAGGAAAAATAGTTTATCTGCCAGCGATGTAAACGTCCTTTCTGCCTTAATATCCCGTTCCATCTTCCGGCGCACCGCATACAGATACACCCGCGACATATCCACAGGTTTACCAGCTTGAATATCCGGCAATGCTTCTAATATCAATTCCGCCATCACTGGCCTGCGCGCCAAATCCAACAACTGCGGATTGTTCATCACCTGAGTCACAGTTTCGGCATCGGCTTGGTGAGACAATACCTGACGGATTTGGTCATCGTTAAATGCTGCCAATTCTAATACTTCAAACTGTGGCGTTTCTCCGCTGAGATTGGCAGTCGAGGCTTTTAATTCCGCATTCAATAAAGCCCGTCCTTCCTTGGCTTCGGGAAAGTGTTCTGTGCGACAGGTTAAGATGACTTTCGCACCGGGGGCAATCACTTTTGCTAGTTCCCAGAAGTTGTTAATCATTTGTTGCCGATCGCACTTCGCGGCCATTTCATCAAATCCGTCAAAAATCAACAGCAACTTACCCATCCGATTCAGTTGATCGAACACCTCACTATTCAGACGAATATTGTGCTGAGTAAAAAAGAAACCCGCCAAAACATTCTCCACATTCAGCGCCTTCGCATAGTCGCGCAAAGTAATAATCAAAGGCAACCGAGGCCGTTGAGTTCCTCTGTCCTTTGCCTGTTGATATCGCTGCAAAGCCGTCCAAGCGTAGTGAAAAGCAAACCAAGTTTTCCCGTCCCGAATTCGCCCAAAACTGAAATATGTTCCTTCACCGGATCGTCCATCCACAAGTCGATATAACCGTCAATCCAGCCATCTTCTTCGCCGTAATAACTAGCATCAATTTGTCGCTTATTAACGGAGTCTAACTCAGCTTTTGTACAACCGAGAGGCACGTATTTGCCATCAATTTGCCTGCGATTAACTTCGTTTTTTAACCATTGGATATAACTGCTAAAATCAGCATCAACATCAATCAGTTCGTCAAACGTATAACAATCGAGATGCCGATTTTCTGGTTTGTCAACCTCATTTCGGGCTGCTTTGGCAATCCGCCGCGCCGTCACCAGCCAACCCTCATCGGTTTTTTGCGTTGCTACCGACTGTCGCAGCGCTGCAACGTCTTGAATTCCCGCTTCTCCGGCGATGCCGCGAATCAAAATGCGATCGAATCTGCCCCGCCTCACCGGAATTTGAATAATCCATTCAAAATAATTATCTTCCCAAACCTGGTATGGCTCAAAATCGTAGCCCAATATTTCAAACCAACCGCGCATTTGCTGCGCCAAGGCAAACCCTTGGGATTTCGCTGCGGTTTCGGTTGCTGCTGGTAAAGCCGGATTATTTTCAACAGCCAGCCGCGCCATTTCGGTGCGAATTCCTTCTAAAGTTGGGAGTCGATCGAGTCTTTCTTGAACTGCTATAATTTGTTTGTGTACTGAATCAATCTGATGATTGGTATAAGCTTCTTTGGGATTGCGGGTACGCTTAGTGACTGCGAGAAAAACTGCTGAAAAAGCAGCAAACTCGCGCCGAATGTCAATCCCTAAATCTTTTATTTCATCTCCAAAAGCATAGGTATCAAGAAATCTTTCTCCTCCTTCGATCAAAATAGCGGGAGAATTGCGATCGAATGCTTGGCGAAATGCTTGTTTAATTTCTTCTTCCCGGAACAGTTGTAATATTGGCTTGGGTTTGCCAACGCCGTATTCTACTAATGTATAAACGTAAACGCTGCTGAAGTCTGGTAGCGGGTGTTCGGGGTTGAGGTTGAATTTTTTGAGTAGTTTGATGACTGTTTCGCTGCGATCGAGCTTATCTTTAATTAAAGGCTGGGCGATGCTGGTAATTGCGCCGATAATTACGTCGAGATTTGGTATAATCATGCTGGGATTTTGAGGTGGTTGGTGGGATGAGAAGAGATGAGAAGAGATGAGACGGCGGTTGAAACCGCGTTGACACAAACGAAGACGGCGGTTGAAACCGCGCCTACACAAACAATGTCCGCCTCTGCGGACTGAAGAAAATAAGATAATTTTCACCGATCGCTCTTTAACCCGCGCACCATCCGGGTTTTGCCTGTATAGACGCGGTTTCAACCGCCCGGTATTCTAATAACATCAGCATCCTCACATTAGTTTCCGCAACTCCTGTTCAAGCGAAGTGCGATCCTCTGCGAGGGCTTTGCTAACGCACTTCACTGCTGTGTATTCTGTTTTGCCTCGGTTTGCTGCTGTTGATGTTCTTGCAAAGCTTTGTCGATCGCCTTCCCAACAATCCATGAAACAGAACGTTCTTCAGAAGTAGCCCACTCCTCAAGAGCCTCCTTTTTTTCCTTTGTTACGTACACAGCTATCAACTCAAGCTTGCGCTTCCCGCCCATTAGGTTTTTCTCTTTTACATCTATTCACATTTTACCTTCTATATTTTCTTATGCTATTTGCTATAGTTTGCTATCGTATGCTAATATAGCAATGTTAACAAAAACCAAACCCCCGCCGTTTCAGACTCCAATCAAGACGCGGCAGGGGTTTGGGCTCCCACAATCAGGAGATAACTCTATGATACCAACACCAAAGTCCGTTCCCGAACTACTGCGGGAAGAAATTCCAGACGCGCCCGCCGACAAAAAACCCGTCCGCTTGCTGCTGTGCGGCACTCCCAAAGGCGTTAACTGGATCGTAGACATCCTGCACATCTTGGGTTTCGCCAAGATTGATGAGTGGAGTCCGCCTCTTCCCTCGCCGATTAGCGGTGAAATTATGCGGATTTTGACTCGCTATTTTGCTGAGTAGACGTTGAGGTCGTTAGCAAAGCCCTCGCAGAGGATCGCACTTTTGTTGAAATTTTGTCGATAAGTGCGATCGGCTGTCTGCAAATTTTCATCTTCTAAGCCTTCTAAAATTGCTATAATAAACATAGATACATATTGGAAGTTTTAACATTATGGTCAAGCGAAAGATTTTAGAAGAAGGTCGAGAATACAGCTTTCGTTCATACTTTGAATTACCTTACGAAACAGATGAAATTTTGGCAGAATTTGATTACTCATTCATCAAGCAACGGCTATCTTTGCCAACAACAACTAAACACTTAAATAGACTAATACAGCTTAAAGAAACAATAGAAGATATCCTTCCTCTGGTTAGCCTCAGCAGCGAAATGGCTAGAAGAGAATCATTAGTATCGCCAGTTTTGCTAGACATCATTCGATACTGCCAATGTCAACTCAAATTTGAATATACTCTCAACG
The DNA here is from genome assembly GCF_036702805.1 of Microcoleus sp. A006_D1. Classification (NCBI taxonomy): domain Bacteria; kingdom Bacillati; phylum Cyanobacteriota; class Cyanophyceae; order Oscillatoriales; family Microcoleaceae; genus Microcoleus; species Microcoleus sp. A006_D1. Next base: position 289,737 of record NZ_JAUBVZ010000004.1, read on the forward strand.
TTAGTAGCTGGCTAAAAGGAAAATTAGACTATCTCGTGCAATCAAATCAAGATTTGCTAGTCATTGAAGCCAAAAACGACGATATGACTAGAGGATTTACTCAACTAGCTGTAGAGTTAATTGCTATGTCACACGTTGAAGAGCAAAATATACTTTACGGTGCGGTGACAATGGGAGATGTATGGCGATTTGGCAAGTTAGATCGAAGTCAGCAGACGATTTTTCAAGATGTCAATTTGTTTAGAGTGCCTGACGATTTAGAAGATTTAATTAAGGTAATGGTGGGAATTTTAGACGGTGTGGAAATATAATGATATTAATTTCAAAAAGGAAACGGCAGTGCCGTGTCCCTACCGCAGAATAAATGGTTTTATTACCAAATTGCACAAAACATCTGCGGTGCAAAAAATTCCTACAAAATCGAACTCAACACCACCTCATTAGCCGCAATCCAATCATAAATATCCTGCAAAGCCGCCTCCGGCCCAATCATAGGCCGCCATCCTGTTTTCTCCATCACCCTAGAAGAATCAGTAATAAAAATCGGAATATCCCCCGCCCGTTCCTCTAAAACCGGATGAATCGGAATAGATTTACCCACAATCTTGCGGCACAAATCAGTTGTTTCAACTAAAGAAAGACTGTTTTTCAAACCGCCACCGACATTGAAAACTTCGCCGTCAAATTCAGCAAAATGTTCTAACTGATAATTAACTAATGTCAGCAAATCTTCAACGTGCAGCAAATCCCTAACTTGCTTCCCGCTGCCGCCAAAACCGATATAACTTAGCGGCTTTTCAAAATAGTGAGCCGCCACCCACAAACCGCAAACTCCCTGATCGACTTTACCCATTTGCCAAGCACCTGTAATTAACCCGCAGCGGTTAATAATTGCCTGCACGTTGTATGCTTCCCTGTATTCTTCAATCAGTAATTCGGAAGCTAATTTAGTGGCTCCGTAAAGCGAACGGTGTCCTTTTAACGGGAAGTCTTCTGATATGCCCAACTCGGATATACCGGGTAATGTTTGCTCTGGGCCGATCGCAAATCTCTCATCCAACTCCAACAGCTTAACAGATTTGACACTGGCGATCGGATAAACCCGACTCGTAGACAAAAACAGCAAACTCGCACCAGTCTGTCTCGCCAACTCCAAAACATTCACAGTACCCAATAAATTGGTCTGCAAAACGTACTGAGGCGAACTAAAACCAGCCAGCACAGAAGGCTCCGCAGCGCAATCTATAATGCAATCAGCATTGAGTGCAACTGGATCTAAATCAGCCGCTGTGCGAATATCCCCGTAAACAAACTGAATCCCGCAACTTTTAAGCCTCGGAATATTCAATTCTGAGCCCCGGCGGCGCAGGTTATCCAAACAAATTATTTGCCATTCCGGGTGTAGTTTCTTCAGGCCAATTGCCAAACAACTGCCGATGAAACCCGCACCGCCCACAATTAAAATTTTTTCAATCATTAACTAAATTTCTTCTCAAATTATCTCTTAGTCCGCAGAGGCGGACTTCGTATGTGTAGGATAGGTTTCAACCGCTGTCATCTTGACTTTTGCAACAAATCTAATTTTAACTCATTCATATTTCTAGTCCGGTGGTAGTCGCCGCGAGAGAGATGTTTTTCGAGCCAGACATACAAGACAATAAATAAATACCGGCTTCCCATTTCTTTAATTTTCAGCTTAGAAATACCAGCAGTCCGATTGTACCACCTCAGAGGAATCACCGCATAAGAAAAACCCCGGATAATTGCTTTCAAAGGCAGTTCCACAGTCAAATTAAAATGATGGCTCAAAATCGGCTGCACGCCTTCAATTACTTCTCTGCGGTAGAGTTTAAAAGCATTGGTAACATCGCTGTACCGCAAGCCGAAAATACTTTTGACAAACCAGTTTGCTAAGCGGTTAATTGCTAACTTGTGAATTGGATAATCAACTACAAAGCCGCCTTTGATAAATCGCGAACCGAAAACGCAATCATATCCTTCTTGCAATTTGCGGTATCCTGCTACTAAATCGATCGGATCGTCGGAAGCATCCGCCATCACAATTGCCGCAGCATCGCCGTCAAATTCCGCTAAACCCCGGCGCACGGCAAATCCGAAACCGTTGGGAGGTTGATTGTTGATGTATCTAACTGTGCCAAAAGTCTCTGACAATTCCTGGCAAATGTCCAGGGTTTTATCGGTGCTATTGTCATTCACAATCAAAATTTCGTGCGGAATCCCTTCTAAATCGAGCGTCTGGGCGATCGCCCGCACAGTACCATACAAACAGCCCTCCTCGTTGTGGGCTGGTATTATCACCGAAATTTTCACTCCTCATCCTCCGCGCAACTGGACAAACTGGTTGTCAACAGGATTATACACCCAAGCTTTGATCTCGGTTTGGGCGATCGGCAAATCATTACCAGAAAAATCAACCGCCCACCTCGCATTATTGTACAACTGTGATTTTAAACTCTTAGCAATATCGGGACTATCCAAATTTACATAAGCGTTAGCAAAAAAGGATTGTTTGTCGCCGACAGATAGCAATACAATATTAGGCTGTTTCCTGTTTTCTGGCAAAACCGCCCAACCAGCAGCCTTTTTCTTAACATTCAAGGATTTATCGCCCGTTTGAGGTTTGTCTAAATAGCCGTAAACTTTCTCGCTATTAGAAATAAACTCTACATTTTTTGCGAACTTTCTCCAACCTAGTTTATCGATAATTGCAGCGCCTTCTCTCACCAGCCAAGTTTTTTTGCTCAGCACCCTCAAACAGCTTTCCGGCGCATTCTTGAAAAACTCCGACGTTTCCAGATAGTTAATTAACTGCAAACAATCTTGAGCGCCTTGTTTGTAAAGAAGTGCAGAGCTAGTTTGGGCGATCGCCTGCTGAGAGTTAACAATAATTATCCCAATTAATAGCCCTGCAAATCCCCGATAAATAAATTTATAGTTGCGTTTCGACAGCTCTTTTGTTTCTCGGACAAACAACTGTCCTAGCTGAACCAAAGCAATTAACAGCAAAATCGAATTAGTCGTATATCTCGAAGATTCCAGCGCCTGAATCGCCCCAAATTCAGCCCTACCAGCCGTAATAAACAGAGCCGACAAAACCGAAAACAAACCTATTGACAGCCAAGGTAAACCCTGATATCCCCATCCCAAATCAGTTGTGGGATGGGCATCTTGCCCGTCCCAACCCAATCCTAAATCAGTTGTGGGATGGGCATCTTGCCCGTCCCAACCCAATCCCAAATCTGTTGATAAAATCTTCTTCCCAAAATGCCATACAAAAAATACAAAACTTGCAAATATTACCAATCCCACAAATGCAGCAAATACAGGTAATCTAACAATTGGCGAACCCAACAAACTCAAAAAATAATCAATCACCACAAGCGGCTTATTTAACAACCAAATAATACTTGTTTTACGGCTGGGATGATAATCAATTGAGTAAATAGCACAAGTTCCCACGAACAGCAAGAGCCAAACGATCGCCCTTTTGCGTTTTTGCGCCCAATTTCCCTCCACAGCCACCAAAGCCGGAATCACCGCCAACCAAGACAGCAAGCCTTGAGCCAGGGAAAAACTAGCAATAAAGCAGAATGCAGCAGCAATAGAGATTCTAAGATTAGGCAATAATTTTTGAGTTGAAACCAGCGTATAAACCGCAGCTACAAAACACAAATTGACGAAAAACCATGCCAATTGAAATCCCCAAAGCCAGTTTTCGTGCTGAACTAGGGAGAACACCAAAATACAAGTTAAAATATTAGCTAAATGCCACAAATTATCCCCAACATTCTTAACTTGCATTGAGGATAACTTGTACATGGCGATAAAAGTTATCGCCGCCAAACCTATGCTGAGACACAACTGATAATTAATATTCCATTGGGAGGCAAAAACCAGCACCGAAATAATTAACTTGGGGAAAAGTATGCGATGGTTGCTGTGCAAAGCCCAAAAATCGTTAAACGTTACACTTCCCGCAGATATTTTCTCAAATAGGCTGGCTAACCTCCACTCGTCATCAATGGGAACGTTAATGCTAAAATTGGCTACAAATCCGATTAACAGGACAACAGGAATCAGATAAAGCGTAAATAAAATACTTTTTTTCATGAATGTGCGATCGCACCAATTGCCATCACCATTTTATATCAAACCCGGTTACATACTCTTTGCTATGAGACTCAAGAAACCGGGTTTTTATTGAAATTGACGGTTTAGGCGCGTATCTGGGTGAAAAACCCGGTTTCTGGTTCTCCTCTGAGACTAAAGAAACCGGGTTTTTATTGAAATTGATGATTTGGGGCGCGTATCTGGGGAAAAAACCCGGTTTCTGGTGCTACCCCTAAATCATTACTTAACAGTCTTGAACGTATCCAGTTTGCCAGTAAATCGGTTAATAAACATCTGCAAAACAGTCCGCTTGCCGATATTGATATTAGAACTTACGGCCATGCCAGACTGCAAGTTAACTTCCTGTTGATTTGACTTGCCCTTGTTCAAAACAAACTTTTGATTCTTGAGCTTGATTTTGGTTTTGAAAGCGTAGTATTTCCGCAGTTCAGTAGGAGGTTCAGCATCCTTGCTAATCTCTTTCACTTCACCCTCAGCAGTACCGAACTCCATCGCCGGGAAAGCCTCAACGTTGACCTCCACAGGCACGCATTCGTATTTCGTCAGACCCAATTTCTCTCTATTAACTTCCTTCTCAGGACACACGCAGCTTTTACCTTTTTCGCAGTCAATCTTTTCTCCATCTAATTGTTTGCCGTGATATTGTTCCAATTTTTCACGCTTGTTTTTCATACCATCCAATATCAGAGCCACGTTGCTATTTTCCAGGTAAACAACTGCTTGCAGACCGTTTTCGTCGTCCAAAACCTTGAGCAGCTTCTCGGTTTGCTGCGCTTCATAATAAGCTTCTTCGCAGCGTGCAGGGCGGGGCTCGCCAGGCTTGAGCACTGAGTTAATAATCGATTGGCAGATCGGATCTTTGGCTAGATCCAACTTAGCTTTCTCCTTTTTAGAAGGTTTCAAATCGAAGATAACGCCGGATACCGGAGCCTTCAGCACTTGAGTATCGCGGGTTTGCTGCGCTTTTTCTAGCTGGGCGTTCACCTCGGACAGCTTTTTCAGGTTTTCCACTTTGAAGCGGCTGAGTTGAGAATCGCTGCTAGCAATTTGTTTCTGGTTTTCAGCAATTTTGGTATAAAGTTCTTTGGCCCAGGAATCTTTGGTGTTTTTCAATTGTTCTTGGGCGCGGCTGATCGACTCCTGAATGCGCGCTTGTTCTCCTTGCTGGCGCTGTACTTCAGCGGTAATTTTTTGGATGTCACCTTGACGCGCGTTCATTTCGCCTTTGCGCGTGTTGATTTCACCGAGGCGCGTGTTAATTTCGCCTTTGCGGGCGTTGATTTCTCCTTCGCGCTGCTTGATTTGATCTTGCTGTTTGAGAACTTCGCTTTGGCCTCTGAAAACGTCTTGTTCCTGCTTTTCTTTTTGCAGTTCAGCGATCGCTCCTTGCTCTACCAGCGGCGTCAGTCTGCCCAAAATGCCTTGATTGGACTTCAATACTTGTTGCGACTTCGCTAGCTGTTCGTCAGCCAGTTGTTTCTGGGCCTCGGAAGATTTTATTTGCTCTTTTGAAGATTCTAACTGCTGCCTCGCATAATTTAATTGGTTCTCAGCAAAACCCAATTGTTGCACTGCTACGGTCATTTGAGCCTCGGCTGATTTCTGAGAATCCTCAGCTTGTTTCAGTTGTTTATCTAACTCTTGAACTTGACCTTGGGCGGCGGCTACGCGAGACAGAAATTCCGATCGATAATTCACGTACAGTCCCTGCTGGGCTGCATCAAAATTTCCGCTGGCTCCCCTGTTGAGGTACAGCTCATCAATCAAAGCTTGCAGCACTTGATTTTGTGCCCCGAGGCTCTGTCTGTCCTTAATTGTGGATTCTAGGTTGGAAGGAATAGCGCCTTGAACTTTGCCGCTCACGACATCTTCGTAAAATTTATTTTCTTTTTCCAGCGCTTCTTTAGTTTTCTTAATCGATGTTAAATCAGCAGCGGGTGCGAGGGTGTTGAAAGTAAGCAGGGGCTGGTTTTTTTCCACGCGATCGCCATTTTCGACGTGAAGTCTCACCACAGCGCCCGTAGCAGGCGCTTGGATGTCTCTAGCACCATCTTTTAGTTCCAATTGGCCGACAGCGGGGACAGCTTGCTCTACGCTAGCAAAATAAGCCCAAACCACCGCAGAAGTGGTCATCAGCATGATCATCCACAAAAACAAGTGCGACCAAATCGCTGGTTTTTCGAGAATGATTGGTTGCTCAGAAAGTGTGATCGATTTCATAGCCATATGTTACTTCTCCATTACTAATTGTTAGCGATCAGTTGTGAGTTTTGAAATATCAAGTATTCGATGACTCTTGTTGTTGGAAGAGGCAATAATAACGTCCTTTAAGAGCCATTAATTCTTTATGACTTCCCTGTTCAACTACAGAGCCTTGATCCATCATAATAATTACGTCGGCGTTTTGGATTGTAGTCAGGCGGTGAGTAATGAAAAACACCGTGCGACCGGCGAAAGATTCTGCTAAGTTATTGCAAACTTGGCGTTCGGAATGGTAGTCGAGGGCGCTTGTAGCTTCGTCCAAGATTAGCAGTTTCGGGTTTTGCAAAATCGTGCGGGCGATCGCCAAACGCTGCCTTTGACCCCCAGAAAGCGACGCACCCCGTTCTCCCACCACCGTATTGTAGCCAGCCGGCAAACCCATAATAAAATCGTGAGCTACTGCTAATTTCGCAGCTCGCACAATCTCATCCGTACTCGCATCGGGATTGCTCAGAGCAATATTTTCTTGGACAGTACAGTTAAACAACAAAGTATCTTGCAGCACTACCCCAAGTTGGCTGCGGAGCGAATATAACTCCACCTTGGCAATGTCGTAACCGTCAATAAAAATCCGGCCCGAAAGCGGGGCATAAAGACGCTGCAACAGCTTCATCGCCGTACTTTTACCGGAACCGCTTCCCCCCACAATTCCCACAAAACAACCAGCGGGAAATTCCAAGTTCACATTCGCCAATTGCAGCGGGCCGCTCTCTAGGAATCGGAAGGAAACCTCCTCATATGTTACCTGCCCTTGAATTGCCGGCAACGGAATATTGCTGCGGTCTTCATCGCTGGTTTCCGTAGGCGTATCTACGATATCCTTGAGCATATCGATCGACATCGAGACCTCTTGGAAACTCTGCCACACGCTCACAAAACGCAGCAGCGAACCAGTGACGTTCCCCGAAATAATTCGGAAAGCAATTAATTGACCCAAAGTCATGTCATTGCTCAGTACCAAATAAGCTCCCACCCACAACTGAGCTAAGTTACCCACCTGGTTTAAAAAGCCACTAATCGTACCTGCCGTAGTCCCCGTGATAATTGTTTTAAAACTAGCTGTAATGTACTTGGCGTAGCGGCTAGACCATTCCCAGCGGGATTTCAATTCAATATTTTGAGCTTTAACAGTTTGAATCCCGCTGACGACTTCTACTAGATAAGATTGAGAGTCAGCAAAACGCATATTTCTCTGTTTAATCAAGCGCAGTACCAGCGGATTAATCAGAATAATCATCAGCGCCAGTATCGGTACCACTGCCAAAGATACGAAGGTTAGCTTCACGCTGTAGGAGAGCATAACGGCGACATAAACCACAGAGAATACTGCATCGAGAACAACTGTCAAAGCTGTACTCGTCATGAATTCCCGAATCTGGCCCATCATGCTGAATTTGTAAACCATGTCTCCGACGCGCCGATTGTCAAAGTAATTCTGGGGCAGCCGGAGCAAGTGGTCGATTACCTCCGCACTCAATTTGACATCGATGCGGTTTGAGGTATCTATAAACAAAAATGTGCGTAAACCGTTCAGCAGTCCTTCAAACAGGGCAACACCTAACAGAAACGCCCCTAAAATATCCAGGGTGTCAATGCTGCGCTGACCTAATACTTTATCAATAATTACTTGGCTGATTAAAGGGTTTGCCAAACCGAATAGCTGCACAAAAAACGAGGCGAGCAATACCTCAAAAAACACTGTTTTGTGTTCCATCAGCGCCGGCACAAACCACCAGAAGCTGAACTGCTCTTTTTGTTCGACTTGCGGTGCTTGTAGCAGCAGGACTTCTCCTGATTCTCCCCAGATTTCTTTAAACTGAGGTACTCGCTTCCGCATCAGCCCTTTTTCGGCTGTCGCTATCACCAATTCTTGCTCGGTAATGCTGTAAATAATGGCAAAGCTGTCTTCCCATTTAATCATGACGGGAGCTTTGATGCGGTTGATCGCTTCTGCTGGCACTTGCGCTAATTGGGGTGTCAGGCCGATGCTTTGGGCGATCGCCCCACAGGCTTGCAGATTGATAACACCAGCGGTTTTTAACTGATTTTCTAGAACTTTGCGGATGATATCTCGACGAAATTTGATGTTGAAATACTTGCTCAACATTTGGAAGCAAGCTAGCGGGGCATCTATTTGCCCTTTGGCGCGGAAAACAGGGTATTTCGCCGTATCTGGTGATTCGATGCGGGGGTCTGGTGGGACAGGGGGGGCGGGCTCAATCACCTTGAATTTTCCACCGGGCGGCTTCTGGCCCAAGCCTCCTGTCTCTATATCGCCAATTAGGGGATCTGCTGGCTCGGTTTGGGGTTCTGGGGGTTCGCGGAAGCCAATTAAGCGAGCGCCGGCGCGGCCTTCTACTTTTAATGATTTGGCTGCATTTTCCACAGAGAAGCGGCTGCCGGTGGGAAACTCGCCCAAGACGCCGCTGCTGACGAGCCAAACTCGATCGGCATCTAGTTCTTTAGCGAGGTCTTGAGTTTTTTTGTTACCGTTTGGCACGTTGACAACTGTCGCGTCTTGCCAAGCTTGCAGGGTAAGTTCCTTGAGATTCGATGTGCCGTCGGCTTGGCGCTGCAATTCCAGACTCAACAGTTCAAATACTTCGCTCAAGGAACTGTGAGCGCGAAACGCTTCTCCGAATGTCGGCTGTTTTTCCAGTACACTCAGGAAATCTTCGGCAGGTAGGACGATCGCAATTACATCTATAGAGGCGATCGCCGTTTCGCAGGGAACCCCCCTGAGCAAGCCAGCCCAGCCGAGAATTTCCTTTGGCTGCACCAAGCGCAAACTGACGTGGCGCTGCGATCTTTGGTCAAAACCCAGCAACCGGGCCTGACCTTGATAGATAATTGCCACCTGAGTCGGCATTTTTTCCCGTTCAAACAGGGGTTGCCCCGTCCGGTAGCCAAGGAGCTGGCATTTAGCCACCAAGGACGTGAGAGCCGTCTCGGAGAGTCGGTCAAAGGGAGGTGTTTCAGCTAAGAAATCCTGAATCTGGGAGAGGGAAACAGCGGAAGAAGTCATGATATTGAAGACACAGAAGAGAGGGGCTGTAGCGGGCCTATTTGCGATATTTGTTCGGCGAGCCAGGTTTCAAAGAGTTCGTTAATCAAGTGCAGCCGCATCGATTCGTCAAGCTGCGCTGGCATGAACTTTTCTAGTCGAATAATTACCATCCATTCTGCCAGAGGACGCGGCGTCCAGAGTTGATTTGGCTGGCTGACGGACAAAAGTTTGCTGATTGCCGGGTGTGGCTGCGAGAGGGGTACTGGGCCCAACAAGCCGCCGGACTTGGACTCGGGGCCTTCGGAAAAGTCGCGGGCCACTTCGGCAAAGCTTTGTTCCCCTTCCAGGATGCGAAAGTAAAGTTCGTTTGCCAGTGCTGGATTTTTGGTGCGTACCAGGGAATAGACTACGTGGTCTAGGCTGGCTTTGCGGGTTAAAAAATAATTATCTACTTTAGGTCTCCAAGTCTCTTGCTTAAATTTTTCGATCAGCAAGGGCCTGACGGCCATCTCTTGAAGTTCTTCTGCCGTCATATTTTGACTTCGCAGCCAAGCTTCTTTGGCATCCGGGGCGGTCAGTTGGTGCTGTGCCAGAAAGTTCTCGACGGCGGATTGGCGTTCTTCGTCGCTGCAACTAAAGGATGCGATCGCTTGGTCGATGATTACACCCCGCAAGAATTGCGGCATCAACTGGTACCGCTTCAGGAGCGATGGCATATCCTGAGCTTGAAGTAATTTATCGCCTATTTGAAAAAGTCCTGTCATTTTTTTATCTCCAACTGACTTGCGCTTCCCCTTTTAATTTAGCTGTGGCAGGAAAAGAGCGACAACCACTAACCCCTCAATCTCCCGATGATAGCAGAGCGTCAAGAAAGCTAGCGCTATTGCTGTCTATTTCTTGACGCTTTGCATCCTGACGGGGTTCCTTTCAAATAGTTTGCCTATCTGATGGGAGTAAGCGCGGCTGTCGAGAATTTTGGGGTTAGCCGTCATTGCGTGCTGAACTCGATCCCGATAGTGCCGGCGCAGTTCTGGGCTAGTTCCCAGTGCTGTACTTATCTCTAGATAAGAGTTCTCGCTGTTTGCTACCAGTTCCGGAAGTAACAGTTCTGCGAGGACTGCTGCTGATTGGCGCGATCGAGTTTTTTGCCCTGTTCTTGCCACTACAGGCAACCCGACTAACAGCGGTTCTGCTAAGGAGCAGGCACTGCTGTATGGATAGGAGTCTAAATATATATCAGCCAATTCCAGACATTTTATGCAATCTGCCTGATTTGGTAGCCCCCGTATCACAACTACCCGCTGTTTGTCAATCCCAAATTCCCCGAAGGTCGATCGAATTTGGTGATAAAAAGGCACCGTCGGATAGTTTTCGGTGCGAGAACCAAAGGGATACAAAACTAAAATAGAATTCGGTACGGCGGCAATAATTTTTGCCCAAGTTTCTCGCAATTCTGGGATAATTTGAAAAGCTGGAGTACAGGACATGAACACTACAGATTCATCGGTGGCTCCCCAACTGCTGCGAGTCGGTTCAACTGTGGCAGTTGCTGATGCTACTGGATAGCTGAAACAAACTCCCGAGCCTTCTAAAGTAATTAATTTTTCGCGATACTCTGCTGCATCTGCGGGTAATGTCAAATCTCCAGCAATCAAATAATCGATATTGCGGGCTGCGGTGGTGGCGGGGTTTGATGCGGCGGTAGCCATTTGCACCCGCGCCAGTCGGTGCAAGCACAGCAGCGCGCCCCGTTGGGATGTGTCGGCGATATTGGTGCTAATTAGCAGAATATCTAAATCGTGCGATCGAATTTCCTGTACTTGCTGTGGCAAATCTTCCGATAGTTGCACCAATTTGTCGGCGCAACTTTCGCAATATTGCGCCAGTTTATCATCTTGTACCTGGAAATGATACACGATAATTTCAAATTTGTCTCCGTCTAAATATTCAAAACTGGGAATTGCCGTAAAAGTCTCTAATTCGGCACTAATTTTGTCAAGCAAGAATCCCACTCGAATTTTAGTTGGCTCAGATTGTCTATGAGCAAAATCCCAGTCTATTTGACAGCCGATATTTTGCAAATGAAATTCCAGAATATCAGCTCGGTGATTCAATACATTGAGCAGATTTGCCTCACTCAAATACAAAGCTTTGAAGCTAACACTCTTCGCAATAAAAGTCGCCAAATAACGCCAAACTTCCGCATCGGGGAAACTGGCGATATTCGCAGCGACGTACTGGATTAGCTGCTGGAAATATTCCGAGTACCTTTCAACTTCTCCCGTTTCTTGAAAATATCTGGGAGACTGAAATAGGAATTTCAGAAAGTCGTCAAAAAACCACTGGGGAATCGCTGCATTTTTATATTCTAGCGATAACTGATAAGCATCGCAGTACAGCATCGCTGCCAGAGAATATTGAATGTTATCGGCAATTTCTCCTGCTTCTGCAAGTTGCGAGGACAACTGCTGCACAAAACTTTGTTCTGACTCGGTTAAAGTTTCATGTTTGAGGTGGCTATCCAGTAGCAATTTATGAGCTTTCCCCGCCTCTTGCGAGTAAGCAATTTCTAATTTTTCCGCTGGCAAATTCAGCCAGTGTTCAGCTATTTGTAGGCGGTATTGGCGCAGTTGCGCGAGAATCGACTGGTTTGATGGCGATTTTTTGTACTGTGCAACCAGTGCTGACAAATCAGATAAACTCGGCTGGGTTCTTGATGCCAACTTTTGGCGAATTTTATGTTTAATTTCGGGATTCAAGAAACTGTATTCAGGATGGTTTAGTAGTTTTTTGTAAAATCTAACCACATCTTTATGATTTTCCCCAGCCGCGAAGTTTTTCCAAGTTTGTTGTTCGGGATGAATCCGCAGTGACGACAGTGTTTCGTCTACAAATCCGATGTGATAATTCCCCATGATGCGCCACCACATATCTAAGTCTACATACTGAGATAATCCTGAATCAAATAATCCTATTTCTGCAAAAACTCGGGCGGCAATTAAGACGGTACTCGGTTCGCCAATTTTGTTGATGGGGTTGCTCAAGCAGTTAATATCTGCCAGCAATTCTTTTCCGGGCTGAATTGATTTTAGATTTGACCAACTTTTGTGCAAATCTTTAATTGATTTGGAAGCTTTCCGCAAAACAGGGTGAGATTCATCTTCAGCGATGGTGATGCCGCGCGGGGAGAAAACCATGCCTATTTCTGGGTTTTGTTGGGCGACGGCGACCATTTTTTCGATACATTCTGGTTCAAGCAAGTCGTCTTGAAATAGAAATTTGATGTATTCACCTTTGGCTTGCTCGATGCAGAAGTTCCAGTTTTGTGATAAGCCGTAGTTGCGGTGGAGGATGATGCTGAAGTCGGCGGATGTTTGGGATTGGAAGGTTTGGGCGATCGCAATTGTGCGGTCTGTGGAGCCGTCGTCGGATATAATCAGTTCTATGTTAGAGTAGGTTTGGGCGATCGCGCTTTTGATTGTTTCCTCAATAAATGCCTCTCCGTTGTATGTCGGAATGCAAATGCTTACCAAAGGCTGCCAGTTTTGCAATTTTAGTTTTGATTGAGTTTTGGGGTGTGATGATTGCAAGTCAACTTGGGGATGAGATTCCTTCGTTCCTCGCAATGACAAGGAATCTTTATGCAAGTCTGGGCTAATTTTGGCAGGATTTGCTTTTGCTGTTGCTGACAGAGGCAAGTTGTGAAAGTTATCGGTAATCTCGGCAATATATTCAAGACGTTTTCTAATTTTACTACCTGTAACTTGCGGGTTGAGTAAAGTCTTGATTTCCTCAGCACCTATCGCTCCAATTTGTTGAGCTTCCTGGGAATTATTGAAAACGAACCGCATTAAATCAGCAGCGTGTCCGACATCCGGTTGGGCCCAAACATTGCCTGCTTTGTAAGGCCCGCAATCTTGCTCGATGGGAATTAACTTATACTTGACTAAAAAGCTATTCCCGACATTCATGAATTCTGTATTTGACGAATAACCGGTGGCAATTACGGGTTTGCCGTAAAACATCGCCTCAGCCATTGTTAAGCCGAACCCTTCGCAGCGGTGCAGCGATACGTAACAGTCGCAATTGTAGAGCAAACCGTTAATTTTATCTTTGGATAAATACCCGTCTAGATGTTTGATATTTGAAGAATTGGCTAGGGCAGAATTTAACAATTCTAAGTCTTTGATATTTTTGTCTGAGTTGGAAGATTTGAGCAGCAACAATACGCTGTCATCTCCGCCGAAAGCTTGTTTAAATGCTTGAATTGCCGCTAAAGGATTTTTGCGCTCGATGCGGCTGCAAAAGTCAAAGACAAACAGGAAAATAAATTTATTTTTAGGTATATTTAGTGCTTCTCTGCTCAGGGAAGGTGCAGGCAAAGAAATACTGGGCATAATTTTGATGACGGGAATTGGCGAGAATTGGGCAATTGCTTCGGCACAAGAATTACTGTAAGTCCAGATTTCGTGAAAGTGATTAAATGCTGGCTGCCATGCGGGGGGAAATGCGGGAAGTTCCCAGGCCCAAAAGCCGATATTGTATTTGTTTTCAAAATAGCTGGCACCTGTATGTTTGATAAAGGTTGCAACTTCATCGGCGTTGACTTGAATTAAGTTGATCGGGTGGGGATTGTCGGGGCTAAAATTTTGATAGGTGGTGTCTTGCTTGCGGTGGGGACTGCGGGTGAAATTGTTGATAACAAAGGGAATGCCGGCGGCTTCTACAGCTCTGATGTTGGCTCGGACACCTTCTCCTATGCCAAATTCGCCGTTGATGTAGCCGGCGATGTTAATTCCTAGATTTGGGTTCATAGTTTTTTATGGATACAGCAAATTGTTGTGTTTATTTTTTGGCAAAAAAAGCTGAATTAATCGATTGCGTTAATTCAGCTAAGGGAGATAGGGGTTGAGAGTAGATGATTTTGCTGAATATTTGCTAACATATAGCGATTGGCGAACCAGATTTAAATGAACTCTTATAGGGCGCAGAGAAGGCAGAGGAAGAGAAAAGAGGGCAGAGAAAGAGTTGGCAACGCCAGAATTTTGTGCTTGACAATTGTGCCGATCGCCATTGTATACTGGCATCGCTATGCTAACCTTCGGCTGGTTGTGGGTCGGCATGGTTGCTCTGTTTGATTTTACGATAAATTAATTAGGAATTTTAGGTAAAGTGATCGATCGCCCCAACCACGACCTCCTCAAACTGCTACCGCCGGATGCTAAAGTCATTGTGGAAATTGGCTGCGGTACGGGTTCTAGGGGCGAACAGTACAAGCTGATCAATCCCCACTGTCAGTATATTGGCATTGAATGCGATCGAGAAAAAGCTAAAATTGCGGTCGATCGGCTAAACTGGGTGACGGTAGCCGATATTGAAGAACTTGCCGTCGAAAGTCTCGATATCGCCCCAGGAACCGTCGATTGTTTGGTTTTTGGCGACTTGCTACCCTATCTCAAAAACCCTTGGGATGTCCTTAAGCAGTACAGTGCTTTGCTGAATCCAGAAGGGCAAATTTTCGCGAGAATTCCCAACCTTCAATATTGGCGGCGCATTGTCAATCTGTTGCGGGGACATTGGGACAATCCAGACAGCAAGATGCAGCACTGGTTTACCCTAGAAAGTATTAAATCATTATTTGCCGCGGCCGGATTGCAAGTTTACGAACTGCAAGGGAAGGGACACAAAACTGAAAATTTTGCTCAATTCCAGCAATTGCTGCATCCCATGGTCAAGGCTTTAGAGCTGACATCGAGCGATTTTGCGACGGAAACGGGTGCTGAACATTATATCGTGCGATCGACCAAATCGACCGTACCACCGCGCAGATTGCTGATCCAAACCATTATTATGGCTCCTACAGGGTGCGATCGCGTGCGAGTTTTGGAACCGGACAAATTTAGCGCCACAATTCCCGGTGTCCGCACCGTATCCGCAGTCAAAACAGCAGGCATAATTACCCCGCTACCGGGAGAAGAAAAAGTCTTCATCTGGCAGCGGACAATCATGCAATATCCCGCCTACATTCCCAAACTCAAAGAACTGCTGCAACAAGACTATTTAATAGTAGCCGAAATTGACGACAATCCCATCCGCCGCCGCGAATACGCAGACAACAATTACCTCAGCTATCGCGGCTGTCACTGCGTTCAAACGACAACAGAACCGCTAGCCAAAATTTTGCGGCACTACAATCCCCATGTTGCCGTATTTCCCAATCAATTAGCTTATCTACCTCCGCCGCGAATCTATCCACCAGAATCTACTGTCACGATATTTTTT
The DNA here is from genome assembly GCF_036702805.1 of Microcoleus sp. A006_D1. Classification (NCBI taxonomy): domain Bacteria; kingdom Bacillati; phylum Cyanobacteriota; class Cyanophyceae; order Oscillatoriales; family Microcoleaceae; genus Microcoleus; species Microcoleus sp. A006_D1. Next base: position 305,440 of record NZ_JAUBVZ010000004.1, read on the forward strand.
GGTGCGCTCAATCGCGAACAAGATTGGCAGCCAATTATGGCAGCGCTCAATCGAGTTTTAGTCGCACACAAACACCGGATTAGAGTTAAAGTAATTCACGACCGCCGATTTTTTGAAGCCTTGGAAATACTGCAAAAAGAATTTGAATCATTTTGCAGTTACGAACGCTATCAAGAAATCATGTACAGTTGCGATATCGCTTTGCTGCCGCTCGTTTCCAACCCGGTTAACGAAATGAAATCTGACTTAAAATTTATTGAATGTGCGGCGCGGGGAGTCGCGGTGCTAGCAAGTCCCACTGTGTACGAACATTCGATTGTCGAAGGTGAAACCGGATTAATTTACAGACATGAAAAAGAGTTTGAAATTAAGCTAAATTCGCTGATTTCTGACACTTCTATGCGCCAGGAAATAGCCGCGAATGCTTACGAATGGGTGCGCGATAACCGCTTGCTGTGCGGGCACTACCGCCAGCGGCGAGATTGGTACTTGCAAATGCGGGATGAGTTGCCGCGTTTAAATGCTGAGTTGCGCGATCGGCTGCCAGAGTTGTTTAGCGACTAACTGCGGTAAAATTTATAGGGCTTATTGTGCAATACGCTTGGGGTCGGATAGGACGTACGGTTGAAACCGCTGCTATACAAACGATGTCCGCCTCCGCGGACTGAAGAGAATAACGTAATTTTAACTACCCGGTCTTCAACCGGCGTCGGCAGGTTTTGTCTGTATAGACGCGGTTTTAACCGCCCAATCTTCCGTTTTATTGTTTAATTTTTAATTGTTGATACACACCAATGCGAATCCTATTCACTATTGCTCACTTCTACAATCCCAGCGGCGACGGGAAACACGCTTCCCAGCGAAACGATCCGCAACCGCGATTAAATGCTTTAACTGCTTGCGTGACATCGCTGCAAGCTTTGTATGGCAAATCTCAGTCAATGATTCACATTGGTGAATGTGCAACTATGCCGGCAAATCAATCTCAAAGCCACGAAATTGATATTGTGGTTTGCACTACCCAAGGCTATCATCTGTTGCCTGAATTGCCGATACAGCCGAGGTCTTTTATGCACCACGCTACCAAATGCGAACCGCTGCTGTTGGGGTTTGAGTGTCAAGCAGTTTTGCGAGCGTGTCTTGACAAATACGATTATTTTTGTTACTTGGAAGATGATTTGATTTTACACGATCCGTGGTTTTTTAGTAAATTAAATTGGTTTACGCATCATGGGGGGCATGGAAATTTGCTGCAACCAAATCGCTATGAAATATCGCCTCAAGGTGCTGTTTTTAAAGCATATATTGATGGTGATTTAAATGGAACAGCTACTGCTAAATTTCAAAATGTGGAGGAGCAGCCGCAGTTATTGGGGAAAATTATGGAACAGCGTATCTCTTTTGATAGAGCTTTGAATCCTCATTCTGGCTGCTATTTTTTGAATGCGGAACAGATGGCGCACTGGGCAAAGCAGTCTCATTTTTTGGACAGGGATACTAGCTTTATCGGCCCGCTGGAAAGTGCGGCGACTTTGGGAATTATGCGGACTTTTAGGGTTTACAAGTCCACTCCTGCTTATGCTAATTTTTTGGAAATTCAGCATTTTGGGTCGAGTTTTCTGAAGTTGATCGGTAATAAGGTGCGGATTTCTGAGGAAGGTTTGTAGATAAGACTGCGGTTGAAATCCCCCCTATGCAAAGTCTAAGAAACCGGGTTTCTTACAAAATCTGGGTTGGGTGGCAAAATATCTGGCAAGAAACCCGGTTTCTCTTAACTGCAAAGTCTAAGAAACCGGGTTTCTTACAAAATCTGGGTTGGGTGGCAAAATATCTGGCAAGAAACCCGGTTTCTGGGAATTATGCACAATTCTATGGCTTCAAACTATCGCCGATTTTAACTGTGCCGCTGTTGATGATTTTGGCTAAAACTCCGGTTTGTGCGTGACCGAATTCTTGTTGTAGTAAACTGAGTAACGGAATATCCCGATCGCCCGTTTGTGGATTTACTTCTATGTTGACACAGCGACCGATTGGTGCTGTGACTTCGATGCGCGCTGTACCCAATTGAAACTGTTTTCCGATTAACTCAAATTCCGACCAAGCTGAAATGCCCTCTAGGACAATGTTCGGGCGAAATCGGCGCACGTCTGTGTTTTGGCCGGCGAGGGCTGTTAATTGGTCGAGTGTGGCTTGACTGAGGAGAGAAATATGTACTGGCGATCGATCGGGATAACGAGTTTCGCCGCTGCTGTCGCCGACTAAGCGCAAAGGTGCAAGCTGCGGGTGTCTGGCTTCTTTTGTCGGTTCAATTTCCGCCAGATATTCGGTAAAAAAGCTGCTGATGCGATCGCGCCCCGCTGCTGTGTTTGTTTCTGCCGATAATACTGCAACTCCTTGACGCTTGACTGTTAAAACGGCCGTTTCCGGTTGATAATGGCACTCCAAAGCTGCTAACAAAGGCCAATCGTTTTGCACCGCCAAATATTTTTTGCTCATCCAAGGCGCGTTTTCGGCGGGTATCTTTGCCGCTTCCAGATTATCTGCAAACATGAGTGCAAAAGCGCGATCACCCTTAATGCCATGTCCTGCTGTTAAAGCAAACTCCGACATTTCTTGCGGTGTCAGCCCTTTAATTGGATAAGTGAATAACTGTTTTATTGTTGCTAATGCCATAAAAATTTCCGATTAAGCTAGCAATTCATAGCGGCGAATATCTGGAGGTGCAACTGCTAAACCGTCTAATTTCTGCACGGCAGCTTGAATGTGAGTTGAAGCGAGATGTACTTCGAGTAAAGCTGCACTTTCCCACTCTTCAACAAAGGTAAAATCTGTGGGATCGGCTTGATTTTGCAGGAGTTCGTATTTGAGGCAGCCTTCGTCTTGGCGACTGGGTTCGATAATGCTCAGCAGCAGAGATTTAAGTTCTGCTACTTTGTCGGGAAAGGCTGTGAGGCGGGCGACTACTCGCAAGGTTGGTGTGGACATAGGATCAAAAATCAACAGATATGGCGATCGAATTTACCGATTTTTATCGCAATACGGTTTAGTTAGCAATGTTTATTGCCCGGAGATCCCCCCTAACCCCCCTTAAAAAGGGGGGGACAAGAATATTCTCAAAGTCCCCCTTGCTTTCGGGGGATTTAGGGGGATCTGTCTTAACGGAACCGTATTGATTTTTATCGGGAAAACTCAATTAAACAGGATTTTACTTAAAATAACCGAAAGAGGTCGATCGGTCAACAGCAAGCATAATCTTTCCAGGACGCGCTCAATTCTCTGAAACCCGGTTTCTTTCCAGATTTTTCGTTGCCAACCGCAGAAAGTCGTAGAAACCGGGTTTCTTGGTATATTCTACCTTCTTCCCTCTTCCCTCTTCCTTCTTCCTTCTTCCCCCCTCCTTCTTCCTCCCATCCGTTAAATCCGTCGAGCGAATCCGTTGCCGAACTTCCCTCTTCCAACTGTCAACTATCAACTGTCAACTGTCAACTGTCAACTGTCAACTGTCAATCTTTGGGATAAAATCGCTTGTTTGCTGTAGAATATTCCCAGGCGATCGCCTCCGGGTCTTTTTCGCGGCTCCACTCAGCAAACTCGGGCTTAACTTTCCATTTGCCGATCGTAGTTGCGTGAACTTTGAACCTGCGCGAAAGTTCCGTTTGGGTAAAAGAGATTTTGGGATTTTGGGGAGTCTTGGTTTGAGCGATCGGGAATAAGTTTGGCGTTTTATCTTGTGTTTTTTCCCGATTTGTGGGAGGCTCTTGAACAGCTACTGCGGCGTTAGGTGTTGCAATTTGATTGACAGTTGGAGCTATTTGAAAATAATACAAAATTCCGCCTTCTTCCGTTACTTGAAAATCCGCTGCAAACTCAAGAGCCCGTTCGTCGAGATACTCTTGAACCTTCGATCCGGGGAGTTTTGCATTCATCGCCAAATCCAAAGCCGTAACTCGCCCTTGATTTTCCTTGATCAACTTGTAGAAAACCGAGTCTAAATGAGCGAGTTTATGTTTTTGCTGCTGCTGGTAGAGTTTGTAAGCCCAAGCAATGCCCGCTGTGGTGGCGATCGCCCAAAACATCGTTCCCGACTCGAAACTGGCAACCGCCGTCAAGCAAATAGGCAAAAGCAGGGTAAGATATCCCCAAATGCTGCCCTTCTGTAGGTTATTGCTGTTTTTGACCATAGTTCCTAAACAGGTACGTATAGCCTTTCAAGCTATCATATGAGGTACTATCCGGCATAGGGCATAGGGCATAGGGCATAGGGCATAGGGCATAGGGCTATCCTCACCACGCTTGAGAACCGCTGTAGTTTAGTTTAGCAGAGCGTGTCTGAAAGCCGCAGGAGTGTTTCGACAGTCGATATATCGATCGGCTAATCGCTGACACACTCTACTACAAAATCCCCATCCCAGAATCTACTTTTTTTGCAACCGAGGATTCATGTACTTTTTTCGCAAACAAATTGCCATCCTGTTCATAGTTATTGCTTGCTGTACGCTGACGGTTAGTTGCAGCGATAGCCGAGCTGTCCAGTGTACTAAATTTACTGAAATAGTCACCAAAGGTAACGCTCTCATCGATTTTAAGAACGGCACCTACGATGCTGCAACGACCAAGAATTTAGCTAAAGACTTAAACCAGACATCCAAACAACTTGAAGCTCTGGGAATCACCGATCCCACCCTCAAAGAAATTCAAACCCCATCAGTTAAATCCTTCCGGGAAATGGGTGAAGCACTCGGCGACATAAGCAAAGCCCTTGAGGTAGGAAACCGGGCTTCTACAAGTATAGAAGGTCGAGAGCAAATCAAAACAGCTCAAGCAGATATTGTCCGAGCCGGACAGCAGGCAAATCAAGGAGCCAAAAATCAAGATGCTTTGATTACCAAACTGATTAATTATTGTAAGAGCGATCGCTAAGTAGGTCATTGCAAAAAAACAATAGTATCTACAACACCCTGCAAGATGTTATTATTTTTGGCTATTGCCTACTTAATAACTAATGACTAAGGACTAAGGACTGCTGTTCGCGAGCGGGGACAGCACTTCTGACTAATGACTAAGGACTAATGACTAATGATGAATTTCTAGATTCAAAATATAGCGACCGAGTTGCACTTTCTCCGACCACAACTCGTATTCTAACCGCAGGTGTTCCGGTTCTGGCTTTCCGGTCAGAGTCAAGTTGCGCGTGAAGTTGCGGAGGCGCAACTGTTCGGGAGTCGCCAGGGATTCGCCCTGAAGCCAATAACGGCTCAGTCCGTACATTCCGCGCTCCCAGCAGTGGCGGTAACTGTATTTGCCGTTTCCCTGCATGGTCATAACGACTCGATAGGGCGACACTTCTAGCCAGAGCAACCGGGGTTTTGTGGTTGTTGGTAAGATAGTAACTTGCTCGCCAGATTCGTCGGATTCGTCTACAAATTGGCGATCGAGTATTGCTGGTTCGTGCAACAACAAGTGAAAGCGATCGCGGTCTTTTTGATAAAGCGTACCAGCAGTTTCAACGAATGACCACAAAGGTAAATCTGTGGATACCAGCGATAGACTTACAGGCTTGCGGTGGTGCGTCAGCATAAATAAAAGTGTAGGAGTTATTGTGGATCGGGGGGTTTGAGATTTGAGATTTTATACTTGAGATTTTAGATTTTAGATGATCTGGGCTTCTAATTCCGGAGCTTTTGGTTAAAATGCAAAATCTACAACTCGCAGTCAGAAATATAAAATTGTTCGTTCAACACTCAATAATCTGGTCGATAACTGAGCGTGACATGAAATCTAAGTAGATCTACTGTTCGCATTTGTGAAATTCAGGTGAAATCCTTGCCGTTGCGTCCGCCCTCCCCTGTCGCTGATACCCTTTTGACAAAATAATGGAATTGCCAGCCCCTGCTCCAAACGCTTATACAGTCTGTCATTCCCAATTCTAAAATCTTTAATCTCAAATCTAAAATGGTATGACTTAGCACTGGGAAAAGGGTAGGATAGCTAACGCCGTCCCATCCTAGTTTATCTCAATGCAACCTCCGATTATAACTACTTCGCTTCAGGGCGAAAGTCAAACTTTAAGCATTCAAAAACCTGCCTCGGGCTTGTCGCTGCGGGGCAGGATTCGAGTTCCGGGCGATAAGTCGATTTCTCACCGAGCTTTGATGTTGGGCGCGATCGCCCGCGGTGAAACTACAATTGAAGGACTGCTGCTGGGAGAAGACCCGCGCAGCACTGCTAAATGTTTCTCGCTGCTGGGAGCCTCCGTTTCAGAACTCAACGCGGAACGGGTGACTGTCAGAGGCGTCGGAATTGGCGAGTTACAGGAGCCTGTGTCCGTCTTGGACGCGGGTAATTCCGGCACGACGATGCGGTTGATGTTGGGAATTTTAGCCTCTCATCCGGGGCGTTTTTATGCGGTAACGGGTGATAGTTCTCTGCGATCGCGTCCCATGTCGCGCGTCATTAAACCGCTGCAAGAAATGGGAGCGCAAATTTGGGGCCGCAAGGGCAATTCTCTAGCTCCTTTAGCAATACTCGGACAGCAGTTAAAAGCGATTCACTACCATTCGCCGATCGCCTCAGCTCAAGTTAAATCCTGCATTTTGCTAGCCGGTTTGATGGCCGATGGAGAAACAACAGTCACTGAGCCCTCTCTGTCGCGGGATCACAGCGAGCGGATGCTGCGGGCGTTTGGAGCCAAGTTGAGCGTCGATCCAGAAACTTGTAGCGTGACAGTCACTGGGCCGACACAACTGCAAGGGCAGAATGTGATTGTACCGGGAGATATTAGTTCGGCGGCATTTTGGTTAGTTGCTGGGGCGATCGTCCCCGGTTCCGAGCTCGTAGTCGAAAATGTCGGCGTCAACCCAACTCGTACAGGGATTTTGGAAGCTTTGGAGATGATGGGGGCTGACATTGAACTGCAAAATCTGCGAGAGGCGGCGGGGGAACCGGTAGCGGATATTTTGGTTCGCTATTCTAGTGAGTTGCGGGGATGCACCATTGCTGGCGACTTAATTCCCCGACTGATTGACGAAATCCCGATTTTAGCAGTAGCGGCGGCTTTTGCATCCGGTACTACGATCGTTCGAGATGCGGCCGAGTTGCGAGTCAAAGAGAGCGATCGGCTGGCCGTGACTGCGGCGGAACTCAACCGCATGGGAGCCAAAATTACCGAGTTACCCGACGGTTTAGAAATTACCGGGGGAACTGGGCTAACTGGCGCGGATGTTGACAGCTACACCGATCACAGAATAGCGATGAGTTTGGCGATCGCAGCCCTCAACGCCACAGGTGTTACTAACGTTCACCGGGCCGAAGCTGCTGCCATTTCTTACCCGGATTTTACCGCCACTTTGCAACAAGTTTGCCATCCAAATTGAGAGTGGGAGAATGGGAGATAAGGAGAGGGGGAGAGTGGGAGAGGGGGAGTGGGAGTGGGGGAGAATTGCCCTATTCCCAATTCCCTATTCCCAATTCCCAACTCCCAATTCCCAATACTCTAAACATCCGTTACATCCGCTACAAAATCCGCTGCCGAACTTGCTTCATTTAAGAATTTTTACCGACAACTTGTTCTTTAAAAGAATCAACTTCCGTTAACAGCTCTTGGCGGTTAGAAGCCTTGAGCAGATAGCGGTAAACAAACCAACCCGTATATCCCATGCCAATCAACTCAAAAACTGGAGCTACTAAAGGGACATCGTTAAGAGCATCTAAAACTCCCAGCATTACCTTAATACTAATACCGCCTGCCAGGATTAAACCTAGAGTTACCAGAGGCTTTTGGTAGTCAGCAAAAAAATTGGACACATAGGCGGGAAGTTCCGACAAAATTGTGAGAACTTGGTCTTTAATATTTTGGAACTGGCTCGCGGGTGTTTCTGCGGTTGTCATTGTAGTCATGACCCCGGCGTGGTCAGTCACCAGGTCTACTGTGACGACTTCAGCGATCGTTTGCGTGTCGTCAGAAAAGTTAGCTTGTGTCATTGGATACTTCCTCCGTTGTCAAGTAATATTGCAGGATTTGAGTTGCTGCCAGTGTAGTTGTCTGGCAATTAGCACAGCATTCGCGCTGCTGGGGCTAATTGATGAGATTAAGGCAGAGCTTCACTAATTGCAAGCAAAAATAAGGATATGACTAGATATTAAACAATTGCCCTCGCTGCCAAATCGCTCTTTTGACTCATTTTTTCAATTCGCCGAGGTCGATTTTATTGGGACAAGTACGTCCTCGTTCAAAATCGGTGATATTGCCGATCGTGGTTTCGGCGATATTTTTCAAAGCTTCCTCGGTGAAGAAAGCTTGATGTCCGGTAATCAGGACGTTGGGGAAAGTCAGCAAGCGCTGAAAAACGTCGTCTTGAATCACCTGATTTGACAAATCCTCAAAAAACAGATCCGTCTCTTGTTCGTACACATCTAAGCCGAGGTAACCAATTTTACCAGACTTCAGTCCTTTGATAACAGCTTTAGTGTCAATCAACTGACCGCGGCTGGTATTGATCAACATCATCCCCGGTTTCATTTGCCCGATCGCCTCTGCACCGATTAAATGATAAGTTTCTGGTATCAGCGGACAGTGGAGGCTGACAATATCAGAGGTGGCGAACAGTTCCGGGAGCGCCACGTATTCCATCCCCAGGGCTTGACAATCCGGGTTTTGGGAAACATCGTATCCCAGCAGGCGGCAGCCGAATCCGTGCAGAATTTTGGCAGTAATGGCGCCTATTCTGCCAGTCCCGACGATGCCCACCGTTTTACCGTGGAGGTCAAAACCCAACAAGCCGTCTAGGGCAAAATTGCCTTCGCGGACGCGGTTGTAGGCGCGGTGGATTTTGCGGTTGAGGGACAAAATCAAAGCGACTGCGTGTTCGGCGACGGCGTAGGGAGAATAAGCGGGAACTCGCAGCAGAGTTAAGTCTAAATCGCGGGCTGCTGCTAAATCGACGTGATTGAATCCGGCCGATCGCAGCGCCAGCAAGCGGACACCATTTTGGGCGATCGCCCGGAGCGTTTTTGCGTCCAAGCAGTCGTTAACGAACGCGCAGACCGCCGGAAAACCAGCAGTTAAAATGCTGGTTTCCAGGTTCAGACGCGGTTCAAAAAACACCAACTCGTGTTGACTTTCGACATTGGCTGCTTCGAGAAAAGTGCGATCGTACGATTTGGCGCTGAATACGGCTACCTTCATGATTTTTGCCTGCAAATTCAGTAATAGTTAGCAATTCTTTCCAGATTAACTCTCTTTCCTTACCAAAACTCCCTTGCAAAAAAAACAATTTCCCTGATAAATTTGGGCTTTCCCAACGAAAGCCTCTATAAACCTAATTTTTGGCATGAGGAATGAAAATTTAATAACTTAAGCAATTGCTCGTTACTTTCGCTCTGCCTGGTAATGCAGATCCGGAGGCTCTGCCTCCTTTTATCTCGCAACTTACAGTCTGAGGTTGTAGCACCCTACAAACTAATGAACGATTACCAATCTGGCGGCAAATTATAATTTTCAAGAGTCGATTTGTCTTTGAGCAAATCTTGAGTTTGTTCATCCACCCGAATCTCACCATCCGCCAAAATTAACGCCCTTTGAGTCGTTTTCCCAATCCAATTCAAATCGTGAGACGCGATCAAAATTACCTCGATCGGCAATTGCGACAAAACCTTAGCCAAATGCCGGCGCCACGAAGGGTCGAGTCCATTGGTCGGCTCGTCTAAGATTAAAATGGTAGGCTCTAATGCTAAAATTGCGGCTAATGCTGCTAGCCTTCTTTGACCGCCCGAAAGTTCGTGGGCGGAACGGTTGGCAAATTCTACCAAACCAAATTCGTCTAATAAGGCTAAAGCTCGATCGCGCGCCACACCCAGCGGTACTCCATAATTGCGTGGCCCGAACATCACATCCTCCAAAATAGTCGGCATAAATAGCTGGTCATTAGCGTCTTGAAAGCAAAATCCAATTTGCCTCCGCGCTTGCGATAAAGTCGCCTGTTCCAACTTCGTCCCCTGCACTCTCACCTCACCGGATTGAGGCATTTTTAAGCCAATCAAATTTTCTAGCAAAGTGCTTTTTCCAGCACCTGTCAGACCTAGTAGAGCAACTCTTTCTCCCGGCTGCAAAGTAAACGAAATTCCTTGCAACACAGGTTTTTGCTGCGGGTATCCGAATACTAAGTCCTGCACTTCAATTGTTGGCGTCACTTTAAGATTAGTCAATTTTTATTTGCCTCAATTTTTAGATTAAGAGTTTTTAACCGCAGAGGGCGCAGATAGCGCAGAGAGGGGAGGGGAGAAGGAAAAAGATAGAGGCATGAATTAATCAATTTCCTATGCCCACGGAGGCCTATGCCCTATGCCCTATGCCCAATTACCATAAGAAGCTATTGTTAATCCCGCTGCGGTTAAAATCGCGAGTGTCAGCCAGAGTCGTTGTTTTGGTGTCGATTTTGAATCGGTGGGCAAACTTCCTTGATAGCCGCGAATCATCATGGCTGCGTGTACTCTTTCCGCGCGATCGAGACTTCGCAAATAAAGCGCTCCGATCATCGAAGCACTGGCATAACGCAACCATCCTCCCGTACCAGATAAGCCTCGGAGTTGGGCGGATCTTTTCATGCGGTTGACTTCTGCCAGCAAGATTTCTAAGTATTGTCCTGCTAACAGAACAATCTCTTGTAAGCCTGCTGGTAACGGCAATCCTTTGAGGGCGATGCCGAAACTATGAGGTGGCAAAGTTAACAGAAAACTGTTCATAACTAGCAGACAAATTAGGGAACGCAGCAACAAAAAACTGGCGCGTTCCCAACCTTGGGGCAGCACTAATAAGGAGAGAAACAGCAATTCTGCTCCTAACAGTTGCGCTAGCGTCCGCAGCGGGGCCCTGAGCCAAAACGACCAAAAAAGTGCGATCGCCCCATAAATCCCCAACCACAGCCAAGCGCCAGTCTTCATAAAACCAATGCCGATCACAATTATCAAAGACAGGCGCAATCGAAAAGGTATGGAAAGTTTAAGCATCTTTAGGTTTCACCAACTTAGTAACACCAAAGGCCGCGCCGAAGCAGATGGCAGATCCCACAACTCCAGCAATGCTAGTACCTATTGGCTGTTCTTCTAATCCTTTAACTGTGTAATCTGCTAAAGGAGTAGGATTTTCGATCGCCACAGCTTCTTTATCTTTAAAACCGTATTTTTCCGCTACCGCTTCTAACCCGTCAGGCCAACTTGAAGCAAACAGTGAAAGCACCCCGGAAATTAATAAAACTCCGATTACTGGCACTACCCATTTCTGCAATTGCGGTTGTTCTCCCGGCAGTAAATCCGGCCGCACTTTGACGAGATAAGTTAAAACGCCACCTGTAATTACCCCTTCGCCAATGCCAATTAAAATATGTACGCCTACCATTGCTGGCAGTGCGATATTCAGCGGTACTGTACCAGAAATTGCCAGTTCGATCGCGCAACAGATAGAAGCCGCCACCACGCTAAGGGCGGCGGCGATGCCTGCGGCTAGGGGCAAGCGATTTCGGGAACCTCCCAAGAGTTGCTGCAACGGCTTTAACAGCCACCAGCCCACCCAAATGCCAACTAGCCCCATGTTGAAAATATTCGCACCCAGGGCGGTGATGCCCCCGTCAGCAAACAAGATGCTTTGAATGATAAACACTGTACTCATGGCCAAAGTTGCCGCCCAAGGGTTCCCCAAAACGACGGATGCCAGCGCCCCTCCCAACAAATGTCCGCTGGTACCGCCGGCTACGGGAAAGTTGATCATCTGAGCAGCAAACACGAAAGCTGTGGTTAAGCCCATGATTGGTGCTTGCCGCAGTCCAAGACTGGCGCGGGTTCGATTTAGGGCAACGGCAATTACTGCTGCGCTTGCTAGGCCAGTGGCAATGGCTACTGGCGGTGAAAGAAAACCATCAGGTATGTGCATCGATGTATCCTAAACGCGAGAAATCCCAACCTTTTAGTCAACTGTTTTTTACAAAAGTTTACCATCCCCTCTGGGGGTATTGGTGCGATCGCCTCTGGGGGCAATTCGTGGCGGGCGATCGCTGATTTGACGAGGATTCAGGCTGTGAAGCCTGAATTTTCATGATTTGCGATCGGAGATTAAATAATTATTAAAAATTAATCGAATTTTATACCTACAGCCCGCACTTTCAAGCTTTTTGATAAGTATTATCAATAATTTTGTAAATCTTAACTGCGAAATGTATCAATATCAAAGCTATGACAGAAATATTAAGAAATTATAAAATTATAAATGAAAGCCAAAAATTAGTTTTATTCTCAACTCTTGAGAATTAGTAGCATTAGTTGCTCGATAACAAAAGCACCACAATTAGCTGTGAGCTAGTAAAGGCAAGAGTTTGTGGTGTTTTAGAAACTAAAAACCCAGATATTATTGCTGTCAATCTGTCTAAAGCAGTGTTTTTGCGATGTCTGCCGCGTGAAAGTGCGATTCCCTACGGGATAGCTACGCTTCACGGCTCTTTTCGCACGGGTGTATTCTCAAGAACATCAAACTTCTAATGCAACTATTCTCAAGTAATTCCGCAAACAACCTACAGGAGGTTTGCCAGCAGTGCAACACTCAACACCAGACTCAACTACAGATTTAGTTCCCTCAGAATTTCCCAAACAATTAGATATCGCTCAAGTTACTATCTACGGACTCAGCTTTTTATCCGCCGGCTTATTTCTGTTTTTACCCTTAGTTAACCTATTGCATCCGAGTCCTTGGCAGCGGTGGATGGGAGCAATTCACGGCACCGGTGCAATGCTGGCATTAGTCGTCATGGTTTATACAGGACATCTCGCATTTCCCTTAATGCGTGGTGCCGGTAAAATCTTGCCACAAATGCGTACTTTAGCCTTTTGGTCAACTCTTTTGAGTTTTTTAGCCATTTCTACCGGCAACTGGGCTTATATGCGTTATCGCGCCAGCGCAGAGTTTGGCGGAGCTCGCGCTTGGCTGAAAGAAAACTCGCCTTTAGGGCAGTACGTTTTGATGGAATATCACGAATTTAGCGTGCTATTTACCTTGCCTTTGACAGTAGCTTGCGCGTGGATTTTGTGGAACTACGGCGACTCAATCCTAGACAAGAAAAATCGCCCGGTTCTCACAGCAACCTGCGTCGCTTTGGCAGCAATCATGTTTTTTGCAATGGGCGGTATGGTGAGCGGACTTGGTGTTGCTAAAATTCGAGCTTTATAGTCCAATACGCTTGGGTTAACGCTCATGTCATTGCGAGTTCTTAGCGCAGCAATCCCCAAGACTATGACGCTTCTCAATTAACTAAAATGCACTCGGACAAATCAGTTGCTTAACTGAATTATATCGGTTTGTAGTCGTCTTTAGTTGCGTAACTAAAGACAAACGAGTAATGACTAAATTTAGGAGAATTTTGAAATGACAAGACAGTTATATCGACAAAATTCTGGTGACAGTGAACCTGCTTACGGTAAATTCTGGAGCAAATTAAAACAGTTTCCCAGAGGTTTATCTGAAGGCTCAGAAACTGCACCTAGCGTCACTGGCCCGGCGGCAGCGGCATTAATTAGTGCAGCAATCGGCTGTTTCACAATGATGGTGACTCACCACTTTTCAGACACATCCAAAGACATAGAGAAAATTGTTTGGAATCTTGGTACTTGGATTCCGGGAAGCAAGACTGGTGATGAATTGTGGGGAAACATCGGCAGTTATACGGGCAAGGAAACCATGTTGCTTGTAGGCTGGCTGATTAGTTGGCCGATTCTCCACACTCTCTGGAAAAACAAGAACATTAAAAGCCGCACCATATTTGTATGGATGATTAGTTTATTGGTTGCATCTACAGCTATGTGCTGGCATCCTCTATTTCCCTATTTGCCGTTAACTTAAATAATCTGAGGTTTGATTGATGGAACCAAAAAATAAGCCACTCCCTGCGAAGGAGATGCACAAAATAGTTTGGGCTTGTGTGGGAGTTTTGACTCTTTGTTTTGTGACTTATCCAATTGCGATGCTTCGAGTTACGCAAAAAGAAAAGTTTCGCGGTATTTATGTCAAGTCTTTGACAATGGAGTTGAAAAAGCCTGATGGTACAGCAGCAGATGTTAAGGTTGCTGATAAGCCGGCCCAAACAGCTATTGCCAGTAGCGGTGCGCTTCCGGCTGTAGTTGCTGACAGTCAAAAAAAGCTGCCTGAAAAGTCTCCTGATGTTGTACCTTTCACTAATAAGTCTACTGAACCGGCTATTGCGAGTAGCGGTACAGACAAGACTGTGCAAGCTGTTCCTGTATCAGCAGGCCAGCAGGAAGCTCAGGCGGTCAATAGGACTAATCAGACAGCAGAAATTACCGATCGCGCCAAACTAGAGGAATTAACTCTGAAATTGTACGATCGCATTAATCAAGGTTGGCAAACTAGCCCTACCTTTACACAAAATCTAGTGTATCGCGTGAGTGCGAGTCTTGACGGGGCGATCGCAAATTTCGAGCCGCTCAATCAACCAGCCAAGGATTTCACCCAAGAAACTCCCCTGCCAAACTTGCAGAAGTCTTCCCAGACTGAAAGTAACAGTGGTGAAGTACCCGCAGCCAAGTTTACCGTAGTGTTTGCTCCTAATGGAATCTTGGAAGTTAACCCCTAACTGAGGCCACAAACTATCCGGCAAGGTGCGTGACGCGCGCCTTGCTTTTCATTTTTTCTGAAATCAGGAAAAAGACGCAATATCTATGCAGTAGGGTGCGGAGTCCGCGCCTTACCGCTTTAGGTCTTAAAAAACACACTGTTTGCCTAAATTCCATTCAATCAAAAAATATGATATCCTAAACATTGCGCTTTATTGCACTCTACATCAAAAACCACAAATGAAAGAACTTGACGATAAAAAAACCCAAGAACTGCTAGCCACCATCATGGAATGGGAACTAGCAGGAGTTGTGCGCTACACTCACTATTCACTGATGGTGACAGGCCCAAACCGTATCCCCATCGTGCAATTTTTTAAAGCACAAGCAACTGAATCCCTACTCCACGCGCAACAAGCAGGAGAAATTCTCACAGGTTTAGAAGGGCATCCCAGCCAAAAAATTGCTACGATTGAAGAAACCTACAAACACTCAGTGAAAGACCTTTTAGAAGAAAGTCTAAATCACGAGAAAAAAGCTCTGGAAAAGTATAAATATTTACTTGAAGTCGTGACAGACGCCAGCGTTTACTTGGAAGAATATGCCCGCACCCTAATTGGTCAAGAAGAACTGCACCAAGTAGAACTGAAAAAAATGCTTAGGGATTTCAGTTAAGGGAAGTAATAGCCCGCAGTCCTTAATTATTAATCGAATTAGTTTGTAGTAAGGACTTTAGTCCTTATTAACTAAAAGTCTCGCAAAGGAGGACTGAAGTCCTCACTACAAACTTTATGGAGGACTGAAGTCCTCACTACGAACTTTATGGAACTGACTTTTAGTGAAGCCATACCGACTTTTGTCATTACTCTGCGCGAAGGTGTCGAAGCAGCCCTAGTTGTGGGAATTGTGCTCGCTTGCTTGAAAAAAGCCGACCAAAGTAACCTTAATTCCTGGGTTTATGCAGGTGTCGGATCGGGAATTACTGCCAGTGCTTTTGTGGGTGTATTATTTAATGGATTGCTCGCAGCACTATCGACATCTAATCAGCCCTATGCACCAGCAATTAAACAGCTATTAGAGGGCGTGTTGGGGATTGTGGCGATCGCCATGCTAAGCTGGATGCTAATTTGGATGACTCAGCAAGCACGGTTTCTCAAAGCCGAAGTTGAAGGGGCAGTTACAGCAGCTTTGACAGAAAATACTCAGGCCGGCTGGGGCGTATTTGGCTTAATCTTTATTGCGGTACTGCGCGAAGGTTTTGAAACAGTTTTATTTGTCAGCGCTCAATTTCAACAGGGTTTGAGTCCCGCTTTGGGCGCTTTGGGCGGTTTGACTGGGGCGGCAATCATTGGCGCGCTGCTGTTTAAGTGGGGCGTAAAAATTGATATCCGCTTGTTTTTCAAGTTTATGGGGATTTTGTTGCTGTTAATTGTCGCCGGTTTGGTAGTATCTGCACTCAAGCATTTTGACGCCTCTGCTGCTATTTTGTCGCAGACGGATAGCAAGTATGCAGCGATTTGTGTTTTTTACGATCGCACCGCACTCCTTCACTCTTGTATTTTAGGCCCAATGGTGTGGAATGCAGCGGGAGTTTTGCCCGATCGGCAATTTCCGGGAGTCATTCTCAAAGCACTGTTTGGATACAGAGATCAAATCTATCTTTTGCAAGCCGTTGGTTATACAATATTCTTAGCTGCGATCGGCGGTCTTTACTTCCAAAAATTAGACTCTAAGCCGACTGTTCCGAGCAAAAATACTCCGTCTCCGCAAGAGCCAACTAGCTAGTTATCGGTAGTTACGCGGTTTTTATCCCTTGTTTAACTAATGATGAGGGCGATTAAAAAAATAGCCCCACTTCCAAAAAATCGGCCTAATTTTTCCAGGTTGGGGGATTGACTACTAGACTTTTTTATGATACCATTTAATAATGGGAATGTAATCTATTTTTTTATAATAAGTCGTACTCCGATTATTGAATTATACCTTCAATAGACTTCAAAAGCAAGCCCTAGGCCTCGAAAAAAAAAATGTTTTTTTCAACTAAACTTAACAAACTTTAACAATTAACAGTTAACGATTAAGGTGGGTATCCAAGCAGCGGACTACCGTTAGCGTCATTCTGTGAAGCAGGCGCACCTAGAAGAAAGTTAAGGCTGGCGATCGACCAAAAATCGGCCGACACAATGCTTTTGGCGAACATTTTTCTGATAAGTGCTCAAGAGGGCTTATGATTAGTACAAGAATATTCACAAACAGCGGAAAGTTCTTAATGAACTTTATAATCCTTAATGAAGCTTAAAATTAAAAAATTGCTCCTTAAAGTTACCTGGAACCCCCAGAAGGCTGTATCGTCCGCCATCTGGTTAGCGGTGAGATAAATGATGATGCCTCGGATACTTGTTATTGATGATGACGCGGCGATCGCCGAACTCGTAGCCGTCAACCTCGAAATGGCTGGTTACGAAGTCACCCAGGCAGAAGACGGCATCAAAGGTCAGGCACTGGCAATACAAATGCTGCCTGACCTGATCATGCTAGACCTGATGCTACCTAGAGTAGACGGATTCACAGTGTGTCAGCGGTTGCGGCGGGACGATCGCACATCCGACATTCCCGTCTTGATGTTGACAGCCTTAAGTCAAACTCAAGACAAAGTAGAAGGCTTCAACTCCGGCGCCGACGATTACCTGACCAAACCCTTTGAACTAGAAGAGATGCTGGCGCGAGTGCGAGCCTTGCTGAGACGCACAGACCGCATCCCCCAAGCAGCGAAACACTCCGAAATCCTGAATTACGGCCCGCTGACCCTTGTCCCCGAAAGATTTGAAGCTGTTTGGTACGTGAATACCGTCAAACTGACTCACCTAGAGTTCGAGTTGCTGCACTGCTTGCTCCAGCGCCACGGTCAGACAGTCTCTCCCAGCGAAATTCTCAAAGAAGTGTGGGGTTACGACCCCGACGACGACATCGAAACTATTCGCGTACACATCAGACATCTGAGAACCAAGATGGAACCAGATCCGCGCCATCCTCGGTACATCAAAACCGTATACGGAGCCGGTTACTGTCTGGAATTGCCCAGCAACGAGCAAGTCGCCGAGGAAACCAAATCCTCTGCTTGAGCTAGCGCGCCACAGGCTACAAGCAGTTAACAATCTAGCTAGAAAAGCCTGAGACCAAATGCTCTCAGGCTTTTTAACGTCTACATGGAAAGTGCTGTATTTGTATTGAATTTAATAAAATACTAGATCGAAAAGCCTTCAGCTTTAACGCAACCGTCGCAATTACAAACTCAAAACTTGTCTTCGATCTTCCCCTTCCCTCAAGCCACCTCAGAATCGGAACGTTCGTGTTCCATGCGAAATACGTTAGCGTACAAACTAGCCACAATCTGTTTGCCTTCTTGAGTCAACTGCAAGTAACCCAGAGATTCGCTGATGTGTGGATAAATGCCGCTCCAGTAAAACTTAGAGTAGCTTTGCAGCAAGTCGCCCGGATGTCGGTAGCCCAAAACTTTAGTAGCACCGCTTTCTTCCAACTCGTAAAACAGCGCGCCAATTTTCTGCAAATATTGTGGGTTGCTGAGCTGACCTATCAAGTCAGCACCGCGAACTAAATTAGAATAATTAACTGCATCTTCGTCAGTGTTGCCGTCAAGCACCGAGAAACGAGTCTGTTCTATGTTCTGCTTAATTATTTCAGCATTAATTAGCTTGTGGTTGCCGAAGCGCTCGTCAATGAACAGTTTAGCTCTGTCAACTCGGTAAGGAGCTAGGCTGGCGGCTGTTGCACCGTTTGCCAGTGCAATTCTCATGCCATCTTTTCCCGTAGCATACAATCCTGCTGATGCTTGGTCTTGCCGGCAAACTCCTTTGACATATCCGATATCTTGGCACAGCAAAGAAATGATGTAGTGCAGCCAATTTTCGCAGGAGACTCCGCCTTTGCGAATGTGTTTTCCCCGCAATATTTCTTGACCGACTAAGGTAATGCAAATGGCGTGTTCTACATTGTGATAAAGGGCGTCGCTGCTGGCGATGTTTTCTAACGCCATTGCTCCTACCCAGGCAATAATGTCGGCATAGTCTGATTTGTAGCCTCCATAAGTGCGGCTGTACCCGTTCTCCAGTTGTTTAATGAAAGCCTCGATCAGCAGTTCTGTAGAATTAAACATACCCTGTCCTTTTACCTGAATATTGCCTTTCAACAGCAGTGAATCTATCTTGAATTTTTATAAATTTAGGAAGGAGATTTTCAGTAAAAACTTAAATCTCATTCACGGGGAACCGCTGTTTGCCCTTGCCCGATCGCAGTAAGTTCAAAACTTGCAAGCAACTCAGTCCATGACTGACACCCATCCCCGCCGCACTGCATAGAGCAGCCTGCTGACAATTTTGCGATCGTCTGAGCTTCTTAAACTCTGAGAATTAATTTCGTATTGAATCTGGTGGAACACTGTCCGATCGATCTTACCTGATTTCCAAATGTTCAAGTAAACTTCCGAGATTGTATATTCAGGAATATAAGTTTTGGTTGTCATCTGCGGTCAACTCCATGTATATTTCTTATTCTCGGGCAATTTTAGATAACTTTATGTGATATCGATCCGCCTTTGACTGTGATGATCTCGCAGGCTGGAGTTGATGCGCGTCTGGCAAAAATAGTAGTTCGATCCCAATATCGACCGTTCTAGATTTTGCTGGCCGCTGTAACCCGCATCACAGTTGCGCTTAAATTATACTCAGCCACTACCCTTCGCCCCAGACACTGGTAAGTCGCAACTTGCACTTGCTGCAAGGAAAGATCGCGTGCTGCGGCAAATTCCTTGCCAAAAAAAGTCTAGTGGTGTAATATATAGAGTCTGGTATCCTCACTTACCCATAATTATTTTCATTTATCCCGTCCCCCCAGAGGGGAAGGGACTTTCAGTGCGGATGCCGCCAAATCACTATATTCAGCAAAAAGCTAGAAATGCCGTAACTCATGCCCACTATTCAGCAACTCATCCGTTCAGCACGGGAACAAACGCAGAAAAAAACCAAATCGCCAGCTCTCAAGAGTTGCCCCCAGCGCCGCGGAGTTTGCACCAGAGTCTACACGACCACCCCGAAAAAACCTAACTCGGCGCTGCGGAAGGTGGCTCGGGTACGGCTGACTTCTGGTTTTGAAGTGACCGCCTACATTCCCGGCATCGGTCACAACTTGCAAGAACACTCAGTAGTAATGATCCGTGGCGGTCGGGTAAAAGATTTACCCGGAGTTAGATACCACATCATTCGCGGTACATTAGACACCGCCGGAGTGAAAGACCGCAAGCAAGGTCGTTCCAAGTACGGGGCCAAGCGTCCTAAAGAGAAAAAATAACACGGCGATCGCCCGATCGCCGGGGTGGAAAAGCAAAAATAAGTCTGATCTGTCGATCAAGATTTGAGCCAAAACCCCAAATTCAATCAATCAAAATCAAAAATCGCAAAATAGAACTATGTCTCGCCGCACAGTTATTCAAAAACGTCCAGTTCCGCCAGATCCAACTTACAACAGCCGGTTGGTAAGCATGATGGTGAGACGGATCATGCAGCACGGCAAAAAATCCGTTGCCTCCAGCATCGTCTACGACGCGCTAAAGACCATCCAAGAACGCACAGGAGCCGAACCGTTAGACTTGTTTGAAAAAGCAGTCAAAAACGCTACACCCCTGGTAGAAGTCAAAGCCCGCCGAGTTGGTGGCGCCACCTACCAAGTGCCAATGGAAGTACGTTCCGATCGCGGAACCACCCTCGCCCTCCGCTGGCTGATCAGATTCGCCCGCGCCCGCACAGGCCGCTCAATGGCCGCCAAGCTGGCTAACGAACTGATGGATGCAGCGAACGAAACAGGCAGTGCCATTCGCAAGCGCGAAGAAACACACCGTATGGCCGAAGCTAACAAGGCTTTTGCTCACTACCGGTACTAATTGCCAACTAGGGCATGGAGCAGAGATCGATCGTGCGGCATAAAAGCCTCGGACGATCAATTGAAAAGTGTAAATTTTGAGTATTGAGATTGCTTTTCCTGGGGCAATGCTGCCGGCCATTAGTGAAGCAAACTCAAAACTCCCAAAGTAAAAATTCACCTGTCTCTGAATCCTCCATGTCGCATCCTTAATATTTTTGTAAACAAATGTTGCAAAAAATATTAAAATGTAACAATAAGCTCAATATACTTATCTTGTAAGTCGATTGGGAGTGCAAAATAAGGTTCTGTGTAGTATAATAGTATTATAACAGCAACACAAAATCAAAGGAGATAGCTGTGGCACGTATCGTCCCGCTAGAAAAAACTCGCAACATCGGCATCGCAGCCCACATAGATGCGGGCAAAACAACGACAACAGAAAGGATTCTGTTCTATTCTGGCATGGTTCACAAAATGGGTGAAGTGCACGAGGGGACAGCAGTCACTGACTGGATGGAGCAAGAGCGGGAGCGGGGAATTACGATTACTGCTGCCGCTATCACCACCAGTTGGAAAGATTACAAAATCAACATCATCGACACTCCCGGACACGTAGACTTCACGATCGAAGTCGAACGATCGATGCGAGTGCTCGACGGAGTGATCGCAGTGTTCTGCTCGGTAGGCGGAGTGCAGCCGCAATCGGAAACAGTTTGGCGACAAGCCGATAGGTATCATGTACCTCGGATTGTGTTTGTCAACAAAATGGATCGGATGGGTGCAAACTTCTATAAAGTCCACGCCCAAATTCGCGATCGCATGAGAGCGAATGCCGTACCAGTCCAAATCCCGATCGGCAGCGAAGAAAACTTCCGGGGAATTGTAGATTTAGTGCAAATGAAAGCCTACATCTACAACAACAACACCGGCACCGATATCGAGGAAATAGAAATCCCCGATGAAGTAAAAGAACTCGCAGCAGAATATCGCACCAAGCTGATCGAATCCGTAGCAGAAACCAGCGACGCCCTCACGGCAAAATACCTCGAAGGCGAAGAACTAACGGAAGCCGAAATCCGCCATGCCCTGCGCCGAGGCACAATCTCCGGGGCAATAGTCCCCGTGCTGTGCGGTTCTGCCTTCAAAAACAAAGGCGTTCAGCTTTTGTTGGATGGAGTGATAGACTACCTGCCGTCGCCCTTGGAAGTTCCTGCAATTCAAGGACTACTGCCCAACGGCGACACAGCAGAGCGAGCAGCAGACGACAACGCTCCCCTGTCAGCCCTGGCATTCAAGATTATGGCAGACCCTTACGGCCGCCTGACCTTTGTTCGGGTATACTCCGGTATCCTCAAAAAAGGAACCTACGTCCTCAACTCCACCAAAGACAAAAAAGAGCGGGTTTCTCGCCTAATTGTACTCAAAGCGGACGATCGGATAGAAGTTGAGGAACTGCGGGCCGGAGACTTGGGAGCAGCCTTGGGTTTGAAAGACACCTTCACCGGCGATACCATCTGCGATGAAGCAGCGCCAGTGATTCTGGAATCCCTGTTTATTCCAGAGCCAGTCATCTCCGTGGCTGTCGAACCCAAAACCAAACAAGACATGGAGAAGCTCTCCAAAGCCCTCCAGTCGCTGTCGGAAGAAGACCCCACCTTCCGAGTCAACGTTGACCCAGAAACCAACCAGACAGTCATCGCCGGCATGGGCGAACTACACCTGGAAATATTGGTAGACAGGATGTTGCGGGAATTCAAAGTAGAAGCCAACGTGGGTCAGCCACAAGTAGCCTACCGCGAAACCATTCGCAAAGCAGTCCGCGCCGAAGGTAAATTTATCCGCCAAAGTGGCGGTAAAGGTCAGTACGGTCACGTCGTGATCGAACTAGAACCCACCGAAGTCGGAACTGGCTTTGAATTTGTCTCCAAAATTGTCGGCGGCACTGTACCGAAAGAGTACATCGGCCCGGCAGGACAAGGGATGAAAGAAGCCTGCGAATCAGGTATTGTAGCAGGATATCCCGTGATTGACCTTAAAGCTACTATGGTAGATGGGTCTTTCCACGACGTAGACTCCTCAGAAATGGCATTTAAGATCGCCGGTTCAATGGCGATCAAAGAAGCCGTGATGAAGGCGTCGCCAGTGCTGCTAGAGCCTATGATGAAAGTAGAGGTTGAAGTTCCCGAAGATTACATCGGGAACGTCATCGGAGACCTCAACTCGCGTCGGGGTCAGATCGAAGGTCAAGAGACGGATCAGGGAATTGCCAAAGTTTCTGTAAAGGTTCCACTAGCAGAAATGTTTGGTTACGCTACTGACATCCGCTCGAAAACCCAAGGTCGAGGCATCTTCACAATGGAATTCAGCCATTACGAAGAAGTGCCGCGAAATGTGGCTGAAGCCATTATCGCCAAGAACAAAGGGAACTAATGATTTGAGGTTTTAGATTTTGGATTTTGGATTGAATCCAAAATCTAAAATTTCAAATCTCAAGTCTAAAATCGCTAAAAAAAACAAGGAACAGATCGAGAATGGCACGCGCAAAATTTGAACGGACTAAACCCCACGTAAACATCGGCACAATCGGTCACGTTGACCACGGCAAAACAACTTTGACCGCGGCGATTACGATGACTCTTTCAGCATTGGGTCAGGCTAAGGGTAAGAACTACGCCGACATCGACGCTGCGCCAGAAGAAAAAGCACGCGGTATTACGATTAATACTGCTCACGTAGAATACGAAACCACAGGTCGTCACTACGCCCACGTGGATTGCCCCGGACACGCTGACTATGTGAAAAACATGATCACCGGTGCTGCTCAAATGGACGGTGGCATTCTAGTAGTGTCAGCGGCAGATGGCCCCATGCCTCAAACTCGCGAACACATCCTGCTAGCTAAGCAAGTTGGCGTTCCCAGCCTGGTTGTCTTCTTGAACAAGGAAGACATGGTGGATGACGCTGAACTGTTGGAATTGGTAGAACTGGAAGTTCGTGAACTTTTGAGTTCTTACGATTTTCCTGGCGATGACATCCCCATCGTGACCGGTTCGGGATTGAAAGCTCTCGAAGCGATGCTTGCTAATCCCAAAACCAAAGAAGGCGAAAATGAGTGGGTTGACAAGATTTACAAGCTGATGCAAGCAGTAGATTCTTACATCCCTACTCCAGAACGCGAAATTGACAAGCCTTTCTTGATGGCTGTAGAAGACGTATTCTCGATTACTGGTCGGGGTACTGTCGCCACTGGTCGGATTGAGCGCGGCACAGTCAAAGTCGGCGAAACCGTCGAAGTGATTGGTCTTAAGGACACTCGCAGCACTACGGTGACTGGTGTGGAAATGTTCACCAAGTCCTTGGAAGAAGGCTTGGCCGGCGACAACGTGGGTCTACTTCTCCGGGGTATTTTGAAGGCTGATATTGAAAGAGGCATGGTAATTGCCAAGCCGAAGAGCATCTTGCCTCACACTCAGTTTGAATCTGAAGTGTACATCCTCAAAAAGGAAGAAGGCGGCCGTCACACGCCCTTTTTCTCTGGCTACCGCCCTCAATTCTACGTCCGCACAACTGACGTAACCGGTACAATCAAGCAGTTTACTGCTGATGACGGCTCGGAGGCTGAAATGGTGATGCCTGGTGACCGGATCAAAATGACTGTGGAGCTGATTCACCCGATCGCGATCGAACAAGGAATGCGCTTCGCCATCCGCGAAGGCGGCCGCACCGTCGGCGCCGGCGTTGTTTCCAAAATCCTCAAGTAGGAATCCGCGCTCCGCTTTAAATAGCAGAAAAGCCTAATCAAATTTAGTGGCTTTTCTGCTATTTAGTCATTAGTTAGTGGTTAGTGGTTATTGGTTAGTGGTTATTGGTTAGTGGTTAGTAGTTAGTAGTTATTGGTTATTGGTTATTGATAAAATGTTCGATAACAAATAACAAATAACAAATAACAAATAACAAATAACAAATAACAAATAACAAATAACAGACAACAAAAAATAAACTGAACCTAGAAAATTCAACAAAAAAAATGGCAACAATTCAACAGCAAAAAATTCGGATTCGCCTCAAAGCTTTCGATCGCCGAATTTTAGACGCATCTTGCGAAAAGATTGTAGAGACAGCAAATCGGACAGCAGCCACCGCGATCGGCCCGATTCCCCTACCGACAAAACGACGGATTTATTGCTTGCTGCGATCGCCCCACGTAGACAAAGATTCTCGCGAACACTTTGAAACCCGCACGCACCGTCGCATTATCGACATTCACCAGCCGTCAGCCAAAACAATTGATGCTTTGATGAAACTGGATTTGCCAGCCGGCGTAGATATCGAAGTCAAGCTGTAGATTGACGCATCTCAAACGCAGAAAGAAGGAACAATGGAAAAATACATTGTTCCTTTTTTGCTAAAAGTGCGATCGACAGCAGTCGTTAGTCATTAGTCAGCAGTCATTAGTCATTAGCATTTTGTAGGGGCGGGTTTAGCTAAGGATATATGATACAAATGACTAAAAAAAGGGCAAAACCCGCCCTCAGTCATTAGTCAGCAGTCATTCGTCAGTAGTCAGTAGTCATTCGTCAGTAGTCATTGGTTTGTAAGTAAATCGCTCCAATTAAAGGTAAATTTTTATAAATTAGGGATAATCAAACAAACGCTGATTTTAAAGTGGGTATCATAGCGTTTGAAATAGTTATTTAAGCAAAAACATAATTTTTATCATTTTGAAGGCATGACGGCTTGTTAGAGCTGGCAGCGGTTGCTGGGAGCATGGGCGATCGCGATCGATAGATCGAATCTGCGTCGCAAAAGCCCGATCGTCCCCGTCCCAGAATTACTCAAATCAGTTAAAGTAAGAAAAAGAAGCGCAAGTACCGTCACCTTTGAGCGACAATGGCATCCTCCTCCTCCTCCTCCGCAGTTCGCGAACTCCCCTTATTTCCGTTGCCGGAAGTGGTTCTATTTCCAGGTAGACCGCTGCCGCTGCAAATCTTCGAGTTTCGCTATCGAATTATGATGAATACGATTCTGGAGGGCGATCGCCGTTTCGGTGTGCTCATGTGGGACCCCAACCAAAACAAAGTCTCAGCCGTTGGCTGTTGCGCCGAAGTAATTCATTGCCAGCGCCTCCCGGACGATCGCATGAAAATCATGACTCTCGGACAGCAACGGTTCCGAGTCCTCGATGCCGTTCGGGAAAAACCCTATTTAGTCGGTTTAGTAGAATGGATTGAAGACGAACCGCCCCAAAAAGACCTCCGATCTTTGGGCAAAGAAGTCGAACAACTGCTAAGAGATGTAGTTCGCCTCTCTAGCAAATTGATGGATCAGCCGATCGACCTACCGGATGACATTCCCAGTTTGCCCACAGAACTGTCCTACTGGGTAGCCAGCTACCTTTACGGTGCAGCGACTGAACAGCAAACTCTTTTAGAATTGCAAGATACAGCAGCGAGATTGGAACGCGAAACCGAAATTTTAACTTCTACTCGCAATCACTTGGCAGCAAGGACTGTATTGAAAGATACGCTCCAGTAGCGAATTGGTGCAGGCAAAAAGTACGATCGGTTTTGCCTGCACTGAAGCCAAATTTACACACAAATCATACTATTTTCGATTTTAGATTTTCGCATTGGAGATTAAATAATTGAGAATTAATAGACCTTTTACAAAAATATCTAGGAACGGGCAAGATGCCCGTTCCACAAAAATAAATTTTTCTGTGGAACGGGCATCTTGCCCGTTCCAAAATTAGATGCTTGTGTTAGAAAATATCGACCAACCGAAACCATACGATGCAGTTAGAGGCGGTCAAGTGCCACCTCCTGTGGGCGGTGTCGTGCTCGGCGGACTAGCCGGAGTGAAACACCGACTGTCTAGTTCTGTCAGCGAACATCGAATTGCAGCCCTCAAGGAGTCCTTGAATTACGGCGATGCAGGCATAAAAATAGTCATCAAGATTTGTCAAAGCGAAACAGGGCCAGTGCAGCGCGCGGCCTGCGATTTGCTGCGAGACAGGCTGAGTGCGATCGCCCGCGAAAGATTACAGGCCTTTGTACCTGCAAGTTTAGATTCCGAAACTGGGGCAGACAAAACTCAAAAAATATTAGAGAACTCACCCGGTGCAGTCTCAGCCAAAACTAGCGATCGACAGTTGTCAGAAGCACAGTTAATATTTGAGACAACTATGCAGCAGATGCAGCCAAATTTGTTGCTGTTAGAAGCATTGGTAGCCTCTGTAGAACGGGAAGAATTTACCAGGGAACTGATGAATTTTTGGGATTTGTTAATCTTAGAAATTCAGGAACCTCTCAAGCAACTGCGTCAGGCTGTTAGCAGCGCGATTTCCGCCCAACTGCGGATTCAGTGGCAGTACAATCAAGCTGAATCTCAAGCCAATCAGTGGCAGCAGCGAGCTTTGCTAGCTCTTGAAAAAGGAGATGAAAACTCGGTGCGACACGCCTGGGTTCGCAAGCAGATCGAGTTAGATAAAGTGGCAGAAGTAAAAATTGATTTAGACGGACAAACTGTACGAGTAGAAACTCTCAACCGCAACTTGTTAGCTTTGGAAAGTAAGATTGCTGAAGCTAATTCTAAGAAAGAGATCCTCAAGATGCAGGTTCACTTTGCTAAGGTACAGGAGCAAATTAACTGCACTTTCAGCCAAATGAATAATATATTTTTCCGTCCTTAGTTGTCGAATTCTGCGCGTATATATTGCGTGATTTCAGAGTTGTCTAATGCAAAAGTGAATCGCCCCACTTAAATTTGTTTCGTCATCACGCTTAGCGCCTTCGAGGTTAGCACCGCATAAAAAGGCTCCGCTTAAATTAGCACCGCGCAAGTCAGCTCCTCTCAAATCGGCGCCCTGAAGATTGGCTTCATACAAAAATGCTCCTGTCAGGTTAGCCTGTTGGAGACTCGCTCCCCGGAGTTTTGCCTCACTTAAATTGGCTTCTCTGAGGTCTGTTTTGTCCAAGCAAGCATCAATGAGGTTGGCTTCCATTAAGTTGGCACCGTACAAGCAGGCGCCGGTAAAATCAACACCTATCATTTTTGTGTCGCTCAAATTGGCGTTTTTCAGGTTAGCCTCAACCATGTCAGCTCCTGTCAATCTGGCAAAAGTTAGATTGGCTCCAGTCAAATCGGCAGCATTTAGTTTTGCCATTACCAGGCAAGCATTCTTAAGGTCTGCAAAATTTAGTTTTGCCCAACTTAAATCTGCCAAAACTAAATTGATTTCTGTCAAATTAGCACAGGCTAAATTAATATGAATCAGGAAAGCTTCTCGCAAAGAAGCCTGTTTCAAATTGATTTCATGAAAATTTCTTTCTCCGGCTGCATATCGCTTCAGAAGTTCATCAGCATTCATCTGGCTAGCCTCCTAAGTTGTACTTAAAATTATACTACTGATAGTACACTGTAGCAACCAAAGATTTTTAAAGTTTCCGTGTGGTTTTTTAACTCTTCTAGTGCCGATCGCACTAATGTAGAACAAGCATCCGCTTCAACGTCCATAAAGAAAATATATTCTCCGAGCGATCGCTTAGTCGGTCGAGATTCAATCCGACTTAAATTAATACCGCGACTGGCAAATACTTGTAAAGGTTTTACCAGTGTTCCCGGCATATTGGCAGGTACGCTAAAAGCCAGTGACGTGTGAGTGCAATTCGCGGGCGTTGCGTCGGAGTACGAGTTAGCAGGTGGTGTAGTGGCGGATGTAATGGATGAGTCGTGGGCTTCTGGGGAGTTTCCCAGTTTTCCTGCATCCGGGCCAAGTATCCAAAATCGAGTGTAATTGTCGGGATAATCATTAATCGGGCTCGCTAGCACCGGCAATTTGTAGAGTTCGGCGGCTCTGGGGGAAGAGATTGCCGCTATACTGCTATCTTCCAGGTACTGCAAGGCTTCCGTGGTTGAATTCGCCGGGATCAATTGAGCCGCTGGGATAAACTTGCTCAACCACAACTGACACTGAGCGAGGGCTTGCGGGTGAGAGTAAACTTTTTGAATCTCATTAAAACTTTGAGCATTTGACAGCAGCGCGTGGGAAATCGGCAACACCAAGGCGTGTTTAATTCGCAGTGCATCCAGCCGCCACAGGGTATCGAGCGTTACGGTGACGCTACCTTCGATCGAATTTTCCACCGGCACAATTGAAAAGTCAACCAGCCCAGAGGCAGATGCCTCTAGTGCCTGAGAAATGGTGGAATAAGGACACAGGGTGCATTCCGAGTTAGTTTCTTGGCTTAACCACTTGACATAAGACAGAGCGGCTGTTTCTGCATTAGTACCTCTAGGGCCGAGATGTGCGATCCTCTTCGAGGGCTTCGCTAACGAAATTTTCATAATAATCGGCAATTTTGCGTTACAAATGTTTGCTTTACTCTAATCGGGCAGCAAGTATGATGAAAAAATTAGCCTCAGTCCAGAAAGGTTTTATCCGTTATTTCTCGGATGACATTGCGGGAGTGCGTGAGTTAAGGCGCGACTGATATCGCCTTAAAAAAGTTATAGTTTATTAAGATATGCTTACAAATCCTATATATTGATATCCTCTCATGTATATCAGCTTTAATTCTTCCCAATCCGTTGAGATCGCCGTACCAGATGAACGGGTTCCCATTCAACATTATCTGCGCCAGCCGAGGCGACTGGTAAATGCCCTAGTCGATCGCACTCGTACTGTTCAGCTAAGCGATGACTGTTTCCGCCTCAAAATGCGCCCGCTACAATTTATGATGCTGAGCATTCAACCCACAGTAGACATGAGGGTGTGGGCGGAGTCGGACGGCACGATCAATTTGGAGTCTGTTGCTTGCGAAATTCTCGGTGTGGGTTATATAAACGATCGCTTTGCTCTCAATCTCAAAGGACAGCTTGCGGCACACCAAACCAGCGGGGTAACGTACTTGAAGGGAAAAGCCGATTTGGAAGTGCAAGTAGAGTTACCGCCGCCGTTTTGGCTGACGCCCAAACCAATTTTAGAAGCAACGGGCAACGGTTTGCTCAAAAGCGTGCTGCTGAGCGTCAAACAGCGGTTGATGTACCAGTTGCTTTTAGATTACCGCCACTGGGCAAGCAGCGAAACAGAGGTAATATCGAGCGATATCCCCCAAATCTTATCTCTAGAAGGCTAAATTGGTAGTATAGAAGCTGTTAATTAATTTAGAGACCTATGCGGGCAAAAATCAGCTCAATTGCCCAGCGATCGGTCACGCCATCGAATAGTACACCCTGAACTGTGTTGGAGTTAGCCTGCCGGCTTAGATAGGGGTCGGTCAGTCAAGATCGATGTGAGTCAGCGCTCCCTCTTCGTCGTCTTCGATGATTCCCCCAGCCAGAGACCAAGCAGTTGATTTGTCTTTTGAAACTTCGTCCTTTTGGTCGGCGAGTTCGCGCTGCGGCGACCTGGTTATTTTGCCCGTTTGCACATTCGTCGCGCCCACCCGAATTCGGATTTTTGGCCCGGAATTGCCCAAGCGAATGGTCATCCCGTCCGCCACTGACACCTGAGCGATCGGTCTATCATCTACATAAGTGCCGTTAGCACCAAAATTAATAATTTCCCACCCAGAAGCATGATTCCACAGTTCTACGTGGTGGCGGGAAACTACAGCGCTGTAAATAATTACATCATTGTCGTTCGATCGACCGATCCGCACCACAGATTCCGATTCAAAACACCAACTTTGAACCGGGACAGACTGGATAGGATGTAGCAGAGTTAAGGTAATCACGAATATTTTGACACTCCCCCGCAATACAGAAACAGGGATGATTCAAGAGCAAATTTTGGGGATAAAACCGCAAAAAATTTGATGATTAAAGGCGTTGTCAGTGCGCCGCTACTCCCTCGCGCTACAGAAGTTAACCAATTATTAATGCCGGAGTTTCTAGATAAAATACGAGTTGGTAGTATCAAACAGCATAGGTATTTTTGAGTTGCTAACATTTTCCTTATTGATGCGATACCTTTAAAATACAATGCTTTGAGCAGCACTGGAATGCCTGGCACAGAAACCTCAATCTCATGCACCGAAAATACCGCCGATCGACCTTGCAGGAGCGTGCCGCCCCAAAAACGCGATCGGCAAGTAGTCGCTTTCTCGATTCCCAAGGCCCCACTTCAGAACAAATCCGACTCTGGCGGCTCCGGGGCCGCCGAGGGCGGTGCAGAGTCATGCCTTTGTCGCTGCTTCAACTCTGCAACTTTTTCTTGAGCTACATCCCTGACTTCTAGAGCTTTATCTTGGAGTTTTTGGGCCAGACTTTGAGCGTTGCGCTTGACGCCGGCCGCATTTTTGAAAGTTCTGTCGAAATCCTCGTGCAAAAACTCTGCTACCTGACCGACTTTTTTGTGAAGTCCCTCTGCGTACTGCACGGGTTCCGATACAGCAGCCTCAGAGACGATCGCCCGCTTGCTGCCGAGGGTCGAAATAGCGGCCACCGGCAGCAAGTAAATCCCGTCTAAAACACCGCGCCAGCCGCTCGAAGAAAACAGGTAGCTGAGCACTGAACCGGTGCGGGCATCAAATAGGTAGTCAACCACCGTACCTGCTTTATTTCCGGCGTCGGTGAGAACTTCCAGCCCGATCGGACAGACAGCTTGTTCCGGCTGATCCAATGGGGGCAGTTCCGGGTTAATGGTGACAAAAACATTTTCGCCCACCGTATCAACTTGCGCCCAAGCGAACCAGGTTTTTTTGCTGCCCAAAAGTCCCGACTTGCAAGTAAAGCCGATCGCCCGCTGAGAGTGAGAATCGAGCCACAGCCGATCGACCCTGCCGACCTCTTCCGCGGTTCTGCGGTCGATCGTGCGGCGGCCTTGCAATTCGCTGCGCTTAACAATCTGTGGTTGTGATGTGCTCATAAATAAACTCCTGAGTGCCGCCGATAGAAAAATGTCGATCGTTCAAAGATGCCGATTTAATATTCTTCTTCCGAATAATGGCGAGTATTTTCTGCCTCAGTTAACTCTTCCTCATCCCTGGAAGTGCCAACTTCTTTTTGGTCGCGAATAGGAATCGTCCTAAGGGAGGCGCCCCCCGAGGGAGCGTTAATTGCCAATTCATCCCTTGGCTTGACGCTAAGAAGCCCTAACTGGACTGAGGACTGATCCGGGCCGACGTTGATTTGAATTTTCGGCCCAGAGCGAGCTAAGTGAACGATCAGACCGTCCACAATGGGAACCTTAGCGATCGGCTTACCATCGAGGTAAGTGCCGTTGGTACCTAAATTGATCAGTTCCCAAGTTATGCCGCTGCGCCGCAATTCGATATGGCGACGAGAAACCACAGCGCTAAAAAGAACGACGTGGTTTTCGGTCGATCGCCCGATGCGGACGACCTGCTCGTCTTCAAAGATCCAACTGCGGACGGGTATAGACTGGAGTGGATGTAGCAAGGTCAGCTTAATCACATTGGCAGCATTGAGTTTTGGTAGAGCGCCTCAAGATGCGATTTTAGATGTTAGACTTTCGATCGCCCAATCCAAACTCGATCTAAGAGATTTGAAATAGAAATGTAACCAGGTCTCCTTTGCCCAGAGAGATGCGGTCTCCCGGTCGCAACCGGTGTCGGTTGCCCTTGGGCAGGGGAGTATTGTTGACATAAGTGCCGTTGGAACTGCCTACATCTTCTAGGTAGCAAGCATCTCCCTCCACCCGGAGATTTGCGTGCACCCGAGAAACTATCTCAGAATTAGCAAATCCCGAAACATCAATATCCGGCGGCACCAAGTCATTGGGCTTGCCGATGTGAACCACAGACAGACTGTGAGGCAATTCGATCGGCGTATTTGTCTGAACGTGTATCAGGCGCGCCGACTGCTGTTGCAGTTGAGTTTTCGCCACACCCGCTGGCTGTAAGTCTGGAACTGGGGGAGAGGTATTTACTGCTGTTGTCACCGATTCAGTTGTAACAGGAACCGAGGGCAACGGCGGGGGTTCTGGAATCGGAGGAATGGTGTCGGGAGTTTTTTCCAAGTTCGGCCCGATAGTTGGGGTAACTACAGTTTCCAGTGCAATCAGGGGTTCGGTTGGTGCGGGTTGCTGCACCGGTGGCGATACCACTGTGGGGCCGACCGTGGAGGCGGACGGTACAGTTAACTCAACTTCTGGAACTGTGGAACCCGGACGCAAGTTAAAGCCGCACTGACCGCAAAATGCTGCATCTGTCTGAACCGCAGCACCGCAGTTTGAGCAACTTGCGGTAACGGGTAAAGGCGTGTAGCAAGCCTCGCACTGGCTGGCCCCGTCGGGGTTCTGGTGATTGCAATTGGGACAGACAATCATCGATTTCTCCTTGAAGAAGGCCTTCTTTTCAAATCAGCCTCATAAAAATAGTCGTGTATATGGTCAAATTTTAACTTTAACCGCCACAATTCTCATATTGATTCGCTAATACTAGCAACTGAGCTTGCGCCGTGACATTCGGGTTGAAGGGAAAGATTGAGTTAGTGATAGTGCTGAATGTGTTTGCCCAAGCGCTCTGTCGGCTATTTTACTGATTCGCCAGCGGCCGCATCGAGCAGCCACCAAAGTTCGCCCTCAGGTTGAACGAGTCTGGCCGGATAGGTCATGGGGTCGGCTGCGGGGGCAAAAATTTGAGCCAGGGCTGGTTGTTTGCTGGCTCCGGCCACCATGAAGATGACGCACCGGGCGTGGTTGATTAAGGGGACTGTAAAGGTGATGCGGGGTTGACCGTCTTTGTTGCCGACAGTTACTAGGGCGTCGCGCACTTGCAAGGCTGCGGTGCCGGGAAATAGAGAGGCTGTGTGGGCGTCGTCTCCTATGCCCAATAGAATGATGTCGATCGCGGGAAACTCGCCGTCGGATATTTTGAAGAACTGCTGCAATTCGGTTTGGTAGGCCTTGGCGTCGGCTGCGGGGGCACCGGAGCCTGTGGGCACGGGGTGGATGTTGCTGGCGGGGATGTTTGCTCGATCGAGCCAAGCCAGGCGCGCCATTTTTTGATTGCTGTCCGGGTGTTCTGGGGAAACGTACCGTTCGTCGCCCCAGAAAACGTGAATTTTGTCCCAAGGTAGGTCTTGGGTGGCGATCGCTCTGTAGAGCGGTTCTGGTGTGCTTCCACCGGCTAAGGCGATCGTACAAAGTCCGCGTTCGGAGATGGCTGCGGTGATTTTCGACAGGACAACCCGGAGCGATCGCTCTATTAGTTCTTCCCGATTTACTAATACTTCTACTATTTTTTGCATTTATCAGAAAAATTGGGTTTAAAACCTCCCCCTTGTAGGGGGACTTTACATTGAGCTGCGTTTCAGTTTACCATAGCATCAGTTGTTTGGTAAGCAATGTGTTAAAAGCCTATAAGTACAGAATCTATCCAACCGACGAGCAAGCGGTATTGCTGGCTAAGTCGTTTGGCTGTGCGCGATGGTTTTACAATTTTGCTCTCAACCTTACTAACGAAACCTACAAAGCAACAGGTAAAGGTTTAAGTCGTAATCAGATAATTAACCTACTACCATCTTTAAAAAAAGAACATGAATGGTTAACAGAACCTCCATCACAATGTTTGCAGCAAGCAGCGTTAGACCTGTCTACTGCCTTCTTAAATTTCTTTGAAAAGAGGGCTAAATACCCAAATTTTAAGAAGAAGGAACAAAAGCAATCTATTCGTTTCCGTCAAAAAATAAAAATAGATGGTAGCTACTTAACTTTGCCAAAATTAGGTAAAGTTTACGGCAAAATATCTCGATTTCCAGTCGGGAAATTAAAGTCTGTGACTGTATCTCTGACGCCATCTGGGGAATACTATGGAGCTGGTCTCTATGATGACGGTAAAAACCAGCCAGAGTCAACATCAGAAGGTAAAGCTTTAGGCATAGATATGGGATTAACTCACTATGCCATTACTTCAGATGGAACCAAGCACGGCAATCCCAAATATAATCGCAAATATGAGGTAAGACTTGCTAAAAAGCAAAAGCAACTCAGCCGCAAGCATCAGGGTTCTGCTAATAGGAACAAAGCACGAATTAAAGTTGCTATAGTCCACATCAAAATTACTAGATGCCGAGAAGATTTTTTACACAAACTAAGTCGTAAATTAGTTGACGAAAACCAAGTCATCGTAGTAGAGAATCTCGCCGTAAAAAACATGGTGAAAAACCACAAGCTAGCCAAGTCAATTACTGACGCTGGCTGGAGTAAATTTTGCACCATGTTAAAATACAAGGCCCAATGGTCAGGGAAAATATATATTGAAGTAGATCGATTTTTCCCGAGTTCAAAAACTTGTAATAACTGCTTGCATCAAATAGATATTCTGAGTTTAGATATCCGTAGTTGGCAATGTCCTAAATGCCAGATGAGGCATGACAGGGATATCAACGCGGCTATCAACATCAGAGATGAAGGTTTACGAATTTTGGCGGGAGGGCATCTCGCTACTGCTTCTGGACAACGTGTAAGACCATCTAAAGGCACTGCTTTTAGAGGCGATGTTGGGTGAAGGAAGAATCCCACGCCTTCAGGCTGGGGAGTTGTCAAATTCCTCTCAACTTTTCTTGGGTGTTGTTCTCAGCAATTGCCAATTTTGCTGGGAAATTTTGTTGTTTGGTCGATCGGCTTACACTCTTGCACGCTCAACACCCCGTGTCGTCAGATTTTATCATTTTTATGCCGGCTTTTTTTTAGGCAACACATATTTCTGTCAGTGCTTGAGAGAGCTTCACTTGTTGGATATATCTGTAGCAAGTTGCGATCGACTCGTCCGTTAGCGTTAGCGAAGCGATCTCTTATGAAAGCCCGCCCCTACGGGAGGCTCATCAACGAAGAGGATCGCACTGACCCCGGGAGCGCAAAAATAATCAACATTGATGTGGTAAACTAAGGAAAATAGTTTTAAATCCGCAGGCTCGGATGAAAGCAAAACTATGTCAAATTTTCAGAGATTCCCTACATCTGTCCGCTATCTAATAGCGCGGTTGCGCCACTGGACGCAACCGGCGGTTTTGGCTCCGCTAGCCGTGCTGTGTGCGGGGGGATTCTTTATCTGGGAAGTCTCAGTACATCCCGAAAGGTTGAGCATAGATGGCGAAGAAGCAGCAGCCTCAAACAATCGGGCTGCGACGATCCCCGGGCTGTCTGCTGAAGATAGCGCCATTGCAGCAGAAATCGACAGCTTGCCGGTGCTAGTGAGTCAGTTCAATCGCTCTAATTCTGAACTGAACTTATTAAATTCACCATCCGTCACAGCCAAAGGTTTATTCGAGGAAAATCGTCGCGGGAGTGAAATTCCCAGAGCCTCTTCAACACCCCAGCAGGGGAAAACCAACACATTTGTGTCCTTAGCAAAGTTACAAAATCCTGCGGTGGGGACAGCCAACAACAACTTGGAAAATTCCAGCTTGCCAAGTTCAAACCCGACAGCAGTTTTAAGTCCACCTAGCGACGGCGGCTTGATTTCCGACAGCAAAACGCTCGGCGAGTCTGGCGGTATGCAGACAGCAACATTACCGCAGGCATCGAGCGGTGCGAGTTCAGGCAAACAAAACGACAATGCTCTGACTTTGAGTCCGCTGCAAGCAGCAATGAAAAAATACGTCGCTGCTACCACTTCGGCAACGACGGCTGTGAAAACTGCTAACTCGGCTAAATTGCTCGATCGACCGGCTTCGAGTGCAACTGGGGCAAATTCGGTAAATTTGCTACCAACGACGGCTACAGCTCAAGGCAGAGCAAATCCTGTGAATGTTCCCGCAGCACTTCCCCAACTTCCAGCTCAAACAAATACAATTATCAACGAATCTCAACAATTTTTAAACCCGGCAGCTACAGCCCCTGAATCATTTTCCGGGTTAAATTCCCGAGTACCGAGCCTGCCGGAAATTAATGCAGCGCCTGCAACTGTGGCTGTGCCCAAAAACCCCTACCAAACTAATTTATCCGGCTCGGGGTTGGCCCCTGTAGTTCAACCGGCTGCACTCACCGTCGCCACACCTGCGCCAATACTGCTAGTGCCCAATGTCAGTCAATCTTCTTTTCCTAGTGCGGGGGAAAGCAAGATAATTAGCCCTCAATTCTCTCCCAATTCAGCGAATTCTCAATTTCAACAAGCTCAACCGAGTCGGCTTAATTTGCCGGCCCAGCCTAACTTTGGAGTTGTTCCTCAAAACACAAATAATCAGGGCGTTGGACAAATTCAACCGGAACCTTATTCTACTCCGCGCTCCCTGACTCCGGGACGCTACCTTGGCGGCGGCGAAATCAATACTTTTGGTAATCCGTAGGGTGCGTCACCTTTGAGAATCCCTAAATTTGACAGACAATCTCACAGATCCGCACCTGATAAAATATAGCCTTTCTCAGAAAGATGAGGTACGCGAACGGCATAGGGCATAGGCCTCCGTGGGCATAGGGCATAGGGCTATGGGCATAGGGCATGAGGCTCTCCTCACCACGCTTGAGAACCGCTATAGTTGAGGAAACAAACCTAATACTTTTTTGTGGTAAGACTTTTTATATTGGCATTGCTTAATCAGGGTATGAAATAAATAATTTTAAAATCTAGAAGCTTTGTAGACGCTGGTTTTTATGAATTGCATATTTAGCCTGTCATACCGTAAATCAGCAATGCCAGACTTTTTAGAAATGGTATCAGGTGCGACGAAGAGCTCGATTGTCGATATTGAGTTAGGGATTTATCGCTCTTCGTCGCACCCTACGACTGAGTTGTGTTAATTCCCAATTAACAATTCCCCAATCTTATTGGTTAAACTTATCTAGACGCTGCCCGTCCCAACAACAATCCTCCGATTCCTAAGCCAAATGCGATCGGCAGCCAAGCCGACAGTATCGGTGTTAAAACAGCTTTCACGCCCATCGAACTGGTGATGAAAGAGAATACATAGTAAGTGAAAATCACCACCACGCTAATACCAAAACTCGTGCCTTTGCCGGAGCGGCGCGGTTGAGTTCCCAAAGCTGCTCCCACTAAACCAAATACTAGGCACACGAAAGGAAAAGCATATTTTTCTTGAATTCGCACCTTGAGTTTGCGAATTTGCGGTGCGTCGCCGCTGTTTTTAATGATTTCCAAACGCTCTAAAGCTTGGGCAATGTTCATTTCCTTGAAATCTCGGACTCTTGCAGCTAAATCTAAGGGCGTGCGGGGGAGTTGCAACTGCTGGTGTTGAAATCTAACTATATTGCGGTAAGAGCCGTCTGGAGCTACTAGATAAGCGGTACCGTTGAAAAAATCCCAGGTGTTTTCTGAGGGATTCCAAGTAGCTGATTCTGAAGAAATGATTTGATTGAGGCCTGGGGTGGAGCGATCGATAATTGTTAAACCTTTCATTTGCTGGCCGTCAAATTGTTCTGCATAAAAAAAGCGGGACAGGGTTTCTTCACCGCCTTTTTCTGGTTTGCGAAATTCTGTGTAGATAATATTTCGATCTTGAAATGTGGGTTTTTCTCGCTTCAGGGCTCTGTCTAAAGTTAATGTAGCTCTGTAGCTGGCGGCGGGTACGACTAACTCTTGCAAACCAAAGGTGAAGCCGGCAACGATTAAGCTCATAATTACTGCTGGCATGATCAATCGGTAAACGCTAACTCCGCAACTGCGGAGGGCGATGAGTTCGCTGTCGCTGGACATTCGGCTGTATGTCATTAAGGTTGCTAGCAGCATTGACATGGGGAAAGCCAATACTACGAAGTACGGAATTTGCAGTAGAAAAATTTCGAGGGCGGCGCCGTAGGAGAGGCCTGATTCTGCTACTCTGCGGACTAATTCAAATAAGGCTCCAACGGTGACGGCGACTGAGGTAAATAGTCCGACGCCAAACAGAAATGGGCCGATGAGTTCTTTGGTAATGTACCAGTCCATTACTGAAATTCTCGGCAGCCAGTTGAGGGGATTGAAAGATTTGGAGATTGCTATTTTCATAGTTTGGCGTTTTTGCGGTTTGCTCCTTAATCTGAAATTTAAATTTTCAATTCTAAAATTCTGGGTTGTGTTTTTATAGTGGGGGGGGCGGGTTTATAGATATTTGGGCTGGGATATTTATATTTAGGCGAACCCGCCCCTACGGCATCTGTCTTAACTCCTTTGGCGGTGGCTAGAAAAACTATCGCACGAAGTTGTCGCCCAAGTAATACTGTCTCACTAAAGGGTTGCTGTAGAGTTCTTCTTCAGCGCCGGATGCTAAAATTTGACCGTCTCGCATGATGTAGGCTCGATCGGTAATTTCGAGGGTTTCTCGGACGTTGTGATCGGTGATCAGGATGCCGATTTGGCGATCGCGCAGTTTGGCAATTATCGTTTGAATTTCGTCAACGGCGATCGGATCGACGCCTGCAAACGGTTCGTCTAAAAATAGGAACATCGGGCCGTCTCGCCCAGCGGCTAAGGCTCTCGCTAGCTCAGTCCGCCGCCTTTCTCCCCCCGAAATTTGAATTCCCAAACTGGATGCTATTTTTTCTAAGCGAAATTCTTTCAACAGGAAATCGACTCGTTCCTTCCATTCCCAGCGTGGTACTTGAGTTTGTTCTAGGACTAACAAAATGTTGTCGCGCACGCTCATGTTGCGGAAAATGCTGGCTTCTTGAGCGAGATAGCCTATTCCCAACTCGGCTCGTTTGTGCATCGGTAATTTAGTGATGTCTAAATCGTTGAGCCAAACTGTTCCTTGATTGGGTTTTTCTAATCCGGTGGCTATGTAAAATGTTGTGGTTTTGCCGGCACCGTTGGGGCCGAGGAGTCCTACGATTTCTCCTTGGGCTACCGAAAGGTTGACGCGACTGACTACATTACGTTTTCCGTAGGATTTGTGAATATTTTCTAGGACAATTTTCATGCTCGCCAAGGCAACTTTTAAGTAGAAGTCATTAGTCATTAGTCATTAGTCATTAGTCATTAGTGCTGTCCCCGCGATCGAACATCAGTCATTAGTCATCAGTCATTTTAGCCGCTCGCGAAGTCGAAGGCTAGTCATCAGTCATCAGTCATCAGGAAGAAGGAAGAAGACATAAAAATTCCTTAGTCATCAGTCATGAGTCATAAGTCATTAGTCATCAGGAAGAAGGAAGAAGGAAATACACAGCAAGCCTTTGAGCGATCCGTATTTTACGTTTAATTAGGTGGATTTACTTGCCAGTTAAATTCCAGAATTCAGGCTTGTGCGATCGCGTCTCAAGTCGATCTTCTACATACTAAAACTTTTTAATCTTAAGACAACGAAATTTCGCATCTATCCCAAGTAGTATGTTTTTGCCGATGCGAAATTTTGCTGATACCAGCGGTTGTTATTTGGGAGCTGTTCGGGGACGTGTGGGCGGTTTAGCAGCAGGATTGGGATTAACCGGGGCAGGTTTGGGGCCGATCGCATTTTGGGCTGCTGAATCTTGTTCCGGGGCCACCAGATAAACGGATTCTACCTGTCCTGGGTTGTCTGGCAGGGCAATAAACCGCCCTTCATCGATCAAGTATGTGATGGTTTCGCCGCGCAGGCTGTTGCCCTGCTGCAATACGTAAACGTCGCCGCTGAGAATGATCCGGCGCTCGCGGCTGAAGTATTGAGCTTGAGCTGCGGTTGCTTGGATTTGGCGGGCTGGATAGTTGATTTGGACGTTGCCGCGGGCTGTCACGATGCCGGTTTTGGAGTCGGCTTCTTGAATGTCCGATCGCACGGAAAGAGTGCGGGGCGGCGCGGCTTGCGGGTAGGTGGGTTTCGCGATCGCGCCGGCCAGAGTCAGGGACAACAGCAGCGATAATCCTTTGAATATGCGGGAGTTGAGTAGTTTAGCGGAGGGCATCATAGCTTGGCAAGCCTCAAAATTTTTGAAATTGCTGAAGGGCATTATCTCACCCCTGATTTTTCTCTAAGGAGATTAGCTCCACCACACCCGATCGGTTAGGTATTATATCTTAACGGCCGTGAAAAAGTCCCGTGAGGTCGATCGACCTGGCCGAGAGCGTCAACCACTTATCCTAGCAAGACAACAGCCATTTTCACGACCTGTTTGGCTGATTTACAGTTTATAGTGAGGACTTCAGTCCTCTGCCTGCCGTTTGATCGTGAGGACGAAGAGTCCTCTCTGGCGTGACTTTTAGTCAATCAGGACTCTTCGTCCGAACGATCAAACCAAATAATCAAATAAAACCGTGTCCAATAATTTATGATCAAGTTTTATGCTGTTTAAGTTTGTTCTAATTTTATAATGTGCGGCAATTGCAAGCCTGCAACTTCTGTACCCGCGAACAACGGCAGAAATTCTGCTACTTTTGCCGGCCCGGCTTGCTGCAAAGCGCTCAATAGTTTAGCACTTTCTCTCAGTAAATCTTCAACGGCAATTCCGGCATAACTCGGCTGATAATAACTGAGCTTATTTATGCCTTCTCCCAGCAAAATTGCTGCACCGCGCCAGTTTTCATTTCCTAAGTGATAAAGCGCGACGGCAATTTGCAAGATTCCCTGATAAAACTTTTTTTTCGGCTCGCCAGATTCCATCCACAAAGCCTCTAAAGTATCGTGACAAGCGTAAAAATCTTGGCTGTTAAACTGTTCGATACCTTGCCAAAACTCGATCGGCATTTCCTCTGTCATGCAATTGGAGATTAGGGATTTTTTGATGGGATGTGTGTTTGAGTAGGCGGCGATATTTTTTTTAAATAGCTAAGTCTTAAAAACAGGAAAAATAACGACCTTTTTTCAAAACTGCTGCCAGTTCACAACCGCCTACTTAAGCGATTACATATTACATAGTCTCTCTGACAGCTTGAAGCTGATCCATGCCAATTTCCTGATTAGTTCCAGCGAAATCGTTATCTGGTGTCAGAAATAACATACAATGACACTCTTTGCGCTCGCGCATGGGAATGCAGGGACAGTTCCAGTAGGCGGCTTTTACTTCGGCTTCTTTATCTTCGTAATGGCGACAAGGGCATAGGGGAGCGCCTAGTTCGTCTTTGTGCTTTGCTAGCCCTTCAATAACAACAGCAGTGACTGAAGGCTCGGAGCAAAAATAAGTTCCGGTGCGCTTGGCGTAGGTTTCGGAGAAATTCTTCATCGCCTCCAAAGTTTTTTCGTTGGAGAGTTTAGATTTTTCTGTTGTGTTCATAGTTTAGGATCGGAGTTGAGGATGCTACGAGCTTTTGACAATTGTACCGCAAAATGTGATTTTAAACACTTGTTATTTCTCTTTACTTACAAAGAGTAAAACCTTGACAAAAATTGAGTTTTAGGTTGTCGGTTTTTTAGTGATTTTTCTGTATCCCGGACGGTTGGGGAAACTGGCGGGTTACCCGGTTTTTGGAGTCGGCCCCATAGATTGGGGCGATCGATCGCCCTCATCAATCATCCCCCAAAGCGGATATAAATGAGATAATATAGCACAGCCCTGTCCTTGTTACCAGCATCTGATGGCAATTTCCCCGGAGCCCACCGGCCACCAAAATCTCCTCCCTCCCGGCTGATTTTGCTCGCTGACTGTACTTTGGTCAGATTAATGTTAAAATCCACCTCCCACGCTGCTAGCTACCTCTAGGCGCAGTAAACTATTGGTTTGCACGCTGAAAACTTAGGTGAAGTTTGCAATAAGAGTTTTGAAAGCGGAGGATTGATGTCAAATTGATTTGTGAATGAGATTTATGTTACGAACCGCTTAGGCGCAAAGGGCGCGAAGGAACAGAAGATGATTTATTTGTTTGCCTTTTGGGTAAATAGATAAATGTCATCCCGCTGATATTTGAGTGTAAATTGGGGATTGTTGGCGAGTTTAGTTACTAGGTTTTGCACAAAAGCTCGATCGCTCATCCAGCCAGGATAGCGCAAATTCAGCAAGACATACTCAAATGCTGCGAGATTTGCAGGTGGCGCGTGAGCCTGAGTTAATTGTACGACAGGGCGGTGCGTTAAGTGCGGAGCAATGTGAGAAGTTGTTAAAAGACTGCCTTTTGTCTTGACGAGAGCAATTGCTTCTCTGGTAGCGGGCAAAGTGTCGAGGGAATCCAAATAAATAGTCCAAAAATAGCCGTATTTCGCTAAAGCTAGGAAACCAATCAACGACCAAATTACAATCACTCTCGGCAATGGATATTTAGGAATTGGCAATCTCTCAAATATTGTCTTTCCCTTGGGCTGGTTGCTATCTGCTAAACTGGAAATTACGGCAACCAACAAAAACGGCAATATCGGAATAGAATATTGATGAATCAAATCTCGCTGAGCGGGGATATCCGAAAGGATATTCATTGCTAACATCGGTACCGCACTAATTAAAGGTGTCAGATGCCGTGGTGAAAGCCACCAAATTACAGGCAATACCAGTAACGCTAAATATTCAAAAGTATCAGCAGAAAACAAACGCCCTAAAATTAGATTTGGTTTCAATATTAAATTAGCAGCAATTTCTAAAACTGAATGACCTAAATATCCGTAACGCCCGATTCCTGCGTGTTCTCTTCCTTGATTGAAATACGGGATCACAGCTTGAGTAACTACCAGGAACCAACCCACGCCGAGAAATAGAGCTATCAGCCCACAATTGCGCTTTTTGTCAAAACACAACAGCCACAATCCCATCGCCGCCACAGTTAAAGATAGCACGGCTTTGCAGCTCAAAACTAAGACGATGGCAGCACAAAACCATAGGGTTTTATTTAGTCTGGCGGCGAGGATTGCGGCTAGCAGTGCGGGTAAAGCAATTACTTCTGGGTGGAAGTCGAAGAGGTTGACATTGAAGACTAATGGATAGAAAAGGTAGATACAGGCGATCGCCCGAGATATGCTATTATTTAATCCGGCTTGACTGGCTAAACTCCAAACTGGCAAAGCACCCGATGCTAGGGCTACTGCTTGCACTAACAACAGCCAATGAACATCGGGATATATTTTGTAAAGCAAAGCCACAGGATACATCACCCCAGCAGCGTGATTTCCCATGTGGTGAATTTCGAGAAATGAGGAAAACGGCGTTTGTCCTTGACTGATTAAGTACGCTACTTGGTCGTAAATTCCTAGTTCAAAGGCGTTGGATTCAAACAGGGTATGGCGTGCACTGCTGCATAGAAAAAATATTAGGGCGACAAGGGCGATCCTCTTCGAGGGCTTCGCTAACGACCAAATTATAGGATAATATTTTAGATGTTTAAAATAGTTTAATTTATTCATTGCTACCTATTTTTGGGCGGATCTTCTGAAATAACAAAACATCGTCTTGCTGATAGCTTATCTTAAACTCGGGAGATTTTTTAAGTTGAGCTGCGACACTCACAGCAGTATCAGCAGTATCGTGCCAAGGATGGCGCATATTTAATAGTACGTACTCAAATTCATTCAAACTTTGTCCGTTGGCAACTTGATGCAGCAATTTAATTGTTGAACGGTGAGCGAGATGAGTTGCTAGAGAATTATCTGTTAAAACATTACGTTTAGTTTGCACTCTGTTAATTGCCTGCTGCGTCGCTTGCCAAGTATCAAGAGACTCTAAATAAATAGTCCCAAAGTACCCATACTTTGCCAAAATAAAAAAACTTAAAAGCGACCACAAAATCAACGTTTTTGACAAATTGGCAAACAGCAATCTTCCCCACCTCCAACTGCGGCGAATCCAAAGGCGGCGAATCCAGATATGTTTAACAGATTTAATAGAAATGCGTTGCGATACTGGCTTCCAAATTCGCGG
The DNA here is from genome assembly GCF_036702805.1 of Microcoleus sp. A006_D1. NCBI lineage: Bacteria > Bacillati > Cyanobacteriota > Cyanophyceae > Oscillatoriales > Microcoleaceae > Microcoleus > Microcoleus sp. A006_D1. The sequence goes on from NZ_JAUBVZ010000004.1 coordinate 349,631, forward strand.
CATCAAGTGGCGGTGATTCCATAGATAATTCCGGGCATTTTTCCAAAAATTCTGGCCTCTTTTCTGTCTGTCTGCTAGGGTAGAAATTACAGCAGTTAATAAAAACGGAAATATCGGCACGGAATATTGGTGAATCAAATCTCGCTGAGCCTCAATATCCGAAAGGATATTCATCAATAGCATGGGAAAAGCCCCAATTAACGGTGATAAGTGACGCGGGGAAAGCCACCAGATTACAGGCAAAAATAACAAAATCAAATATCCCAAAGTATCAGTCGAAAAAATCCGGCTTGCTACTAGATGCGGTTTCAGAATTAAATTAATCACAATTTCAAAAACGGAGTTTCCCAAATATTGATATCGCCCGATACCTGCGTGTTGTTTGCCTTGATTGAAATATGGTACGATTGCTTGAGTAGCTATCAAAAACCAAGCTGCACCGAGAAATATAGCGATGAGTCCGCACTTGCGGTTTTTCTCAAAGAATAATAGCCAAACACCCATCATCACAACTGTCAAAGATAGCACGGCTTTGCAGCTTAAAATTAAGAGGATGGCGGCACAAAACCACCAGATTTTATCAAGTCTGGCGGCTAAAATTGCTGCTAAGATGGCGGGTAAGGCAATTACTTCGGGGTGGAAGTCGAACAGATTGACGTTAAATACTGCGGGATAAAGCAGATATACGGCCGCAAGTGCGATCGCCCTTGGTTCATTTAATCCCGCTTGACGTGCTAAACTCCAGCTAGGCCAAGCACCTAAAGCTAGGGCAAAAGCTTGCACGAATAACAGCCAGTGCACATCGGGATATATTTTGTAAAGTAAAGCTAGCGGATAGAAAATGAACGCCGCATGATCGCCTAAAATATTGATAGCCATTAATGATGAAAATGGCGTTTGATTTTGAGATATCAAGTAAATTGCTTGGTCAAAAATGGCTAAGTCGTATGCAGTGGAATGAAACAAGGCGTGGCGCGCGCTGCTGGCGGCAAACAGGATTAGGGTTGCTGCACCTACCATCCATGCTACAGGGTGAATTGTTTTCTGTTTTAAGTCGAGCATTTTAACTTGTTATCGATTTTCACCAATTTTTTGAAATAGCCAAACATCATCTTTTTGATATTGTAATTTAAAGTTGGGAGATTGTTTGAGGTAATTTGCCGTGCGATCGCCCATTTGCTTCGTATCGGGCCACGGATGGCGCAAATTCAACAGTACAGAGTCAAAATTCACCGCATCCGCCTCGGAGGAAATCTGCGAAAGTGCCTTAATTTTTGGCCGGTGAGCCAAGTGAGCAGCCAGTCGGTTGTCGGTTAAAACGCTAGCTTGCGGCTGAATTTGACTCACAGCTTCCCGCGACGCTGGCGCAGTGTCGGCGCGATTGAGATACAGCCAGAAATCTTTAGATTCGCCCAACAACAAGAACATTATTAACGACCAAATAATAACTGTTTTTGGAGCATTCAAATTGGGAATTGGCAATCGGTAATTGGTAATCGGTGTTTTTTCTCCTTCTTCTCCTTCTTCCTTCTTCCTTCTTCCTTCTTCCTTCGATATAACTGCTAACAATAAAAATGGAATTACCGGGAGTGAATACTGATAAGCCAAACTGCGCTGAAACGGCTCTTGGGAAAGGACATTCAAAACTAAAGTCGGTAGCGCGCCAACCAGAGGCGTTAAATATCGAGGTGACAGCCCCCAAATTACAGGTAAAATCAATAAGAATAGATATTTAAAAGTGTCGAATGACAAGATTTTTCCTAAAACTAACCCAGGCTTTAATAGCAAATTTCCCGCAATTTCTAATACCGAATTTCCCAGATAAGCATAGCGCCCGATGCTGCCGGATTCAGTTCCCCTAAAACCTGGGATAATTGCTTGAGTCACAATCAAAAACCAAGCTGTACCCGAAATAATAGCAAAAAGTGCAATCGCCCTTTTCACCCTTTTTTCCCGCCCCGATAGACTTTCCCGCTCAAATAGCAGCAGCCACAAACCCATCGCCGCCACAGTCAAAGCCAAAACACCCTTGCAGCCCAAAATCACAATCACCGCCGTACAAAACCGCCAAGGCTGACTCAAACGCGCCGCCAAAATTGCCCACAAAATAGCGGGTAAAGCAATAATTTCTGGGTGAAAATCAAACAAATTAATGTTAAAAACTACCGGATAAAGTAAGTAAACCGCTGCCATAGCAGCCGATTTTTCTCGATTCAAACCAGCCAAATTTGCCAAACTCCAAACAGGCAAAGCACCCACAGCTAAAGCCACAGCTTGCACTGCAAAAAGCCAGTGAACATCGGGATAAATTTTATAAAATAATGATAAAATATAGAAAATCAAACTCGCGTGATCGCCCATAATGTGAAAGCCTAAAAATGAGGAAATTGGCGCTTTCCCCTGACTAATTAAATAGATAACTTGGTCAAAAATTCCTAAATCCCAAGCGGTTGATTGAAACAAAGCGTGCCGCAAACTGCTGCACAAAAAGAAAATCACAGCCGCCGCCCCCGCCATCCAAACTACACTCGGCGGCGGGAATAATTGAGCGGGTAATTTTTCCGCAAGTGCGCTGCGACTTTCCTCGCCGGAGATTGTAAGATTTTCAGAGGAGTTTTGCATAAAAGCTGACAGTAACTGACTATTCTAAATATTATTTACTCAATACTCCGCGCAGGCGAACGAAAGTTTGTGCGCTTTGAGGTGCTGACTAGAATTTATTCAGGCAAACTTTTACTAATTTGAGTTCCAGTAATCGTAATATTAGAATAATCCATAAAACCTTAAAAAATTGTGAAAGCGATAACTCTTCTCGGCTCCACAGGCTCCATCGGCACTCAGACTCTGGATATTGTAGCTCAATACCCGGAACAGTTTCGGATTGTCGGGTTAACCGCAGGACGAAATGTAACCTTGCTGGCCCAGCAAATTCGACAGTTTCGGCCGGAAATTGTTGCGATTTGCGACGAAGATAAATTACAGGAATTGCAGGAGGCGATCGCAGATATCGAGCCTCAACCTATTTTACTTGCTGGCGAGTCAGGCGTTGTCGAAGTTGCCAAATACGGCGATGCTGAAGCCGTCGTCACGGGTATAGTTGGCTGTGCCGGTTTGCTGCCAACAATTGCAGCTATTGAGGCAGGCAAAGATATCGCCTTAGCCAATAAAGAAACATTAATAGCCGGCGGCCCCGTTGTCAACCCCTTAATCGAAAAATACGGCGTTAAAATATTGCCGGCAGATTCGGAACATTCGGCAATTTTTCAGTGCCTGCAAGGCATACCAGCGGGCGGATTGCGGCGAATTATTCTTACAGCTTCCGGCGGTTCTTTTCGAGATTTGCCGATCGACCAATTAGCCGGAGTAACAGTCGCAGATGCCTTGAAACATCCGAATTGGTCGATGGGGCAGAAAATTACCATTGATTCTGCTACTTTGATGAATAAAGGATTAGAAGTAATTGAGGCTCATTACTTGTTCGGGATGGATTATGACGACATTGATATTGTCATCCATCCCCAGAGCATAATTCACTCGTTAATTGAGCTGCAAGATACGTCTATTTTGGCGCAATTGGGCTGGCCAGATATGCGGTTGCCGCTGCTTTACGCTTTGTCTTGGCCGGAGCGAATTCATACAGATTGGCCGCGGCTGGATTTGGTAAAAGCTGGGGATTTGACTTTCCGAGAACCAGACCACGAAAAGTATCCTTGTATGCAGTTGGCTTATGCGGCGGGACGTGCGGGCGGCTCGATGCCTGCGGTGCTGAATGCGGCAAACGAACAAGCGGTAGCGCTATTTTTGGAGGAAAAGATTACGTTTTTGGATATTCCGAAGTTGATTGAGAAAGCCTGCGACAAACATCAAATTGATAACTGTGCCAGTCCTGGTTTAGAGGATATTTTGGCGGCGGATCAGTGGGCGCGGCAGGAAGTTTTGGCTGGAAGTGTCGAATTGGGCGATCGTATTCTTTCGGTTCGCTAATTCTTTGGTTCGTAGTGAGGAATGCAAGCGAACCAAAGCCGGACACGGCATTGCCGTGTCCCTACTTTTCATGATTGATATAAGTACAAAATATGGGGAAGAGACAAATCAAAGTTTTGGGCGAGGGTTCCCGCCCTATTTCACTTTGTATTCAATACTAATTCTTGATGGGCACCGCCAAATCAGCCGCACTCAACTTTTCGTACACTTCAAAAGGTTGATGAATCCAAGGATTATCCGCCAAATAATCTACATAATAATCCGGTTTCGCAACAGAACAAGCCTTGTACCAAAGCACAGCACTCCGAATTTCCTGAATATCCTCGCCGTAACGACTCTTCAGCCAATCGATACCTTGCTCCAAACTAATTCCCGAATCTACCAAATCGTCAACTAGCAGAATCTGGCTGCCCAAATTATCGCCCACCATTGTCAAATTAGGCGCAAACTCGATCGCCCGCCGGACTTTTCCCTCAGCCCCACCATAGGACGAGGCCGCTAAAATCGCCAGAGGCTTGTCGAAAATCCGCGACAGAGTATCGCCGACGCGCAGCCCTCCCCTCGCCAGACAGACAATGCGATCGAATTTCCATTGAGATTCGTCAATTTTTACAGCCAAATCCTCAATTTTGCGATGGTACTCAGACCAAGAAATGTAAAGGTCGCTCATGCCTAATATTATTGAAATATCAAAGACATTATTCAATATTTTGGGGAAAATGACATGAATGCAGAGGAACTTCTCACGCGGTATGCAGCCGGAGAACGGGTTTTTCACAAAGTAGACTTGGCCGGTGTCAATATGTCAAGGATAAATTTGCGCGATATTGACCTGACTGGGGCTAATTTAACAGGTGCAAATTCGATCGGCATCACGCTCTACAGAGCCAATCTGTATCAAGCAGATATCCGCCAAGCCAACCTCTCTCAAGCCAACCTCATGTCGGCTAATTTCGGCGAATGCGAGGCGATGGGAGCGAACTTTAGTGGAGCCATCTTGCGGAGTGCGGTGCTCAGCGGGGCCGATTTAACCGGGGCGAGTCTCAGGGGTGCAGACATCAGAGATGCCAACCTTCAGCGGGCAATTTTGATGCAAGTTTATGCAGTTAACGCTAACTTGCAAGGTGCCAACTTGACAGAGGTAAAACTTTGCGGAATCAATCTCAGCAAAGCAAATTTAACCGATGCCAACTTAACACAAGCAGACCTCAGCCATGCTAACTTAACTCAAGCAAATCTGAGTTGGGCAAATTTGACGGAAGCCAATCTCGAAAAAGCGGATTTGAAGGGAGCCGATTTGAGCGGAGTTAACTTGAGCTGTGCAAATCTTCATTTAGCAGATTTGAGTGGAGTTTCCCTTAAGGGAGCAAATCTTCGGGGAGCAAACTTGCATCAAGCAAATTTGCGCGGGACAAATTTGAAGGAGGCGAATCTGAGAGAGGCGATGATGCCAGATGGCAAAATTTCTGAGTAAATAAGCTGGCAAAACATAAGTTAAAACCGCAGGGTGCTGGTGGTGCACCCTACATTTAGCTTAATTCCTGAATTTATGAAGGAGATTTAATTTTGCCTTCAGGTGACAGTGCATTTCAAGAGGAGTGTCAAAAAAAAATTGGTCACGATTTAATCTGCAATTTTCAGCCAGCCTCGGCGAACGGCGTGGAGCAAGCGGTTGATGGCTGTTTGATCTTCTTCGGTAAGACAGTCATTTAACAGGGCTGTCTTGAGCTGTTGTCGGTGAGTGGGGGTCAGGAGACCGGAGTGATATACCTGAAAGACTAACTCTGCAATAGTAAATTGAGATAAAAACGTTTGGGTCATCATGATGTTTTTTATTGAACTCACTTTTGACAGTATTGACTGATTTTCTGCATATTTATGTGATTCAAATACGCTAATCAATGTGATCGATTCGGTCGAGATTCGTGATTTGTATCAACCGGATTTGGGGATCGCAGGTTTCGTCGATCGAGAGAGTAACTCTAAATACAAACTCCGTCCCGATTCCTCGCTTTTGGCAACTTCGATATCTGTAGTCTTTGTTAAGAAAATATGACAAATAAATTAATATTTATCTCATAATAGATTACTTGCTGACTGCTCGCTAATGACTGCTAACTGAAGCGATCGCCTTAATTAAACCTCAAACTTTTACTCCAAAGAATTGGTTTAAAGCCTCCACCCTTAAAGGCGAGAAATTAAAATCAGACTATTCATTACTCAAATCCTCTTCCTTCTTTTGTCAAGTGCTGTCAACTGTCAAGCGGTCAACTGTCAACTGAATGAAGGTGTTCAGAAATCCGCTTTTGCCTGCATTTATTTGGTGTCTTAGTAGGGAATTTTGTCCGTGAATCTACTTAATTAGTGCTAAAGGCTGACTACAGGCTACGGACTGCTTTAGATCAAAAATCCCGACTTCTTCAAGAAATCGGGTTCGAGCGTTTCGAGGATCGCAGCGCAATTTTATTTGAGAGGGTTAATGGAGCGAAATACTGGCACAGCTTTAGAGGAGGGAAAGTAGAAATACCGATCTCAACTTCTTGTTTGAGGGGACTAATCGGAAATCCTGACCCATCCGCGACGGATGGCGTGAAGCAGGCGATTGACGGCATCTCGGTCGTCTTCGCCCAGAGCGTTTTCGCAGAGTGCTCGCAGTCCGTGGCTTTCAGTGCGAGTCAGATTGCCTGAATGGCTGACTTGATAGAACAGTTCAGCGATCGCGCGATCGGATTTTAAAGTCAGAGCTGCCATGAAATCTCTTTGAACTCAACTACTCTAATATCGAGCATTTGAGAACAGAGTAGGGTGATTGCCGTCGGCTAAGCTGTGTGATCTTTCTGAGCTCGACTTGCGATCGAAGTCTGGGAGTATACGTGAGTAACATCACAGAGAACGAGAGATCTCGATCGCATTTGCTGCTTTGCAGGGCGATGCCTCAAAGTTTGACCGCAGGTTGAAAAGTCCTGAGCGCAAGACGTTGAGCGCGCCGCTGCTGCGTGATTGAGTGCGTGCGATCGGCGACACCGCAGCATCTGGACTCGGAGACTTGTGAAAGCTTGGGCGATTCCCTACTGGATAGCTACGCTTGAGGACACTTGCAGCGGAGGGGAGAAAGTTGCGATCGGCGAGCCGCACATTGAGATACAATAATCATAAATACTTTTATCCAATCTACAGGCCGGCAGGTAAAAAATGATAATTATTGGCTACTTTTCGATTGCTTTAATCGTTTTTTTTGTTTGGTTCAAAAGTTTTTGGAACGATACTGCGACCTCGAAAAAAGATTTAATCTCTTGGATAGCCTTAGTAATTGGCCCTCTGGTTTGGCCTGTTGTTCTGCCCCTATCCCTTTTGCAAATTTCCAGCAAAAAGTCGGTTGCACAAACAGCTAAATACGAGCAAGAATTATAATCTGGGAAAGTAACTGACTCAAACGCAGTCGGTTAGCTGGTCATGAATTATCCCTTGTGAATCGCCGAGCGCAGCGAGTAAATCATCTTGCTTTTATGGCAACAACAAAGTGCAGGTAAAAGGTAGAATCAAATAAAAAATCTGGAATCCCAAAACAGTATTTTTTAACCACTGTCAAATTCTGCCTTCTGCTTTTTGACACCTACTTTTATGCTGTCATATTGTGATTTAACGCTGCCACGCTGTCAAAATTGTCATACCCTGATTGTCGGAGACCAACCGCAATATTTTTTAAGTCAAAAGTTATTTGCCAGATGAACCAATCTCAAACTCAATAACCAATATAACATGGTCTGTTGCTGGCACAAGTATAACTTCAGACATATTTCAGCGTTCCGCTGACCAACTTAATATTTTTATGGCTTCCGGCCACTGCGCACCATTAATGGAATTCGGGAGAACCCTTGCCTACTGTTTGCAAACAGCTACAATCTTTAGCCTGTAAGCAATTGCGGCTCAATATGTTCAAACTGTAGCCGCTACTGGTCAGGCAATTGTAGAGTTCGATATGGCCAAAATTGCCTAACTCTTACCGCAGTTAGATAGACAATAAAAGGTAGAGGCTGCAATATGAAATAGCAACAAAAAATCTTTCAAATCTCAAGCAGGACTTGTTTGAGGCGAGGGGGCATCAGGAGGCGATAGTGCGATCTCTGGGATGTTTTAGCTGTACTGCTGGTTCGGGAACTTCTCAATAAAAGTGCAGTCACTGTATCCAACTTTGCTATTTACACAAAAAGTAGGAGAAAAAATGAACGAAATGTCTGAGAAGCCAATTTATCGAATTCTTAATCTAGTGTCGCTGCTAGCGCTGAGTTACTATGCAGCTACTTCTATCAATTACATTTTTCAGAGCGACGCTCACATTTACAGCTACGACAGCCAAAGCAATTCTAACGGGTTAAGATCGCAACTAGAAGTACACCCCTCGGCTAAATAGTACAGCTTGTCTATGAATGCCCAACCAAATTTCCGGGAAATTGCTAATTGTCGATCTGCCGCTAGAAGTTAACAATTAGCAATAAAGTTTGACTAAATAAAAGTTAAGTTTGTTAAATTAAATTGTCAAATCTAATTATATCAAAAGTTACCAGAAAGAATTCGTTTAAAGCCTCCACCCTTAAAGGCGAGAAATTAAAATCAGACTATTCATTACTCCAATCCTCGGACTTCTAGGTAGAGGTCGCACTCAAGCAGTCAACTGTCAACTGAATGAAGGTTCGGGGTGGCGTGTCACTCTCAGGGAGTCCCTGGCTGCTAAAAGATTTCTGTGTTTGATTGGAGTGTCTGGAACTAACAGACAATTAATCCGATTTTCGATTGGGGATTTGAGATGGGGGATGATTGATGGCGATCGGGGTTGGGATCTCGGGCCTGCTGTGGCATTCTGTCGATCGACTGGTAGAAGATGCGCAGCAGCTTATTCTCAGCTTTGAGAGTACCGTCAGAACTTGACCCTACTACCCAAATCCCAACTTCACAACACAAGCACTGCATTCTCTGGATAGATGCAGTTGATTGCAGAAATCAGTTATTTTGGGTCGATCGACCAAGTGGGTGCGCGAAAATCATGCCAAAGAAAGCGAGGGATATTGGTGGAAAAATTCAGGCTCTTGGCCTCAAGATTGTGTCCGGGAGTGTGTTGCCGATGATCGGCAAAGTAACTGGCGAGGAAAAAACTCAGGGCAGCGAGCGGTGCTTGAATCTCTTTCGAGGGCTAGGTTTGATTGAATGCGGCCCAGATTGTGCGCCAGATTTTGTTAACAGCTAAAAAATTTTGATTTCTTGGGAACTCTTGGCGGAACTCAAAAGTCTGGTAAACCAGAGTCAAATAAAAAATCGCCAACTCAGTTACAGCCCGATTGCGGGCGATCGAACTATCCGGCGATCGACAGTGCCAACAGCCCCCGGTGCGATTTCTCAATCTTGAGAGCATACTCCGATTAAAAATGGTTTATGTGTATTTGCCGGCTATTGTTTTAAAAATGACTAGCCGCACCCAAGCTCGGTATGGTAAACTCGCAAACGTTTAACTGGAATATTTTCGTGTTAGAGGAGGGAGTGGTGGAGTCGAGAGTCCAAAGCAGGAAACAACCGATATTTGCTGCTCAACGAATACAGGATTCAACTCGCGATCTGGGACTCCCTGCGGACAAATTAAATTACATGACAGCTTATAGCAGCCGGGTCAATTAGGGTCTCAACCGATGTCCGGTTCCATTTATTGAATCCCTTTGGAGGGAAAAGTGTATTGTAGAAAAATGATTCATCTTTTAGGAGGAGTGTAAATGACCCAGGTAACTAATCCAACAACCCCAGTATCTTCAGTCACTTTAAGTGGCGGTGGCTCTAACATTATCGGTACTCAAGGCGATAACAGATTGAGTTCAGGCGCTCAAAACGATGTCATCCTGACTTTTGGGGGCAATGATGTCATCGCCGGCAACGGTGGCGACGACCTGATTATTTCCGGCGGCGGCAATGACAGTATCGGCGGCGGCGCTGGTAATGATCTTGTCTTTGCTGGTTCGGGCAACGATGTGGTCGCTGGCGGCAGCGGTGACGACAGGATCTTTGGCGGTAAAGGCAATGACCTGATCGACGGCGGTGATGGCAATGACTTGGTTTCTGGAGACAAAGGCAACGACACCGTACTCGGCGGAGCTGGCAACGATACAGTCTTTGGCGGCGAAGGTAACGATTTTGTCGGCGGCGGCGACGGCAACGACCTGCTGTACGGCGGTAAAGGCAATGATACTGTCGATGGCGGCGCTGGCAATGACTCGATCTTTGGCGACAGAGGCAGCGATGTCCTGACCGGCGGTGCTGGCAGCGATACGTTCTACTTCAGTGGTTTTGGCGGCGATTTCGGCGTAGACACGATCACTGACTTTACCCCAGGCCAAGATAAGATTGTCTTGAAGCAAGGCGGTGCGTTGGCTGGTTTGGGCACGAGCTTTGAAGCTAGCGAGTTTATCGTTGTTTCTAATTTCACCGGATCTGGTACCACCGCAGCAAACAGCAACAAGTTGGTCTACGACCCAACAAACGGTGTGTTGTACTTCAACGCCGTCGGGGGAGTGGTAACTGTTGCTCAGTTGCAGCCTAACTTGACGATTGCCCCGAGCAACTTCGAGTTGTTCTAAAACAACTGGAATTTGTGGGCGGCACCGGATTTTATCTGGGGCTGTTCTCACAAAGGCTGGTAGTTTTAAAGGATTTCAACCTCACTCTGCCACAAGCGGGGTGAGGTTGAAATATTCAAGGCAGGAACTGAAGCAGGAACAATTAAAAAAAAATCGCTCGACAGTTATTGATAAAATTAGTCGATCGCCCGATCGCACAAAATATAAATCAATACCCTTGGGTTAACGGTTTGTATCGCCCGGAGATCCCCCTAAATCCCCCGAAAGCAAGGGGGACTTTGAGGAATTTATTGTCCCCCCCTTTTTAAGGGGGGCTAGGGGGGATCGGGCTTAAAGGAACTGTATTGAAATATAAATAGTCGGAAAATACAAAATTTTAAAATCAGAATTTCTAGGTTTTTCTGAAGCGGTAAAGCAACCGCAACTGCACCGCGAGCAATGAGCACTGAAGAATATATCCGGCAAGCCCAAGTTTATTTGAACCAGGGGAAGTTAACAGAGGCGATCGAGTTTTGCCATCAGGCGATCGAACTACAGCCATTTTCTGCGCTAGCTTACACCACTTTAGGCGAAATCCTCGAAGCGAGCGGAGATCCGACGGCGGCAAGAGATGCTTTTGTGCAAGCTTTGGAGATTTCGCCCAAGTTTGTGCTGGCTCATGCTTATTTGGGTCAACTTTACAGCGAGTATTCGTGGCTGGATGAGGCGGTTTTTCACTACCAGCAAGCTCTGGATTTGAAGCCAGATTGGCCAGAAATTCATTATAACTTGGGAAATGTTTTTCACAAGCAGGGTAATTTGTTGGGGGCGATCGAGTGTTACGGAAATGCGATCGCCCTTAAACCCAATTATCTACTTGCTTTCTACAATCTGGCTGTGATTTTAGATGAAAATAATCAGCTAGCAGCCGCCATTGATACCTACCGACAGGTGATTGCTCTCCAGCCGGATTATGTGAAAGCTTACAGCAATTTGGGGGCGATGCTGCTGAAGGACGATCGGGCTGCTGAGGCGATCGAAGTTTACCAGCGGGCGATCGAGATTAAACCGGATTGGGCGACGCTGCACAATAATTTGGGGCAAGCGTTGCTGGATAAAAGCCCGGAAAGGGCGATCGCATCTTACCTCACAGCTATTGAGTTGGAGCCGGAGATGGTTTTGGCTCATTACAATTTGGGCAAAGCTTGGCAATTGCAGGGGGAACATTCGGTGGCGGTTGCTTGTTTCGATCGGGTACTCGAACTGGAACCCTCGCATATTTCGGGCTATACGGATGCCGGATTTTCTTTGATGGTTTTGGGCAAAATTGCGGAAGCCATGCCTTATTTTCAGCAGGCGATAGCTGTACGGCCCGATTTTGTTGAGGCTTACTGCCGTTTGGGAGAAATGCGGCAAGTTGCTGCTGTAGATGATGATGAATTGTCAAGGGCGATCGCGGCGTGCGATCGATTTCTCACAGCACTAACTCGAAGTTCGGCAACGAGCAATGTGCGGGATTTAACGGATGTCACGGATGTCACGGATTTAACAGATTTAACGGATTTAAAAGTAAAGAAAAAAGATGGTGCGGCTAGATATTTGTCAAGTGCAGATCGGGAATTACCGATTGCTGAAATATGCGATTATTTAACAGAAATTTACCTGCATCTGGGGAATACTTTAACAGAGTACGGCGGATATGAATCAGCAGCAGCTTATTATCAAAAAGCTTTGCAAATCCAGCCGAAAAATACAGAGCTTTATTGGCGGCTGGGAAATTGCTTGGTACACCAAAAGCAGCTAAATGCGGCAATTGCTGTTTACCACATGGTTTTGGCAATTCAACCAGCTTTACCCCAGGTTTATTTTGAGTTGGCGAAACTGCTGGAAAAACAGGGGCGGTGGGAAAGGGCGATCGATTATTATCAAAAGGTTTTAGAGTTGCAATTTCACGGCTATACGCAGCCGCAACTATCCCAGAAAAGTAATTATATTTCACTCGAACTAAGTGCAACCAAAGTTCCTCAAGGTATCTATCTATCGACTTGGGATTGGCTGGTTAATGCGAAATTGGATGCTGGCAATTATGTGGAAATAGTTTGGAAATCCGAGACAGCCAATATCGAAAACTTGGCGAAGTCTCAACTGCCAATTGCTCATTCCCAATTGGCAAATTCCGATTGTGGTGGTTTAACTTGCGGGTTGTGTTTGTACCGAATTGGTAAGTGGTTTGATCCGGTGCATTTGGGTTGGGGAGTTTGCCGTTTGTCTAACTCGCAACCCCTACCTGTGGATTCGCCAAAGACTTTTGTGGCTGCAATTCCGAATGGGCGAGTTTGGATTGTGCCGCAGCAAAATTATTGGCTGATTTGTAAGGCGATTGCTGTAATTACTCCTGATAATTATTTGTTGGCTGATGTGTCGAGAGATTATCCTGGTTTGTTGCCGGGATGCGAAAAGCACGATTTGAGAAAACACAGCGTTTTTACTTTAGAATCGTTTCCACCTTTAAAGCAAGTTGACGGCAGTGTGGCGGTGCTTTCTGGTTTGTCGGGAAATGTCTATTTTCACTGGATGGTGGACGTTTTGCCGAGGATTGAATTGCTGCGACAAAGCGGTAGGGATTTGGCGGAAATAGACTGGTTTTTGGTGAATAGTTGTCAACACGAATTTCAGCGGGAAACTCTGAGGATTCTGGGCATTCCAGAGGAGAAGGTTTTGGAGAGCGATCGCATTCCTCACCTGCAAGCAACAGAGTTGATTGTACCTTCTTTTGCGGGTTATTTGGGCTGGCCGCCCGGGTGGGCGATCGATTTTTTGAGGCGGGAGTTTCTCAAGGTAATTATACCTGGTTCAAACTATCCAAAACGCATTTACATCAGCCGCAGCAAAGCGAGATATCGCCGAGTTTTGAACGAGGAAGATGTGGTTGAGGTTTTGGAGCAATCTGGGTTTGTTTCTATCATGCCTGAGTCGATGTCTTTGACTGAGCAAGTTGCTCATTTTTATCATGCTGAGGTGATAGTTGCAGCCCACGGCAGCGGCTTGACAAATACGATTTTTTGTAAGTCTGAAACTCAAGTAATTGAGTTGGTATCGCCTCATTATATCGGTCATTATTACTGGGGAATCAGTCAATATTTGAAGTTGGAACATTACTTTTTAGCGGGTGAGGCTTTTGAATGCTATCCTATTAGACAGTTAATGTATCAAAATTCGCTGACTGAGGATATTTTGGTGAACTTGAGTTCGCTAAAAAGAATGCTTGAAGTGGTGGGTTTGAGTTAACTAGCGTCTGGAGTAAGTTTAATTATGCCCTTGATTGAGAAGATGGAAAAGGCAGCGGTTGATTTGAGTCGGCAAGCAGAAGTTTGTTTAGCTGAAGGCAGGTTGAATGAGGCAGTTGCTGCTTGCGAGTCAGCGTTGAAAATTGAACCGAATTTGGCTGCTGCTTGTCAGACGCTGGGAAAGGTGATGCAGGTTAGAGGTGAAATTGAACAGGCTAAGCAGTGGTATGAAGCGGCACTGGATCGCAATCCCAATTTGCCGGAAGTTTATGCTAATCTCGGCAGTTTGTATTCTCAAGGAAAACAGTGGGAAAAGGCGATCGCAAGTTGTGAAAAAGCGATCGCCCTAGCACCGAGTTTTGCTGGTGCTTATCGGCTGTTGGCGAAAATCTGGACGCAGTTGGAAAAGCGAGCAGAGGCGGCAGACTGTTGGTATCAAGCTTTCAAGATTGAACCAAATTGGGCAACGGCTGAGGAGCACGTCACTCTGGGAAATAGTTTAGTTGAATTGGGAAAGTTCGATCGCGCGATCGAGTGTTATTCGCGGGCAATTGAACTAGACCCGAAGCTGGCAACAGCTTATCACAATTTGGGAGAAATGCTGGTTCGCCAGAAGCGGTGGGATGAGGCGATCGCCAATTACCGACAAGCCATTGCCATCAATCCAGATTCTTTTGAATCTTACCACAGTTTGGGTAAAACTTGGGCAGAGCGAGGAGAATGCGATCGGGCGATTTCCTGTTACCGGAAAAGCATCGAAATAAATCCGAATTATGCCCGTGCTTCTATGGGTTTGGGCAATGTTTTCGCGCAAAGACGCGAGTTTGATGAGGCTATTCAATGTTACCGTCAAGTGCTAGAAATCAATAATGATTCCTATTGGGCACACAATTATTTAGGGGAATCTTTTGCTCAGAAACAAATGTGGCAAGAAGCTATTAGTTGCTACCGCAAAGCCCTCGAACTAAAACCAGATATTCTGGTGTTTTATTCCAATTTGGGATTTGCCTTAATTCGGCAAAAATTATGGGATGAAGCTGTTGCCACTTACCGTAGCCAAATAGAAATAGATCCGACGAATTCTAAGCCTTACAGCGATTTGGGAAATCTGTTACCGCGATTAGGGCAAGTGGAAGAAGCGATGGTTTTCCACCAAAAAGCCAGTGAATTGAGAGGTTGGCCTGAGTGTGCGGCCAAAAATTATCAATTTACCCAAGATTGGTTTACTCACAATATTCCTATTTGGAAACTGCATTTACAGCATTTAGCGGGAATTGCGGATTTTCAAGTTGTGGAAATTGGCAGTTTGCAAGGAATGTCTGCTTGCTGGTTGTTGGATAATATTTTAACTCATCCGACGGCCAATATTACTTGTATTGATTTGTATTTCCAAGAACAATTTCATGGCAATATTGCTAAAACTGGCTCGGGCGACAAAGTAATTCCCTTGCAAGGTTATTCTCAGAAAGTGTTAGTAACCTTGGATTCAGAATCTTACGATGTTGCTTACATTGACGGGTGTCACAAAGCCACCAGCGCTCTGCAAGATGCGATTTTATCTTGGAGGTTGGTGAAAGTTGGGGGATTGATGATTTTTGACGATTATGAGTTTACCTTTCCCGACAACCCGGAGCAAAATACTAAAATCGGAATCGATCTTTTCTTGGAGATGTTTCGCAGTCAGTTAGAAGTAGTCCACAAAGGTTATCAACTGATTGTTAAAAAAATCGGCAATCAAAGTTTGGGCGAAGAGCAAGCAGTTTTGTGTCAAGGTTGGGAAAAGTTGGGGCATATTGCGGCAGATGGGGGTTATCTGGATGAGGCGATCGCCTGCTATCAAACCGCTATTACAATTAAGTCTGGCAATTATTTAACTTACCACAAGTTGGGTAAAAGTCTGCAAGATAAAGAGTTGTGGAATGAAGCTGTGGTCGCTTACCAACAGGCGATCGCACTAAATCCTAATTTTAGTTGGGCTTACCACTTTTTGGGGGAAACTTTGCAGCAGATCGAGCAATACGGCGAAGCCGCTGCTGCTTACCGTAAAGCTATTGAGTTAAATCCCGATTTTTGCTGGAATTACAGTGGTTTAGGCAATGTATTGATGGAGCTTTCTGAGTGGGAGGAAGCTGCGACGGCTTACCGCAAATTTATTGAACTCAATGCGGATTTTTATTGGTCTTACGAGAGGCTGGGTAAGGCTTTGGTTGCACTAGAAAATTGGGACGAAGCAGCAGTGGCTTACGGCAAAGCTGTTGAATTAAATCCCGATTGTTGGCTGTACAATAGTCTGGCGGAAGTTCTGGAAAAACAAGAAAATTGGCCAGAAGCAGCGGTTGCTTTTGGCCGTGCTGTTGAGCTAGAACCCCAGCATAGTTGGTTGTACAAGAGGCTGGGCGATGCTTTGCGGAATCAAGGGGAATTGGAAAGGGCGATCGCAATTTATGAGCAAGGCATAAATGTCGATCCAAAATCCTGTTGGTGTTACGAAGGATTGGGTTTGAGTTTAATAGCACAACAGCAGTGGGAAGCGGCAATAACTAATTTGGTTCAAGCACTGCAAATTAAACCCGATTTATTGGGAATTTACTATCATATAGCTGATGCTTTGGAACAAAAAGGAGAAGTAGATGAAGCCGACATCATAAAACTTGGCTATAAAATGTTGCCGTTAAGTGTTATCAAAAAATACTGTGGATTTACCGACAATTTGGCAATTGTAGCAGAGTCAGAGCCGAGCATTACTTGCATTGACATTTATCCTGCAAGTCAAATCAATTTATCTGATTCCAAAACAATCCACACCGATAACAGATGTTGGGAAGATGAAATTTTTTATACAAAAAAAGCTTTTGTTGCCGTACTACCAAACGGACGAGCTTGGGCAGATATTGCTACTACCTGCGCCATTACTTCAGACAATAAACTTGTTGTCGATATTTCAATGGGTTGTCCTGAATTGGTAATAACTTCCGACAAATTGCCTCCCGCCGAACATATCGAGGGAAATGTGGCTTTTTTGTCGGCTCGCTGGGGTGGCGCAGCTTATTTTCATTGGATGTTTGATGTGGTTACGCGGTTCCATCTTTTGCAGCGGAGCGGATTGATAGACAGTATTGATAAGTTTGTTATCAATGCTTGCGATTCGGCTTATGAAAAAGAAAGTTTAAATACTTTAGGAATTCCACTCGATAAACTTTTAGAAAGTCGCTACCAGCCGCACTTTACAGCCGATAAATTAATAGTGCCGTCAATTTGCGATGGTGGTTCGGGAACCTCGAAATGGAAATGCGAATATCTTAAACGAATATTTTTAAATGAACAGCAGTCGCTAAACACAGATTATTCTGAACGAATTTATATCAGCCGACAAAAAGCATCCTATCGGCGAATTGTCAACGAGGAAGAGGTTGTAGGCTGTTTAGAAAAGTTTGGGTTTCGGACAGTCAAGCTGGAAACGATTTCGGTAGCGGAACAAGCATTGTGTTTGGCCGCGGCTAAAGTAGTTGTCGCACCTCACGGCGCGGGATTGACTAATCTAGTTTTTTGCAATCCCGGAACTAAAGTAATTGAGATTTTTTCTCCGATTTATGTGCCAAGTTGCTTTTGGACTATCAGCAATTTGTGTGACTTAGAACATTATTATTTAATTGCTGAATTGTTTGAAAATCCCACTCAAAAATACCTGGGACATAAAGATATGCGTGTGGATGTAAACTCGCTGGAGAAGTTAATGAATATTGCAGGTATTTTGCATGAATAGTCATGATTACCACAAGTTGGGGAATTCCCTGCAAGAAAGCGGTGAGTTTAATGATGCTGTTGCTGCTTACAAACAAGCTGTTGAGTTACAGCCAGATTTTTCTTGGTCTCATCACAGTTTGGGCGATGTTTTGTTGAAACTCGAACGCTGGGAGGATGCTGTCGCTGCTTACAAAAAAGCTGTTGAGTTAAACCCGGATTTTTCGTGGTCTTATCATAATTTGGGCGATGCTTTGCTAAAACTGCAACGCTGGGAAGAGGCTGTCGCTGCTTACCGCTGCGAGATTGCACTCAACTCAGATTTTGCTTGGTCTTTCTGCAATTTAGGCGACGCTTTGACTAAACTCAAAAAGTCGGGTGAAGCTATCGCTGCGTATTTACAAGCTATTGAAATTGATGGAAATTTGCCGGGAATTTACGATAAGTTGGGATATAGTCTCGGACAAACAGAGTCTGATTTACAGTCAGTGTTAGAAAAATGTCAATTGCAAGTTACACCGAAAAATGTAGAGTTTTATTTGCAGTTAGGTAAGAATTTAGCAAAGTACGATCGCCCAAAAAGCGCAATTATTCTTTACAATTTTATTTTGACAAGACTGCCAGATTGTGCTGTAGTCTCAGCGGAATTAGAGCAGTTGTTGAAACAGCAGGAAAAGTGCGTTAGCGTATTAGCCTCAGCCCGCGCCACAGTCGCCCAAAAACCCGATGATTGCTGGTCTTATTACAATTTAGGTGCTGTTTTGAGCCACCAAAAATATGGGGAGGAAGCGGCGGCGGCTTTTTTGCAAGCAATAGCAATAAATCCCGATCTTCCTTGGTGGTTTTATTACAATTTGTGGGAAGTTTTGATTGAGCAAAACAAGTTGGATCAAGTTGAAAACTTCTGCCGCAAAGTTGTTGATGCTCAACCGGAGGCTTTTTGGCCTTATTTGAATTTGGGGGAAGCTTTGACGAGAAAAGGCAAAATTGCTGAGGCGATTAGCTGTTATCAAACTGTTAGTTACAAACAAACTTTGGCATCTATTCTTAGTAAGAGAATAGGCAAGATGCCTGTTCCACAAGCAGATACAGAGACAGGCAAGATGCCTGTTCCACAAAATTGGAATTTAAAACCAGTCAAAGTTCCTAAGTTTATAATTATTGGTTCTCAGCGGTGCGGTACGACTTCTCTGTACACTTATTTAGCTCAACAGCCGCAAATTTTGACTCCGATTAAAAAGGAAATGGATTTTTTCTCGTGGCACTTTCAGAGGGGGATTGATTGGTATTTGGCTCATTTCCCGCCAATACCGCAGGGAGAGCAGTTTGTAACGGGTGAAGCAAGTCCGAGTTATTTTGACTTTCGGGAAGCGCCGGAACGTCTCTACAGCGCGTGTCCAGAGGCGAAACTGGTTGTGCTTTTGCGAAATCCGGTCGATCGCGCCATTTCTCATTTTTACCGCTTGAGGGAGTTAAATTGGGAAGGGCGATCGATCGATCGGGCAATTAGCGATGAAATTGAACGGTTGAATCAAAACCCAGAATACATCATCGGCGAGGAACCGGGCAATTATTTAGCTCGCGGTAGGTATATAGAATTTATAAAAAACTGGCGGGCTTTCTTTCCCCCAGAACAGTTGTTAGTTTTGAAAAGTGAAGATTTGTATGCAGGTGCGGCGGCGACTGTCAGTCAGGTTTTAGAATTTTTAGATTTGCCGGAATATCAATTGTCTGAGTATCAAAATGCTAATCCTGGTGTTTATCAGCGGGTAAATGAGTCAATTCGTGAACTATTGAGCGATTATTTTAAACCTTACAATCAGGAATTAGAGGAATATTTGGGAAGAAAGTTTGATTGGGAATAAGATAGGACGTACGGTTGAAACCAGGTTTATACAAACAAAACCTGCCTCCGCAGGTTGAATAAAAGGCAATTAAAATTAGGTTATTCTCTTCAGTCTGCGGAGGCAGACATCGTTTGACTTTCTGGCGGTTTCAACCGCCGTTTGCTAAAATTAGAACAACTTGTAAGGAGGTAATACCAATGCTGACGACTGAGCTAGATACGCTACTTAAAGAACAAGCACTCCAACGCCAAGATCCTGAAGATAGATACATCACGGATAGGGCGAACTGGGAACAATACGAAACACTGCTAAATCGGATTGGAGATGCTGCCGGATATCGAGTTACTTATTTAGATGGAGTTTTAGAAATTATGTCACCTTCTCGTCGCCATGAAAATGGCAAAACTCGCATTGGAAATCTGCTAGAAATTTACTTTGTAGAAGCTGACATCGAATATTTCCCTTTTGGATCTACAACTCTGCGACAAGAGGAAAAAAGTGGCGGTACGGAACCGGATGAAGCTTACTGTATTGGCACAGATAAAGAATTTCCCGATTTGGTAATTGAAGTGATTGTTACGAGTGGTAGCATCAATAAACTAGAACTGTATAGAAGGTTGAATGTGCGAGAGGTTTGGTTCTGGCGAAATGACCGATTTTCTATCTACTGTTTGCGAGAAGAGATTCCGGTTGAATTTGTGTCAAACTGCGGTTATGAATTAATCACAAACAGCGAATTGCTACCAGGAATTGATATCGATATGTTGACAGAATGTGTAAAAAATCCTCACCCGTTAGCCGCAGCAAAGGCATGGAGACAGAATTTGCGATCGCCCTAAACACCAAGTTTAAACGGAACTTACCCTACACCCTTTGAAACTAACGTTTCAAACCCCTATCAGTCGGGCGATCGGACTTGAGCGGGAGTCCAATACATCTTACTTTTCACGGGATCGTTGAATACAGCGCTGTTGATAAATTTGAGCCGCTTTATCTGTGGGATTGCGGCGCAGGCACTCAGCAAACAATCGCTCCGCATCTCTAAGCTTTTGCAAATGGTAGAGTACCAAAGCTTCTTCAAACACTGTTCTCGTGGCTACCTTGCCCTCATAAGTCTCAGGGGGATCGGCATCGAAAACTTCAAAAATCGATACCGTTTCTGATTTGCCCTTAACTTGTACGCGATCGATCAGACGGATAGCATACTGGTTAGAATCTGGCAAAGATCTAAAAGTTTCGTGACTAATTAATATTGAAACTCCATATTTTTTAGTCAAGCTTTCTATCCGCGAGGCCAAATTCACTGCATCGCTAATCACCGTGCTATCCATCCGGTTTTTTCCCCCAACCGTACCGAGAATTAAAGAACCTGTATTGATGCCAATGCCAATCTTAATCGGCACGTATCCAGAAGCAGTGCGATGTTGATTATATTCGGCAAGACGATGTAGCATATCAATACCTGCTTTGACGGCATTATCTGCCTCGCCGCTAAAGAGGGCCATAATTGCATCGCCAATATACTTGTCAATAAATCCTTCGTTTGCAGTAATGGCTGGCTCCAGGCGTGACAAATAGGCATTAATAAAGTTGAAATTGTCTTGCGGAGTCATACTTTCCGACAAAGTTGTGAAGTCGCGAATATCGGAAAAGAGTACCGACATTTCCTGTTGAACTTGGTCGCCTAATTTAACATCAACAATGCTTTCTTTATCCAGGAATTGGAGGAATTGGCGGGGGACGAAACGCTCAAAAGCCTGGTTAAGTTCGCTGAGATTATTGTAGAGACGCGCATTTTCAATAGAAATAGCTGCCTGGGAGGAGAGTAGGTTTAAAACTTCCAAGCGATCGGGAGTAAAAGCGTCTGTGGTTAGATTATTTTCTAAATAGATAATTCCTACCAGTTTAGCTTGATATTGGAGAGGGAAGCACAGAATTGATTTAGGCTTATGCGCTTTGATGTAGGGGCAATTAGCAAATTTAGGGTCACTTGCAGCATCGCTCAATACTACACTTTCCCGCGTGCGAGCCACATAGTTAACAATTGTGTGAGAAATTAAAAGTTTATCCCCAGGTTCCCACGCCGACTTGACGGGGATTGACTGCAACACAGTCACGCCATCTTGATCCACAGAACCTTCAGCTTCAATCAGCAATTTGCCCTTAATTTCTAGAATCAAAAAGCCCTTTTGCGCTCCGTCATTCTCAATAATAATCCGCATCAATTTCGCCAGTAATTTATCTAGCACAATTTCCTCGGATAGCGTTTGTGAAGCTTTCATGACTGTGGTCAAATCTAGCTCAGAAGAAGTGCGATGGCCAGTTGTGGTAGGCGGCGTAGATGTTCTTGTGCTGAGAGTTCCCCTATCTGAAGACTTTTTTGCTAATAATTGCGGGTAGCGTCTATCTAAATCGTTAACTTTAGCTGTTGCACCCCAGCGGACATAGCAATAACGGGCATCTTGCATATAGACTTGCGCGATTTTATCTTGATCTAAAGCGAGATAAAACTTGGCAGCTAGTTCATGCGCCAGTGCTTCTTCATTGATGTATTCATGTTCTTTAGCAAGAGCAATAGCTTTTTTGTAGTAGTCCATTGCCATAGCCTCTGAGCCTTGAACTCGCTGTCTTTCTGCTTCTACAAGATAAAATTTATGTAAATGATTCATTGGGGCATGATGCGCCCATTTTTTAAACTTTTTCTGGTTAGATTGCACCTTTCGAGATAGGCGTTTTTGCTGGATTTTTGAGAAAGAAGAATACACGGCAATTCTTGTAAGCGAATCGTAAAAGTAAAATAACGTAGTAGTTAGCATCGCTGCTGCACTATCTATATATTTTTCCGCTAGTGCCGCATTATCTAGCGCTTCCTCGTACTCTCCAAATAGGTAACAGAGTGTCAGTTTTGCAAGATATGTATGAAAAAGTAAGGTTTGGTCATTCGCCTCAAGATCAAGGGGTAGTCTTTTCGATTCGTCATAAACATCACCAATTAAACGGCAGGGATTTTTCGATTGCCCCATCAAATTCAGAACCATCTGCCGATTTAGATTAAGGTAATGAAAGTTTCGCTCTTGCTTTAATTTTTGGATAGTATCACTGTATTTGGCTGCCTCCCGCTCAATAACGGCTAACTCCTGCCCCGTGCAATAGGAATTGTAGGAGTTCCACAATATGGAATATGTCCCATATTCTAAATCTCCTGTTTCTAGTCCGCTCGAATATGCAAGCAGTAAAGGCTGTAATGTCTGCCTTCCATGCTCTTTCCAATGTCTGATAAAGTAATTAACAAGAGATACTGTTTTCGCTTTTACTTTCCTAGCATTGAGCTGCTCTAATAGATTTAAGGCTAGGTTGCCAAATTTATAGCCGGATTCAATATCTCCTAATACTCCGCAAAGAATCAACCCATAACCTGCATACATCATTGCTGAGAAGGAAGCATTGCCGTATTTGACCGATATATTGATACTTTTAAAAATAACCAGCGGTAATAGGTTAGGAGCAGCTATATAGGAAGCAGAACCTACAATCGCTAGAATACGAATTGCTGCCAACTTATCAGGTGCAGTCATTTCCGGTAAGTCGATTAAGTCCTCAATTCGTTTCCTCAACAAGGCTAACTTTGTCCCTGTCAAACCGAGTAAGACATCTAAGTTACTGGGCTTTTTAGGCAAACTAACTCCCAACAGCTTGAGAACTGTTAGTCCAGTATCAACTGCTTCTAATGGCTTGTTCTGCGTTAGATAAGCAGAGATTTTAACTTCATAAACTTTCACCTTATCCAGCAATACTTTGCCCTGTTGCAGCACGACTGGAACTAATCTCTCCATTTCATCGAATTGACCGCACAAATAGGCAGCTTCTGCGGCTTCTACATACAGAGAAAGTGTAGTATCGTACTGCGTCTGCCAACTTGACCCCCCTTCACTTCCCTCTTTGCTAAGGGAGGACTGAGAAGAGCTCAACAATTCTAAGCCGCTTGTTAGGTAGGTAAGGGCGGGTTGAAAAGCGGCTGAGGCTTTTGCTTTCTTGCCAGCTATTAGGTTTAACTTTGCCAATTCATCTCGTTTCTGCTGGTTTTCGAGCAGGTTGCTGCCGAAATTCAATTGATTAACAATGTCAAAGATTTTTTCCTCTTGCTGCTGGAATGGGGTATTATTCAGGAGTAGCTGACCGATTTGCAGATGGTAGGCTTGCTTGCGGTGTTCGGGAATGAGAGAGTAGGCGGCTTGTTGCATGCGATCGTGGACAAACTTGTAAGCTACCTCGAATTCATCAGGATTTCGGTCTGTTTGCAGAAATTTGTAATCATCTCCCACTGGAACAATTAGACCTTCTCGCACGGCTGGCCAGAGTACGTTTGCCGTTTCTTTTTGTGGCTTTTCACCTACAATAGAGAGAATCTTTAAATCAAACTGGTTGCCAATACAAGCAGCCGTTTTTAATACTTCTTGCGTCAGTTCTGGTAGTTTTTGAATTTTTTGAGCCATCAACTCAACGACATTATCAGTAATGCCCTGTGCTTGAATTTGATCTAAATCCCACTGCCAACTGCCACTGAGAAAATCGAAATGTAATAGGTTTTCTGTATAAAGCGACTGGAGAAACTCTTTCAGGAAGAACGGATTACCCTGAGTTTTGGCAAGCAATAATTCGGCTAATGGCTTTGCTTTTTCTGCGTCGCACTTAAGCGTATCGGCAATTAATTGATTGATACAAGTTAAATCTAACGGCGAGAGCAAGATGGAATTTACAGTTGCTCCAGCTTTTTGAATTTCTGATAAGGTAATTTTTAAGGGATGGGCTGCACTGACTTCATTATCCCGATATGCTCCAATTAGCAGTAGATACGAACTATCTACATCAGTCATGATTAACTGCATTAATTTCAGAGTAGCGGAATCTGCCCACTGTAAGTCATCTAGAAAGATAACTAAGGGATGCTCTTGTTGACAAAAGACCTGAATGAAGTTTTGAAAGACTAAGTTAAACCGATTTTGGGATTCAGTCGCTGCTAGCTCTAGGATGGCTGGTTGCTTGCCAATAATCAGTTCGATTTCAGGGATGACATTAATAATAATTTGTCCGTTGGCTCCTAATGCTGATAGGAGTTGATCGCGCCATAGGTGTAGTTGTTCGGACGTTTCAGTTAGCAGTTGTCGAACTAATTCTCGAAATGCACTGACGATAGCACTGTAAGGTATATTTCGCTGGAATTGGTCAAACTTACCAGAAATGTAATAACCGCGTCGTTCGGTAATGGGTTTATAGATTTCTTGAACTAATACTGATTTACCAATACCAGAATAACCAGCAACGAGCATGAGTTGGCTGGTACCATTAGCTATCCGGTCAAAAGCTGCGAGTAACGTTTCAATTTGGCTTGACCTGCCATAGAGCGTTTGTGGGATTTGAAATCTATCAGAAATATCTTGTTCGCCTAAAACAAAATCTTCTATTTTCTCACCACTTTCTAGTTGCATCAGACAGAGCGCCAAATCGTCTCTAATGCCTAAAGCACTTTGGTATCGTTCCTCTGCTGTTTTCGCCATGAGTTTCATCACGATTTCTGAAACGACTAGAGGAATTTCGGGATTAACTCTATGGGGTGGGACGGGTTGTCTAGCAATATGACAATGAACCAACTCCATTGCATCGGTAGCGTCAAAAGGCAATTGGTTTGTCAATATTTTATAGAAGGTAACTCCCAGCGAATAAAAATCAGTGCGGTAATCGATCGCTCGATTCATCCTGCCTGTTTGTTCGGGAGAAATATAAGCTAATGTCCCTTCTAAAACATTAGGGCTTTTTAAGGCAGTGCTTTCCCTTGATAAGATTGTGGATAAGCCAAAATCAATAATTTTCAATTCTCCCGTTTGAGAGTTAAAAACAATATTGGACGGGTTAATATCTTTATGAATAACGTTTGATTGATGAATTCTCCCCAGAGTTTCAGCGATCTGAATGGAGATTTGGAGAAATTCTAATAAAGTAAACTGTTTTTTTTGAGTAATCTCTCTAAAGATTCCCCGCCGAAATCCTCTAATAACATTACCAGCGTGTTGTTATGTCTTCGTAGCTCGTGAGCCTTAACAACTCCTCCGAAGTGAAAGCTACGGGTGATTTCATATTCCTGCTGGTAACGGACAAGTTCGGCAGGGGTAGGATAGTCTTCTTTGAGTAATTTCAGGATCAACGGTTGGTTATCTTGTTCTCTGATTCCTCGATAGACTAGCGAGTTGGCGCTTTCGTAAATTTGGGCTAAAACTTTAATTCCAGGGAGTCTAATCATTTTTGGCTCTTTGTCTTTGGCACTCGTGAATCTTACGGGCGATGGTCAGCGACTGCTGATATTACTCGATCGCCTTGGCATAGTTGCTTAAGGAAGCGTAAATATTTCGCAGATTCCCCAATGCTGCCCCTTCACCTCGGCGGTTTTTAATCTCTCGGTAGATAGTCAATGTCTGTTGACTAAAGTGTAATCAACCCTGGAACCCTTGTTCCTGAATTTAGCTCAAAGTTGGCTGACCGTTGTTAAATTCCAGGCGACTGAATTTTAACAACAGAAACTTTTACCTTAAATCATAAAAGTCATATTTGTAATATTATATTTCGATTTGTATATAAAAACTGGTTTTTCTGTACTTCACTTACCTAAAAAGTTTTGTATTGCCCAGAAACCGAGTTTCTGACTCGCGCGTGCCCACCTCCGAAGAAAAAACCCGCTGCCCCTTGACAAGTCATACTCGTTATGAGTACGCTATAGTCAGCAAAAGAATTTAACCCAAGTACCCAAGGATTCAAAATCATGCTGACGAACCACGAAGGTCAAAGAGTACCCAAAGTCACCTTTCGCACTCGCAAAGACAACGAGTGGGTGGATGTCACCACCGATGATTTGTTTGCAGGCAAAACTGTAGCAGTCTTTTCTCTGCCGGGAGCATTCACTCCGACTTGTTCGTCAACGCACCTCCCCGGTTACAACGAATTGGCCAAAGTTTTCAAAGAAAATGGCGTAGATGAAATCGTTTGTATTTCCGTCAATGACACTTTTGTGATGAACGAGTGGGCAAAAGACCAAGAATCAGATAATGTGATGTTAATTCCCGACGGTAACGGCGAGTTTACTCAAGGCATGGGAATGCTGGTAGATAAAACAGATTTAGGCTTTGGCAAGCGGTCTTGGCGCTATTCGATGCTGGTAAAAGATGGCTTGGTTGACAAAATGTTTATTGAGCCTGAGGAACCGGGCGATCCTTTCAAAGTGTCCGATGCCGAGACGATGCTCAACTACATCAACTCCGCAGCAACCAAGCCGAAGGTGGTTTCGGTGTTTACAAAAATGGGCTGTCCCTTCTGTGCTAAAGCTAAGGCATTGCTGACTGCAAAGGGCTTGGATTATGAAGAAATTGTCTTGGGCCGGGATATCACAACCCGATCGCTCCGGGCCGTGACTGGCGCTACAACCGTGCCCCAAGTGTTTATCGACGGCAAGTTAATCGGCGGTTCGGAAGCTCTAGAGTCTTATTTGGCAGTTGCTTAGTTAGGGGAAAATACTTAGCCTGCGGGTGCGCAGTGCACACGTTACTCGTTGTACGGTATGCACTGCGCATCTTCGTTGTAGGGTGCGCCCATAAGCACCGAGAGCCGTATTGAGGACGATCGATCGAGCTTTCGCGTCAAAAGTTCGAGCGCACTATTGATCCATTCTCGTGCAACAATTATTTTTGAAGTAATATTAAAACGCAAAAAATGGGAGTGACCGATCGTGGATTTGAGTTTAGTAGCGTCAAATATCTTAAATCCACCAGTATTAGCTTTTTTCATGGGAATGCTGGCAATTTTTCTGAAATCTGATTTAGAAATTCCAGCGCCCATCCCGAAACTGTTTTCGCTGTATCTGCTGTTCGCGATCGGATTTAAAGGCGGCGTCGAACTATCCAGAAGCGGTTTCAACCAGCAAGTCGGCCTGACAATTTTGGCAGCGATGCTGATGTCAGCGCTAGTACCAGTTTATACTTTCTTCATACTGAAGATCAAACTCGACTCCTACAATGCCGCGGCGATCGCAGCCACCTACGGTTCCATCAGCGCCGTCACCTTTATCACCGCAACTTCCTTCCTCAAAGAACAAGGAATCGACTTTGACGGTTACATGGTAGCAGCGCTAGCATTAATGGAGTCCCCAGCAATTATCGTCGGTTTAATTCTCGTCAGCGTGTTCGGGGGGGAGGAAGGAAAACGCGAAATAGTTTGGTCAGAAGTGTTGCAAGAAGCCTTCCTCAACAGTTCAGTATTTCTGCTAATTGGTAGCCTAATTATGGGCATACTAACAGGAGAACACGGTTGGGAAGTTATGAGTCCGTTTACTCAAGATTTGTTTTATGGCGTTCTGACTTTTTTCTTGCTAGACATGGGGTTGGTTGCGGCTAGCAGAATTAAAGATTTGCAAGAAACAGGAATTTTTCTGATCGGCTTTGCAATCCTAATTCCGATACTTAACGCAGGAATCGGTTTAGTGATAGCAAAACTAATCGGAATGCCGCCAGGAGATAGCCTGCTGTTTTCCGTATTGTGTGCGAGTGCTTCTTACATCGCAGTACCGGCAGCAATGCGGATGACGGTTCCCGAAGCTAACCCAAGTCTTTACATTTCAACCGCCTTAGCAGTGACATTTCCATTTAATATCATTGTAGGGATTCCCATGTATCTATACGGAATCAATATGTTTTGGAGGTAAACTTATGGACGCAGTTAAAAGGATAGAAATTTTTGCGAATTCGGTGGAACTCCCAAAGATTTTAGACGGTTTAGACAAAGCTGGCGTCCCCGGTTATTCCGTGATTCGCGGTGTCGCGGGCAAAAGTACCAGGGGATATCGATCGCGCGATTTAGCAATGAGTATGCTGGATAATATTTATGTGCTGGTTTTCTGCGAGCCCGATCGAGTATCGGCAGTTGCAGAAAATATTAGACCAGTGTTAAATAAGTTTGGCGGGTCGTGTTTTATTTCCGATGCAGTGGAATTGCTCACTACTAAGTGCGTCGGGTAGTCAGTTGTCAGTTGTCAGTTGTCAGTTGTCAGTTGTCAGTTGTCATTGGTGATGAATGATTAGTCATTTGTGATTGTACCAATTCTGAAAAATATAGCTATATATAGCTATATATAGATTGCAGGCTATATGTGTAGGGACACGGCATTGCCGTGTCCTTGCGCGTATCTGTGACTTTAATCCTAGGCTTGAGGCTCCCAGAGTTGCCTAGGAGTGAGAATGCTAATCCGTTTTTGCTTTTGCATAAATCTTTTCTTATTACTTTAGCGCGATCAAAAAAAGGTGTTTTGAAAAAAATCTGTGTTGATTATAGCAATTTTACAATTTTAAAATTATTACCCATCATTAGCCAGGGGTCATTTCAAGATTAATTGCCCTTCCCCGCCCGCACCAAATTCAGAATTCTTAAGATATAGAAAAGAATCTGTTACCCAAATCAGTTAGCATGGTAAATTCTAAGCCACAACAGGCGATCCTCTTCGAGGGCTTCGCTAACGCCCGATCGACTAGCGATATTTTCAATAGGAGTTTAAACATGGCTGCATTAAAAGTAGGCATCAACGGATTTGGTCGCATCGGACGGCTAGTCATGCGTGCCGGCATCAAAAACCCCAACATCGAATTTGTCGGAATTAACGACTTAGTTTCGCCAGAAAACCTAGCTTATCTTTTCAAATACGACTCCACCCACGGCATTTACGACGGCGAAGTTGAAGGGAAACCAGACGGTATTATAGTTGACGGACATTTTATCCCCTGCACGTCGATTAGAAATCCGGCAGAATTGCCTTGGGGTAAAGCCGGTGCAGACTATGTTGTAGAATCTACGGGATTGTTTACCGATTTTGAAGGCGCATCAAAACACTTGACGGCGGGAGCAAAACGAGTAATACTTTCAGCACCGACCAAAGACCCGGAAAAAGTTCCAACTTTTCTAGTAGGCGTCAACCACCACAAATTTGACCCGGCAACAGATACAGTTGTTTCTAATGCTAGCTGCACCACAAATTGTTTAGCACCAATTGCCAAAGTTATCAACGATAATTTTGGTTTGGAAGAAGGTTTAATGACGACTGTTCACGCGATGACAGCTACTCAGCCAACTGTAGACGGGCCCAGTCAAAAAGATTGGCGGGGTGGACGCGGTGCGGCTCAAAATATTATTCCATCTTCGACTGGTGCGGCGAAAGCTGTTACTTTGGTGTTGCCGGAATTGAAAGGAAAATTGACGGGAATGGCTTTGCGCGTGCCAACTCCGGATGTGTCTGTAGTCGATCTTACTTTTAAAACTAGCAAGGAAACTAGCTATAAAGAAATTTGTGAGGCAATGAAAAAAGCTTCTGAGGGCGAACTGAAAGGTATTCTCGGATATACTGAGGATGCGGTGGTTTCGACGGATTTTCAGGGCGATGCGCGATCGAGCATTTTCGATGCAGGTGCGGGAATTGAACTGAATTCTAAGTTTTTCAAAGTAGTTTCCTGGTATGACAACGAGTGGGGTTATTCTTGCCGCGTGATTGATTTGATGCTGTCGATGGCCGAGAAGGACGGAATTTTGAATAATTAATTTTTTGTGGGGTGACATTTTGGGCTCGCCTGTCCACCCCACAAACAAATTCCTATGATTTTTTGTGGAACGGGCAAGATGCCCGTTCCTGACAATTATATAGCAACCTTCTCGGTAGTTAAAGCATTTTTAATTGCTGAAACAATTGGTTTCATCTTCCTTCTTTCCCAATGCCCAATGCCCAATGCCCAATGCCCAATGCCCAATGCCCCCTCCGTTCCTTTATATGTCTGAACTGCCACCGCTCAACAACGAAACTATTTGGGCTATCCTCAACGAAGAAATGGATGATGCTGCTGTCAACAGATTAGTTTGGCTGTATCTGGGCTACTGCTGTGATGCGGAGACTGGTAAGTGGAACAGTGCTGATGTTGCTAGCGAGTGGCGCGAAGAGTACCCGGAACCGCCGGATTTTATCGATTCTAGGCCTGCGACGGTGAAATTGACGCGATCGACTCCTCCAGAAAACAAGCAGTTGCTGAAAGAAAAATTGGGGTTTAAGGGCTATAAAATTGGGGAATTCGGGCCGAGACAGACTCGCAGGGCGACGATGGCTAATTGGTTGATGGGTTTTGTGGAAGCTGGGGCGTAGGAAAGTATCGAATATTAGGGATTGAAACATATATAGCGGTTCTCAAGCGTGGTGAGGATAGCCCATAGCCCATAGCCCATAGCCCATAGCCCTATGCCGTTCGCGTACCTCATATGAGAGCTCGAAAGGCTATATCACAGTCTTGTTTTGTTTGTATTTTTGGCTGCGCTAAATGCACAAAAATTAAATATTTTTAGCGTCAGAACAAAGTAAAGTCCGATCGCCCATTGCAACTTTATGACTCGCAACGCTGACATCAGACTGTTCCGTGAGTTTAAATAGTCTGATTTTATGATTTAAAGATTTGTCAATCTCACGCACCATACAACTACTGAATTTTATACTAATTATTAAAAGTCAAAGCGGATCGCGCCGGACACGGCAATGCCGTTTCCCTACAGATGCTTGCGTACAATAGACTTGAATTGCAAAAATCGCAAACAATCTTGAAATTATCTGCGTTAATCTGCGTTGATCTGCCTTGAAGGAGCGGTTGCTCTATCAATCAAAGATTTAGGCAATTCAAGTCTAATCTGTATGTATCACTACTTTTCAGAATTGTTATTAGTTTGTAGTGAGGAATGCAAGTCCCGATCGAACTCGCTCGGACTTCAATCCTCAGTACAAGCATCGTTGATTGCGAGTAATTAACCGGACTTGGTATAACTAAGGACTAATGACCGACGACTGATGACAATTAATTAGCATTGGGATTTGAGTTATAACCAACAGCGCATTTTCCCTGTTGAGTGGGGTTGGGAGTCGGGTTAGTTGCTACCTTAGAAACGGCATCTTGTTCTTGAATCCATCCGATTTCCCCCGCTTGCAGCTTGGCTCTTTCTACTGCCACTGTTGGCCGGGCGGCGGGAGAAAGCGAGGGACTGGCCACAGCCGGAGAGGGACTGACTGCTGGTTTTGAAACAGTAGAAAAATCTTTATTTGATTTGGGTTTGGGAGAGCTCGACCGCACTATTTCAGGAATCGAGCAAACTTTCAATTCTAGCCAATTGCCTTGAGGCGTAAGCTGTTTGTTTGTGACCTGCAAAATGCTGCCAGCATGGACTGTTCCTCTGACAGTCAACTCACCGATTGTGCCTCGCAAATCCAAGCGATCGCTCTCATTTCCCAATTCCCCAGCCGCAGAACTTTTAATCTCTATAAACGAGCCTTTTTCTAAAGAATTGACTGGAGAAGCTGCCGATTCTACAGTCTTCTCCGGTGTGCTTCTAGCATTAATTAAACCGCGTTTTCCGAAAATAGATTCCCCGGCAGTATCGATCGCGCGACCCACCGGAGGAATGAAAAAATAAGCAAATACACCCCCCAAACCTAACAAAAATACAATTTTCACCAGCAGCGAAAATAGACTTTTGCTTTTGTCCGGCGGCCGTACCAACTGTGTTTTCAGTTGAGAATTAGCATCGCCAAGGCTGGTGCTATCCGTCAAATCGGTTGGCATATCTTCGCTGTCGGCAATTTGTTCGATCGGCACATCTAAAGGTGCGACAGACAATTCTGTAAAAGTATTGCCTTCTTCCCTCAAATGTGCTTGACAGTGAATCAAAGCCACAGTGACGTTATCGTGACCGTTTCTAGTATTAGCAATCTCGATCAGCCGATCGCGCGCCTTTGCCACATTAATGCTACCGTCAAGAATCGGCAAAATCTCCGCTTCCCAACATTCCTCAACCCGGTCTTTATCGCTCAAACCGTCGGAACACAGCAGCAAAACGCAGTCCTCATCCACCGGAAAACGCTGCACGGTGGGGTGCAGAGTGTTCGAGGAAGTAATGCCCAAAGCTTGAATCAGAGCCCCGGCTGCCACTTGTTCCAAAGCATCTCGGTAAAGCGAGTAACCCAAACGCACCTCGCGGCAAGCTACATCATCGTCGAGAGTAACTTGATAGCAACCGGTGCGGGTAATCCAGTAAGCCCGACTGTCTCCGACGTGGGCGACGTAGAGTTCGTGAATATGAGCTAAAGCCATCACTAGCGTAGTTCCCATCCGCTGGCGGCCTTGGCGGTGTTCGGTGTCGTTGCGACCGGCTATTTTGTCGTTAGCAGCACAGGCGGCCCGTTCTAGCTTGGAAGTCAGGCTTAGCGGGTCCCAATTAGCTTGATGCAGGGGAATAAGCTGCAACTTTTCCCGCAGCACGTCAATCGCCAATTCCGAAGCCACTTCGCCGCCGTCTTGTCCGCCGATACCGTCGCAGACGATCGCGCAAGCTTCCGAGCCCGGGAGTCCGGCGAACACCGTACCGCTGGGGGGATAGCAAGCATCTTCGTTGTGAGCGCGGGATCTACCGACATCGGTGCCCGTGGCAATCTCGACGTGACGATCGTACGATCGGCCGCACTTTGCCAGAGCTTTATCCAACTGGCCCATCAATTGTTCACCGTGGCGCACTTGACCGGCCACCATTTGCTGGCAAAGCTGCCGCAAAAAATTGGCGATTGCCGGGTGAGCATCTTCCAGCCACTGTTGCCACAATTTGCCTAATTGCGACAAACTCGGCGGTTTGCGATCGGGCTGCAATTCCAAAAACCGGACTAACTGCCCTTCCACGCGCAGCAGTTCCGGAGTCAGCAGCGTCGAAGCCACGCCCTGAGCGATACAAGGCTGCCACAACTGTGCCATTTGCCACAGCCAATTGAGCTGTCGCATCGCGGCGGCTCCTTTCCAGGAGTCCGCCAATTCCGGCATTAAAGATTCCGTCACCTTCAAAATCGGCCCGTTTTCCAGCAGCCAGATATCTCCCGAGAGCTTGCTCGTCTGCGACGATACCAGGCCGTATACTTGAGGTACGTGCAACTGATAGGCAAACAGTCTCAAATAAGGAATGACTGCACTCGGAATCTCTTCCGGCAGTTCCGGCAACTGTTCGGGTTGAGTATCGACCAGAAGTCGATCGCGCTTGACCAAGTAGCGACCCGCAATCAGATCGCCTGGCCTACACGCTTTGATCCCTTCACCTACAGCCCACAAGTAGTGTTTTGGCACAGAGTTTTGCATTAAGGGTTCCTGAAGCCTTTGGGCCGTGCTGATCTGAACTATTTTAGCGCTTGAACCTCGACGGGTTGATCTGTGGCGATGATATGACACCCCCGCTTTTTCAGCAGACGGGGATTCTTAACGCTTCGCAGTCCAAATATCCTGATTTTTCGGGATCTGAGGCTTAGCGCACTTGCACTTTGATGTGCGTAGTGATGTCTGTCAATATCTTCGCCCTAAGTACCTATGACAAGTATTGAGCGATTCGATCGAACTCCTGACAATGTTTTAGGCGTGACTTTCCGTTTCACAACACTTGGACAAATTTATAGATTGTCCCGATTGCTTCCTGCTTCATCCTGGAGAAGTCGGCTTCACCAGTCCACAGGTACGAGGGTCAGATCGAGTTTACCTAGTTGTTGATTCTTCTCTTAAAATTGATACACTTCGCTGCTTTACTCCGCTATTTTCAGGTACTATTAAATTTCCCGGTTTTCGTGAACCGCCAATGTTTCAGGCGTTGCTCCTTTTAAAAGCTTTGTACCAGTTCTCAAGCCTTAAATTTTTCGCTTAGTTTTGGCGTTTTCAAAGTCTAGCACATCAGGGATTGGGCAAACTGTTAATAATTGAGTAACTTTGTCCAAGTCTTTAGTTACAGTTGCTAGCCCCCAGTCAAGGGTTCATTCAGTTGACAGTTGACAGTTGACAGTTGACAGTTGACTGCTTGAGGGCGACCTCTACCTGGAAGTCCGAGGATTGGATTCATTCAGTTGACAGTTGACAGTTGACAGCTTGCCCGCTTGCTTAGACAAGGGATGAGGGCGACCTCTACCTGGAAGTCCGAGGATTGGAGTAATGAATAGTCTGATTTTAATTTCTCCCTACAAGGCTTGGGGCTTTAAACCAATTTTTTCTGGTAAGTTTTAATGTCTTGTACTGGAACCAGTAGTTTACCATTTTGTTGGCGCCCGCATAAATCTTGAGATCGGCTTTCAAGGTTCGGCGATCGCGCGACCGTCAAGTCCTGAGCTTGACGGCACACGGTTTTGAGCACATTCCCCAGAGTGCCAACGAGCGAAGCAATCCCCACCCTGAGCGCGAATTGAGATTTTAGACGAACTCTGATGTTAGGATGCAGGTACGTAGAAACCATCGGAACGGGTAGGTATAAATCTATATCTATTCTTGATTTTCTCACCAAGGGTGTTCCCAGGCTCCAGTCCGAGTTTGGCAAGTAAAGTTAAATTTAACCTTACCCGCATACGGATACAAGTCCCCGATAGCAGTCGCGGGCCGCACCAAAATTTAGATATTAGTTCCAGCCCCCAGATTCATCTGTGAATTCAATCTCAAATCTCAAATCGACCGATCGCCGCAAACAAGCTGTTGAGTTTTTAACCATGCCCCCACATGAGTCCAGCGCCTTTGGCAAGAATTTGCCCGATCCCAAGCTACTGCCAGCAGTTGAGGTAGACGAAATGCTGACTAAAATTCAGCATTCTCACGGTTTTTATTACAAAGTGATGAATCTTGAGGTTTGGGCGCTAGTGGAAACCTTGGATAAGGTGTTTCCCGGCGCTTGGGGTCAGTTCATGACTAACCGCCAAGTTGCCGTAAAACACTTTTTGGAGCGCGATCGCGCTCCAAATTGTACTGTCGATCCCCAGGATACCGAGAAAGACGCTGAAACGAAGAACTGTGAGGATGAAGGATGAAGGATCGGCGAAGATTTTGCCAACTCTCCTCCTTTCCCCCTCTGGGCTTACAGGTGAATTTTGGCATCAACTCGGGGAAGTCCCATGCTGTAGTTGACAGCGCGGCTGTTGAGGTTGTAGCTGATTTGGCCTTTTTGTAAGAACGATCGCACCAAGTGCTCCAATTCCGAACCGATGCGGCGGAGGTTGTATTCAGTCAAGTCTTCGCCCTCGTAAGCGTCTACGAGTTGGTCGAATTTGGCATATACCTGTTTGACTGACTCGTCGTTCCAGTTGAGTTCGTTGTCTGGGTCAATGTCGATCGTCAACAGGTCGTTGCTGGGTACGAGTTCGTTATCTTCGAGGATGGCGGTGTATATGCGAATATGGCGGGTTGTTGACTTGAGCTGCATGAGTTCTTATGTGTAAAGATTTTTTCCTGAACCTATTGTAATGGCTGGGAGAGGCGCGGGGAACTGGGGATGAGGAGGATTGAACCGCGAAGGCGCTTTCATGCGCGAAGGAAGAGAGGGGGAAGGGGGAAGGGCTTCTTTGGAGTGTCGTATTTTCGCGATCGCCCAGAAACCGGGTTTTTTCGAGATATTTCGTTTGGGCCCGCAGATTCGGCCAAAAACCCGGTTTCTCAGAGTCGCACGGGGGTCAGAAACCGGGTTTTTCGAGATATTTCGTTTGGGCCCGCAGATTCGGCCAAAAACCCGGTTTCTCAGAGTCGCACGGGGGCCAGAAACCGGGTTTTTTCGAGATATTTCGTTTGGGCCCGCAGATTCGGCCAAAAACCCGGTTTCTCAGAGTCGCAGCGCTTAAATCCAGAAATATAAGGACTGAAGTCCTTACTACAAACATCACACTTCCATTTATTCGTGAGTTGTGCCGTCTGGCATAATTGCACCTGCGAGTTTAGCACTTGCCATATTTGCTCCAACCAATTTGGCATCTTTCAGGTTAGCTTTTTCTAGGTTGGCATGAGTCAAAGTTGCTCCGCGCAGGTCTGCTGAAGCGAGATTTGCTGCACTCAAGTTAGCGCCGTTAAGGTTAACTCCAGAGAGGTTAAACCCGCTCAATTTTTGATCGCTCAGATTAGCGCCCTCAAAGTTTACTCCTACCAAATTTACCCCTGTTAAGTTG
This sequence comes from Microcoleus sp. A006_D1, assembly GCF_036702805.1. Classification (NCBI taxonomy): domain Bacteria; kingdom Bacillati; phylum Cyanobacteriota; class Cyanophyceae; order Oscillatoriales; family Microcoleaceae; genus Microcoleus; species Microcoleus sp. A006_D1. Next base: position 386,133 of record NZ_JAUBVZ010000004.1, read on the forward strand.
GCGCCATTCAAGTTGACTCCCCGACAGCAAACCCCAGTCAAAATTGCCCCACTCAAGTTAATTCCGCTGAGGTTGGCTTGAGTTAAGTTTGTCCCTGTGAAGCTTACCCCACTTAGATTCATGCCGCTCAGATTGACTCCTTCAAGGTTGACCCCTATCAAACTTACCCCACTTAAGTTAACGCCACTGAGGTTTGCATAACTTAGGTTAACTTTAGTTACCTTCGCTTGACTTAGGTCTGCTCCTGTCAGGTTAACATTATGTAGACTTGCCTGAGTTAGATTAGCTCCACTGAGGTTTGCCACAGTCAGGTTTGCCTCATCAAACTTGGCTTCGCTTAAGTTGGCTTGACTCAAATTTGCATTAATTAGTCTTGCGTAATACAAGGTTGCTTTAGTTAAGTTTGCCCCGCTTAAGTTGACTTCAATCAAATCGGCTTGTTGCAGATTTGTCGAGTTTAAGTTTGCCCCTTGTAGGTTAGCTCCAATCAAGTTGGCCTTCACTAGGTTGGCATTACTCAGGTTGGCATTGCTCAGGTTTGCTTGACTGAAACTAATGGGATATTCCAGAGTTTTTCCGCTCAAATCGACTCCTGCTAAGTTAATCCCTGTAAAATCCCGTTCTCCCTGGTTATACCGCCGTAAAAATTCCTCAGCAGTGATAGCAGGTTCCTGACTTTTTGAAACAGAATCATCAACATCCTTAACAGAATTATCAACATCTTCCTCAGCTTTCAAATTATCAGCATTCACAGGATTAGCAACAGAATCTCCCGCCACTTTTTCCCGCAATTGGTTGTCAACCCGATCGCAAAAAAGCCTCAAAACCTCAGCATCATCAACCTTCCCACCAGCATTCGCGCCCTGAGTAACCGCATTCTCAACATAATACTTGTCTACAAAACTTTGCAACCCAGCATTATATCCTTGTCCTACCGCCTGAAACCTCCATTCACCATTCTTTCTGTACAAGCGTCCAAATTCTAAAGCCGTTTCTTGAGAAAAAACATCGTTTAAATTGTACTTAAAAAGTTCGCTTCCCGTCTCACAATTGTAAAGCCGGATGAACGCATTTCTGACTTGACTAAAATTTTGCTTCTTTTCCTGTCCGTCGTGAACAGTAACAACAAACACAATTTCCTCAACAGCAGCATCAATTAGACTCAAATCCACATAAACCGTCTCGTCATCGCCTTCGATTTGTCCCGTTGTGCTGTCTCCCGAATGCCGCACCGCACCGTCTGGCGATGTCAAATTGTTGTAAAATACAAAATACTTTTCATCGGGAATTCGACCGTCAGCGCCTAACATGAAAACAGATGCGTCAATGTCGTAGTTTTGTGCTGTTTGGCTGACTTGCCATCCCAGGGCGATCGCAACTTTATTGAAATCTGGAGCTTCCTTAGAAAGATTAAATCTGTCACCCTTCGTTAATTCGATGCTCATGTTCGATAATTACCAGATATTTTAAATTAGCGATTTCGATATTTTAAGCGATTAGTTAAAGCAATGTCTAGCTCATATATGGGATCGGGCGGGCGGGTTTACAGGATTTCTCATTTGTATTACAGACAAGGCGCGAACTCGCCCCTACGAGAATTATACAAAATCTGTTCTTCAGTCCGCGGAGGCGGACATCGTTTGTGTAGACGCGATTTAAATCGCCGAGTCCTTCGTTTGTGTAGACGCGGTTTCAATCGCCGAGTCCTGCTGCTATTCTTATGCTAAGGGTAACAAGATTTCAAATTCGGTGCCGATGCCTAATTCCGATCGCATTCTGAATGCACCGCCGTGTTTTCCCGTCACGATTTGATAGCTAACTGCTAAACTGGTTTCTTTGAGGGCGCGTTTTTCGGTAGAGAATGATTCTAAGATTTTTTTGTACTTGTTGGGTGACATTCCTTGCCCGTTATCTGCTATGCGAATTGAAACCCAGCGCTCGTGAAGTTTGTCTAAGTCGATCGCAGGTTCGGGACAGCACACTTGAGTTGTAATGTCAATCTGAGGCTGGCGATCGAAGTTTTTGAGTCCTCCACCGTTGAACTCTTTCGCCAATTCTTGACCGACTGCTTCGTTAATTAATGTATTGATCGCATTGGTCAAGATATTCATAAATACTTGGTTTAGCTGTCCTGCATAGCACGGCACTGGCGGCAGGTAGCCGTAGTTTTTCACTACTTTGATTTCTCTGGTCAAACGACTTTTCAGCAGCAAGAGTATGCTGTCTATATTGGCGTGCAAGTCGGTGGGTTTGGGATAAATATCGTCGATGTGGCAGAAGTTTTGCAAACTGGTTGCCAATTTGCTCAAACGTTCGGCTCCGGCTTTGATGCTAGCAACTGTGCGGAGGAAATCGTTTTGCAAAAAGTCATAGTCTATCTCTTCTTTGAGCCGTGCTATTTCTGGCGGGGGATCGGTACAGTGCGCGTCGTAAACTGATAGCAATTCCATTAAGTTTTTGCTGTAGTCGCTGACGTAGGTTAAATTTCCCCAAATAAAGCCTACCGGATCTAAAATTTCGTGGGCGACTCCGTTGACTAAACGGCCTAAACTAGCCATTTTTTCGCTTTGAATCATTTGTGTTTGGGCTCTTTCGTAGCGGACTTGAGTTTCTATGCCGCGAATTTGCCAGTAGGCGATGTTTAGTGCGTGAGGGTCTAAGAGGCGGTAAGATTGGGAGTCTATTTGGACGACGATGGGTTCTGACTGCAATTCGGGCGATCGGCGCAGAGCTTGTGGAGCTGCTGTCAAAATGGTTGTACTCTCTGCGAGCAATAATATTTCGACGCGAGCGTAACTGTAGAGAACTTTCAGCGGTAGGTGCAAAAATAGCTCGGGGCCTTGGGGTTTGAGCAAATATTCCAGCAGTTGCCTGCGGGATATCATGCCAGCAAACTCTCCTGCTTCCAGCAAGACAGCTCCGGGCACCAGGGGATGCTGTTCAAAGATTTCGGCAACTGCCACGGCCAAGCAGCTCGATTTTACCTGAAAGTCATACAGGGGCAAATCCCAGAGGGTAGACTCTAGGGAAAGGTCTTGATGGCTGCCTTCGGAGAGTGCAGGGCCTCGTAGTTTGGAACTGAATTTATTTGCCACTAGAACTTTTAGTTACCGAAACACCCGCTCGATAGTGAAATGAGAACCTACTACTAAGCTAGCCGATCTTTTCACCGCAGGAGCAAACCTGGAGACTGTGTTTGAGTTAATCATGTTTTGCGAACTATTGGCAGAAGGATTTCAAATTTGGTGTTTTCGCCGGGGTGCGATCGCAAGTTCAGTTGGCCGCCGTGCTTTTCTGTGACGATTTGATGGCTGATCGCCAGCCCCATACCGCTGCCTTTACCTGCTGGTTTAGTGGTAAAAAAGGTGTCAAATATTTGCTGCTGATTTTCTGGGGCAACGCCGGGCCCGTTATCGGCTATCAAAATTGCTGCCCACGTGCCGTTTGCGGTTTCTATCACTTGAGTGGTAATTTCGATTTGGGGCTGCCAGTTATCGAGGCACTGGGCGTGTTTTTCTCGATCGGCTGCGTACTCTGTCAGGGCATCGATAGCGTTAACTAACAAATTCAAAAACACCTGACTCAACTGGCCGGAGTAGCCTCTAACTGGCGGCAGTTCGCCGTAATTTTTTACCAATTCTATGCTATTTTTAAAGCGGTTTTTCAGAATCAACAGTGTAATCTCCAAGCATTCGTGAATGTCTGTCTCTACTGGCTTGGTCTCGTCCATGTGAGAGAAGTGGTGCAGCCCGTTAACTATTTTTAGCAATTGCATGGCTCCCAACTTCATCCCTTCTAATGTGACTGGCAAATCTTCTTGTAAAAAGTCAAATTCAATTTCTTCTTTGATGGCATGAATTCGGGGACAGGGTTCCGAATATTCTTCTTCATAAGCCGACATTAGCTGAAGCAAGTTTTCAAAATAAGACAGCAGAAAAGTCAAATTTCCCCAAATACAGTTAAGCGGATTTCTAATTTCGTGGGCTACTCCTGCTACAATTTTCCCCAAACTAGCCATTTTTTCGGTTTGGATGAGTTTGGCTTCGGTTTGTTTTTGGAGCAGCTTATTTGTTAATTGGTGAATTCTACCTTGAGCGACCATTAATTGGTGTACGTCTAACAGCTTGTAACTCTGCGGTGCTACTTCGACTACTACGGGTTCGTAAACTAATGCTGCTGACCTGTAAAGCGATTCTTGGGCGGCTTCTACTATTAATTTACTGCCGGGAAGCACCAGCACCTCTTGTTTAGAAAACCTGTACAATACCTCTATCGGTCGCTTGAAAAACATTTCTAATCCGTAGCGGCGGCTAACTTTTTCAAAAAATATACGCCTCGATAATATACCTACAAAAATACCTCGATCGGTCAAAATTACGCCGGGAAGCATAGAATTTTCTTCAAAAGCCTGGGCTACTTCTTTTGCCTGTTGAGTTAATTCAATTTGGCAGTTGTAGAGCGGCAGGTCTAAGAGAGTTGATTCTAATGATATGTTCCAAGTACAAATCTCAGGTATATGCGACACTGATAACTCCGAGCTAATCTCATGCACAGCAAACATAGATGAAACCCCTGTTAAAGTTGTATAGATGGATAATTTGAGTTGCTATTAATTGGTAGCAGGTAATGGCTAGAGGGTAATTGCTAATTTGTCTAATTTAAACAGCACCCGATGGGAAAACCCGATCGCCCTGGCATTGTCTGCTAAAGATTTTGTTTCTAAATCAATGTTAAACGATCGAAGCTTTTGTGGAACTTACGGAGCTCTGCTGTCAACTTTTTACCATGATATACCCGGAGATCGCGTGTTTTCCGAAAATCTTAAAAATCTCTCAACGGATTTTAGTGCTCTATTATACTATTTTTCTGGTGCTGGTAGGGAATTGCGGAATTGGGATAGCGGGCGATCGGTGAATATACGGGCATGGATCGAGGGATCGAGGGCGCGGATGGGCGATCGTCTTAGAGACTTGAGATCGAAACGGTCAAGACTGGGGTGGAGGCAAAAATCGGCAGATTGTCTAGCATTTAAGTGAGAATGCAAATGCCAGCAACTTCCCAACTCGGACTACCGTCGGTTTTTTGCAATCTGCAATCTGCAATCTGCAATCTCAAATCGTCTCAGGGTTCCACCTCCGGCCAGAGGCGTTCTAGCTGATAGCGCCAAGCGGCGAGAGTCTGTTCGCGTGACTGTCGCCCGAGTTCCATTTCGCCCATCAATCCTTCTGCGTAAAAACGGTCTAAAGTCTGGAGGGTAGTTTCTATGGACTGTCCCTGCATTTTGGCAGCTTTGATGATTTGACGGATGCGGCTTTCGATCAAATCGCCAAACAAGTCGGACAAACCTCGTTCTTGCAAAGCCAGCAGTCGGGCGACGGCGGCCGAGAAATCTGTGGCGGCGAGAGTGGGAAAACTGTGCTGAAATACTCCCCACAAAACGTTTTGATGTATGGCGTAGCGAGTTTCGAGGGTGGTGTCAAAGTTAGCTTCTAGCAGTCGATCCAGAAAGGGTTGAGCTTCCTGGGAATCGGCGATGGGTAGCAAAATCCGCAGCCAAGTCTCGTCTTCTGAAAGTAGGACTAATAGGCGAAATTTCGGGGTTTGGACTTGCCAAGAAGTAGGGGCGGGCGTCTCCACATTTTCGCCAAATAAGTCTTTAAGGGTATTGCTAATTTCTTCGGGGGTCATGGCAATTTTAGATTTTAGATTTTAGATTTTAGATTTTAATTGTCAAAGTTTGTGACATTTTACCAGTATCCCCTAGTATCAACTCAATCGAAAATCGCCAGTCGAAAATCGATTTAGGGTAGCCAGCGGGGATGATAGCCAGCAAAGGGCAGTTCTTCTGGCTGTACTTTTGCGGGAGAACCGTCTGCGGGTATTTCTAATAAGGGTAGCACCCAGAGGCGGCTTGTGGCGATCGACTGTCCGCTATCATTGCGGGGACTATCTGCTGCTGTGGGTTTTGCTGTGGTGACAGATTGGTCGAAAATTAATGCCAGTCCGTCGGGGGATAAACTGATTTGGGTATCTAATTGGTTGGGCAAAACTAGCAGCGGTTTGATGGTTCCTACCAAACGGATGCCCTCTTTTTTGAGGTCGATGGCGGCGATGAAAGGCTGTTCTTTGTAGCTTTCTGTTTTCAGGCGTTGGGCTAACAAGCAGTAGAGGCGCTGGATTTGGTTGTCTTTGTTTTTGCGGGGGTCGAAATAAACGGCGATGATGCTACCGGGAATCCGCAGTATTTCTTGTTCTGCGCCTTGGTTGTCTAAGATAAAGAGCGATCGAGTGTAGTCGCTGTTGTATTTAACGTAGGCGGCGGCGGAGTTGTCTCGGGCCATCCCCAATACTTGTTCGTATTTGGGCAAAAATTCTACTGGATCGGCTTCGGGTGTGAGGGGGACGATCGCTAATCCTTGTTTTTGAGATATTACCATCGATTTGCTGTCGGGGCGAATCATAAAATCTCCGCCTTGTTGATTTTCCAAGGGTTTGGGCGGCAATTTTTCTGACAAAATCCAAGGACTGAAATCGCCGGGATTGCGGCGGTTGACGCGCTGGACAATGATGATTTTTCCGTCGGCTGAGAGGTCAAATTTGAGGTTTTGGTAATCTTTGGAATCTAATATTTTGTCGATTCTACCTGCTGGCTGGGTTGGTTGGGGCTCCGATCCGGGGGATTGGGGATTGAGGCCGGTGGTGACTGTAAATAGTTCTTGATTTAGGGTGCCGCCGGTACGGGCGAGCGATCGATCTGTGGCTGAGAATAAAATGCGATCGCTGTCGGGATACGGTTTAAAATCGGTAACCACTAAATCTTTGGGAGTCAGCGGTATCGGTTTCGATTCGCTGCTTGAGAGATTGACTAGCATTAATCTGCTTTCTGTTTCGCCTTGGACGCCGATGTAAACAAAAGCTCGATCGCGACTGCGAAAGGAACTGCTAAACGGTTGAATTGGCGTTCCTTTATTTTGGTTGTTTTCTCCAAAATACTTGTCGGTTGCTCCGGCGAGTTTTACTGTGTAGGTAACGCCGTAGGGCGCTGGATTTTGGAGAGTGTAAGCCATGCGGCGGCCGGCCCAGCTAAATTTACCGGGGAGGGGGGGTTCTAGCTTTAAGTTTTCCTCGACGGTGGAGTGGTTCATCGGCCGAAAAAACGTGAGGATAAAGCCGGTATCTGCGGCGCCGATTTGTTTGTTTTCCCAGGTAAATTCTCGCACTTTGGGCGCTGTGCGATCGCCGCTCAGCAGCAGCAGCCCCATTAAAAAGCCTAGCACGAGCATCAGGATAATCGCCGTGCGGTCGATCGGCTGTTTGAATGGCAGAATAGCGAAGGGCGAAGGATTAATTTTTTTGTTAAAAATACTCACAAATCTTTCTCTCCTATTGCTGCTAAAAAATAACTGCCCAATTTTCCCTCTTAAATTTTACACTCCTGGGCGCACTCCTGACCCTCAGAAACCAGTTTTTTTTACCATGAGAAAAGGCTGCAATGCGTCTTTTGGCAAAAAACCCGGTTTCTGAAAATTTTTGTGTGTCTAGGACTGTTTGAGATTTGAGATTTTTAATCTAATCTCAAATCTCAAATAGCCAATTGTGCGATCGGTTGATGGGTAACGCTGGCGCTCTACCCATCCTACTAATAATCATGACGACTACTTAGCTTAGATCCATTTCACGAATCCTTGACGATTGGTATCTTGGAACTATGATTAACCCCTGACAGTGTATACCGCGATTCCGGTTCGGGATATAGCTTAGAATATTTGCTGTCATAATGCCTGACCTCAAAATAGTTTAAGTTTGACGGGTGAGGCTTATATATGGAGAAACATTCCAAAAGACAAAAAGTTGCTGCACTCTCTAAAGGCCCGACATTCACTATTTGATTTTTGAAGAGGCGACCTGATTTGATCCACAGTTTCATCTGCTTTCTTGACAAACAGTAAAATGCTGCATGAGGATTATTAAACTCAGCAAATTTGACACCTTCTATCTCTACACTAGATAGCTTATTTACCAGAAATGGTTTCGTTATTGTCAAATCAATATATCTCTTGGTTCCTTGATACATTTCATAACGGTTTGGGTAAAGAATAGCATTCTCATCCCCGCTTTGTCGGTTAAAATTTTCTAATTTTTCTAGAGTGAAAGCATCGTACAAAACAATGTCATCTTCTATGAATAAAAACCAGTCAAATTTTTCAACTCTTTCGACAAATTCTTCCTGAAGTCTAAACCCTACAAACATGGGGTCGCAATCAGGGTCTTCTTGTATCTGAATGCACTTAATTTGATATTCAGGTAAATAGGCTGTAACGTGCCTGTTCGGTAGAGTTTGGATCGAAATACTCAGGTCGCAATGAGCAAAACTCGTCAACAGTCCATCTATTGTGTGCCTGAGTCTCTCTATTTTTGCTGCGGCTTTTTCTGGATTGTTAGATTCTTCAACTGATGTAATGTGTGCGACAGCAGCAAAGACTTTGGGGCGTTCTTTTTCCGGCTGTTCGTTTTCTTTGAATAAATTTATGATGCGAGTTTTTTGATGAAAAAACATCATTTTAGTATACCTGCTGGCCACTCGCGATATTTCTTGTAACAGAGCCATTTGTAAAAAGATAAAGTGCATTACTTTTCTTCTTTTATTTCCCTCTAACATACAGACAATCTCCTTTTTGTTTACTGAAACAGTTGATTGATTGGGATTAAATCCATCGGTGAGATTTTATCGATCGGTAGCCCGCCACCCAGAGACATTCTAACACCAAGTATGATTGCTAGTACCCCTAAAAACAGTGCTGTCAACTTGATATCCTCCCAAAAACAAGTTAGCCCTTCTTTCCAAAGACCGTAGCTAATTACTAAATAAGTAGGAATGTCGCCGACAGCTACAGCAATCACCGCACCTAAATTACCCATGAAATGATATCCTACTGGGATGCCAATAGCGATACTCAAGAAAGTTGCGAGATTGCCCATAGCTCCGTACTGAGATTTTCCGACAGCTAACAAACAGGAACCCATCAAATTGTGGAGAGTAGTGTGCCAGATACCTAAAGCCAAGATTGGCATCATCCAAGATGCTGCTAAATACTCTTTCCTGTACAGTGTTAAAATTAGCTGATCTCCAAAGCTCACAAAAATTGCTAAGCCTATGGCCAAAGGTATCAGAATCAAGTTGCGGTTTTTGACGATTTTGGCGCGCAATTCTTCCCGAGGCAAGTCTGCTAGCATCGAAATAGAGGGAAAAATTACCCTACCTGCGAGGGCGATGATCACTTGGCGAGGCATATCGCCGAGGGTAAAAGCGATTCCGTAAATGCCCAACATTGTTAAACTAAATATTTTACCTAGAACTAGGCGATCGGCTTGAGAACATAGAAAAAATAAAACCGTAGACAAAAATATCCATTTCCCATAGGAAAATATTTCTTTAGCTGCTGATTTATCCCAGGCGAAGCGGTTTGACTTGCCTGGAATCAAAAAATGGCTCCATACTAACTCTAAGCAAGAGCCTGTAAAACCCCCTGCGAGGATAGCCCAGATACTGCGATCGAACCATGCCCACGTAATCATCACTGTAGTAGAAATGATCTGTATAACCAACTCAAAAACTACTACTTGCTTGACGATCATTTTGCGTTCGAGACTGGATACGGAAGTAGATTTAAACCCTCCTATTAGAGTATTTATACTGATGATTGGAATCAACCACTGGAGACGAGGTTCTCCATAGAAATTAGCAACTGGCCAGGTGATTATCATTAAACACAACCAAACAAATAAGCTGCGAAAAACTTGCATTGTCCAAGCGGTGTTGACAAATTCCGGCTCTTCTCCACGCTTGTTTTGGATGATACTTGGGCCCAGACCTATGTCTGTGAATAGGTTGACACCTGTGATGAAAACGTAGGCTAGACCCATTAGACCAAATAGTTCTGGTAAAAGCAGGCGTGTCAGGATTAGGTTGCTGCCAAATCGGATAATTTGACTGCTTCCATAGCTGGCGATCGTCCAGGCAGCACCTTTGATAGCTAATTTTTTTTCTGCTGACATATAGTGAGAATTTATTTCTTAATTATGAGTCTAGTTCCTGAATTTGCTATTGGCAACTGCTACAGGATGCTGCTGCCAATGTTGTAGCTGACTTTACTCGATCTTAACTTGCTTAACAAGGACGGGCGCGATGCCCATGCCACAATCAAAGAGATAAAATTTAATCTGCAACCTGATCCGCGTCTAATAATCATAAGGGTTTTTGGGTTCGGCAATTGGTTTGAGGGAGGATGCTTGAATGATTAATTTGCGCTTACCTTGCAGTTCTTCTACGATCGTTTCTCCTTCTATTTCTAGCCAACTGTCTGGGGGAAAGGAGGCGCGGGTTTGACCGATCGCTAATTTGACTGGCAATCCGATCGGATAGGCGTCCGCGGCGCAGCAGGTAATGATAAAACGCCCGATCCACATATATTGTTCTGCGATATTGGGCGGGTGAATTACAAATCCTTGAACCTTGACTTTTTGACCTCTATATGTATCGGGTTCGGGATTGAAATTTAACAGTCGCACCCATTCGACGAGCGATCGCCTTTCGGGTTTTGTCGTATTGCGAAATTCTTGCGGTTGCAGTCGGGTGATGGGCAGGGATTCGGTGAGGCCTCGTTCGAGTGCTGTCTGGCTGGTAAATGTGCGCGGCGTTACGATTAAACCGATTAATGCGACGCTTAACATTAAGGTGCTGCCGACACTGGGGGGAAATAAAGTAACGTGTTCAACTTCTGTCATTCTGAGAGATTTATTGGCTGGGGATGTCCGCGATTGCTTGGCGGCGCGATCGAGCTTTAAGAGTTCCCAAACTTTAAACCCACCAATCACCATTAAGCCAATTCCTCCCGCTACAGTCAAGCCAAAGTAATTCGGGTGAATCAGAATGCTTAATTTGCCAGTTATCCAATATTTTAGGAGCAATATTCCCCACCCTAAGATAGCTAGGGCATCCAGCCAAGGGCTAAATTTTTTCAGGTTCATTTTTTAAGAGTCATTTTTCAAGAGTCATTGGTCATTGGTCAACTGTCATTGGTCAACTGTCATTGGTCAACTGTCATTTGTGATTGCGAATCTATTGTTAGTTAGGCATCCTGGCTAATTTTAACCAAGATATAAGTTAACAGCGAGAGTCATTAAAAAGGTTAACTGAGCTGCCAAAATCATTAAGTAAATTACGGCTCGACCTTTAAAAATAGACAGCATTAAACCGATGCCTTTGAGGTCAATCATCGGGCCGAATACGAGAAATGCTAATAGCGAACCGCTGGTAAATGTGGAAGCAAAAGATAGGGCAAAAAAAGCATCTACAGTAGAACAAATCGATACGACTGCGGCTAATAGCAGCATGGCGAGAATCGAGGAAACTGGGCCTTGGCCGAGGTTGAGAATTAGTTCACGGGGTGCGCCAACTTGAATGATAGCGGCGATCGCACTTCCAATTACCAAAACTCCTCCCAATTCGCGCAACTCCTGTACCATACTATCTAAAAGCAGGCGCAGACGCTCTTTAGAAACGGGGTGAAACATAGATGAACGTTTCGAGGTTTTATCTGTTTTGCCTGTTTGTAAGGGCTTCCAGTCATCTTTTAGCAAAGATTCGATCGGCACCGCCCCTCCCGGCTGACCGAGCATAAATGTTCCCGACTGCAACAGTAGCGGAGTGTTGGCTTGGACGAGTTCTTTTTCGGAAAACTCTGGTTTTGGCAGGGGAATCGCGCGGGCTACAGAGGGGTGTAGCAGAGGGCGCAAGTCGGCTTGAGCACTGAACACCCAGCCGATAATTGTGGCTGTAATCAGGGAAAAGACTACCCGCAAAACTACAATTTCTGGCTGATCGCGAAATGCCGTCCAAGTTGACCAAATTACCACGGGGTTGATGGTGGGGGCCGCGAGTAAAAAGCCGATCGCGAATGGTGCGGGCACTCCCTGCATCAACAACCTGCGGGCTACGGGCACGTTACCGCACTCGCACACGGGAAACAAAAAGCCGATCAAACTGCCCATCAAAGCCCCCAGCAGCGGGTTTTTGGGGATGCGGGATACCAGTTTGCGTTCGTCTACAAACCCCAGCAGCAAACCTGAGAATAAAACTCCCAGCAGCAGAAAAGGTATTGCTTCTACTAACAAGCTGAGAAACAGGGTAAAAGCATTGTTTAACTGATTCGTGAGGGCGGGTTGCATCGATCACCTACTGGTAAATTGCTATCTAGTTGCACGTTTTTGGCATAACCCCTGTCGATCATACCTTCTTGACAGCGCTAAGTTAAGATTTAGTTGAAACTTTTTGGCGATCGTCCTCAATGTTATAGCAACCATTAAAAGTCGCAGATTCCAGCGCCGGACACCGCAATGTCAGTTCCATAGCAATCCTCGCCCACAATCTCTATATTTCAACATTAGAATAAGAGTCGTTAAAATTCATTTGATATTTTTTCCAAAAATTGGATAATCGTTAATTTGATTAGCGCGAATTATAGCATAGATTAATGAAAATTTGATTTATTAAAACCTCGCCAAATTGCGCCCTATTGGCTTGTTGCAACGAAAAAATAATGAAAGTTGCAAGCTTGTTTAGACGGCGAGACTCTATGGGCAAACCTAGCGGGGGTATTTGAGCATCGCGCAATTATGGTTTTCCTGTATCATCAATTAATGATAATTTTCCGTACCTTCGGCTTATTGTTAACAACAGGTTAAGGTTTTGGTCTAAGGTTAACTAATAGTTAAATACTCCAAATAATAGTTAATACGCATCAAGCCGATATAAAATAAAGTCAGGCATAATCGCCAGAGCGCATCTATCTCGGTCATGCTCGAACTTGCCTAATACTTGGAGTGGTAAAATCCCATTTACCACAGACAGTTTTTTGTGTAATTTAAAATGTAGTTTGCCAGGGAGATGCTGGCCAAAGCACTCAGCTACTTATTTGCTGACCTTTGGTAACTGAATGTCTGCTGGCAAATAAAAACCACCAAAAAAGCGTGCTGATGAATTTATGTTAAATACTTCCTGCGTAGAAAGACCAGTCCAACCCGCGTCCGAAGCTGACTCTGGAGAACTTCGTTTAGACTCTACTCTCCAAGAATTATCGCTTTACGATTTTCAAGTAGAAGCTACGGATTTCGGGATAAAAATTTCCCAGATGTTAGAAACTAATCCGCTGTTACCGGGAGTCATTTTGACAAATCAAGGTAAATTTGTCGGCATGATTTCCCGGCGGAGATTTTTAGAATTTCTCAGCCGTCCTTTTGGAAGAGAATTATTTTTAAAACGACCTGTGAAGGCTTTATACCGCTTTGCTGAAATTGAGACTTTGATTTTTCCCAGCAATACTTTAATCGTGGATGCAGCCCGGAAGTCCCTACAGCGATCGAAAGAACTGCTTTACGAGCCGATTGTGGTTCAAGTATCGCCCCAAACTTATACTTTGGTAGATGTACGCGAACTGTTAGTTGCCCAGTCAAACATTCACGAATTAGCGACAAAATTGCTGAGGCAGCGAACTCAATCTCAACTAATTCAAACCGAAAAATTAGCCAGTTTGGGGCAGATGGTAGCTGGAGTCGCCCACGAAATTAGAAACCCTGTCACCTGCATCAGCGGAAATCTCGGCTTTTTGTCTAACTACTCGAAAGACATTATGGAGTTGCTGTCTGCTTACGAGCAAATTGTCGGCCCTAACGAACAAATTGACGCACTCAAAGCAAACATAGAATTTGATTTTCTGCAAGAAGATTGGGTGGAAATTATCAAAAGTATGAAGGCTTCATCAGAGAGACTGAGGGAACTTGTCACCAGCCTGCACACCTTTTCTCACATGGATGAAACTCACTTGAAAGAAGCTAGCCTCCATGAATGTATTGACAGTACGCTGCTAATCATGAAAAACCGTCTTAAGTACGGGTTTAAAGTAGTTAAAAAGTATGGGGATTTGCCTTTGGTCAAGTGTTACTCTGGTCAGTTGAGTCAGGTATTTATGAATATCGTCAGCAATGCGATCGATGCTTTGGAAGAGGTAAAAGGAGAAAAAGGTTTTGTACCTGCGATTACGATTGAAACTGAGGTAATAGACACTTCTGACGGAGACTGCGTGAATTCGGAATTACTTCAAAATTATGTTTTGGGCGATCGACAAAATGCAAAAGTACGCGCGGCGCAGCTATCCCGTAGGGAATCTTCCGCCAGCCAAAATGGGGACTTCAGCCCAGAAGCAGCGGGTAAAAATCAAAATAACGCTTGGATAGCGATCAGAATTGCCGATAACGGGCCGGGAATTGCGCCAGAAATTCAGCGACGGATTTTTGATACTTTCTTCACTACTAAACCTGCGGGGAAAGGTACGGGTTTGGGGTTGGCAATTACTCATCAAATTGTGACGGAAAAGCATAAAGGCAAGTTAAATTTGCATTCTACGCCCGGTACGGGTACGGAATTTGAAATTTTGTTGCCCTTGATTTGAAGGCAGTTCAGAATTGAGTGAAGTATTTTTGTATAGTAATTACGCAACTGTCACATTCAATCAAGGTATATTGTTGGGCTTGGGCGCTACTATATATAAGAGCGCTAAAGCGCAACAACGTACCTAAACAGATCCCATATGAGATTTTCGATAATGATTGAGAATTACTAAACTGACGCACCCTACGGCTGTCAACTCTTCCTTGTTGCTTGAGTCAACTGCCAACTGACAACTGCCAACTGACAACTGCCAACTGTCAACTGTCAACTGTCAACTGTCAACTGTCAATTAAGCTCGAAGCTGAACTGGCATCACTAAGAATGTAGCATTGACTCCGCCCAAAGGCTGAAAAATTACAGGAGCAAGAGCACCGTTTAATTGCATTTGAATTTCGGAAGACTGAGCAGTTTTCAAAATGTCAACTAAGTATTTCACGTTGAAAGCAATATCTATGCTGTCTCCCGAAATCTGTGCCGGCATTGATTCTTTACCGCTACCGACATCCTTGGCATCTACCGACAAAGTGATTTCCTGATTCTCCTCGTCGATGCTACATTTGAGAATATTATTTTTTTGGTCGGCAAAAACTGCAATTCTTTCTACTGCGGCTAAAAGCGATCGCCTTTCTAAGGTAATTTGCCGCTCAAAAGAGGGTGGAATCAACTGTCGGTATGCGGGATATTGGCCTTCCAACGTGCGGGTGGTCAGCCGCTGGTCTGCCCATTCAAATACTACTTGACCCTGTTCAAAATGCAGGGTAACAGGTTCAGTCCACTGCTGCATCACTAGCATTCTTTCTACTTCGCGCAATGCTTTAGCGGGGACTGTTACTTCAAATTCTTCTGCGGTTTCTTCGGCTGCGGCTTTTTCGTTGGCAGTTTGAACTACTGCTAATCTGTGCCCGTCTGTGGCTGCAAATTCTAGGCAATCTTTTAGTACCTTTAAATGCACGCCTGCTAGTACCTGTTTTGCTTCGTCGGGGCTAGTAGCAAATAAAGTTCCTTTGAGTCCTTCTATCAAGGCTTCGGGCGGCAATTTGAGGATTGTTCCGGCTTCGATGGCGGGCAATTCTGGGAATTCTTCTGGGCCCATGCCTCTGACTTGGTAGCTGCCAGAACTGCAAGTGAGATAAGCTACGGTATCCCCGGCTTCGTCTTCTAAAGTAATCTCTCCGCCTGGGAGTCTGGAAACAATATCGTTGAGCAATTTTGCGGGTATGGTAAAACTGCCGCCGCCAGTCACTTCTGCTGCAAAGCTGGTACGAATGCCCAAACTGAGATCGAAAGCTGTAAGGCTAACCCGCTGATTTTCCTCATCCGCGACTAAGAGCACGTTGGCTAGTACCGGATGTGTCGGGCGGGAGGGAACGGCCCGACTTACCAACGAGAGGTTGGCGTTGAGGTCACTTTGGGTGCAAACCAATTTCATGGGAGGAAGGTTAATTAACCGGATTTGAGACAGAAGCAAATCGTATCACAGAAAGCTGATGACAGTTGACAGTTGGCAGTTGGCAGTTGACAGTTGGCAGTTGGCAGTTGGCAGTTGGCAGTTGGCAGTTGAGAGTTGAGAGTTGGCAGTTGAGAGTTGGCAGTTGAGAGTTGGCAGTTGAGAGTTGAGAGAAGCAACAAGGAAGAGTTGACAGTTGGCGGAACACTTTTTTTTATTGAATTATTTTTGGGATCGCCCTGTGGAAACTGTGGAAAAATAAAATAATTGGTTGTGGCGCTTGAGTTGTAGCTGATGAATGCCTGTGGAAAATTTGTGGAAAAGCTGGTACTGTCGATCGCCCTTCCATTTTCCCACAAAAACTGTTTTGGGCCATCGGGTAACGTTTTCCACACTATGAGGGCTAATTTTCCACAGGTTTTTCCACAGTTATTGTAGTGATTGTAGATTGTAGGGTGCGTCAGCCGGCTGAATATCTTGACGGCAGACTGAGAATTTTTCCCGGCTGACGCACCCTACGTAATTAAGTTTTGCGGCTGACAACGTTTATTCGATCGCTCAATTGACGCAAAGTTTGGGCTAAAGTTGGATCTGTGTTCCGCAACTGAGCAATTTTGTCGCAACTGTAAAGCACAGTCGTGTGATCCTTGCCGCCGAACACTTCGCCAACTTTCGGCAAACTCAAAGTAGTGTGCTGCCGAATTAAATACATCCCGATTTGACGGGCAAAGCTAATTTCTCGCCTGCGGGAAACACCCTTCAAGTCTTCCACAGAAACATCAAACACCTCAGCCACAACTGCAATTACTGCATCGGGAGTCGCCTCTACGGTTTCAGTTTGCGGGTTCAAAACCGGGGCGATATTCTCCACAGTCATCGGCAAACCGGTAATTGAAAGATATGCTACCGCCCGAATCAAAGCTCCTTCTAATTCCCGAACGTTGGAAGTGTAACTAGAAGCAATGTATTCAATCACATCTCGCGGCAGCCTCATATTTTCATATTCAGATTTTTTCTGCAAAATTGCCATCCTTGTTTCTAAGTCTGGCAATTGAATATCAGCAATTAATCCCATCGAAAATCTGGAGCACAAGCGCTCTTGCAGGCGGGGAATTTGCTGCGGCGGGCGATCGGAAGCTAAAACGACTTGGTTTCCGGCTTCGTGTAAAGTATTGAAAGTGTGAAAAAATTCCTCTTGGGTGTATTCTTTGCCTTCGATAAATTGAATATCATCTATTAATAAAACATCCGCTGCTCGATAGTGATCGCGGAAAGTTTGCATACTATCTTTGCGGATGGCGACGATTAAATCGTTGGTGAATTTCTCAGTAGAAACGTAAAAAATTTTGGCGTTGGGGTCGATTTCTAAGCGGTAATGACCGATCGCCTGCATCAAATGAGTTTTCCCCAAACCAACGCCGCCGCACAAAAATAGGGGATTGAATTCTCGGCCCGGAGACTCGGCTACGGCGAGGGATGCTGCGTGAGCCATGCGGTTGTTGGAACCGACGACAAAGCGGGAAAATAGGTATTTCGGGTTTAAATTGGCGGGTTTAGGCGGGTGTAGCGAGTGGCTTTCGGGGATATCGGCAATGGGAGATGGCCAAATCATGGCGGAGTCATTGCTGCCACCTGTTTCATTTCCTCCGGCAACTGTTAAGTAGATTTCTACGGGATAGCCAAGAATTTCTTCAACTGCATCGGCAATGATTTTGACGTAATATTTTTGCAACCAATTGCGAGCAAAGGGGTTGGGGGCGCTGACAATCAAACAGTTATTTTCGAGTTGTTCGGCCCTGGCAGTTTTGATCCACGTCTCAAAGCTAGGTCTGCTCAGTTGTACCTGGAGACGTTCAAGTATCTGATTCCACAGACTTTCGAGGGTAATGTCCACTGCTTACCTTTGCCGATCGGCATTCAAGAGATTAATTCTACAGTCTAGAGAGTTTAGTCGTCAGATGTTAAAGTTTAAGGGAGTCTGCCGATCGCCCAAAAATTTTGCGGATCTGCGGCCCAAACCAGACTATCGGGGAACCGCTAGGCAAATATTTAAATTTGGCAGGAAAGCCTTAAAACGTCGCGATGAAGAGTTCTACTGGCAAATTTTGGAAGCAACCAGCAATTTACATATTGCTGCTGGTAACGGGAGCCGGAGCTGCCATGTTGGGCGATCGGCTGTCGGTTTCTCAATTACGTGCAAATTCTGGCGATTCGGGACAAAGGGCGCAGCAACCGAGATTGCAAGTGCCTGCTAATACTAAGCCTCAAGCTAGCAAAGTATTGCCGCCTGCTGCCTTGTCGGGCGATGCGGCTAATGTGAATTTTATTGTGGCTGCGGTGGCAAAAGTTGGCCCGGCTGTGGTGCGGATTGATGCTTCGCGCAAGGTGAAACCGGGAAATAGAGGGGTTTCGCCGGAGGATTTTTTTGGTGGACAACCGAATTCGGGCGGCCGGGGCGGGATTGAACGGGGCACTGGTTCGGGTTTTGTGATCGGGGCTGACGGCGTGATTTTGACTAATGCTCATGTTGTAGAGGGCGCGGATACGGTAAATGTAACTCTCAGGGACGGCCGCGGCTATCAGGGGCGGGTGTTGGGGGCGGATAAGGTGACGGATGTTGCTGTGGTGAAGATTGAGGCGAATGCTCTGCCTGTGGTGGCGATCGGCAATTCTGATAAGCTGTTGTCTGGGGAATGGGCGATCGCGATCGGCAATCCTTTGGGTTTGGACAATTCGGTGACTGCGGGGATTATTAGCGCTACAGGGCGATCGAGTAGTGATGTGGGCGTACCCGACAAGCGGATCGGTTTTATTCAAACAGACGCTGCAATCAATCCGGGGAATTCCGGCGGCCCGCTGCTGAATGCTTCGGGGGAAGTTATTGGGATGAATACGGCGATTATTCAAGGTGCTCAAGGATTGGGCTTTGCGATTCCCATTCAGGCGGCCCAACAGGTAGCGCAGGAACTGATTTCGACGGGGAAAGTCGAACACGCTTATTTAGGCATTGAAATGGCGACGCTGACTGCGGAGGTGAAGCAGCAAATTAACAGCAATGCTAGCAGCAGTCTGCGAGTTGCAGTCGATCGGGGTGTGGCGATTGTGAGTGTGGTTCCTAATTCTCCGGCGGCGGCGGCAGGTTTGCGGGCTGGTGATGTGATTCAAAAGATTAACAATCAGCCGATTATTCAGTCGGAAGCTGTCCAGGAGTTTGTGCAAAATGCTAAGGTTGGCGGTCTGTTGCAAATGGAGATTAATCGGAATGGGCAAATAGTTAATTTGAGCGTGAAACCGGGGAGTTTGCCGGTGCAAAAAATTCGATAAGTTCGGCAACGGATTTCGTAACGGATGTAACGGATGTTGAGGGCAGTTCGGCAACGGATTATGTAACGGATTTAACGGATGTTGAGGGCAGTTCGGCAACGGATTATGTAACGGATTTAACTGATTCAAATGACTAATGACTAATGACTAATGACTAATGACTAATGACTAACAACTAATTAATATGCCTGAAATCTTGCAAATTTCTCAATTAGGAAATCCCGTACTGCGCCAACCGTCGCAAGTTGTGGAGAATGTGAAGGCCGATCGCATTCAACAGCTAATCGACAACCTGATCTCTACCGTACAACACGCGCACGGAGTGGGGGTTGCCGCCCCTCAAGTCGCTATGGGCGATCGGCTGTTCATCGTCGCATCCCGCCCCAACCTGCGCTATCCCCAAGCACCGAAGATGGAACCGACAGCGATGATTAATCCCCAGATTCTCGCTGCATCAACAGAGACAGTCAAAGACTGGGAAGGCTGTTTGAGCATTCCGGGGATTCGGGGATTGGTGCCGAGAAGTAGGGCGATCGAGATAGAATACACTTGTAGAGATGGCAAACTGCACCGACAAGAATTAACTGATTTTGTGGCTCGAATTTTTCAGCACGAACACGACCATTTAGATGGCATCATGTTTTTAGACAGGGTGGAAAGCACCCAAGAACTGATGTCAGAGGATGAGTACCAGCAGCAATTTGTCAAGCTCCTCTGACAGTTGGTATAATTGCGATCGGTAACGCCAATGATGTTGTGAATAGGAGGACGAATGTCTATCAACTTGGAAAAAGGCGGGAGAATCAATCTATCTAAAGAAGCACCGGGGCTGAAAAATGCCGGGATCGGTTTGGGATGGGATACCAATGCTTCAGACACAGGCGGGGCCTTTGACTTAGATGCTTCCGTGTTTATGTTGGGTTCTGATGGCAAAATTCCCAGCGAAAAATACTTTGTTTTCTACAATAACAAAGAGTCGCCCGATGCTTCTGTAGTACATCTGGGAGATAGCACAACTGGGGAAGGAGTTGGCGATGATGAAACCGTTACAGTCGATTTAACCAAAATCGATCCCTCGGTAGAAGAACTTGTGTTTGTTGTCACCATCAACGAAGCAGAAAAGAAAAGGCAAAACTTCGGTCAAGTGCGGAATGCTTTTATCAGGATTTACGATACCACTACTAACACAGAAATCACGAAGTACGATTTGGATGAGGATTTTTCGAGGGAAACTGCGATCGAATTTGGCAGATTTTACAAGAAAGATGGCGAGTGGAGGTTCCAAGCTGTCGGACAAGGCTACAATTCAGGCTTGCAAAGTTTTTTAGACAAGTATGCCGGATAAAAGGTCGATATAAAAGGTCAGATGGCGGTTTCAACCGCCCAATCTTCTCATCTGTTATTCCCCGGAGATCCCCCTAAATCCCCCTTAAGAAGGGGGACTTTGAGAACTCTCTTGTTCCCCCCTTTTTAAGGGGGGTGCCAGGGAGATCAGACTTAACTGAACCGTATTATATCCCAACCATATTTCACGATAAACCTTACAAAATCACAAAACTATGGCTATCAACTTGACAAAAGGACAATCAATTGTACTCAGCAAAAGCGAATACGACTTGTCCCGATTGACATTAGCTTTGGGCTGGGATGTAGCGAAAGCTAAAACAGGTCTTTTCGGCAGAAGCAGCGGTGCAAACTTTGACTTAGATGCCTACGCTTTGCTGTTGGGAGAAAACGGCAAATTAAAAACTCAGAAAGAGGATGTAATTTATTACTCTCATTTGGAGTCAAAGGACAAAACAGTTGTACACTCCGGCGACAATCTCACCGGGGCTGGAGACGGAGACGACGAACAAATATTGGTGAAATTGAACTCTTTGCCAGCACAATATCACAAAATTATCTTGGGCGTAAATATTTACGATGGGAAAGCGAGAAAACAGCATTTTGGCATGGTAGAAAATGCTTTCGTGAGGGCTGTAGATGCCGCCGGGAAAGAAATTGCTCGCTATCGATTGTCAAGTGATGCTTCCTATGAAGACAAATTAAATATGTTGATGGGAGAAGTTTATCGAGAAGGTGGCGAGTGGAAGTTTAAGGCTTTGGGAAATCCTTTGGCTGAAGATTTGAACGGTGTTGTCGGTTCGTTTATACGGTGATAGGAAAGAAGATTTTTTTAACCGCAGATGAACGCGGATAAACGCAGATGGAATTTTATCTGCGTTTATCTGTGTTCATCCGCAGACATCCGCGGTCAAAAAAGCCACTTGCATCAATCTTTAACCGGCCGCATTGTCGGGAACATTACCGCATCTCGGATGCTTTGAGTATTAGTTAAAAGCATCACCAATCTGTCTACACCGATGCCCATTCCCGCACAATTAGGCATTCCCAAAGATAGCGCTTGGATGAAATCTTCATCCATTGGATGTGCTTCATCGTCGCCTGCATCTTTCTGCGCTAGCTGTTCCTCAAACCGCTTTCTTTGCTCTTTTGGATCGTTTAATTCCGAGAAGCCGTTCGAGTATTCCGTGCCGTTGATAAACAGCTCGAAACGCTCGACAAATCCCGGTTTGCTGCGGTGTCCTTTGGCTAAGGGACTGACTTCGATAGGATAGTCGATGATGAATGTCGGTTGAATTAGTTTGGGAACAACTAATTTGTCGAAAACCGCATACAGCACGTAGCCTAAACTCTGTTGTTCTAACTTAGATAGGTGCAGTTCTAGCTTGGTTACGGAGGCGATCGCACTTTCCAAGTCCAAACTGTCAAAATCCAGCCCAAACTCGTCTCTGACAGCTTCCACCATCGTTTTCACTTGCCAGTGTTTGCCGCTAAAACCGGGATATTTTTCGCTGTAGTCGAACTTACGCTCTAAACTAATCGTTTCCCCCTGATTTTCAATTTCGAGGACATCTCCAAATACAGCCGCCGCTGCGAAACACATCACATCTTCGACAACTGTTAAAATGTCGAAAACATCTGCATAGGCTTGGTAAACTTCCAAAGAGGTAAACTCGGGATTGTGGGTGCTGTCAATTCCCTCATTCCTAAATGCTTTTCCTAATTCAAATACTCGCTCAAAACCGCCGCATATTGCTCTTTTTAAGAAGAGTTCCGGTGCAACTCGCAAATACAAATCCATCTCCAAAGCATTATGGTGAGTGATGAATGGCTTAGCAGCAGCACCACCGTAAATTGCTTGCAATGTCGGCGTTTCTATTTCGTAAAAATTGGCTTGCCAGAGATAGGAACGGATGCTTTGAACGATGCGGCTGCGAAGCATAAAACGGTTGAGCGCATCTTGGTTGCTAGCTAAATCTATTTCGCGGTGGCGACGGCAAACTTCGGGGTCGTTAATGCCGTAATGAGCATCGGGAAATTGAATGGTAGCTTTTGATAAAAGCGTGAATTCCCGCACTAAAATAGAAAGTTCTCCCCGGGGCGTGCGGCAGCCGATACCTTCCACGCCGACAAAATCGCCGACATCAAGCAATTTTTTAATTTGGTCAAAGCTCAAACCGACTTCACCTGTGACGATTGCTTTCTCAACTTTCAGTTGAATCTTGTCTGTAGCGTCTTTTAAATCGATGAAACCAATTTTGCCACTGTCGCGCTTGGAAATAATTCGGCCGGCTAATCGCAGGGAAATTTCTTCGGAGTCGCTTTGTCCGTTTTCGAGTTCTTTTCCTGGTTGACTAAATATTTCGCGAACTTGTTGGGCTGTGTGCGATCGCGCGTAGGATTGGCTAGGATACGGTTCTATGCCTTGCGATCGCAGTTCGTCTACTTTTTGACTGCGGACTTCGGCTTCACTCAGAGTCATTACTTATTGCCTGGTTAAAATTACAAATATCTTACATCTTGCACTATTCTCGGGCTGGCTCGCCAGCCCACCCCACCAGAAAATTCACTTTTTGTGGAACAGGCATCTTGCCTGTTCGTCACAAAGCTGCAAAATGCAAAATGTGAGAAACACTACACTTTATCATAACTGGGCAACACAAACGAATTTTTTAAACAACCAAGATAAACTTGCGATCGTCGGGCCGACCTTGACTGTTGACTAAAATCTGTCAACTGTCAACTGTCAACTGTCAACTGTCAACTATCAAAGCGGCCGAAACCTTAAAAAATTAAGTTGTCTGTCGATCGCAAGTGGTGAGATGATATGTAGTGCAGCCTCACGGCAGTTCCACAGAAACTGAACAGCAGAGAAGCGGGCGATCGAACTCGACTCATCGCACCTCTGCCAGAATCGACCACACACACTCTTAGATATAAAAACAAGAATTATGGCTGTTGCAACCCAATCACAGACTGAAGAACTCTGCATCAACTCTATCCGCTTTCTCGCCATCGACGCGGTAGAAAAAGCAAAATCAGGACACCCAGGACTGCCGATGGGCGCTGCCCCTATGGCATTCGTGCTGTGGGATCGGTTTATGCGGTTCAACCCGAAAAACCCCAAGTGGTTCAATCGCGATCGCTTCGTCCTCTCCGCCGGACACGGCTGTATGCTACAGTACGCCCTCATGTACCTCACCGGCTACGATAGCGTCAGCCTCGACGACATCAAGCAATTTCGTCAGTGGGAATCCAAAACCCCCGGACACCCCGAAAACTTCGTCACCGAAGGCATCGAAGTTACCACCGGCCCGCTGGGACAAGGTATTGCTAACGCCGTCGGTTTGGCAATGGCAGAAGCTCACCTCGCTGCCAAATTTAACAAGCCCGGTAACACCATTGTTGACCACTACACCTATGTCATCATGGGTGACGGCTGCCACATGGAAGGCGTTTCTAGCGAAGCTTGTTCTTTGGCCGGACACCTCGGACTAGGCAAATTAATTGCCCTCTACGATGACAATCACATTTCCATTGAAGGCGACACAAACTTAGCCTTTACTGAAGATGTCGGCAAGCGTTTTGAAGCTTACAACTGGCACGTCATTACAGTAGATAATACTGCTCTAGACCACGATACTAATCTAGCAGCAGTTCACAAAGCTATTGAAGAAGCCAAAAAAGTCACGGACAAACCGTCCATGATTAAAGTCCGCACCATCATTGGTTACGGTTCTCCCAACAAGCGCAATTCTTACAGCGCTCACGGTGCTGCTTTGGGTAACGATGAAGTCCAAGCAACTCGCGATTTCTTGAAGTGGGAACACGCACCGTTTGAAATTCCTGATGATGCTTTGTCACACTTCCGCAAAGCAGTCGAACGAGGCGCCGGGTCTGAGCAAGAATGGAATCAAGCTTTTGCTGATTATAAAGCAAAATATCCCGCAGAAGCAGCAGAATATGAGCGCACGGTTGCTGGCAAACTTCCCGAAGGTTGGGATAAAGTTCTGCCGACTTACAAGCCGGAAGATAAGGCAGATTCCAGCCGGAATCATTCTGGAAAATGTTTGAATGCTTTGGCGGCTGTTCTACCTGAATTAATCGGTGGTTCCGCTGACTTGGCATCTTCTAACATGACCTTGCTCAAGGGTGAAAAAGATTTCCAAAAAGGTCAATACGAAGGACGCAACCTGCGGTTTGGCGTGCGGGAACACGCTATGGGCGCGATCGCCAATGGTATGATCCTACACGGTGGCTTAATACCTTACTGTGCAACTTTCTTGGTATTTGCCGACTATATGCGGGGAGCAATTCGCCTCTCTGCACTCTCGGAAGCTGGAGTTATCTATGTAATGACTCACGACTCCGTAGCCTTGGGCGAAGACGGCCCCACTCACCAACCAGTCGAAACCATCGCTTCCCTGCGCGCCATCCCCAATTTGTTGGTAATGCGCCCTGCGGATGGTAACGAAACATCTGGCTCTTACAAGGTGGCAATTGAAAGCCCCAAACGTCCCACTTTGATGGCTTTGTCTCGTCAAAACTTGCCCAATTTGGCCGGAAGCTCGATCGAAGGAACAGCCAAAGGCGCTTACACTTTGTCCGACGACGGTGGCACTCCCGACATCATTTTAATCGGCACCGGCGGCGAAACATACCTCTGCGTTGATGCCGCTGAAAAATTGCGCGCCGCAGGCAAGAAAGTACGAGTAGTTTCGATGCCTTGCTGGGAATTGTTCGACTTGCAAGATGCAGCTTACCGCGAATCTGTACTGCCAAAAGCTGTTACCAAGCGGTTAGCAGTTGAAGCGGCTTCTAGCTTCGGCTGGGGACGTTATTTGGGTTCCGAAGGCGACAGCATCAGCATCGATACTTTCGGCGCTTCTGCACCGGGCCCAGTTGTATTAGAAAAGTTTGGCTACACCGTTGATAATGTCGTAGCTAAGGCTAAGGCGCTGTTGGGTTAATCAATAGCAACAGCATAATTTGTGGTGGGGCGGGCTTTGGGCTCGCCCCATTTTTTATAGAAAAAGAAAGTCGGCGCGAATTCCATTCGCCGGGTCTTCTCTATATTTCTTCAACCTGCGGAGGCACGTGAGAGTTTGTGTAGACGCGAAT
>NZ_JAUBVZ010000004.1:411974-501380 GCF_036702805.1 Microcoleus sp. A006_D1
TCCATTCGCCGGGAATCTCAACCACGGGCGAATCTTCAACCTGCGGAGGCACGTGAGAGTTTGTGTAAACGCGAATTCCATTCGCCGGGAATCTCAACCACGGGCGAATCTTCAACCTGCGGAGGCACGTGAGAGTTTGTGTAAACGCGAATTTCATTCGCCCGGTCTTCTGTATATTTCTTCAACCTGCGGAGGCACGTGAGAGTTTGTGTCGCCGCGAATTCCATTCGCCGGGTCTTCTGTATATTTCAGAGATTTGAGATAAATTATAAGTTATTGCGTTAAATTCCCCATTCCCCATTCCATTTATGCTTTGGAATTTGTTAAATAACCTATTATTCACCGGGAATTATATTCCTCACGGCCACTGTTACCTTTGGCAGCGAGAGCTAGTCGCGCTGCACATAGTGTCAGACTCTATAATTGCCCTGGCTTACTATTCAATACCGCTATCGCTAATTTATTTTATCACTCAGGGAAAAGACTTGCCCTTTCGCAACATCTTTTGGCTGTTCGCAGCTTTTATTATCTCCTGTGGCACTACTCATATAATGGAAGTTTGGACGCTTTGGCATCCTGTTTATTGGGTTTCTGGCAGTCTGAAAATGATTACCGCCGCAATTTCTGCTTACACCGCTTTTGCATTAATTCCTTTAGTTCCCCAAGCATTAACTCTCGTCAGTCCAACTCAATTAGGGATGATCGATCGCATACTGCAAAAAGAAATCATTGAACGCCGAAAAACAGAAGCTCGCTATCGCACTTTAACTGAAGCTTCGCCGGTGGGAATATTTTATGCAGACGCTTTAGGAGACTGCTTGTATGTCAACGAGCGCTGGTGTCAAATTTCGGGAATGGCTAGCGATGAAGCTTTGGGCAAAGGGTGGTTGCAAGGCATTCATCCAGACGACCGCCAGCGCGTTTTTGCCCAATGGTATAGCGCCGCGCAGCAGAAATTGCCGTTTAAATCTGAGTACCGCTTTCAAGGCATTAATCACACTCAAATCAGTTGGGTATTCGGTCAAGCTGTCGGTCAAATCGGAGAAAATGGGGAGGTTAAAAGTTATGTTGGTACTATTACTGATATTACAGAACGCAAGCAGGTAGAAGATGAAAATCGACTGCTCAATGAAACTCTGGAGCATCGAGTTGCTGAGCGCACTGCTCAAATGGAAATTTCTCACCACAAATTGCCACAAGAAATAGCCTACCGAGAAAGAATTGCGATCGCTTTGTTGGAATTGACGCAACTGCAAAATGCAATTCTTAACAGCGCTCACTACACAATTATTTCTACAGATGCCGACGGTATAATTAAAACATTTAATCGGGCAGCACAGCAACTTTTAGGCTATTCCCCCGAAGAAGTGGTGGGGAAAGTCACGCCAGCAATAATTCACGATCCTTTGGAGGTAGGTAAAAGAGCTGAAGTTCTTTCTCAAGAATTGGGAGTAAAAATAGAGCCGGGAATTGAAGTTTTTATGGCCTTGCCGTGCCGGGGGATAGCTGACGAAAATGAATGGACTTTCATTCGCAAAGATGGTTCGCGGTTTCCGGTACTGTTGTCGGTGACTGCCTTATTTGATAGCAATGGAAATATTACTGGTTTTTTGGGTATCGGTCAGGATATTAGCGATGCCGTGGCGGCAGCTACGCAACGCAAACAAGCTGAAAAAGAGCTCCGAGATCTTACTATTGCCCTGCAAAATGCGGTGGAAGGCATTTCGCGGCTGGACATTGAGGGACGCTACATCAATGTTAACCGAGCTTACGCTCACAGATGCGGTTACGAACCGGAAGAAATGGTCGGCATGGAATGGCCGCTCACCGTACATCCGGGCGATGTTGAGATGATGATCTCAGCTTATCAGGAAATGCTAATTTCTGGCAAAGTAGAAGTAGAAGCTAGAGGCGTCCGGAAAAATGGCTCGTTTTTTTACAAGCAATTAACGATGGTAAAAGCTTGGGATGCACAAGGGATATTTAACGGTCACCACTGTTTTATGAAAGATATCACCGAGCGCAAACTAACTGAAACAGCTTTGCAGGAAAGCGAATTCAAATACAGGCAAATAGTTGAATTAGCAGAAGAAGGTATTTGGGTAATTGACAGCAATGCCCTCACGACTTACGTGAACCACGCAATGGCGCGAATGCTCGGCTATAGTGAATTAGAAATGTTCGGGCGGCCGCTTTTTGATTTCATGGACGAACAGCAAAAACAACAAGCTCTTGATAATGTCGATCGGCGCAAGCAAGGTGTTGGTGAAAAACACGAATTAAAATTCAAAACCAAGGACGGCCAAGATATTTGGACTTATCTTTCTACCAGTCCTGTATTGGACGAGCAGGGTAATCTGCTGTCATGTTGCGCCCTAGTTTACAACATTACAGACCGCAAAGAAGCAGAGCAGCAAATGCTCCAACTTACTACTGATTTGAAGCGTTCCAACGAGGAATTAGAGCAATTTGCTTATGTGGCTTCCCACGATTTGCAAGAACCGCTCCGAGCCGTTACCAGTTACACTCAATTGCTGGCCCAGCGCTATCAAGGAAATTTGGATGCTAAAGCAGATAAGTATATTAATTATATTGTCGATGGCGCTACCAGAATGCAGCAGTTAATTAACGATTTGTTGGCCTATTCGCGCCTGGGAACGAGGGGTCAGCAGTTTGAGCCTGCGGACTGCAACGCTGCTGTGCAGCACAGTTTGTGCAATTTGCAAATTGCGATCGCCGAAAAGAAAGCTGTCATTACCTGCGACGCGATGCCAACCGTGATGGCAGATGAATCTCAACTGGTGCAACTATTCCAAAATTTGATCGCTAACGGCATTAAATTTTGCCGCGAAGATATCCCGTTGATTCAGATCGCTGCCCGCAGACAAGAGGGTGAATGGCTGTTTTGCGTCGCCGATAACGGCATTGGCATCGATCCGGAATATGCCGATCGCATTTTTATCATTTTTAGTCGCCTGCACTCTCGTCGCGAATATTCCGGTACTGGCATAGGTTTGGCGATGTGCAAGCGCATTGTGGAACGCCACGGCGGGCGCATCTGGGTAGAATCTCAGGAAGGAAAAGGAGCGACTTTTTACTTTACTATTCCTATAATTAGTAGCTAAAGCCTTAAAGTTCAATTTTTTTCCTATAATCCAAGGGATACGCCAGTTATGAGCGATCGAAGCACTATGAGACCCGTTGAGATTCTGCTAATTGAGGATTCTCCCAGCGATGCCGATTTGGCAATAGAAGCCCTCGGTCAGGGTAAAATATTGAATAACTTGCATTTTGTCGAGGATGGAGTCGAAGCAATCAAGTTTTTGCGCAGAAAAGCACCCTATCTGGGCGTACCTCGTCCCGATTTGATTTTGCTAGATTTGAATTTGCCCAAAAAAAGCGGTGTTGAAGTGCTAGAAGAAATTAAAAATGACCCAAAGTTAAAATTAATTCCTGTAGTGATTCTCAGCACTTCAGCAGCTCCCGAGGATATTGTCAAGTCCTACTCGCTCCACGCCAACTGTTACATAACCAAACCTGTAGACTTCGTAGAATTTACTAAAGTAGTTAGGTTAATTGAGGAATTCTGGCTCGAAGTTGTCAAACTTCCTGTAAATTATTAATTGATTGAGGATTGGTGGCTGGTGGTGGTGATTGTTCCCAAATAATACCAAATAATAACTTTCAAGTTAAAAATGGCAAGGTCAAGCAAAAAAGTTTAATCTTAGATTTGTAGAGTAAAATTTTTACAGTCAAAAACGTCTGAGCTATGTGGATTAAGATTCTGTTAGTAGAAGACAATCCGGCTGATGCTGATTTGCTTGCAGAACTGTTAGAAGTATCTGCGGGCGTCCAGTGGGAACTGGTGTCGGTTGACTACCTGCACGAGGCGATCGCCCAACTGTGCAAACAATCCTTTGATATAGTCTTGCTAGACCTTTCTTTGCCCGACAGCCACGGTTTGGAAACGCTGACTCGCCTGCAAGAAGTTGCCCCTGATACAGCAATGGTGGTAATGACTGGCTTGGACGATGAGGCGATCGCACTTGACTCTGTTCGCTTGGGAGCCCAAGATTACATTGTTAAAGGTCAAATTACTACTCAATTATTAGTGCGGACGATCCGCTACGCGATCGAACGATCTCAAACATTTCAAATGCTGCGGGAAAGCGAGCGACGTTTTCGGGCGATTTTTGACTCTTCGTTTCAGCTAACCAAACTGCTGACTCCCGAAGGAATCGTGCTGGAAGTGAACGAGACAGCGCTAGAATTTACCGGAATGCGATCGGAGGATATTGTGGGCCACCCCATTTGGGAACAGCCGATTTGGCAACAGTCACCAAATGGCAAACAACAATTAAAAGAAGGGATCGCCAAAGCTGGTATGGGCGAGTTTTTTCGCAGCGAAATCGACTTGTTAGGCAAAAGCGGCCAAATTGTGACAGTTGATTTCTCACTCAAACCTGTTAAAAATGAGACAGGACAAGTTTTGCTGCTGATTGCTGAAGCCCGCGACATTAGCGATCGCAAACGAGCAGAAGCGGAAACTCTCAAAGCCCTCGCACGAGAAAAGGAACTTTCAGAATTGCGAGCTAAATTTGTGACAATGGTTTCCCACGAGTTCCGCACCCCCTTGACAACCATCCAATTTTCGGTTGGATTGCTACAAGATTACAGTTCACAGTGGCCAGAACCGAAAAAATCTACTCATTTTGTGCGGATTCAATTAGCCATCAAACGCATGACAGAGTTATTAGAAGATATCCTCGTAATTGGCAAAATAGAAGCAAATACCTTACATTTTCAACCAATTTCCTTAAACCTCGAAAAATTTTGCCGTCAACTGGTAGAAGAACAGCAGCTCAACGACAGCAACCAACATCCGATCGCCTTTCAACATGAAGGCGGCAACTGCGACGCTCAAATGGATGAAAAACTGCTGCGACAAATGTTGGGAAACGTCCTCTCCAATGCCCTCAAATATTCTCCCGCCGGCAGTACAGTTTCCTTGCAGCTCAACTGTCAAAACCAAGAAGCTGTTTTCCAAGTTCAAGACCAGGGTATTGGGATTCCCCAAGCCGATTTAGAGCGAATCTTAGAAACTTTTTACCGAGCTACAAATGTCGGCAATATTTCGGGAACTGGTCTCGGTTTAGCAATTGTGAAAAGGGCTGTGGAACTTCACGGTGGCAAACTGGCGATCGACTCTCAAGAAGGAAATGGTACAACTTTCACTATTACCTTACCTTTAATTTGCGTTCCCAGCCCATAACAACTAAATTATCAACTATAAACATCCGCCACTTAACCCTCAGTTAACCCCACAAAAAAATAAACTTTTCACCTGTACAAAAACAGAGCTTTTTCAACAAACTACTAGCGACAAGGAGCGACAACCGTGGCAAAAATTTTGGTAATCGAAGACGAAGAATCGATTAGAGAAAATATTTTAGAGTTGCTGGAAGCCGAGAATTTTCAAGGAATTGGAGCGACTAACGGCAAAGTCGGCATCCAACTGGCGATCGCACAAATCCCAGATTTAATTTTGTGCGACATGATGATGCCAGAAGTGGACGGTCACGGCGTTTTCAAAGCTTTGCGCTCCGAACCCCTAACTGCCACAATTCCGTTTATTTTCCTCACAGCCAAAGCCGATAAAAGTGACATTCGCACGGGCATGGAACTGGGCGCAGACGACTATATCACTAAGCCCTGTACGCCGCAAGAACTGCTAAAAGCAATTGCTATTCGACTTGAGAAACACAAAACAATTAGCAGACAGTCTCAAAAAACCCTAGACGAATTGCGCACCAACATTAGTATGTCGCTTCCCCACGAATTGCGCACTCCTTTGAATGCCATTCTGGGTTTTTCCGAGCTCATTATGTCAGAATATCAGGTTTTCGAGGAATCAGACATCTTAGAAATGATCGGTCAAATTAACACTTCCGGTCATCGCTTGTACCGACTGATTCAGAACTTTTTGCTGTATGCAGAACTAGAGATGGCAGCCACAAATCCCGAACTGCTTCTTGAGATGCGCAGCAGCCAATTTAGCTGCGTCAAATCTTTGCTGACTCAAAAAGCGTGGCAACAAGCGAAACAAGTGAATCGAACAGATGATTTACAATTAAACTTGCAGGATTCTTCGGTGGGTATTGATTCTATCAGACTCACAAAAATTGTAGAGGAACTGCTGGACAATGCCTTCAAGTTTTCTGTAGAAGGAACGCCAGTTTTCTTTAGCACTTTCGTGGAAAATCAGACTTTTATTATCTCTGTTAAAGACCAAGGCCGCGGGATGACAGCAGAGCAGATTGCACAGCTACAAGCTTACAGGCAGTTCGATCGCAAAATTTACCAACAAGCAGGTTTGGGATTGGGCTTAGCCATCGTTCAACGCCTTGCAGAATTGCACGGAGGAGAATTTAAAATCGAAAGTTTGCCGCAACAAGAAACAATAGTTTCCGTTTCCCTGCCAGTCTAAATAATAATTACACTGTGCATTTAAATTAGACTTGAATTGCAAAAATAATTAGGACGGGCTCGCGTGCCCATCCCACAAGAAAAAAAATTGTGGGATGGGCACGCCAGCCCGTCCTGAAATTTGATTAAAAGGACTTTTGCAATCTTGTCTATTGTATATTTCAATGCCGTATTCCCTACTCCCCCTCTCCCTTTCTCCCCCTCCCCCTCTCGAACATAACAGACAATTCCAGATGGAGAGCAAAGCTTATGCCGGAGATATTGCCCGTTTCACGCATCGCTGGATATAAATTTGAGCTACCTTATCCCTAGGGTTGATTTGCAGGCACGCCGAAAACAATCTTGTAGCTTCGACATACCTGTCACTATTGTAGAATACCAAACCTTGCTCAAACATTGTCTTTGTCTCTAACTTTTTCTGTCGCAGCTCCGGCGGATCTGCTGCAAATACTTCATAAACCGTTACCATGCGCGATTTACCTTTGACTGCGACGCGATCGATCAATCTAAAATCATAAACATCGGTCAACTGTATAAAAGTATTGTGAGTAATTAACATCGAAACTCCATACTCTTTTGTCAAATTTTCCACGCGGGAGGCTAAATTTACCGCATCGCTAATCACCGTGCTATCCATGCGACTTTGGCCGCCAACCGTGCCTAACATCAAAGAACCCGTATTGATGCCAATGCCAATTTGCAGCGGCGGGCGATCGGGCAGACTGCGACTACTATTATACTCGTTAAGCTGTTCTAGCATCGCAATTCCCGCTTTCACAGCATCGTCCGCACTGCCATTAAACAGCGCCATAATCGCATCGCCAATGTATTTATCAATAAACCCAAAATTTTCCGTAATTGCAGGTTCCATCCGCGACAAATAAGCATTGATAAATTGAAAATTTTCTTGGGGAGTCATAGTTTCAGAAAGAGCAGTGAAATCGCGAATATCTGAAAACAGCACCGACATTTCCTTCTGTACCTGATCGCCTAATTTTACCTCCAAAATACTTTCATATCCCAGAAAGTGGAGAAATTCGTGCGGCACGAATCGCCCGTAAGCATCTGTTAATTTTTCTTCCGCTGCTAAAGCTTTTTCCAACTCGTCTGTGAATTGGCGGCGCTCGGTTTCTACCTCTTGACGCTCTGTGATATCTTGAAAAGCTGCGATCGCGTAAACTATGTTTTTCCGTTCGTCGTAGATTGGAGTCGCCCAAATCTCGATCGGCACAATCCTCTCCGGGCGGTGAATTTCCGCATCGTCAGCGTGCACCACTTCTCCCCGCAGCGCCCGCGTAATCGGCTGCATTTCGCCCGGATACAGCTCATTAGTTCCGGCGCAGTAAATTTGATAAACTTCCGGCAAAGTGCTACAAACAACATCAGAAACCAAGCCTTGGCCCAGTATTTTCTCAGCCCAAGAATTCATGTAGCAAGGTTTCCCCATACCATCTACCACAAATATACCCACCGGCACCGCTTCCAGCAATTGAGTCAGCCGATTTTCGCTTTCTAACAGCGCTTCATTTAATTTTTCTTCAGCCACCAAAGCTTTTTCCAAATCATTCGTAAACCTCAGCCGTTCCACATCTACCAATCTTCGCAAAGTAATATCCTCAGCAAAACCCTGATAGTAAAGCACCTCACCGCTAGCATCAAAAACAGTGCGCGCATCCTCAGAAATCCAAATAATACTGCCATCTCGGCGGTAAACTTCCGACTCAAACTCAGACACAGTACCGTACTGTTCCATCAGGGCAAAAAACTCTTGACGGCGGTGCGGTTGCACGTACAATTGTCGCTGAATATCATTAACAATTGCCATCAATTCTTCAGGAGAATCATACCCATAGATTTGAGCCAGAGCAGGATTAGCACTGATCAAAGTTCCGTCAGGTGCAGTCTGAAAAATACCCTCAAGAGCATTTTCAAATATCCGGCGATACTTCTCTTCAGCTTGCACCAGCGCTGCTTCAGCTTGCTTCCGTTCCGTAATATCAGTAAAAGCAATAATCCCGTAGGAAATATCCCCGAGAGAATCATAAATAGGAGTCGCCCAACTTTCCACCGGAATAATCTTGTTACCCGTCCGAATTTCTACTCCCTCAGTCCGCACATTTTCGCCCCGCAGCGCCTGCATAATTGGCAATTCTTCCACAGGGCATCTCTGATTAGTTCCAGTTTTATAGAATTGATAAATTGCCGCTTTCTGCTCCGAATTAATATGCGGCACAGTGCCTTTACCAAATACCTCCCGCGCCTTCTGATTTGCGTAAAAAGATTGACCGTTCGCATCCAACACGCACACGCCCAACGGCATAGCTTCCAGGTATTGCGTCAACCGACTTTCGTTTTCGTGGAGTTTGGCAATCAGCATCGCCTGCTTGCGACTTAATTTTGCCAACTCCTGATTCATATCCTGAAGTTCTACTTGTTTTTCAGCTAATTGTTTGTCTTGAAAATATTTGTATATTGCCTCAGTAACAGTTAATTTCAAGTCATCAGATTGCCAAGGTTTAGCTATATATCGGTACAATTTAGCATAGTTAATCGCATTGGCTACCGCCTCCAAATCCGCCTGCCCCGTCAGCATAATCTTGAGAGAGTGCGGCGAGATAGCATGAACGCTCCTTAATAGCTCGTCTCCTTTCATGTTAGGCATGATATGATCGGAAATAACCAAAGGAACTTCATACTGTTCTGCTAAAAGTTCCGACAGCAACTCCAAAGCTTCTTCGCCGCTTTGGGCAGTTTCAATTAAATATTTATCTTCAAAGGCTTTTAGCAAGTCTATTTCCAGACTATCGAGTATAGTCGGCTCATCATCGACACAAATAATGACGGGTTTTTTCATAAATTTGCTAGACCAGACTTAATGGCTTCAATTAATTCTTGACTGCGCCAAGGTTTTTGTATAAAAGCATGAAGATTGGCTTGAGTTTTTGTGCGTTCGATTGCTTCTGGGTCTGCTTGTCCCGTCAACATCACTGTCACAATTTGCGGATATTTTTGATGAATTTTAATCAGCAACTCATCTCCTTTCATTCCGGGCATCAACCAATCAGACACAATCACTAGAATGTTAACCTCATCTTCACATAGCTCTGCAATAATTTCCAGTGCTTCGGCAGCACTTTCAGCAAATTCGCAAAGATATTTACCGTTAAAGGCCTGTTGCAGTTCAATTTCCAGACTCTCCAACACCGCTACTTCATCGTCAACACACAAAATTGCTGGTTTAGACATTGCTAGTTTCCTCATTTAGTCTGGCAGGGCAAACCCAATGGGTAAGCACACCGTTTTCCAAATTCTACATTCCGCGCCGGTAGACTGCAAATTTTTAGCCCCAGACTTCAGTCTGGAGCGCTTTACCTACTCAGTTAAATTAATCGGCAAAGACACTGTAAATGCAGTTTGACCTGGCACCGACTCCACCTCAATTTTACCCTGATGTTTTTCAATGATTTTTTTGACAATATCCAATCCTAACCCGCTGCCTTCTCCCGCAGGTTTGGTAGTAAAAAACGGCTCAAAAATTTTCGGCAAAATCTCAGGTGGAATCCCTTTACCACTGTCGGTAATTTTTAACACAACGTTGGTATCTTGTTGTGCTGCGTCAACGGTTAAAGTTCCTTGATTGTCCATCGCTTGTAAGGAATTGTGAATTAAATTTGTCCAAACTTGATTTAGTTCGTCAGGATAACACAGTACAGTTGGTAACTGATTTTGATAATTTCTGACTATTTCCACTCCTTGCTTTAGCTGGTTCTGATAAAGAGTTAATACAGTTTCAATTCCCTCGGTAATATTCACCTGTATTTTTTGGCTATTCACATCGTAACGCGCATAATGTTTCAGGGCAAAGACGACTTTAGCAGCGCGTTCTGTAGCGGTAGCGATGGTTCTGGCGCTTCTGTGAATGCTAGCAAATTCGTAGGCGGTTTTGATAATATTTTCGCTTTCAGGGTCTTTGAGCAACGGCAAGAATTCTTGCAGATTTCCCTGCAATCCGATATTGACTAAAATGCTAGCAAGGCTGTCAGCATTGTCAATCCCTTCCGCATCTAATTGCTGCTTCAGCCCTTTTTTTAATTCCCGTTTTTCTCGCGTAGATAAAGAGTAAGTTTGTTGGCGGGAACTGTACATCAAACTCAAAAAATCATGCTGACGTTCATCTGAAAGTTCTTTGAAAAAAACTGGCAAACTTTCAAGATTGTTATCCAAAAAACTGGTAATATTGCCAATGGACGATCGGATCGCCCCCAGCGGCGTATTAATTTCGTGAGCAATGCCCGCAATCAGTTGCCCTAATGCAGCCATTTTTTCCGATTGAACTAATTGATTTTGTGTTGCTTGCAGTTGGTCTAAAGTGACTGTCAGTTCCTCGTTTTTCTGTTGGAGTTTTTTTTGCAACTGGCACATTGCTAAATGCGTTTCTACCCTAACTAGAACCTCTTCCACCTGAAAAGGTTTGGTAATATAATCTACCCCGCCGACAGCAAAGGCTTTGACTTTATCTAGCACGTCATTAATCGCGCTAATAAAAATCACTGGAATGTCGCGAGTGCGTTCATCAGCTTTGATTTTTTCGCAAACTTCATACCCATTCATTTCGGGCATCATAATATCCAGCAAAATCAAATCGGGCGGCATTCCTTTGGCGGCCGAAAGCGCTAACTCGCCACTAGGTACGGGGCGGACTTTATAGCCCTTGCCATTCAAAATTCCGGCTAGCAGCCGCAAATTAGCTGGGGTGTCGTCAACTACTAAAATATTACCGCGATCGGTGCTAGGAATGTCGTTATTCATGTGAGCTTGCTTGAGAGATTAACTTTAAAACTTTGTCGTACTCGAAATTTTCTATACAATTGGCGATCGCACCAGCGGTTACTGTATCCTTTAATCTAATTTGCTCGATCGCACTTTCAATGAAATCCATATCTGCATTCAGTATTGCCAGCTTTAAATCAGCTACCAGCGACTCAGGCAATTTCATAAAGTCAGCCGCAGTCATTTCGCGATCGCGCTCTTGGATTACCGATAAGTTAGCTTGACCCGGATCTTCATAAATATAGCGCACTCCGATGTGTTTGTGCATAGCATCGAAAATATCCGCTTCCCGGAAAGGTTTCCGCATAAAAGCATCGCAGCCCGCCGACAAAATAACTGCCCGTTCTTCCTCCAAAACGCTCGCAGTCAGTGCAATAATAGCAGTAGCTTGACCTTTAATAGTGCCTTTAATTTGTTTTGTTGCTTCGTAGCCATCCATCACGGGCATTCTCATGTCCATCCAAATTAAATGCGGCTCCCAACAGTCCCAAATGTCAAGAGCTTCTTGACCGTTAGTAGCTTCTTTAAGGTCAAAACCCAGAGGATTGAGCAGTTTAATTAACAGTTGGCGATTGAGCGGTTTATCGTCTACTATCAAAATTCGATAGGGGTGTTGATTTGGTTCTAAGCCAATCACATTGCGAATCAGTTTTGGGGCTTCAATATCAGCCACATCGACAGCAATAACTTGAATGTCAAATGTAAAATTAGTCCCCTTACCGACAGCAGAACTGACGCTCACTTCGCCCCCCATTAATTCCACAAACTTGCGGCTAATTGGCAATCCCAAGCCTGTACCTTCTTGCGAATCTTTGCCTGTCTGGGTTTGCACGAAAGCTTCAAAAAGATTGTCTAATTCATTGGCAGCAATACCGGGGCCAGTATCTTCGACTTCAAAATCAAGGAAGAAGGAAGAGACAGAAGCTGAATAGTCATTTTTTGTTGCATAACTCGCGTTCTCTGAGTGAGTTAATTGGGATGTTTTAAGATTAATACTTGCTGAACTTTCTGTATTCTTTGATTCTTCTGACAGCTCATTTTTTTCGCCTTCTGCCTGGTGATTTTCACCTGAAGAATGCTTGCTTACTCTGACCGAAATACCGCCCTCATTAGTGAATTTAAGAGCGTTATTGAGCAGGTTAATCAAGATTTGCCGCAACTTTAACTCGTCAGTTTCTACGTACTGCGGAACGTCGGGACTGTGAGTAAAAACTAACTGCAAGTGCTTGTCATCTGCTTTAAGTTGAAACATATCTTCCAAGTCGTTGAGCAGGCGATAAAGATCGAATTTCTTGGGATTGAGGGTGGTGCGCCCCGATTCAATTTTAGATAAATCGAGGACGTTATTAATCAGGGTGAGCAGGTGTTCTCCGCTGCTGCTAATTATGCTAATATTTTCTTGATGTTCTGGGGATAGG
The DNA here is from genome assembly GCF_036702805.1 of Microcoleus sp. A006_D1. Taxonomy (NCBI): domain Bacteria; kingdom Bacillati; phylum Cyanobacteriota; class Cyanophyceae; order Oscillatoriales; family Microcoleaceae; genus Microcoleus; species Microcoleus sp. A006_D1. The sequence goes on from NZ_JAUBVZ010000004.1 coordinate 424,709, forward strand.
GTTTGGCTGCGAGTCATCAGTTGGGAAAAGCCGAGAATTGCATTCAGGGGCGATCGCAATTCGTGACTCATATTAGCTAGAAACGTACTTTTAGCTTGATTCGCTACTTCCGCTTTGTCTTTAGCTACAGCCAATTCGGCAGTCCGCTCTTGCACTCGGTGTTCTAAAGTTTCAAAAGATTGTTGCAGTTGTTGAGCCATGCTGTTAAATGACTTGGCTAATTCCCCCAATTCGTCGGAGCGTTTGCTTTCTACTGTGGTGTCCCATTCACCTTTAGCAATATTTTTTGCTGCTGTATTTAAGCGCAAAATAGGATTTGTCACCCACCGAGATGTCAGAATGCCGATAACTACAGCTACTCCTAAAGCTGCCAAACAAAGCAAAATCGCTATGCGGGTATTGGCATCGATTTGTTCTGTGAAGTCTGCTTCGGGAACCACTACCACAATCAGCCAGTCTAAACCTTTGCCATCTTGAAACGGCAGGACTTTTAAAAATTGTCGTTTGCCATCTATTTCAAATTTCAATAACTCAGATTTTTTAATTTGGTTTAAGTTGTGAAACTGTGCTGTCAAATATTTAGCTGTAGCTTGAGTAAAAGGGTTGCTGCTTTCTGCTACTTTAAACAATTGTTTTTCATTGCCACGAGTGCGAAACGGTTTTTCGGGGGTGGAAGTTGCTAATAAAGTGCCTTGGCGATCGATAATAAATGTTTGACCGGATTTGCCAACTTTGAGACTGTTGAGAAATCTTCCCAGATGATCGAGACGCAAGGCTGCAAATAATACTCCTTCTAGTTCATTTTTGTCGCTGTATACGGGCTGGCTAGCGCTGATGAGTAATGTCGGTTCTAGTAAGGAAATAAAAACCGAAGTCCAACTAGGTTTACCTGCCTTTACTGCACTTTTGTAGGCGGGATGTTCTCTGTTACTAAAGTTTTTGACAACGGTGACAACTGTGGTGCGATCGCCTCGCTCGTTCGTATTGTAAGAATAAAAATTTGCTCCAGTAGATTTCTCAACCACATTCATCGTTCGGGAGCCGTTAGACAGTTGTTCTCCGGATCTATAATCTCCATTCTCGTTGCCAATAGATGTAAAATTGATATAGGGATATAATTGTACTTGGCGCCAAAGATATTTCTCCCAAGCTGATAAATTTTCCATTTTTAACAACCCGAGCTTGACAGTATCCAGCTTGCTTTGATTGATTTGATGGGGAGTTGTCAGGTAAACTTCTAGGTTTTGCTCGACACGCAAACTCACCTCGCTCATTAACTGACTGGCCAGATTATTAACTGCTTGTTGTCCGTTTCTAAAAGAAAGATATCCTACGAGTCCCACGGTTCCCACGATTTGCACTACAAATGGAACTATGAGAACAGTTCGCAGCGGTAATTTATCTAAAATTTTAGAAACCATAAGATTCAGAGGTTTGGTGAACTTAGCCTAGAACCCTTATTGCAGAGTTTGCCTTAACAGGAGCGCTATCTAATGCCGAGCTAGCTAAAGGAATTCCTGTACGCCACATTAGCCGTAGTAGATGCTGAACCCCGATCGCACATCAACCTAATTTTTGCTAGATTAAAGTTTATTATTTTACCCATTGTCGTATTATTTGGCCGATTTAGGCAAAATTTGCAGTCTCTGGCTGCGAGAACTGTCTGATACCTGCGGTTGCGGGCGAGTACAACCCGCATCGGCCAAGGGATTTCGAGGCAGGCGATCGAATTTGCTCGATCGACTAGCCATTTTCGACAAGACGTGTTATACTCAAAAAAGTCGAGGGCACGTAGCTCAGTGGATAGAGCATCAGGTTCCGGTCCTGAGGGTCGGGGGTTCAAATCCCTCCGTGCTCATTTAAGTTAATCAAAAGATCGATCGCGATCGATCTTTTTTAATGACCAATTGTTAAGAAGTGATGGCTTTATGGGCGAACTCACACCACAGCGGTGCGCGGTGCGCGCCGCGCCACCTACAAGCATACTGTTCACTATTAAATATCGTCATCGTTTTGACCTTGCACCCCCTGGAGAATCCGCGATAACTCACTCTTCTCATTAACCGTAATCCGAGTCGGAGAACCGCTGATAATCCGTTCGTAACCGCGGAACGAATCTTTAATTTGCGGGCCATTTTCAGTAATTGTATATTCCCGAATCCCTTTATCGTGCCACGAACCGCGCATCTTAAAAACATTAAGTGCCCGCGACATTTCGCCTCGAATCTCTACATACTGAAGCATGAGAATCGTGTCAGTAATCGTAGAAATATGGGAGTCAGTAATCGAATTAGAACCCATAAACTGATCGCTGGTATTCGTGAAAAAGCCAGTAATTTCTTCCTGCTTCGCAAAGCCTGTAACCCCGATCACAAATTGCCGGAAAGCATTATTGCTGACACCTCTAGCTAAAGCCGAAAGCGAGTCTATCGCAATTCGAGAAGGTTTGAATTCAGCAATTTCTGATTTAATCATCTGCAAATGGTCTTCCAAACCCGCAGATTCCGGGTAAGCGCACAGCAGTTTCAGCAATCCTTTTTGTTCCATTTCCTCAAAATCAATGCCCCAAGAATAAGCATTGCGGAACAACTGAGCCCGCGATTCTTCATAGGCAAAAAGCAGCGCTCGATTGCCGTTCATACAAGCATTCTGCAAGAATTTGCTCACCAACAACGTTTTGCCGGTTCCCGTCGCACCCGTAGCCAAAATAATCGAGTCTTTAAAGAAACCGCCGCCGCACATCTCGTCGAGAATTTTATCGCCCGAAGAAACCCGCACGTTAGAAGACTTTTGAGTTAATCGCATCGCCCCCAAGGGGAAAATATTAATGCCGTCATTCGTCATAGTAAAAGGATATTCGCCCTTCATGTGAGTTGTACCGCGCAACTTCAAAATTTCGATGGTGCGGCGGCGGCGTTCCCCTTCCAAAACGTTGCGAACAATTACTACATTATCCGACACAAATTCTTCGACTCCAAACCGCGCCACCGGGCCGTATTCTTCGACTCGTTCGGTAGTCATAACTGTAGTTGCGCCTACTTGTTTGAGGCGCGCAACTAAGCGAAAGATTTCTCGGCGCACCACAGATGCAGCTTCGTACTGCTGAAATACTGCTGTCACCGAATCTATAGAAACGCGCTTGGCTTTGTACTTGCGAATGGCGTACTGAATTCGCTCGATTAAGGCAGATAAATCGAAATTTCCCACGATATCCTGACCTTCTGGATCGGGGGAAGCGTCTAAAATAAATAGCTTGCCTTCGTCGATTAACCGTGCCAAATCCCAACCGAAACTGCAAGCATTTTTAATAATATCTGCTGGAGATTCTTCAAAAGTTACGAGCACTCCAGGTTCGTCAAAATGGGTGATTCCGTTATAGATAAATTGTACGGCAAATAATGTTTTTCCGGTTCCTGACGTGCCGCTGACTAGGGTGGTTCTGCCAATGGGCATTCCGCCGTGACTGATGTCATCGAAACCCTCAATCATGGTGCGAATTTTTTCAACTCCTGCCGTTACAAATCCTTCTGGTTGCAGCGTTTGACTAATTTCATTCATTTCGATTTTTGTCAATTGTCAGTATTCTTTAGTTGTGAGTCATTAACCGCAGCTCATGAGTCTTTGTACTCAATTTTTAGTTTGGGCTGTTGCTCAATAACTAATGACTGCGGACTGCGGACTAATTACTGTCACCTGATTGTCTTATGAATTCAGGTCTTCTTCGCGGAGTTCTTCATAGAGCAAATCTAATCCTATCAGAACTTTCTCGCGATCGGACAAATCGCCTATAATTTTTCGCACCGGTGGCGGCAGGATTTTCGCCAGCGTCGGAGTTGCTAAAATTTTGTCCTCTTCTGCTAGCTGAGGATTTTTGAGAACGTCAATGACTTTCAGGGCGTATACTCCTTGAAATTCTTGTTCTAGGATGTCTTTTAGGGTTTTCAAAGCTCGCACTGAGTTGGGAGTATTCCCCGCAACGTACAGCTTCAGAATGTAGGTTTTCTTTAGAGGACTCATGAACTTTTTTAAATGTTGAGTATTCGTTGTCAGATGTTAGTTGTAGTTGTTATTTGTCTTAAATCCGCTATTCTTTGTTATTTTATAATAATTTCAGGTTCTCGATCGCCCTGCGTTCAGTCTTCTGCTTTCTGCTTGGTTAAATTCTACCTTCTAGATTCTGCTTGCTTAAATTCGGCGGTTTGCCTTCTAGCTTCTACCGTAGGGGTTCTTTCGGGATGGATCGCCTGTACATCTCGCATAGATGGGCGATCGCGTCAATCAGAGTCAAGCGGTAATCGAGCAATATTTCCTCGCTGCGCCCTTCTAGTTTGAGCTGTTTAGCAAATTCGTCCATCAATCCCATGTGAATTTCTACAACTTGAGTCACGGGAACGTCAGCAAAAAAAGCCAAATTCACAAATTCATCTATTTGATTGTTGACCGCAGTATCTTCAGCAAAATAATTTAAAACGATTTCGCGATAACTTGACTTGAGTTGCTCTAAGAACTTTTGCTTCTCTGGGCTTGGCAGATTTCGCAAAAAAATCTGGGAATTTCTTTGATAATACACAGCTAAGTATCCTAATCGCTCCCGTAATTTTTCCGCAAGCCGGCGCTGATGTCGGCTTAGCAAACTTTGAGCAGTCAATTGGGCTGTCGCATCGACCATTGCGGATTGGTCGTTGATAGGAACCGGAGTTGAAAGTTTCAGAAATTGGGCGATCGCCCGATCGATACTTGCAGCTATTTCAGTCGATCGATTGATCGCCAGTTGCACCTCAGCCGGGTGATAAAAAAAAGCACAACTTTGCTCTTGACTCTTCTGGGATCTACTGGCTGCGGCCTCAAAACCATCCGAAGGTGGTGCTTCGGGCCTTCCATCCTCCCCCGGCTGGGGCGAAAAAATTACAGTAGGCAAAAAAAGCGATCGTGCTTGCAGTTTGCTCAGAAGCGATCGCAAATCCCGATCTACCTCAACAACCAAACAATCGACGTGGTTATTGTGCTTCAGGAATCCCAAAAACTCCACTGCTGACTTAAGATGCGTTAAAGTATAGCGATCGCTCCTCAAAAGCTCGATCGCACAGCCTGCGATTTTCTCAGAATGGACAAAAATACCGATCGACAGTTGGGGAAGCAAAGCTATAGGTAAACCAGCCAAGTTGCTCGAAAGTGCTGGAGCGCTCAGAGTTGATATCTCCTTTACAAAAGATTTAATATTTTAACAATTATTGCAACATTTACTGTAACCAATCTTAACAGCAAAATTGGTGACAACCTTTAAACAGAGGGATAATTAAACTGTAATCCTCTGCTCTTGCGTCAAGCACCCTAAGCCTGATTTCTGCAATTAAGCTTAAGGCTTAAAATAAGTGCTAGTCGCCTCAAATCATTTGCAGGCATAGAACTCGCAGGTCTGGGCGCTGATCCCTGCCCTGATAGCGAACTGATATAAAACAAATAAGATTAAAAAATCCGCAGCTACATTCGGTATCAAAGATATTACTGCTATTGATAGCAGACTCTCAGGTTTGTTATGCCAACCACCAGCCCCAGTCTCAAGAATTTTATCGAGCCAGTGCCGCTGTGCCAACCCACGGCGGCACTCGAATCGCTGCGGTCAATTTTCAGCCAGGGCAATTGCGATCGAGTCGCAGTAGTCAACGAACACCTACAGCCCCTGGGATTAGTTTACCTGCGCAGCCTTTGGGCCAGCGCCGCGGATGATCGCACAAACGACTGGGAACAACCTTTGTCGGAAAGCTCGATCGCGATCGAGCCGATCAGAATAGTATCGGCCGCTTTGAGCATCAGTGAATTCTGGGAATACCTGCAAACAGAAGAACTTAACACCCCAAACCACAGCCAAACCATCAGCGGTTTCTCCAAAAGCCCGATCGGTCTGACAGATGCCAGCGGTCAATTTTTAGGACTGTTAGACAGCCTGAGCCTACTGCAATTCGCCGCAAACAGCAGCCTGACAACACAGCCAACAGCAGTCAAAGAAATCGAATTAATACCCGTTTCCGCAGCCATCGCCACCGCCCTTGGCGCTCAAGTGCACTTTCTCGAAGCTGGATTGAAGCCCTCGGAAAACCTCAACTCCCTAGTCCAACTGCTGGAAAAACTGCCCCTACCCCTGAGATTGCAAACCCCCAGCGGACAGATAGTCAGTCAAAACGCATCGTGGCGGATTTTGCTGGGAGCAGGCCCAGAACCAATTCCAGAACCAGCAGCAAATTTGGGCAAACACTCGCCCCACAAACCAAGCCATCTCACAACAGAATACACGAGTGCGCAGGTAGAAGCGATCGCCTCTGAGTGCAAGAGCTTAGTAGGAGTAGCTCGATCGGGCGATGGACTGCGGGATAGCTTCGCCGCGCGTGATTCAACAGCCGCCACCAGTTGCTCCCTACCCCTGTACGCAGCCGCCTGCCCCTCAACCTTAACCGCTCCAGCTTGGTGCCCCAGCGCCGGCAAACCAGACACCTACACTTGCGATTGTCCCGTACAAAAAGGTCAACAACGGATCTGGCAATTTGTCAAGCAACCGCTGTCGGACAACCTAATTTTAGTCATGGGACAAGATGTCACCGAAGAACATTTAGTCGCCAAAGAACTAGCAGCCAAAAACGCAGATTTAATTCATCTAAACCGACTCAAAGATGAATTTTTATCCTGCATCAGCCACGAACTAAAAACCCCGCTCACAGCCGTTCTCGGTTTGTCCAGCCTGCTCAAAGATAAATTAATCGGAGAACTTAACGATCGCCAAACACGCTACGCCAAACTAATCCATAAAAGCGGGCGGCATTTGATGACAATAGTGAACGACATTTTAGACTTGACCCGCATGGAAACCGGGCAGCTAGAACTAATTCCCGAACCAGTCGAAATAGCAGCCACTTGCAAAAGAGCCTTTGAACAAGCAAAACAACTGCAAAAAGAAGAAAAATTCCCTCCCCAGCCGAGCAAAAAAAACGACGAAACAAACGCAGAACCCTCCGCAGAAATCGAATTTACACTCGAAATAGAACCGGGACTGAGCTATTTAGTTGCCGACGAACTGCGGCTGCGGCAAATGCTCGTCAATCTGCTTGCCAACGCCCTAAAATTCACCGCAGCGGGCGGCAAAATCGGCTTGAAAGTAAATGTTTGGGAAGGCTGGATTGCATTCACAGTTTGGGATACTGGCATCGGCATCCCCGCCGACAAACAGCACCTGATCTTTCAGAAATTCCAACAGCTAGAAAGTACCATGACTCGCCGATTTCAAGGAACCGGACTGGGACTGGTATTAACTCAACGCCTCGCCCGTCTCCACGGCGGAGATGTTTCGTTTATTTCCTCAGAAAATCAAGGCTCTGAATTTACCTTGCTGCTGCCGCCAAATCCTCCGGGAAATAGCGGGGAAGAATCGCCATCAGGTACAGCCACCGAGGGAGAATTATTACAACCAAAATATCAAACTCCGATCGCCAATTCTCGCTCTCGCTTAGTATTAATAGTCGAAGCAGTTCCCAAATATATCGAAGACTTAACCAACGTCCTCTCCGGTTTGGGCTACCAAGTAATAGTCGCCCGTTCCGGCACCGAAGCGCTGGAAAAAGCCCGCAGGTTCAGTCCCGAAGCGATTTTCCTCAACCCGCTGCTGCCGCTGCTGTCCGGTTGGGACGTGCTGACGCTGCTCAAGAGTGACCCGGATACCCGATCGATACCGGCGATCGTCACAGCCACCAGAGGCGAAAAAGAACGGGCCAGTGTCAACCGAGCCGAAGGCTTTTTGAGCTTGCCGGTGGAAGAACCCGCTTTGCGGCGGCTGCTGGCAGACTTGATCGGCCACAGTAATGCCAGTACCAGCAAAGTGAGGAGTTCTTTAACCGTGTTGTGGCTCAGCCCGCAAAACAGTTCCTCTCAAGGCTCCGCTTTACTGCTAAACCCCACCTACTGCCGGGTTTTAGAAGCAGATGACCTCGGCCAAGCAGAACTCGTAGCGCGAATTTGGCGGCCTGATGCGATCGTCTTGGACAGTACAAGTCAACTGCAAAACCCCTTAGCTTTCATCGAACAGTTAAGTCAGTCTCGAAATTTGGGTGATCTCCCCTTAGTAACTTTAGACTCTGCAACCACGCAACTAGCAAATCAAGTCAAAGGATTGTCGGTATTTCCCTGTTTGGCAGCCAGCAGTCCCGATGGCACCGGGTTGGTAGCTTCTGCGTTGTGGCAAGTGATTCAAGTAGCTGCTGGCATGAGTTGGAAGCCCAGCATTTTGTTTGCCGACATTTCGAGTTTACCGGACTTGCACCGCGCGGCTTCGGGGAATGCGACGGGAGAATTGGAGAATGGCGATCGATCGACAAATGCCGAGATTCCCATTGCCAATTCCCAGTTTTCTACTCCCAACTTTCAAGCTTTAATTCAGTACATCCAAACCGCAGGATTCCGAGGGGCGATCGCCCCCTGTTGGACAGAAGTTTTGCAGCAGTTACAATATCAAAGCGTTGACTTAGTGTTGCTGTGCTTGCGAGATTCCCCCTCAGCATCGCCCCCCATGTTGCAGGCGCTATCGAACCTGCGGCAAATGGCAGTACAACTGCCGATTTTAGTCTGGGATTATCGGTCTGCTGTAAATTCCGAATCCCAGGCGATCGACTTTTTGCTGCAAGAAGTATCTGCCAAAATTTTGCCTTCTTCCTTGTCAGCAGCACAATTGTTAGACAAAATTCAACAGACTTTATTAACTCATTGAAGTTGATTGGGCAGTTAACATTTGTTATCTTCAGTCCGCGGAGGCGGACATGGTTTGTGTAGACGCGGTTTCAACCGTACGTCCGATCTGAAAACCATAAAGGGTTGCGAGTCAGGAAACAATATCAAAAGTTAAGAATATGAGTTATTATGGGCGATCGAGAAACCCTTATACTTTTTTCTGGGGCTGTACAGTGCCGAATCGCATTCCTCTTATATCTCTGGTGCTCGCACTCGGTTTGTGGACAATGCCCAAGCCAGTTGTCGCACAGGCACTCCTGCCTTACACCCTGCAAATCGACTCAGCCCAGCTCGAACAGACAGCCTTGAGCCTTGCAGAAGAAGCCGTGCAGCTAGCCAGACTTCAGCAGTACCAACTCGCCGTCCCCAGAGCCGAACTCGCCACACAGTTAGCCCCCAAGAATGCTCAAACTTGGACTTTGTTAGGCAGCTTGTATCTTCAAGTCGAACAGTTTGACAAAGGAATTGAAGCTTTGGGGCAAGCTCAATCTCTAGCACCAGAAAATGCCTCAATTAAATTTGTCTTGGGAGAAGCTTACTTTCGGCAAGCAAAGTATGAAAAAGCAGCCGAATATTTGCAAGCAGGATTGAAAATAAAGCCAGAGACTCCGGGCGCATTATTTGACTTGGGGAATGCTTTTTACAAGCTCAAGCGGTTCGATAATGCGATCGCCCAATATGAAAAAGCCTTTGCTTTAGAAAAAAACCTTTGGCCCGCGATCAACAATATCGGATTAGTCAAATACGAAATGGGAGATGTCGATAGCGCCATCGGCCGCTGGCAGCAAGCGATCGCGATCGACGACAAAGCAGCAGAACCAATGCTAGCTCTAGCAGTAGCACTCTATACCAAAGGCGACAAAGAAAAAGGTTTAGCAATGGGAGAAGCCGCGCTAAAATTGGACAAACGCTATGCCACTGTAACTTTTCTCAAAGAAAACCTCTGGGGCGATCGGTTGATTGCAGCCACCCAAAGCTTCCTTGCGACTCCCCAAATTAAAGCAGCACTCACTAAAATTCAAGAAACTCCTCCCCCTCCCCAGACATCGCCTTAATTCTAGTTAGGTTCGTCGTGAGGACTTCAGTCCTCAGAGCATTTTTTAGCGGAGCAAGATGTAATATGTTTCAACAGCATCAATCACACACTTCCGAATATCGCACCAATATTTCTACTCGTTACTAGCAGTGCCTGGTAACGCAGATCGGTCGGCTCTGCCTCCTTAATTCTGTGCCGATGCAGAGCCTCGCTGATATGGATTCCAAGGCAGAGCCTTGGAACCAGTTAAACCAGTTAATCCCCAATCTAAAATCCCCAATCTAAAATAGTATTACCTATGACATCTACCACGATCGCCACTCCCCTAAGCTGGCCCGAACTAGAGGCACTCACAGACTTTCAAATCGATCGCACCAACGGCCCAACCAACGCCCAATCCCGGTTGCGCCTCTTCGGACATCCCGAATCAGACGTGAGAGTCACACTGTACCGCGATCATCATGCCTGGTGTCCCTATTGCCAAAAAATCTGGCTGTGGTTGGAAGAAAAACAAATCCCCTACCGTATTGAAAAAGTTACTATGTTCTGCTACGGGGAAAAAGAGAACTGGTACAAGCGCAAAGTGCCGTCGGGAATGTTACCCGCGATCGAGCTAGACGGCCGCATCATTACCGAAAGCGATGATATCTTAATCGCCCTAGAACAAGTCTTCGGCCCCTTGAGTTTGGGCATGAAAAACCCCCAAGTGCTTCCCCTGCGACAGCTAGAGCGAATGCTGTTTAGTGCTTGGTGCTCTTGGCTGTGCCGCGTCAGTACAGGCGGAGCAGATCAGCGCAACCGCAACCAATTCACCAGCGTTGTCGCCCAAGTGGAAGCAGCACTCTCGCGCACGCCCGGCCCTTATTTCCTCGATGAATTTGGCACAGTCGATGTAATTTTTACGCCCTACGTCGAACGGATGAATGCCAGTCTTTACTACTACAAAGGATACTCCCTGCGGGAAGAAAACCCGCGCTTTGCTGACTGGTTTGCGGGGATGGAAAGTCGCCCCACCTATCGCGGTACTCAGAGCGACTTCCATACCCACGTCCATGATTTACCGCCTCAGATGGGCGGCTGCTGGGAAAACGGCGAACCGCAGATGCTACTCAACAAAGCCCGCGTGGACAATGGGCCTTGGGCTGGATTACCAGATGTGATGTATCCAGAACCGGAAACTTCCCGCGCTGAAGCACTCCACCGCGTCATCAAGCACCAGCACAACATCGTTCGAGTCAATCCTGCTGATGACAGCTTATTTGATGAGGCTTTGCGTTGTGCTTTAACTTTGATGATGACTGGTGAAGTTTGTAAACCGCCGGCCGGATCTGATGGGGCTTTGCGGTATTTGCGCGATCGGGTAAATGTGCCTCGCGATATGTCGATTTACGCAGCCAAGCGCTTGAGGGAAGCTTTGGAGGAAACGGCGGCTTTAGCGGGTGACGGCCAAGGTACTCCGATTCTCGCGAAGCATCGGCGAGATCAAGATCCGGCTAATTTTGTGTAGGGGGCGATCGGAATCAGGCGAAATTATCATTGCTGCTGCTCTACTTCATAAGCTTGCAATCTGGTCGATATTTCTGCTACCATTGGTCGTATTAAAAGTAGCATAAATACTGTCTATGAAAGTATCTATCTCTTTGCCAGATGAGTTAGTGCGTTACATTGACCAGCGTGTAGAAAATCGCAGTCGCCTAGTTGAGGTTTTATTGCAAGCATGGCGTAAACAACAAGAACAGCAGGCAATGGTAGAAGCCTGTTTATTGCTCGATGAACTGAGTGATGAATTAACTGATGAGGATGAAGCATGGCAGCAAGCAGCGATTACCGACTGGGAAGCATCTGGCTCGTGAATTTCGATCCCTCAGTCGGTACTGATTTTGGCTCGATATTTAGAGCTTTAAGAGTGCCCATGAATTAACCCTTAGTAGTGACGGTATAGCGATCGCTTATTCCTTGGAGTGTCATATTTTCTTTGATCGCATCATGGGGAATCAAGACATATTGCCACGATTTACCACCGTGATTGAGCATATAGTCCGAAGCATATTGACACCATTGAACAGCGACATCTTTCTTAGCAAGCACTTGAGGATTGTCCATTTCATTTCGAGCTTTTGGTTCAAGCATATAGATAACTTCTTCAGTTTCAGCAACAAAATCGGGTTGATATTCTCGATAGTCTCCATGCCATTTGTAATAAAGCTGAAATTGTCCTTTTGCGGGTTTAAACCACTTGATTGCATCCCGTTCTAAAATCAGTGCTAGTATTCTTTCTGCTTCCGATTGAAATTTCTGTTCTCGATAGAGGCATTTGGAGAAGCCTGTAAACAGATATTTGGACATATTGCTTTTGTCTCGTGGCGAAGATTGATAATCAAGGCAATTCTTAGCATTTGTAGTGTATGCGCTATCTTTTAGGGCTGTAAAACCTTTACTGATTTTGACTTCATAACCTGTTGTTTCTTCCCAGAAATGTGGTTGCATTTGGCTACGGACAAAATTGGCAATTTCCCTTTGGTAATAGCGTAAAACTTTGTGTGTATCTTCTTCGGATAAGTAGGTCATAAAATGACTGAGAACTTGACCCGCAAGGTCATAGAGTAAATCAGCGTGTTCGTCATAGGAAATATCATTGAAGTTGACTAAATTTTTGACAATATAGTTTTCTAGCCGTAATTCTTCAGAGTTTTCTTTGCTAATTTCCATCAATTCAACTTCATTCGTTGTTAGCGATTGAATATGTAATTGTTCTTTGGATGGAATGGGATAATTTAAGTCAGTTAAGTCAGTAACATCTAGGGCAAAAGACCTGAAACCCGATCGCACTTCCCCTTTAGGAATCACAAGAATCTTAGGAATATTGATGGTTTGCTGGATAACTAAGTTCGTTGTTTTCGCAACGATCGCTTCAATATCTGGAGGTGCTATTATGCCCTCAAGTTCCATTTGTGCGGGTTGATATTTTCTTGTTACCGCTTCGCGCACCCTTCCCTGAACTTTTGGGGATGCGAGATCGGCGGTAGTTGGGACTTCTTCGGGGCGGCTTTCAAGCTTTAGGATTTCTTGGTATGTAAGCTGTGCAATCTTTTGTTCTATAGGTGATTGAAATAGGGGTTGTTGAATATTTTGGGGTGCTGTTTCAGGTAAATTATCAGGTAAATTAATGGGTTGTTCGGGGTGAAGTCCTAGATTTTGGGCTAATTGCGATCGCGAAATTACTGTTTGCGTCTTTTGCTGTAAGTCTTCATCTGTGAGGATAATTTGTTTCAGGCGGATTTGGGATTCTGGGCGCTTTGCTTCATCGACAATTTCTTGAAATTTGTCATGGGCGATGATATTTAGGCGATCGACAATTTCTACACCTGTACGCATTCCATAGGGCAAACGCAAGCCCCTTCCGATAGATTGCTCGATCAGAATTTTAGAATTTGCGGCTCTCAGAGGGACAATTGTATAGAGGTTGGTGACATCCCAACCTTCTTTGAGCATATTTACATGGATAACTATTTCAGTAGGTTCATCGGTATGTTCTACTTTGAGCAATCGCTCTACCATTTCATCTTCTTGAACACCCGTTTTACTAGAATCAACTTGAATAACTTTATGTTTATAATTCCCTTCGGAAAATTCATCGGATTGAATGAGTTCCATGAGTTTGGATGCGTGGCTAGTGTCACGGGCAATCACTAACATAAACGGTTTAACAATCGTTCTTCCAGTTTGAATAGCATAGGTTTCTAATTCAGCTTTAATATTTTCATGGAGATAGATGCCGTCTTCTAGTTTAAGACGCTCGATCGCATCTGGTGACATTGCCCTAGGGTTAAAGTCTTTGCGGGTAACGACTGCTGGATCTTTGACAAATCCATCGGCTATGGCACGTCCGAGGGGATAGTCATAGATGACATTTTTGAAAGCTACTGAACCTTTATTGGTTTCGATAAAGGGTGTGGCGGTAAGTTCTACCCCCATTAATGGTTTTAATTCGTTAATGGCGCGAACTCCGGCTGAGGCGCGATATCGGTGCGATTCATCCATGAGAATTACGAGGTCTTTTAATTCAGACAGGTAATCAAAATAGCTTTCGCCAATAAATTCAGATAGTCGTTTGATTTTGGGGCTTTTGCCTCCCCGTACTTCCGAGTTAATTTTTGAAATATTGAAGATGTTGATTCTGCACCGGGAAAAATCCTTGATGGTAGATGACGTTTCGTAGTTATCTCCCGTAATGATTTCTGGGACATCGATCACAAATTCAGAGATCCCCGTAAATACATATTTTGAGGTATTGGGCGTAAAATCGGTAATCAGTTTGTTGTAAATGGTTAGGTTTGGGGCAAGGATAAAGAAGTTTTTAATCTTATATTCTAGGTATAAGTAACTGATAAATGCGCCCATGAGTCGCGTTTTACCAACACCTGTGGCTAGGGCGAAACATAGGGATGGAAAGTCGCGCTCGAAGTCAGTAAACGTTGGGAATTCTTTTTTGATGGCGGCTAGACTTGTTTCTCTATCTGCTTCCTTTGGGATGGATAAGAGTTCGCAAATGCGATCGAGAATTTCTAATGATTGGCGCTGGGGATGGCGCAGACTGAGACGATTAGAAATATTATTAACAAGTTTATTTATCATAGGTATCCATGTCAAATAGTGATAGTTGTCCGAACTTGGGAGGTGCTTTTGGCAAGTTTTCTATTTTGAGGCTGTAATCATCATGTCCCCATTCACACCGTGAAAGGATTTGTTTAGGAATTTTTTTAACTGTGAGGTTTGGGAATATGTCAGTTTGGCCTCGAAAGGCGGTACATAAAACAAGTAGGGTGCGCTCTTGTCCTACTTCATCTGCAAGTTTGGATAGTTGTTCATGACTAAAATTTTGGGTGGTGACATAGATAAAATCGCTTTCCGTGGAATAGCCATGTTGCCAATAGAAGGTGTCTGATGGTGCGTAGGTGAAACCTTCAATTTTGCAGAGTGCTTCGGCAAGCATCGCGGCGTTATAGTTTTTATTGATCACCCAATTATCCCATTTATCTTTTTCTAGTAGGGATGGTGCAAGCTGATAGTATCGAAACCCACCGCCACCTTTCCAGTTAAATGCTTTGCTAATTCCCCCTTGATCTTCGCCATCAATTACTTTTTTGAGTCGGGGAATGATATGGGTATGACAATGTTCGCCGAGTTCAATCATAATCCAGCGTCTTCCCATTTTCTGCGCGACTGCGCCTGTGGTTCCTGAACCTGCAAAGGAATCAAGAATAAGGTCATCAGGTTTTGTAGATAATTCTAAAATTCTTTGTATTAGCTTTTCCGGTTTGGGAGTCGAAAATACTTCTTTAGAATTAAACATCATTACTTCTTTTTTTGCATCTTGATTATCACTAACCTCAGTCCGAAGCCAAATTGTTTTTGCCACACTTCCTTCCTGTACTTCTGAAAGAAAACGCTTTAGAGCAGGGACATTATTTCCGCTTTCGCCAAACCAGATACGATTATCTGCCAGTAATTCTTGAAATCTTTCGTAAGAAGCGGCCCAACATCTTCCATTTGTAGGCATAAGTTTACGCCCTGAAGGTGTCGTAATTTCGTATATATTAGCGGAAAATCCAGTCTTAGCAAATTGAGCACCACGCTGTCCACCAGTAAGACTAATAGTAAAATCACTAGCTTTCCAATGTCCACGTACATCATTATCAAGATTCTTGTAACGGTCATTCATTTCTTGGCTGCGTGGAAGGGGATACGGTCGCCAGATATTTTTATTTTTTGCAAAGACAAGTATATGATCGTGACTATCTGAAAGCCATACAGCGTTATTTTGAGGCGAGTATTTCTTTTGCCAAATTACATTCGCGACAAAGTTGGAACGTCCAAAAATTTCGTCGCACATTACTTTCAAATAATGCGCTTCATTATCATCAATCGTAATCCAGAGCGATCCATCTTCTGATAATAAACGTCGAATAATCTCTAAACGATCGCGCATTAAACCAAGCCAGATAGAATGTTCCACACCATCATCATAATGTTCAAAAGCTGAGCCTGTATTATATGGCGGATCAATAAAAATACACTTAACTTTTCCTGCAAATTCAGACTCCAAAGCCTTGAGAGCCAACAAATTATCCCCAAAAATTAAGCGATTATCAAAAATATCATTTTCACTCACCTGATGCGCCGCATGATAACACCTCTCTGGATCTTCCAGCAAAATTCGCGGCTCCAGCTTGGGGCGAATATCCTTACCAATCCAAGTTAATTCTAGTCTCTGCTTCTTATTCATAATTAATATCTATCTCACAAGTTAAACTGTAGGTATATTCGGATTGTTAGCCTGAGCATCCCTACGATCTAACTCCTGCATCACCTGACTCGTTAAAGGTTTAACATCAGTGGAATTCTTAAAAATTGCTAGATAGCCCTTATGCTCACTAGCAAATTGAGATTCAGTAATATTATAAATCAATTCGGCAACCTCTAAGCTAATTCGTGAAAATTGCGTCTTGTCTGAATCTGACAAATCAACCTCTGGCTTATTTAGCAATGATTTATAATGTCTTGATAAAATATTTAGAATAAAAAATCTACCATGCCGATAAAACATTTTGCGGCGATTCTCCGTCTCCGCTTTTTCAGAATCGGAAAAAATTTGATCGAGATATTGGAATATTCGCACATAACGACAAAGCGTAACTCCTGAAAGTGTATTACTAAATAACGTATCATAATAAAGCTTATAAAGCTGACTAATTTCTCTCTTTGCTGCAACTACTATTTCCGTCTGAGTGCTAAAACAAGCAAGAGCAACTGCGGCCTGTTCAATCGTAATCCCATCCTGACTATCCCGATCCGCTGATGGTCGATATTGATAAACAATATTCGATACCATACATTCCTGTCGCAAACGCTCTTGATTGGAATCTAACGCAGCAAAATAAACATCGCGCACAGCATTTTGCGTATTTCTTGCCTTAGTAATCTTTACCCCAATACTATCTAGAGCC
Organism: Microcoleus sp. A006_D1; assembly: GCF_036702805.1. Lineage (NCBI taxonomy): Bacteria > Bacillati > Cyanobacteriota > Cyanophyceae > Oscillatoriales > Microcoleaceae > Microcoleus > Microcoleus sp. A006_D1. The sequence continues at coordinate 441,521 of NZ_JAUBVZ010000004.1, forward strand.
GTACCCACTTCAATAATAGTCACCAACAACTTTGCATCAGCAGATATTGAGCCACTAGCCTGATCAACAGAAGCGATCGCCCCTACCGTCTGCGCTCCATTAACCACCGAAAAACCTTGCAAAGTGAATCGAGTTGAGTCCTGATTATGACCAGATGGCAGACTAACTGCCGAACAAGTAATTGTCAATCCATTATTGAGATAAAACAGTTCAGATGGTTGTTCTTTTATAGTTTCAGCGATTGCTAAGTTAACATCCTCTGCACCCAGGTAATAGCGGATATTTTTTTCAAAAAGCGACTTATTATGTTGTTGATATAAAGATGCAAGTTCTGAAGCCTTAACCAATCCATAAAATGCCCTACGCGGTAGATATAAACAATGCCAGTTTTCCAACGTCAAGACTACATCAACAGGGGCGATCGCTTGTTTGGCTGTCAACCAACCATGTGTTATGGCAGTATTTAGATCTTGCCATTCAAAACGTTGATCAAACTGATTCAGTTCAGTTTTTAACTGATTAAGATCCGCAATGACATGAGAGCTAAGGCTTTCATCAAGATATATATTACAGCCAACTATTTTTACCCCGTTAGTATTTAAAGCATCTTCAACATCTTGCTGCAACCGCGCCAAGCCGTCATTAAATTTATCAAAACGTCGATGGACTAAATCTCTAATTCCATCACAAAATTTTTTATTATCACCCATATTTGGAGCATTTCCCGCCTTAGCCTGCACCAACAAAAGCAAATTTTTCATCCGATCGAAATAAATGGCATCAATCCCATTATCATTTTCTCCATTAATAATTGAGTTAGCCGCTTGAGCTGGGGTAAGATCGGCAAGATTGGCGATCGCAAATGCAGCCAAAGAACGGCTCAAACGATTTTTTTCATGTTGCTCTTGTGTCCAGTTCCTCTGAAGCTGCGCGGTCATTTGAAAATAATCCTGCTTTAGTGACTCAATAATTTGACTTTTTTGGTAATTTAAAATTTGATTTCTATTCATTGTTTGGACATTGATACTCTTTTAAAATATACTATCAGTTTTTACAATAAAAAATGCAACTATTAAAAATATAAAACTACTGAATCAATTCAGAGAAAAAAGAAACAAGGAGGAGGGTTTTTTAACGATTTCCCCCCTTCCCCTTCTAGTTAAAAATCCCTTAATTGAGCCGTTGTCACAGCAATTTCTTTCATCAGGGAACCGCGGCGCACCTTCAGTTTCAAAATTTGACCGATTTTGCTGTTTTCCACCAAATTTTGCAACTGTTCGGGCTGAGTCACTCCGTCGCCCTCAACTTGAACAATGACATCCCCCTTGCGAATCCCGGCTTTCTCAGCAGGCGTATTGGGAACAACTCGCATCACCAACACCCCTGTAGCTTCCGGCACAATCAAAGGAGCGTTGGGGTCAGCATTATTCTCTCTGGCCATTTCCGGAGTCAAAGCAATCATCTGAATCCCCAAAAACGGATGGCTGACTTGTTCTCCCTTGGCTAACTGCGCGTAGATGGCCTTAGCTTTGTCGATCGGAATCGCAAACCCAATACCCATCGCATCAGCTCGAATCGCCGTGTTGATACCAATCACTTCTCCTCTGCTGTTTAACAGCGGCCCGCCGGAATTGCCGGGATTGATCGCCGCGTCGGTTTGAATGAAATCGAGGCGCTTGTCGGGAATGCCGACGGCTGCACTGGAGCGTTTGAGGGTGCTGATAATGCCTAAAGTGACGGTGTTGTCAAATCCCAGGGGGTTGCCCACGGCGATCGCCCAATCACCCACTTTCACCGCGTCGGAATCTCCCAGTGTTGCCACGGGCAAGTTTAATTGCTTAGTATCAATTTTAACAACAGCCAAATCTGTTACTTCGTCAGTACCTTGGACTTCTCCTGGAAATGTCCGACCGTCGTTTAAGGTGACAGTTACTCGATCGGCTTTGTCAACTACGTGAGCATTGGTTAAAACAATCCCGCTTTTGTCGATGATGAAGCCGGAACCTTGACCGCGCAAGCGTTCTTGTCTGGGAGTCATGCTGCGTAAATCTTCTCCCATAAATCTGCGGAAGAAGGGGTCTTCCATTAACGGGTCGAGGTTGCGGCTGACAGTGCGCTCGGTATCAATCCGCACAACTGCTGGCCCGACTCGATCGACTGCCGCCGTCACAAAACTGCTGGTATCCGCCGCCACCGCCGGGAGTTCCGGGCTTCGCAGCGCTAACAGTTGCCGATTCGGGGGAGTTGCTGCTGCGGAACTCAATTGCACTTTCTGCACGGCTGTTTGAGGCTGTTGCAGCCAGTTGGGCGGATTTTTGCCAGTGGCGTTCGCGGATGTAGGATTGAGGAAGAGGGCACTCAGGGCGATCGTCATTCCTAAGATTAGGGCAAACCAGCGAGCATCGGTGCCGCGTGCGGGGCGAAAAAACTTAAATAGTCGCATAGCGTCAATCTTTGTTAGTCTGGGTTATTCTGGTAAAGGTGTGCGATCGATCGGACTCAATCATCTGCCGCTCTGTAGATCATAAATAGATCCTAAATATATTTTGACAGTTACAATACATGAGTCAGGAGCCAGCACCAACTCAACATATTCTCAATTCTAACTTTTTCTAACTTTTAAAATTTTCCCTCGTAACCCCAATGATTCTATCTGATACTTCTACTGACAAATCCGTACCCTCAAATTCCCACCACCATCACGGCGATGAATCAGTCCACCCTCACCATCACGATGAAGAATCGATGCGGCGGCTAGTCAATCGCTTGTCTCGGATAGAGGGACACGTCCGCGGCATCAAAACCATGGTACAAGAAAACCGTCCCTGTCCAGAAGTGCTGGTGCAAGTTGCTGCGGTTCGAGGAGCGCTCGATCGCGTAGCGAGAATCATTCTCGACGAACATTTAACTCAGTGTATTGCCCGAGCCGCTAAAGAAGGCAATATCGATACGGAAATAGAAGAGCTGAAAGCAGCTTTGGATCGATTTTTGCCCTAGCAAATGCCATTTTTTTACAGATAACAACCGCGCCCGACGCTGAGGAAGTTCTGGCTGAGATCGCAAACTCATGCGGTGTTCCTGATTCCCGATTCCTGATCCTATAACAAAACCTGCAAATTAGACAAAAACTTGCAAGTTATAAGTCATGGCGGATGTTTTAAGCATCTTTCTTTCACAAACCCGGGAAAGCATCAAATTTTCTCGCCCTCACCTCCATCGCCGCCGCATAATTTATATCATGTGCGATCGTATAACCATCATAAAGTTTGCAGTTAGGACGAATAGTCCTCTCATCAGGATTTTAGTCAATAAGGACTTGCATTCCTGGTTACAAACAACTTTTATAGTGGGTAATTAATCGAACATAAATTATCTGCTTCGCCGCTTATGAAAGCAACTTTTGTTAAAAAAGAATTAGTTGGGTTTGTAGTGAAGACGCAAGTCCTCAAAAGCTTCAAAGGCTGACTGGCAAAAATTTGACGCTGATTAACCCCCACTTAGTACCAAGTTTCTAGACTTTCGTCAGCTTACCTTTTAGCTGGTATCTCACTGTTGCATAAACGGCTTTATAGGAAGCCTCAATACTGTATTCCTGCTGCAACCACTCTTGAATTTCTCCATAGCTTTTAAAGCCTTTATGGGGGTCGCTGAGGCGCATTGCCAAACTAGCGCGGGCCAGAGGAGGAATTGCCGGCTTGCGGCCGCCGCTGTGCTTTGTTTCCAGGAGTCCTTCGAGTCCGTCAGAGCGGTACTTTCTCAGCCACCGCTGCACAGTAATTCGGTTTACGCCGATCGTCATTGCCAATTCTTTAACTGTCTTAACGTGACAAATTTTGAACAGGTAAAGTGCTTGAATTTTTTGAAAGCCGCTCGCCGTTTTTTGTTCGGTTAACAAGCTTTTCAGTTCTTCAATTGTCTCTGTGATGCTCAGTTTACATACTCCAGCCATATCAATTACCTCACGAAGATGCGCGCTCTACAATTACTTTGTTTGACAAGGGAGAAAAATCTACCCCCGTCCTAGCTGTTCGCTTTTTGTTTGCTAAGAAAGCCATACAAAAGCGATTTCAATTAAAATTTTTCAGTCCTGGAGGGACTCAGACGCCCTGAAGCCGGTGCTTTGTTTAACCGGGAACAGGGGCTGCTACCAAGTTTTTTGCTAAAAGAGCAGAGTTTTTGGTCAGTTTTGTATTTGATGGCACCAGCGTCGTTGCTAACACTGATATCAGTTAAGCGTTCGACTGCAACGGCTGCAATACTTGACTTTTAAGGAGTACCATTTATTCTCTTTTTGCTAAACATCTATCATAGTTTTCCTGTGTTTCTTGGTAATTTTTGCAAAGGTATTGCCGATTTTTACTTTTTAGCTGCGAGCAAACAGGCTTGGTCTGTACACCAGCGATCGAAATTTTACACATACATTCCCCTGTACTCAGAAGTGCATTTCTGGCTTTCGCTGTGCGAGAAATCCTGAGACATTAGCACTCTCATGGGGCGGAGCGGGTCGCGCCGAGTCACGTTGGAACCAACTTTCCTGCTGCGGGCAGGTCTCTGTGAAACTACTCGATCGATCGCCAGTTGAGTAAATCACGCAGACGGTGGAATTGTCAATTTTTCATCATCACAGTACCACTATCGGTTATTTTTGCCTGCCTGCCGTGATCGAAACGGTTATTTCTATGTGATACTACTAACATGAATGAGTGATCGTTGTCACACTACTACTCAGTAAACTCAACTAGCTACAAAAAGTTTTGGGTTCGATCGCACTTTCCAGGTAGCATCCTGGGATTTAGTTAGTTGGTGCGATCGAGCTGGTCATCAAAAATTTTTAATATTATTTTTATGAAATAAAAAAACAATGCAGTTTTGTGCTTCACCGTCGCCAAACAATTTAATTTATTCTCTCAGCTTGCAGATTTAGGGAAGTCTGGCGCTGTGAATCTTTCAGCAACTCAAATCTAAAATGGCAGAACATCCGGTGCAACCAGCTTGCTGAGAGTATTCTGCATTTAAAAGGTGTAGAGAAGCCAAAATGAACGTTGACGAACTGCTCAAGCTATACGCAATAGGAGAAAGAAATTTTAGCGGGGCCTACCTGCACGAAGTCTACCTCTACGAAGCAGAATTGATTGGAGCCAATCTGTATGAAGCCGACCTGATTGGAGCCAATCTCAGTAAAGCCAAACTCAACAGAGTCAACTTTAGCAAAGCCAATTTGTGCAAGATTAATTTGAGCAGAGCAGACTTAGGTGGAGCCGACCTCACAGAAGCACTATTAGCTGAAGCTAACCTGAATCGAGCGGAGTTGATGGGAGCAAATCTCAGCAAAGCAGACTTGAGCGGAGCTTCCTTGATCGAAGCAACTTTAATTGGAGCCAACATATCTCGGGCAATACTTTCCCGTGCAGACTTGCACGGAGTCAATCTTTACGGAGTAAACTTGCGCAGGGCGGTGCTCACAGAAGCCGATTTAATTGGGGCTAACTTGAGCAAAGTGGATCTCAGCGGAGCCGACTTAATGGGAGCGAGCTTAATTAGGGCAGATTTGACGGAAGCGATTTTAAGTGCGTCAGACTTAAGCGGGGCAAATCTGCTGGGAGCAAATCTGACAAAAGTCAATTTAAGCGGAGTATATCTTAAGGGTACGACGATGCCCGACGGCACGATCCACGATTAATTTATGTGTTAATTTTTATGGTTTGCCAGAACCGCTGCTCAAGGGTAACAAGCTTTTTGTTACCCTAATTTATGGGGAGGGAAATGTTTATTTGAAAATCAGGTAAGGCCGTGAACTTCAATGTATGATGTCTACATAGATAGCTGAGCATCCGGCAATATTTAGCAATATCTGCGAGGTTGATTTTCAATTGCTTCGATAAAAGCTATTTTAGATTTAACATTTTAAATTTTGGAAGGTTAAGATGAAACTCAGAATCCTGGCTGCTGCAACACTGCTGAGCGCGATCGCCCCTCTAGCTCCTGCACGCGCCGAGAACATCCAACACACGCAACAATTACTAGCCACCCGACAGTGCCCCAACTGCGACCTGAGCAGTGCAGGTCTGGTTTTAGCCAACTTAACAGGAGCCAATCTCAAAGGCGCTGACTTGAGATTGGCTAACCTCAGCCGAGCCAACCTTACCGGGGCCGACCTCAGCGGAGCCAACCTCAGCGGCACCAGTTTGTTTGGCGTCAACCTGACGGGAGCAAACCTGACGGGGGCCAACCTCACCGGGGCTGACTTGAGAAGTGCCTATCTCGGCGAAGCCAATTTAACTGACGCCAATTTAACTAACGCCCAACTGCTGGGAGTTAGAGGAATGCCAACTAATATCGGCAACGCTGAAGACTTCTATCGGTTGGGAGTGAAAGAAGCTCAAGCGGGAAATTACAGAAACGCCATTGATTATTACAATCAATCCCTGAATTTGAAGCCAGATTTAGCAGCCGTTTATTTTGCACGCAGTATGTCTCGCGCTGACTTGGGAGACTTCGGCGGCGCAACTCAAGACGCTGCTAGAGCAAATCAACTCTTTGCCGCTGAAGGAAATCTCCAAGGTCAGGAGTTGTCAAAGCAGTTAGTCGAAGCGATTGTGGCGCGCCAAAAGCCAACGGAGCCCCGCACAGCCAGCCGTGGCGACTTTATGGGTCTTCTAGGATCGATCGGTTCTGTGCTGATCAAGTTGATCTTGCCTTAAAGACTTGTGAACGGCCTGCTCCAACGACTTTTCATGCTGCGCCAACCCAAGCGATGCAGAGCGTTTCATACACCCATCTGACTTTACTAAACCCCTAATGTCTGTAAGGCAGGTATACTTAGCCTAGTCTGGATATATCTGTCTAGGCTAGTTTAACTATTGATAGTAAGGAGGGTTAGTAATATGAATAGATTTGAAAATATATCAGTAAGGGGTTTTCGGCGTCTTCAAAATATTGAGCTTGAGATGAGAAATCTCATCGTCATGATTGGTGCAAACGGAGCAGGAAAAACTTCTTTTTTAGATGTTCTTTCAATACTAGCCGCTTCAGCAAGTGGAAATTTACAGAATTTATTGCAACTTAAAGGCGGCTTGAATGAAATTTTGACAAGAGGTAAAGTACAAGAACTTGAAATTGAAATTTCAATGCAAGTGCCAGATAAAAAAACTCCTTTGAATTACAGCTTAACATTGTCACCTAAAGGTTTATCTTATGAAGTTAGAGACGAATCTTTAACACAGCAGAGAAATCCCCACAGAGCTGAACCATTCAAGTATATTGAATCACAAGGTTTGGATATTAAATATTCTCAAGAAGAAAGCAGAGGATTTGTGAGACCGAATTGGGAGCATAATCCTCTTGAAACATCCCTTTCTCAAGTTCCTAAAATGTATCGCGAACCTGAGAACCTGAGAAAGAGCCTTGCTTCTTGCACATATTATGGAGCACTCGATGTTTCAGAGAAAAGTCCAATCCGTCTACCTCAAGCAATGCGCCCTGCAAAGTTGCCTGGAGCAAGCGGTGAAAACCTGGTTTCCTGTCTTTATGACCTTCGGGAGACCGATCGAGACAGTTTTGAAATGGTTGAAAATATCATTTCTGCTGCCTTTCCAGATTTCGAGCGATTAAACTTTCCTCCGGTTGCCGCAGGAACTATGTCTATGACTTGGACAGATAGGAATTTTCCTCAGCCTTTCTATGTCCATGAGTTATCAGAGGGAACGCTGCGTTTCCTCTGGTTGGTTGCGCTCCTGCAAAGTCAAACTTTAACAACCGTCACGTTGCTAGATGAACCCGAAGTTAGCCTACACCCGGAACTCTTAAGACACTTAGTTTATCTAATGAGAGAAGCTTCAAAACACACTCAACTGATAGTTGCAACACACTCAGATCGACTCATCAGATTTCTTGAGCCAAGGGAAGTTTTGGTCTGCGACTTGGAAGAAGGTGAGGCAAAAATGAGGTGGGCTGACACTCTTAACCTGGATAAATGGTTAGAAGATTACAGCCTTGACCAGGTTTGGGAAATGAATGTGATGGGTGGCCGTCCATGAGAATTGCTATTTTGGTTGAAGGTGCTACTGAAATGGCATTTAGAGAGAAGCTTCGTCAGTTTCTGCAAAGTCGTTTAGAGCAAAAAATGCCAAAACTCGACTTTAAACCACAACATGGTGGAATTCCCAAGGAAGGGAAACTCAAGCGTATTGTTGAAAATCTCCTCGATAATGATGGCTATGATGCTGTAATTGCACTTACAGACGTTTATACGGGAAAGCAGGACTTTAAAGATGCCAATGATGCTCAAGAGAAAATGAGGAGATGGGTAGGTAAAAACCCAAACTTCTATCCTCACACAGCATTACATGATTTTGAAGCATGGCTTCTTCCCTACTGGACAACTATCAAGAAGCTAGCGAAACACAACCGTTCTGCTCCTAGCGGTTTGCCTGAAACTGTGAATCACCAAAGGCCACCTTCCTATTGTATTAGGGAAATTTTTAGCTCTGGAACACGCGGAAAAGACTATAACAAAGTGATTGATGGAGTGGCTATTTTGAAAAAAAACGATCTGATGATTGCGATTCAAGCTTGTCCAGAGCTAAAAGCTTTTGTGAATCGAATTATCTCTCTCTGCGATGAAGATCAAATAATTTCTTGATGTCCAAGGTTAGAGCCCCGACTTCTTTAAGAAGTCGGGGCTCTGGGTGTTCAGGCTTTTAAGTTGTTGTAGTTAATTCAGCGGAATCTCGATCGAGAATTCAGTACCCAGACCTGGTACAGAAACACACTTGAGTACCCCTTGGTGTTTCTCAACTACAATTTGATAACTGATAGACAGTCCTAAACCCGTGCCCCGACCGACGGGTTTAGTGGTGAAAAACGGATTAAATATGTGAGAGATTAACTCTTTGGGGATGCCGTGACCGTTGTCGGCAATGCAAATTCCCACTGTTTTTTCATCGATTAATTGGGTACGAATCCGAATGCAAGGGCAGGGTAAATTAGGAATCAAGCTATCGGTGCTGGCATTGATATCTACTGGCTCGATCGCCGATTGTTGGGAGCTTAAATGTGTCGCCGCTACACTTACCCCTAGGGAGGGAAGATTTATAAATCGCTCTTTTTGTCCCATTTCTACGGCGTCAAGGGCATTGCCGATCAGATTCATAAATACCTGATTGAGCGAGCTGGCATAGCATTCTACGAGGGGCAAATTACCGTATTCTTTAATAATTGCTACGGTTTCGCGATCTGACTGGGCTTTGATCCGGTGCTGCAAAATCAACAGGGTACTCTCGATGCCCTCGTGAATGTCCACGCCTTTCTTTTGAGCTTGATCGAGCCGGGAAAAATTTCGCAAAGATACAACTAACTGGCGGATGCGCTCAACTCCGACTTTCATGGAACCCAATATTTTGGGCAAATCTTCGACCAGAAATTCTATCTCTATCGCTTCGGAGCACTCGCTAATTTCTGGGTTGGGATTGGGGTAGTGCTGGCGGTAGAGTTCCACCAAGCAGAGCAAATCTTTGGTGTATTCGCTGGCGTGGGACAGATTGCCGTAGATAAAGTTAACGGGGTTATTGATTTCGTGGGCGACGCCGGCCACCAGTTGTCCGAGACTGGACATTTTCTCGGTTTGAATCAGTTGGGCTTGGGTATTGTGCAATTCTGTGACGGTTTTAGCTAGTTGTTCGGCTTTTGTTCGATCGGCAGTTGCTGCATTCAGACTTTCTTGATAAAGTTCTGCTTGGTGAATGGCGATCGCAGCTTGAGCAGTCAAATGTTGCAGCAATTCCTGTTCAGCAGTTTGCCAAACCCTCGGCCCAGCACACTCGTGGGCAATCAGCAACCCCCACAATTGGGAATTTTTGCCAATCATCGGCACAATTAAACTTCCCCTCACCTGCAAATTTTCCAAAAAATCGCGGTGACAGGGCGTTAAATCCTCAGTATAAATATCATTAATTGCTCGCACCCGTCCGGCTCGATAAAAGCAGTCTGAGCCTTCGGGAAAGCAATTTTGTGGAGATTTGAGACCCAAAATTGACTCAAATTGACCGCGAACAGCTTCGACAACTACCTCGCCCTGTTCGCCCTCCGCAAATTGAAAAATTACCGTGCGATCCGTATCCAACAAATCTCTCACTTCTCGCACAATAGTTTGCAGTATGGTTTTCAAATCCAAGGTGCTGCGAATTAGGTCTCTAACTCGCGTCAATACTCGAGCAAAGTCCAAGGATTTTTGCAATTGGGCGGTGCGTTCTTGAACTTGGCGCTCTAAGTTGGCATTCAGGGCTTGCACTTCTTGATAAAGAATGTATTGCCCAATTGCCGCACTAAATTGGCTGCCTATAGCCAAAGCTTGTTCGATCTGCTCCCACTTCCACTCGGGCGACTGACCTTTTTTGATTTCTCGCCAGACTTCAAAGGATTGTCTGGGAAGGATTTGTGCAGCGCTGCTATCAAAGCGCCCCGCCCACATTTTTTCGGTATCAATTTCATTGCGAAAAATAGTTAAACAGCCGACTACTTGTTGTTTATAGTGGAGAGGAATTACCAGCAAGCCCCGAATTTGAGTAGGTTTAAAAGCTGGAACTAATACTCTAAATAGAGGTTCATTGTATAAGTCTGTAATTATCCAAACTGGGAATTGGGAATCAGGAATTAGGAAATTGGGAATCTCTGCGGTATTTTTCCCTCCTTTGGTTAGCCATTGCTGCCACAGGGGATGAGCTTCCAGCTCCCTGACTTTTTCCCAGTCGGGAAGTTTCGGTTGCTCGCCTGTGGTAAATAGTTCAAAGTTAGTATCCCTTTGAGCAGCGGTAATGGGAAATGCTCGATCGATCTTGGGATCTGATGACTTTTCACTGTTGATTTTCGGGGGGTTGAGATACAGTCTGCCGCCGCTGCCGCCCAAAGCGGTGACAGTGGCTTCTAAAGCCTGTTGCAGTTGAATGTTGGCGTGACCACCGTACAACAAAGCTGCTATGCGGCTCACGGTGGCTTCCCGGGCTGCTTGAGAGCGGGTTTGCTGGAGCAGGATCGAGTGGCTAATGGCGATCGACAATTGATCTGCTACGAGCTGAACTACTTCTAAATCTGTTGGTGAAATATTGCGGGGGGTGGAGTGGTGAGACACTAAAAGTCCCCACAGTTCGATGTGAGTTTTTCGGTCGCTTCCTGGCTCGTATCTAGTCATGCACGCGGGGGCCTCGCAGATATCTGTTTTGCTGTTTTGCGACACACTCCTGCGGTGCAAAATCGGCACGACTAAGGAAGATTGCACTCCCATTGCCATCAGGTAAGCTGTGTGGCAAGGATCGAGCGATCGGTAGTGTATCTCTCGATCGACTAAAGGCTGACCGGTGTCTGCGGCATCCAGGGGACTTAGGACGATCGTCCCGGAGTTAACATCTACTATTGTCCGCTGCCGCATACTGACATACATTTCCCGCGCGTGGGGAGGGATGTCGTCTGCTGGAAAGTGCAGGCCTTTCAAGGAAGGGAGACGGTTGTTATTAATTGATTCGGCAACAACTTCTCCACTGCCGTCGGCACTAAACCTGTACATCATGATGCGATCTGTTTTCAAAAAAGAGCGCACTTCTGCTACTGTACTGGTTAAAATATCTTCTAATTCTAGAGATTGGCGGATGCGTTCAGTTATCAGCCGCACCAAAATTTCTCTGTCTAGTTTATGATTTAATTCTTGTGTATTTTCTGTGAGTTGCATAAATCTCCTTTTGAAATAATATAACGATCGTAAGAAGTTTTGATGTGATGCGGTCGCGATCGAACGCGCACTGCCTCAGCCTGAGTTTTTGACTAAACCGAGCTTTACTATTAATCGGCGACGTACTGGTTAGGGACGACGGTGTATCGGCTGTGGCACCCTGAAGAACAAAAATCGGCGATCGCGCAGCTTTCAGCTTTAGTCTTTGCCTTCAACAGGCAGAGCAACTTAACCAAATGATAATTATTATTATAATAATCTCATAAATTTATGGCAATCTTAAAATCTCACTATCATAATTATTGATTTTTAGGGTAACTTGACATTTGTTTAGATAACTTCATATAATGAAAGTTAACTAGAAAAAATTGAGTTTTGATCAGCCCATCCGGCGCTGAAAATTTCGCTGCGGACGCTCATCAGAATTTTACCCAAATAATTTTGGCCAGTGCGATCGCAGCCACACCCCCAGTAGTAATCCGTCGCCGAATCCTCCACAATCACTCGATCCCCTGTGGCGAGGAGAATAGCTTGAATATCTGTATGAGCCAGAAACTTAGTTAAAACTGCTTTCCGCATAATCGGAATTTTCACCGCTTCCCAATCAGGGCGCATCCGGTGGCTGGGATCGCGACCTAATTGGGCGGCTTCCTGAGGAGTTGGTACGGCTCGAATCGCCGCCACTAATCTTTCATCGGCGCTACCGACAAATTTTTGGGCTTGATAGTAATGTTCCACAGTCAACCAATCTTGCCCTTGCAGGCAAATATCGTGTAGTGAAAAATTGGAAAAGCAGCCGTAAGGCTCCTCTACTTTATAAAAATAAATTATCATAACTATTTGAGATATTAGATATTAGATATTAAATTGTACAAGATTTATGCTTCATTCAGTTGACAGTTGACCGCTTGACAGCTCGCCCTGAGCGCAGTCGAAGGGTTGACAGCTCGCCTAGACCTAGAAGTCCGAGGATTGGAGTAATGAATAGTCTGATTTTAATTTCTAGCCTTTAGGGCTTGGGGCTTTAAACCAATTCTTTCTGGTAAAGTCTAGAATGTAGGGTGCGTACTGTGCACCTTACTTTATGGGGATTTAAGACTATTTCTTCTTCCCTCGAACCTCTTCCCTCGAACCTCTTCCGACTTCCATCGGACTTCTAAAACGGCATCAGCTTTTTCAGAGCACGGTTAGCAATATCGGCATAACGCAGTTCGCCACACAAAATTTTGCTCATCAACTGAGTAGCGCTCGGCGATTTGACGCCCACTCTGTAAGCAGATCCAGTAAACTGATAAAAAGCCCGAGCCAAGCGACTGGCCCAAACCATGTCAGTTCCCCATTCTTCGGCGATCGCTTGAGTGTACTGCTCTAGGGCGTCGCCGGCACCTGAGAGAGCTCGATCGATCGCCCCAGCGGCCTTAAATCCGCTAAATATGGCTGGTCGAATCCCCTCTCCGGTGAGGGGGTCTACGAGACTGGCGGCTTCTCCTACGATCAGCGCATTTTGGGAGTGCAATTGGCGATCGCCATCCCAGAGACAAAGCGCGTGTTCGCGCACGTTGCTGACACTAACATCCGCACCGCACTTAGTTGCGTAGTCTGCCAAAATTTTCTTGAGATCTTTTGGCTTGTCGCCGCGCATCGCAGCAATACTCAAAGAGTAGCCGTCAGCTTTGGGAAAGCTCCAGATAAAACCTTTTTTAATCGTGCCAAAATCGAAATTGAGCGAATCGCCCTTGATTGAGCGAGTTTCTAAACTTGCGCTCAAACAGAGTTTTGGTTCTTTCAATCCCAGCCACTTAGTCATCGGGCCGCCAGCACCGTCAGCAGCAATCAAATAGCGGCCACAAACTGGTTCTGAGTTAGTTTTAACTTCCCAAATAGAGTTCTTAAATTCAATACCTTTAACTTCTGTTGAGTCTCTCAGTTGGGCACCAACTTTTTGAGCTTGTTTGATTAAAAAGTCGTCAAATACATCTCGCTGTACCATCCACATTGGCGAATCTACCTGAACTTGCACCGCGTCTGCCATTTTCCAGGTGTAGCTAATTTTGTTAGCTTTCATGGAAATAGCTGGCGTCAGGTCAAAATCGAGCCATTGGGCGATCGCCGGAGAAACACCACCGCCACAAGGCTTATTGCGGGGCCAAGACGCTTTTTCTAGTACCAAAACAGAACGTCCGTGCTTTGCCAGATGATAAGCTGCTGTACTGCCTGCCGGGCCTGCACCGACAATAATGCAATCAAATATTGTTGTCATCAGTCATTAGTCACTTAGTCATTAGTCATTGGTCATTGGTCAGTAGTCAGTAGTCAGTAGTCAGTAGTCAATTTTTAGTGTCTGTTGTCATTAGTTATTAGTTGAGCAATCCTGGACACACAAGCCGGTTTGTTAATATCAATAGTCATGGAAGCAAGATTGTCGCAAAAACCGGGTTTCTCAAGACTATCGTGCGTCCTTGACTGTTGATATTATTAGTTATTAGTCATTGTCACTGATTTTTGAGTTGGCAACTAATGACTAATGACTACTGACTACTGACTACTGTCAACTGTCAACTGTCAACTGTCAACTGTCAACTGTCAACTGTCAACTGACTTTTATACTGTCGTGATATCTCTCTCTTTGCCTGCCAGAACTTCTTCTACTTTGGCGATGTACTTATCCGTCAGCTTTTGAATTTTATCTTGCAAGTCCCGCGATTCATCTTTAGAGATATCGCTGCCTTTTTCCTGCTTGCGAATCGAGTCAACTGCATCGCGGCGGATATTGCGAATTGCGACTTTACCTTCTTCGGCAAACTTGGCGGCCATTTTGACAAATTCTTGCCGTCTCTCGCTGGTCAGCGGCGGAATGTTCAAGCGAATAACTGAACCGTCGTTGTTAGGAACAAGTCCGACATCTGACAGGGAAATTGCTTTTTCGATGGAGGTTAGCGCTGTGCGATCGAACGGTTGAATGTTGATCGTAGTCGCATCCGGCGTGCTAATATTTGCAAGGGATTTGATCGCAGTTGGAGAACCGTAGTAATCTACCATGACTCGATCGAGCAGGGAGGAGTTGGCTCGTCCCGTACGAATAGTATTAAAAGACCGTTGAGTAGCCTCAACTGCCTTTTGCATATGATCTTCTGCTTCAGCTAACTTCACAAAATCCTCCGACAAGAGTTCCAATAGATTCTCCCATTACTGCTCGGTAGATGTTTCCCGATACCGTCAGGTCAAATACCACAATAGGAATATTATTTTCTTTGCAAAGGGCGATCGCGGTACTGTCCATCACCCGCAAGTCTTGATTCAAGACGTGGCTGTAGGTGAGGCTTTGATACCTGCGCGCGTTGGGGTTGACGTGGGGGTCGGCATCGTACACCCCATCTACCTTAGTAGCTTTAAAAATCACCTCTGCATCAATTTCAGCCGCCCGCAATGCGGCTGTAGTATCCGTAGTAAAGAAAGGATTGCCAGAACCGGCACCAAAAATCACTACCCGTTTTTTTTCCAGGTGACGAATTGCCCGCCGCCGAATGTAGGGTTCAGCTATCTCTTGCATGGCGATCGCCGATTGCACCCTTGTGGGCACTCCTGCTTGTTCCAGGGCATCCTGCAAAGTGATAGCATTCATCACCGTAGCAATCATACCCACATAATCGGCTGTTGCGCGATCCATGCCTGCGGAAGCAGCTTTCACGCCGCGAAAAATGTTGCCGCCGCCGACAACGATCGCGATTTGAATGCCTTCGGACACGACTTTAGCGACTTCCTGGGCGATCGACTGAACGACTACCGGATCGATCCCGTAGCCCAAGCCACCCATCAGCGCTTCACCGCTGAGCTTCAGCAAAACCCGCTGATAAACCATCCCCATGCCGCCACTATTTTTTCTTTTTGTCTCCACCATAAGATAGCAGCACGGGTGCATTTTGAACATCAATTGCCTGGAACAGGCTTTTGAGCTTGTTCCAGAAAACTTGGCCCACAAGTGTTGACGGAATTTATTCCTTGGGAACGAAATCAAGCGCAGCAGAATTCATGCAGTAACGCTGACCGGTTGGCCGGGGCCCATCGTTGAATACGTGACCGAGATGAGAGTCACAAACAGCACACAGTACCTCAGTGCGGCGCATGAACAAGGCGTTATCCGACTCATTCCTGACATTTTCTTCTTTAATGGGAGCGTAGAAACTCGGCCAACCGGTGCCGGAATCGTACTTGGTTCCCGATTCAAATAGCTCAGTACCGCAGCAAATGCACTTATAAATTCCGGGCTTTTTGTTGTCGTGATACTCGCCGCTAAAAGCTCTTTCTGTTCCCTTTTTTCGGGTGACTTTGAACTGTTCCGGGGTTAGTTGCTGTTGCCATTCGGCATCGGTTTTCTTAACTTTGTCTGTCATGGTTTAATGTTTGGTGTAGATGAAATTAGATAAGAAGACCCGGCGGTTGAAACCGCGTCGATACAGACAAAACCCGGATGGTGCGCGGGTTGAAGAAAACACGGCGGTTGAAACCGCGTCGATACAGACAAAACCCGGATGGTGCGCGGGTTGAAGACCAAGAAGACCGGACGGTTGAAACCGCGTCTTATCTTCAGTCCGCGGAGGCGGACATCGTTTGTATAGGAGCGGTTTCAACCGCCGTCCGACAATCTTTGTTTGTATAGATGGGGTTTCAACCCTACGTCGGATCTGGTTAACTCATGCCTCCATTAATATTAACCTAATTGGCTCCAAATGAACATACCAGGGAAAAGGATTGTGCTCGATCGCCCGCCACTTTTCCTTGAAAAATTCAGCTTGCAAGTGATAATCTTGGGAATCATGGGGAGGCGAGTGCAACTTGATATATAATGTCACCCGGTGCGGAGTTTCCACCGTTGAGGCGATCCAACAAGCAAATGTATTTTCGCGATCGCACCCGCTCACAAAACTGACTTGATGAGCTCGAATTCCCACAAAAACTAAGGATGTAGGAATTGGTTCGACAACAGTCAAAGTGCAGCCCCAGTCGATCGCCTCCACGAGAGTTTCAGCAATTGGTTTAGCGGCACAGAAGTTCTTACAGCCTGTCAACTGGGCGACGGTGGAGTTGCGCGGGCGATCGAAAATGTGCTGTTTGCTGTCAAAGGCGATCGCACTTCCGTCAGCCAAAACCAACAGATTCTCGCACACCCGGTAAACTTCCTCTAAATTGTGGCTGACAAACAAAGTAATGCCCCGATAATTAGCCAGAGTCTGCATTAACTCCCGTTCCAGTTGACTCCGCAAGTGCGTATCCAAAGCCGAAAACGGTTCATCTAACAGCAGCAAATCCGGCGAGCTCGCTATAGCCCTCGCCAAAGCCACCCGCTGCTGTTGGCCACCCGAAAGTTCGTGCGGATAGCGGTTTTCCAGTCCAGACATTTGCACCGAGATTAATTGTTCTTTCACCCGAAGTTTTTGCTCACTTGCAGATAAATGCTGCAAGCCAAAAGCAATATTTTCAGCCACAGTCAAGTGAGGAAACAAAGCATAGTTTTGAAACACAAAACCGATGCGACGGTCTTTAGAAGCTACATTAATGCCCTGTGCGGAGTCAAACAAAACCTTGCCGTTGACTGCAATTTTACCGCTGGTTGGAGTTTCCAAACCAGCGATGCAGCGCAGAGTCATACTCTTGCCCGAACCCGACGCGCCCAAAATTCCCAGCACTTCCGCGCCGATTTCAAAGCCGACATCCAAGGCAAAGCCAGAGAGAGGTTTAAAGATGTTTAAACAAAGTCCACTTTCTGATTGTTTTTGGGGTTTTGTTGTAGTATAATGAGCGGGAGTGGCAATATTAGATTGCCGTTTATATGGGAATTCTAAATAAGTCGTGGGATGGGCATCTTGCCCGTCCCGATTAGAAGAACCCTGAACCACTTTTATAGCTGACTGCGGATTGCGATAACTGGAATTTTGTTTCGCCGAGATCCTTTGTAAATCAGTCCAAAAATTAACAGCAGTTAAAACGCTCAGAGAAAGACTGAGAATAATCAAAACCCAAATAGTAGCTTGCCTCATATCCCCGGCTTCCACAGCAAAATAAATTGCCATCGGGATAGTTTGAGTTTGTCCGGGAATATTCCCAGCTAACATCAACGTCGCGCCAAATTCACCCAAAGCGCGGGCAAATGCGAGAATAGTTCCTGCGAGAATTCCTGGCCACGCTAGCGGCAACATAATCCGCCTAAAAACTGTCCACTCCGATGCGCCTAAAGTGCGGGCTGCATTGAGGAGATTGGCATCAATTTGCTCAAAAGATCCCAAAGCAGTTTTGTACATCAGGGGAAATGATACGACAGTTGCTGTAATTACTGCGGCTTGCCAAGTGAAGATGATTGTTAAGTCGAATTTTAGCAACAATTGACCGATCGCGCCATTTCTCCCAAACAGCAGCAGCAGCAAAAATCCGACTACTGTGGGCGGCAAAACTAAGGGAGAGATGAAAATGCCTTCAATCAAGGCTTTACCTCGGATGCGAGTTGAAAGCATCCACCGGGCGGCGGCTATTCCCAGAAAGAAGGTAAAGAATGTGGCGATGGCTGATGATTTTAGGGATATCCATAATGGAGATAAGTCGAATTCCATATTTGGGATTAAGAAGACCGGGCGGTTGAAACCGCGTCTATACAAGCAAAACCTGCCTCCGCAGGTTGAAGAACAGGCGATTAAAATTAGATTGTTTTATTCAGTCCGCGGAGGCGGACTTTGTTTTTGTAGGCGCGGTTTCAACCGCCGTCTTAATCTTACCAGCGCAAAAACTAATTAACGGGCTAGACCAAATCCATATTTCTTAAATACTATTTTAGCCCGATCGCCCGCCAAAAACTCAACAAACGCTTTAGCCGCAGCGGAATTGCGGCTGTTTCTGATAACTGCCAGGGGATAAACAATGGGCGAGTGCAAATTTTCGGCAGCGGTTAGGTGCACCGTTACTTTGTCGGATGCTTTGGCGTCAGTCGTGTAAACTATTCCTGCATCAACGTTACCGCTTTCGACAAATGTCAGCACTTGGCGGACGTTATTTCCTAGCACTAATTTTGGCTGGAGTTGCTGCCACAATCCAAGTTTAGTTAACATTTCCTGAGCGTATTGTCCGACGGGTACGCTTTTGGGTTCGCCGATCGCAATTTTCTTGATTTTAGCATCTGTCAACTGTTTAAAATCGTTCAAAAATACGCCATTTTTAGGAGTAATCAAAACCAGGCGATTTGTCAGCAAATTGCGCCGTGTCTCGTTAAGGAGCAAGTTAGCTTGCTGCAAAGCATCCATTTGTTTGGTAGCGGCGCTGAAAAATATATCTACCGGGGCTCCTTGCTGAATTTGCTGCGCTAGTCCCCCGGAAGCACCAAAATTATAAGTAATATTAACATTGGGATTGCTGCTTTGATAAACAGTCTTTATTTCTGTTAAGGCTGGCGAGAGACTGATTGCAGCGGATACGGTTAATGATGTACGCTGCTGCGCTGTGGCTGGAGTCCAATTGATCAATAGTGCGATCGCCACAATTGCTGCGATAATCAAGTTGAGGATGCGTGTATTTTTTAAGTTCATGGGAAATAGAAGACCCGGCGGTTGAAACCGCGTCGATACAGACGAAACCCGACGGGAGCGGGTTGAAGAGCAGACGGTTAAAATATGTGATTTTCTTCAGTCCGCGGAGGCGGACATCGTTTGTGTAGTCGCGGTTTCAACCGCCGTCTTATCTATTCTCGCCACTTGACAGAACAACCAATTGCCTCTGTACTCGAAGGCTCTACCGATTCGTCTTTGAGCAATTGGTCGATCGCACTTCGCAAATAAGAAACCTGCACCGCCGCCGGATCGTCGGCGTTGTCGTCAATTAAACCTTTATAGCGCAATCTGCCATCTCGGTCTAACAAAAAAACCTCCGGCGTTTTAGAAGCTCCAAAACTTTCAGCGACATCTTGAGCAACATCTCTGATATACGGGAAGTTGAGCTGATTGTCTGTCGCAAAAATTTTCATGTTTTCAAAGCTGTCGTCGGGATGCTGGTTGGCATCGTTAGCATTAATCCCGATTAAGGTAACACCTCGATCTTGAAAATCTGCTTGCAGTGCTTTGAGGCGATCGAGATACAACTGTACGTAAGGGCAATGATTGCACATAAATACTACCCCGATCGCACTAAATTTTTCTAAATATCGAGCTAAATGGTGAACTTCTTCGTCAACTCCCGGCAGTTCAAAATCAGGAGCGTAGCTGTTAATCGGAGTACCCATTTTTTCCTTGGTAAACTTATGTTTGCAGCAAGTGAATAGCAGTATTTGCTATTATCAAATATGACAGGATCTGCACGAATAAAATGGGCTGTTTTTGGGTTGAGCTTGATTTTAGCCTTGCCAACAGCCAGTTTTGATTCGTGCGTGGCGATTTATTCTTCGTCTTGCTTTAGCCAACCTTTCGCCAGAGCTTGATATCCAATCATTTTGTATGTTAATTTGGCGGCGGTAAATTCTGAGACTACAGAATCTACCACAGGTGCTAATTCCATGATGTCACAGCCGATTACTTCGTGGGACTCGAAGACGCGGCGCAAAAATCCGGTGAGCGAATACCAATTTAACCCGCCCGGTTCGGGTGTGCCAACCCCTGGCATTAATGTTGGATCGATGCCGTCTAGGTCGATCGTCAAAAATACTCGTTTCGTTGTTATGCTGGCAATGGCGCGATCGGCCCAATCCGGTTGATTAGCGATTTCCCTAGCTCGAATCACATTTAGCTGTTTGGCTTTAATCAAGTCTGCTTCTTCCTTGCAGATAGCGCGAATCCCGATTTGCAGTGTGGGTAATCCCATATCTACAATCCGCCGCATCACGCAGGCGTGGTTGTGAATCGAGCCTTCGTATTCGTGGCGCAAGTCGCCGTGGGCGTCGATTTGCACGACTGTGAAGGGTTCATCCGGGTATCCTTGGCGATAACCTTCGACAACGCCGGCGGTGATGCTGTGCTCGCCTCCGAGGGAGATCACAAATTTATTTTCAGTAATTAGCTGGTGTACGGTTTTTTGCGTGACTCGCAGCATTTCTAAGGATGACACTGGTTGCTGGTTGCGAGTATCGGCGATCGGCATTGCGGTATAAATGCCAACATCATAGCAAACTTCCGAATCGAGTTCTTCGTCGTAGCATTCGAGCTGGTGAGAAGCTTCTAGCAGTTTAGCTGGCCCGTTTTCGCAGCCCCGGCGGTAGGTGGTGGTTGCCTCGTAGGGAATTGGCAAGATTACTACTTTGGCTGTGTCGTAGTCGGGTACAATTTCGGAACCGAGAAACGGTAATACGGATGTTGGAGCGATCGTTGGCATAGGGGAAATTTCAATAAGGCAAAAAATTCAGCATCTTTAATGGTGGCATAATAGCGGCTCTAACTGCAAAAAGAAGGAAGATTGGCAACGGATTGTGTAGCGGATTTAACGGATGTTCTGGGGAAGAGGTTCGAGGGAAGGGGTTCGAGGGAGAGAAGGCTGAGGATTTATGCAGTGGGAGCAATCTTCCGTGGTTGCCTCGAATTACGCTACCGTTTGTAGTAAGGACTTCAGTCCTTCTTACTCTTAAATTTTTACTCTTATGACACCTTCTACTCCCGTTCTGTCAACAGTTGCCGCACCTCAAACTTGGCTGTGGAAAGGCTTTCCGATTTGTTACCAGGCTGCGGGAACCCAGGGCCCTGCGGTGGTGTTTGTCCACGGTTTCGGCGCGTCTTGGGGCCACTGGCGCAAGAATTTACCAGCATTGGCTGCTGATTGTCGCTGTTACGCGATTGATCTTATCGGTTTTGGCGGTTCTGCTAAACCCGCGCCTAAGCTGGAGATTGATTATACTTTTGAAACTTGGGGAGAGTTAATTGCTGATTTTTGTCGGGAAGTTGCGGGCGGGCCTGCTTTTTTGGTGGGAAATTCGATCGGCTGTGTCGCAATTATGCAAGCCGCCGTTGATTTTCCCGATATTGCCTCTGGTGTAATTTTACTCAATTGTTCCCTGCGCTTGCTGCACGATCGCAAACGCGCCGAAATGCCTTGGTATCGCAGTTTTGGAGCGCCAATAGCACAAAAAGTTTTAAATATCAAGTGGATAAGTCAATTATTTTTTAAACAATTAGCAACGCCAAAAACAGTAAAAAAAGTGCTTTTGCAAGCCTATCACCGTCCCGAAGCTGTCACCGACGAGCTGGTAAATATCCTGCTGGAACCGGCTAAAGACAGTGGCGCAGTGGACGTATTTGTGGCATTTATCAGCTATTCTCAAGGCCCGCTACCGGAGGATTTGCTGCCACGTTTGAGCTGTCCGGCTTTGATTGTGTGGGGCGCAAATGACCCTTGGGAGCCGATCGCCCTGGGGCGAGAATTGGCCAAGTTTCCGGCTGTGGAAAAGTTTATTCCCCTGGAAGGGGTGGGCCACTGTCCCCAAGACGAAGCGCCGGAATTAGTCAATCCTATTTTACTCGAATGGATTATGGAGCGATCTGCCTTGACAGAAAATCAGTCTCCGTAAGCTTGGCAACTAGCATCACCGAAAGCTAACCTGAATAAAAATTTTGAGTTATGAGTTTTAACTTTTAAGTTAAACAGTTCCCAATTCACAACTGTGCACTTAAAACTCATAACTACTAACTCTATTCCCAATTACTTGCCAGTTTATTAATTTTATGTTTTGGCAACCGCCAAGATAGTTAGGACATTCTTACTTTCTCAAGTATTAGCGGTAAATTTATGCCCTTTTCCCTCGAACATCCATCCGTTACATAATCCGTTGCCGAACTTCCTTCTGCTGTGAACAATAATTTTTGTCGATATGGACAACTTGAGCATCGACACTAAAACCCGCGCCGTCAAGCTGGGTTCTGAGTGCATAGAGCTAAACAAAGAAGAATATATCGTGCTGCTGCTGTTGAGCAAGCACTACGGCAAATATGTCGCACCGGCCGCGATTTTCAATGTGCTCTACAAGCGTCAGCCCACAGGTGACGAAAATCAAATAATCGTCGATTGCATTTTGCAACTCAGGAGAAAGTTAAAAGACAACGGCGATACATCAACGCTAATTCATGCTGAACCAAACGGGAGCGGCAAATATGGCATTTTAGCATTAGAAAATCCCGTGCAAATCAACGGCGAAATTTTGCAGCCGCCGGAACCAAACCCTGAATGCGAGCAACTTTTAAACAATCGCTACCGGGTGATTGACAAGCTAGGAGAAGGAGGTTTCGGCTTAACATTACTCGCCGAAGACACGCAAATGCCTTCGCACCGGTGTTGCGTGATTAAGCAGCTAAAACCCCAGACTGATAATCCTGATATTGACCAAAGCGTTCGAGAGCGTTTTTCTCAAGAAGCTGCTGTTTTGGAAAAGTTGGGCGAAGGACATTCTCAAATACCCAAACTCTACGGGCACTTTGAGGAAAATGGTTTATTTTTCTTAGCCTTAGAATGGATCAACGGGGAAACGCTCAACAACCGGGTAAAAGTTGCTGGAAAAATGAGCGAGGAGCAAGTTAAAGAAATTATCGCAAGTTTGCTGCGAGTTTTGGATTACATCCACGGAAAACAGATTATTCACCGAGATGTTAAACCGCAAAATATTCTTTTACGTAAGTCTGACGATGAACCAGTTTTGATAGATTTTGGCGTAGTTAAGGAAACAATTAATCAAGCGGTAACTACTGGGGGAAATGATGTAACTATCTCCATTGGAACGCCGCAATTTATGTCCCCGGAACAAGCCGGAGGTAGGCCGGAATATTCGAGCGATTTGTACAGTTTGGGATTGACTGCAATTTATTTGCTGACTGGAAAGTGGCCGCAGGAATTAGAAACTGACCCTCAAACTCGGGAGATGCTTTGGCAGAATTACGCATCAAAAGTGAGTGTGAGATTTGCGGCGGTTCTGGATAAGGCGATTAGGTTTCACCCGCGAACTCGGTTCGCTACTGCTAAGGAAATGTTGGCGGCTTTGCAGGAGCCTACCTCGGATACTTTGGCGCAGATTCACAAGCCGAAAAACTCGAAAAATCCTCCTAAAAAAAGCTGGCTTGTTTATCTATTTTTGATATTTTTAATTGCTGTAGGTGCTGGTGCTTTTTTATTCAAAAATCAGTTGACAAGCATCTTGAAAAGTGCTGTAGATCTTGCTGATATTAGCCTGAATCCTAGCACTCATAAATTACCTAATTTACCAGCGGAAAATGCCCAGACTTCCTCGCCTGTAGATGTCAGCAGTTACATCAGTGCGGGCGATCGCATTTTGTTTGCTAGCACCAATACTCCTGACAAGCAAGCAGGAGTTCGCGCGATCGCCGCCGGTGATTTCAAAACGGCGGTAAATAAGCTAGAAGCGGCTTTTAAAGTCGATCGCACTGACGCGGAAAGTTTGATTTATCTCAATAACGCTCGCCTCGGTACTGCTCCAGCTCTAAAAATTGCCGCCGTAGTTCCGATTAGCGACAATCTCAGCGCGGCGGCGGAAATCTTGCGCGGGATAGCTCAAGCTCAAGATGAAGCAATTAAGGTGGGAGTGCCTTTGAAGGTGGTAATTGCTGATGACGGTAACGATGAAAATCGGGCGCAAGCTATTGCGAATAGTCTGATAGCTGACAGCAGTATTTTAGCGGTTGTCGGTCACGGAACCAGCAAAACCTCGATCGCAGTTGCTCCAATTTACAGTCAAAATCAAATGGTGGCGATCGCACCTACGAGCACGAGCATTGAATTAGCAACGGTTCCGAGGCGCGCCGACGGCGTGAACTATTTCTTTCGGACGATACCGAGCGACCAATTCACAGGTACGGCTTTAGCTCGTTATATGTTAAATAGCATAAAAAAAAGTACGGCTGCGGTTTTTTACAATTCCAAAAGTTCTTACAGCAAGTCACTGCAAACAGCTTTTTCTACGACTTTGATTTTGGAAGGCGGTCAAGTTGTTAAGGAAATAGATTTGTCTGAGCCAAATTCTAGGGCGCACCTGGATGGGATTGAAGCAGATGTGTTAGTATTGTTGCCGGATTCAGATACAGTGAATTATGCTTTAGAAATTGCTCGAAATAATGAAAAAGGTTTGCCAATAATTGGCGGCGATGCTCTCTACAATACGGATTTATTAAAACAAGGTGGAGCAGCTTTGAACCGAGCAGTAATTTCTGTTCCTTGGCATTTTGCTGATAGTAAAAATCAAAATTTTGTAGAATTAGCTAGAAACTTGTGGGGAATTGATGTTAACTGGCGGACGGCGATGAGCTACGATGCGGTGCAGGTTTTGCGGCTGGGAAGGTCGATCGGCAAAATTGCTCCTTCTAGCGGTCAAGCCGGGCGGGTGATGTTGGCTAAAACCTTAGCTGGTGCGGATTTCAAAGTTAGCGGTGCGACTGGGGAAATTAGATTTTTGTCGAGTGGCGATCGCAACAGCAATGTAGTTCTGTTGCAAATTGTACCCGATACTCAATCCGGTGCAAGTTACGATTTTGCGCCAGTCAGTCGATTTTAGATTTGAGATTGGAGATTTTAGATTTATACCAATTATGAAAAATATTGCTACATAGAAATTAGAGATTCTCACCTGTAGGGAAACGGCACTGCCGTGTCCGGCTCTCTCGTTATGCCAATGACAGATAATTTCTATACGGTTAATAACCGTAGCAACAATAGACTTCTTGCAAAAATAGCTAGGACGGGCTCTCCGGCCCATCCCACAAACTTTTTTTTTCTTCTTGTGGGACGTTGCTCTGAGCATCGTCCGAAAATTTGATTCAAAGGACTTTTGCAATCTTGTCTAATTTTTCAACATGGTATTAAATCAGACCTCTTGCATTCATTCGCTCTCAATTCTTGAAATTATCTGCGTTGATCTGCCTGGAAGGAGCGGTTGACCGGCTCTATCAAATATTTCTGCAATAAGTCAACCGAAAAAGAGGACACAGCACTGCTGTGTCCCTACAAATACCGCGTTTAAAAGCCAGTTTAAAAATGCTTAAGTTCCCCGACCAGACTGAGTTCTTTTATTCAACCAATCCTTACCCAATCTAATTGTCACATCCGACTGCAAAGCACCCGTACTCTCAACCAGTACATCTCCAAAACCTATAGACTGGCGAACCGCTTGGGCACCTTTAATATCGCCATCTTGAGCCACTAGAGTAGTTACTTCCAGCGGTTCAGACCAAGCTCTAGAAACCTGAACATTGCGATAGCCTGCGCGAGTTAAAGTCCTGACAAAATCTTCAACCGCCGATCGATCGCCCGTACTGTCTTGAATCGCCACCTTCAGAAAAGTTGAATCAACATTATCAATTTTCCAAGTATTTTGACCGAAGTCAAAATGTTCTGCCACCAGAGTTTCGATGGCATTTTGGTCTGGCAACCAAAAACTTGCCTTGTAGTCCTTAGGATCGCTGAATTTGCCCGGAACCATCAACATCTGCACGCCAGCGCGATCGGTTTGAGTAGCAAAACCAGCCAAAGCCACCAATTCTTCTATACTCAGATTCGTGTCAATGTGAGATTGAATCACCGACAAAATCTTCGGCATCCGAGACAGCAAACTAACATTAACTTGCTCTTCCACAAAAGCCCGCATCAAAGTTTGCTGCCGTTGCACCCGCCCGATATCGCCTAAATCGTCGTGTCGGTAAAGCAAATAGTGCACGATTTGTTCGCCGTTGAGACGCTGTTTGCCAGCCTTTAAATCTATATATAAATGCTGACTTTCATCGGTATACTTCATGTCTTTAGGGACATTAATAGTAATCCCGCCAAGGGCATCTACTAAACTTTTGATCCCTTGAATATTGACTGTGACATAGCGGTCAATTCCCACGCCGCCCAGCAGTCCGCTGACTGACTTCGCTGACGAAGCCGGGCCGCCGTAGTAATTAGCTTCGTTGATTTTCACGACACCCCTACCTTCAACATAGGTGCGGGTGTCTCGCGGAATGGACAGCACGCTTATTTTTTTATTTTGAGGGTCAAACCTCACCAACAGCATAGTATCGGTTAACCCTTTGAAGGAGTTTTGCCAGACATCGTATCCCAACTTTTCGTCGGGATGGCCGTCGAGATCTGAACTCAGAACCTTCAGTCCTAAAACTAAAATATTAACTGGGCGAGTCAGCTCCGGCATCTTCATGTTGAGCTTTGCCATGTCGCCTTGAGAAAATACCGCCGCTTCTTCAGGAGTCAACTTTTGTTGCTGAAGCGGCGTTGTGGAAAGGGAGACGGCTAGCAGTGCTCCGGCTGTGGCTGAGAGCATGGCTACTCCAGCCAAACCAAAACCAAAACCCAGCCAACGGCCTCGATGTGGCTGGTGCGATTTTTTGGTTGGAGGTTGAGCGGTTGATTGTTTGATAGGGTCTTGATTAGGAGTTTTTTGAGCTGGCACTGGCTTCCTCACACACAACAAAAATAAAAAAGATCGTAGCAATATGTAGTATCAAGCTGAAGACGCACTCAATCAATACAGTAGGGGCTTAAAGGAACCCTAAATTATGATAAATGTTTGCCAACCACTTGCTCGGCTACGCGGCTAATTCCGGGCAACCATAGCGGTTGACGTTTCCAGAGGCGAACCATCAGTCCCAGAGCGACGATGAAATAGCTGGTTGTCAGCAGGCTACTCATTAATAACATGGTAAGTGTCGGAGATTCCGCAGAAATCGCTCCCGCTTCTAAAAGAATATGTCCTAAGAGCCAACTAAAAGCAAGGGCAATTGCCAAGCGGCTGACGGCTTGGCGTTCGGGGCTGCCCTGACGGCGGTAAAGATTCCACAGGGCGGGGAAAAAGCCAATGACTGGGATCATTAATACAAACAGACTTGCCCGATCGAGTTCAGGATTTTCTAAGGGATCTCTATTTTTCATAATTCGCTACTCAAAATTTGCAGGAGGTGAGGTTTGGCACAAAAGTTATTTGTTAGATGAAAAATTTATATCCTAAACCAAGATTACCAGTAGCGCAGGTTTTGCACAAAACTTGTCTGTCAGATGCAAAATTTTTCGGCGCATCCATCGCCCGCGATCGAGCGTTGGCAAGTTTTCGACCTGGAGAGCCGTATTTTGATAAACTGGATACAGCACAGGAGACAGGAGACACAGACCTAGCCATGACCCAATCCCAAAAATCGATCGTTATTTCTCCATCAATATTATCCGCCGATTTTAGCCGTCTCGGAGAAGAGATTCAGGCTGTCGATCGAGCCGGGGCTGACTGGATTCACGTAGATGTGATGGACGGTCGCTTTGTTCCTAATATTACTATCGGGCCGCTGATTGTCGAAGCAATTCGCCCCGTTACCACCAAGATAATCGATGTCCACCTGATGATTGTGGAGCCGGAGAAGTACGTCGAAGACTTTGCTAAGGCTGGTGCTGACATTATTTCCGTTCACGCCGAACACAATGCTTCGCCTCACTTGCACCGCACCCTGGGGCAAATTCGGGAATTGGGCAAGCAGGCTGGTGTGGTTCTGAATCCTTCGACGCCGCTGGAGTTGATCGAGCACGTGCTGGAACTTTGCGATTTGGTGCTGATTATGAGCGTCAACCCGGGCTTTGGCGGTCAGAGTTTTATCCCGACTGTGCTGCCGAAAATTCGCAAGCTGCGCCAAATGTGCGATGAGAGAGGTCTCGATCCTTGGATTGAGGTGGATGGCGGTTTGAAGGCGAACAATACTTGGCAGGTGCTGGAAGCGGGCGCAAATGCGATCGTCGCGGGTTCTGCTGTGTTTAAGGCGAAGGATTACGCAGAGGCGATCGACGGTATCCGCCACAGCAAGCGCCCGACTCCTGAGTTGGCTGCTGTCTAATCAAAAATTCGATCGTGTCCGATCGATTAACCGCAATAATATTCGTTCGTAGTGCGTCCTGGTGTCCGCTTTCAGGCTGCGGACACCAGGACGCACTACGAACCGTTTTTGTTATGGTAATCGACTAGACATGAGTCCCAAAATATCAAGATCGAAGGCGCAATGTCAGGCGCACTGTATTCCCAATTGGGTGAGGAATGCGCCAGCTAAAGAGCCATTTTTTAATCGTTTTCAGCAACTCCACATCTGCCAAAGTCGAAGCATCGGCATCTACGACTATGCGCTGGAGGCGAACTTTACCGAAGACAATTTCCAAAACCAGTTGGCCGTTTATACCGGGCGGGACAGTCAGGGTTTCCAAGTGTTCGTTTAAACTATCGATCGCCATTTCATCTAACCCCGTAGCGCTAACAACTTCTACGGGTGATGTGCTGCGCGGGCGTGACTTTGACGGGGCGATCTCTTCACACGCCATCGCCGCAAAGCTGCTGAATTTGATGCCGCGTTCTAATTCTCCTTCTTGTTCCATCCAGTCTGTGCCGCCATCTACATAGCCTGTGCCGCCAAATACGCCCTGATATTCCACCGCTTCCGGCATTTCTACAGGCACGTTCATCGAGATGGATTCCATGCCCGGTTCAACGCGCACATCATCACTGACGGCGACGAAAGCCGTGTATTGGCATAGAAGCTGATAAGCCAGCGCCGTTTCTGTCACCGTTTCCACCCCCACTTTGGTTTCGTACTGCACCATCTGATTCATCAAATCTTTGATGCGATGCCGCCCCCAAAGCTGGGAAACTGCCGGATTTCCAGCATCGTTAAAGTCGATTTCATAGGTTTGGATGTACTGGTTTCCGCCTGCACTAACCCCTTTAATATGAAGCGTCCCAGCCTCCATATCGCCCTTTTTTCCAAATAGAACCAGCGGTTGTTCGGCAAATAAATCCGGCGCAATTGAGGGATAGATTATCGGACTTTCGCCCTCTCCCTGCCAAGTAATTTCCAGATTCACCAACACGGGATTGTTGATTTGCCGGAAGAACTTTTCCACAAATTCGTTAACGGGTTCGTCGTGGCGGATTATCCGGGAAATTCCCCGCCCAATTTCTGCAATGCGATCGAGCAAAAAACGATTAACGGAACTTCCTGCACCGAAACTATACAGGCGATTTCCCAATTTGAGATGCTGCTGCACTTCGGCGAGAATCTCGTTTTCGTTGCCGATGTAACCGTCGCTGAGCAATACCACAGTCCGCAAGCGCCCGGATGGTGCGGGAAAATCGATCGCCGCCCGAATCCCGCCCAACATTTCCGTACTACTATCAGCGTGGAGTTTGTTGATATATGCGATCGCCCTTTGCCGATTCTCTGCTGTATTCGGTAGCGGTTGTTGCGATAGTTGCCGCACGGCGTTGGAAAAATCCAAAATCGAGAAAGTATCCGACGGATTCAGCCCGTTAATAAATTGCCGCAACAATGCCTGACATTGTTGCAAAGGCGCACCGGATTGCGAACCGGAAGTATCGACCAAAAAAACGACATCTTTCGGGACAATTTTATCAGTTTTGTACTCGATCGCCGGAATCAGATAAACGGCAAAATGTCCGCCGCGATCGTCCGCTTGAGTTAATACCGTCGATTGGGTTTCTCGACCAGAAATTTGATAGCGAACAATCAAATCTTTGTTGGGAATTGTATCTGCATTTCCCAACTGAACGCGCACCATTAGCCCATTTTTTTGCTCGCTGGCTGCGGCAGATTGGGGTGAGTCGAAATATTCGATCCGCAGTTGATGGGATGGGGAATTGACGTTACGAATCGGTACGCCCGCTGCAATTTCCAGCGTCACGCCGATCTCGTGTCCCGATCGCATTCCCGGCGGCAAAATCGGGGCATTCAACCGCGACGCATCGGGGACGGTATCGGTATCGGCATTGACTGTCATTGGGGCTGGGGCGCTGCCGCTAGCTGCCTTTTCATCCAGTGGCGTACCAGGAATATATCGCGGCCCGACAACCATCGGAAACACAAATTCATAATCCCCAGCTTGAAATTTCAAGCTATCCGTATAGCGAATCACAACCTCGATTTCTTCACCGGGTTTGATGTTGGCGAGGGATTGGGTGAAAATATTATCTCGCTCTTGTTCCAGCAAACCCGCAGTCCGCCCTTCTTGTTTGGCTTTTTCGTAAATTTGTTGGGCTTCTTCGCGTTTTTTGATACTGCCTTTAATAGTGCGATCGCCAATTTTGATTTCCATCTCATCTACCGCTGCTTCCGCAGGTAGCGGGAAAATATAGACGGCTTCCAGTGGCTTGGTAAAAGGATTTTCAAATTTTTGCGAGACTTCGACTCGCGAGAGATTTCCGGCTATTTTGGCTCTGACTTCTGTATGTTTCAGAGGGAAAACGAGTTGTTTTCCCTCCGGGGAACGCACGTATAATCCACTGGTGCGATCGGTTGGAGATGTCAAGGATTGCATGGGAGTAGCCCTCCATAGTTGACAGTTGACAGTTGACAGTTGACAGCGGACAGCGGACAGTTGACAGTTACAGAGTAATGTAGTTGTAGAAGCCTGAACTTCTCCCCCGGAAGCATCAGCATCATACCGATTTTACTGCTACCAATACCCTTACCCAGCAGTTTTGGCTTGTGGATTGTCAATAAGCATAACTAAAGCCTTTTTCCTTCTCTCGGTAACATCCGTGACATCCGTTTCACAATCCGCTGCCGAACTTTCTTCTTCCTTCTACTTAGTGCTTTTTTAGTGTTCCCAGGCCCAAACCTGGGAACCCATCTTAAATGACGCAGAATTTAGATTGCAACCAATAAGTTAAAAAAACCAAAAAACTTACTTTTTGGTGTCTCTTTCCCTGTTATTGGGAGACACTGGCGAGAATCTTTTCCATCTCAGAAATCTCGACGGCACCGGAGAAAGTTTTGCCGTTCATAATAAAGAATGGAGTGCCTTCGATTCCCAGTTTTTGAGCGAGTTGCACGTCTTTCTGAATGGCGGCTTCGGCGGCGGGGCTGTTGCGATCGCTGTTGAATTTATCTAATTTGAGATTGAGCTTTTGGGCGATCGCTCCGTACAAGGGCTCGCCTAACTGTTTCTGCCCTTCAAACAAAGCGCTGTAATATTCCCAGAATTTGCCCTGCTGCTGAGCCGCCCAAGCTGCTTTAGCTGCTGGCAGGGCTTGAGGGTGCATACTCAAGGGAAAATGCTTGTAGGCTAAAGTAACTTTGTCCTGGTGTTTTGCCATAAACTGCTTGACATTATCGTGAGCGCGGGCGCAAAACGGACATTGAAAGTCAGAAAATTCTAAAAGTACAATCTGCTGCGAAGCCGATCCCGTGGTGGGAGAATCCCCGATCGCAGATTTGGGAGTAGTTTTCATCTCCTGCAAAAAAGACTGCTGCGCTGCTTTGAGATCATCCTGCTGCTGCTGGCTGTAAGCTTGTACCGAGTCTAAAATTACTTTCGGATTTTCGCGGATAATCTGCAAGACTTGCTCTTTCAACTTGGGATCGACTGAATTACCCGCCGCTGACTGGGCGGGGGAACAACCGATAAATACAAGGCTTGCTACCAGAAGCGCAGCGAAGCAGAAGGCTTGCTGGCTGCGGAGTTTTCGCCAAATAGTGGATATGTTCATCTTTTTTCTTGGTTCGCGGCAACACTTAATCCTACATTTAATTTTGCCGAGTGTCAGGTGTACCGCAGTTTACTGCTGTGCAGCTATTCTTAGATTTGAGCAAGAATTAGTAATTGGCGATCGGTCTAGATAGGTGATAGCGGTTATTTTACCAGATCTTATATAAAAGATAAAAGGGCGATCGCCCGGGCGATCGTCCTTTTATCTGCTGCTGGTACGAGCAGCTTTTCGGCTTGTCAGAGTCCGAGATTATTTGCGGTTGTTGAGCCATTTAGCAGCAACTATCCCCAAAATACCCGCCACCACTGGATTGCCCAAAAACTTCATCAAGCTCGGCTGTTGGGCCAGCACGTCTTGGAAAATATCCGGGTGACTGTGATAGGTAAACGAGGCCAGCTTGCTAACATCATCAGCAGTCATGCGGCTGGCGTGGTGCGTAGAAAGTCCTAGCTGCTTTTCCAATTGGCGATCGTTCAATCCTCTCTTGTCCAACTGCTTGAAGAATTCCCGCGCCACATCGTCGCGTTCGTTCGGCTTAATTTGGGCGATCGCCTTTTCCAATTCCGGTTCCAACTGCGCGGGCGGGAGAGAGTCGTGATTCAGAGAACGCCCGAATAATTGTTTTCGCTGATCTGGCGAAGTTCTCTGAGCAAAATCGTCAAAATTTTCGTACTGTTCTCCGGTTGTCTCCGGCATCATTTCTTTATCGCCCTGTGCCAAATCGCTCATGATTTGACGCTTGTAATTATCGCTGCTACTCATGGTAATTCTTTCCCAATCTACACAAAAGTTCAGTCTCAAATTGAGATTGTTTCGCCTTCACAAACCTGCGGAACATTTAACCGCGGCGCGGCTCTAATTCAAGCTTGGTAAGGTCAAGACTTGTACTCGATCTGATTTGATTGCTGGTCGTACTTAGCTGTCAGAATCAGTTTTTTGTCAGGAGCATAAACCAAAACACTTACATCCTGATTTGGGAAATTGCGGTGAAAACCTTGGGCCAAAGATTTAGCCAAATCTTTCACTTCAGTAGGCTGGACTTTGGGGGTAATTACAACTCCCAATTTGTTATTGTCGCGCACGTAAGCATCCTGAACCAGCCCCTGAGCCGTCTTGGTTACCCATTGACCAAAATCTTGACCTGCGACGGTATTGCCTCGTTCTAGCTGCGCGTAATAACCCTGACTGCCGCCAATTGCTACAGGTACGTTAGTCGGTTTTTGGGCGGAAACGCTGGGGGCGCAGGCAGTTGTCACAGCCAGCATTAAAACCAAGAGTAAACCCGCAATCATTTTGCGACTCTGCTGCAATAAACTCACGTTTTTTCCTCCGTGCATAAAAGATTTGGAAAAGTTGAGAGGGTCTGATTTTTCGACCCTCTCAATTAAGATGAGGATTAGGCTCAGTCTATTTTCTTTTTGATCTCATCTTTGACATCTTCGACTGTGTGGCTGGCTTCAGCTTGTTTTTGCTTGATTTTGCCTTCAGCTTTATCCTTGGGGTCGCCGGTAACATTGCCTACGGCTTCTTGAGCAGCGCCTTCAATGTTTTTGCCAATTGCCTTTGCTCTATCTTCAATGCTCATTGATTTCTCCTTGTTTGTATCGGAATTGACATTTTCAACTTAAATTAATGATATGTAACCAGGAGCAAAGTTGCACTCTACCTGTAGGAAGAAAGTTTTGCGAGCGAACAGTGTACGGGAGTTCATTCAGTTGACAGTTGACAGTTGACAGTTGACAGTTGACAGTTGACAATTGAAAATTGACAGCGACCTCTACCTGGAAGGAAGAGGATTAGAGTAATGAATAGTCTGATTTTAATTTCTCGCCTTTAGGGCTTGGGGCTTTAAACCAATTCTTTCTGGTAACTGATTTAACAGAGGTCAGGAATAGGGAATAGGGAATAGGGAATAGGGAATAGTTATTTTTGAGTAGAGGATGAACGGGGAGTTTCTTGCTTAGCGCTTTTCATCTAAACTGCTTGCTGCAACGAAGCGTTTAGCTGAAAAAATCGGTGTATAGCTACCCGTGCGCCCCCTAACTTTTGGTAATCAAAAAATAAATTATGATAATTTTTTATAGATTTCTGGATTCAAAAATATAGTGTGGGCAAGATCCTATCTTACCCACACCCTCAAAAAAACGGTTTTAATTTTAATCAGGCTTGTGATGACATTCTTCATCTATTTTCTGCTGAAGTTCTTCTTTCAACTGTTCGACAGCACGCAAGGTCTGAGCAGTTTCTTGTTTCTGCTGACCGACGGCTTTTTCTGTTTCCTCGCCGAGGATTTTTTCCCTTGATTTTGGTAGCGTGACTTCACTGCCGCTCACAGTGTGGATGGCATTTTCTTCGAGATTCATGAGTTTTCACCCTATTGTTTGCAAAATTTAATTTTTAACCAGGCGGCTTAAATGTTGACCTTAAATCGATCGTAAGCGAAATCACGGAGATTGCCCTCTGCCTGAAGGGAGAGAGGGGTTGGGCATAGTACGTGAGTTTGAAGTTTTCAGTTTTATATTACGAGAAATCACGGAGAGTTTCATCTAGCCCAAGGGAGATATGGGTGGGAATTTTGCGTAAAATTGCTGGGTGACTTGCAAGGCTATCCTGTGAATAAGTTGAGGAGAAGGAAGCAGAGGGCAGGACTTGGGTAGAGCGGGGCAGAGCGGGCAGGGGAAGAATTTTTCTGCGATACGATCGCATAAGTGGGTTCTGCCGTTTGTTTGACGAGGCTGTTTCGACAGCGTTGACAGTTGACAGTTGACTGCTTGAGGGAGACCTCTACCTGGAAGTCCGAGGATTCGAGTAATGAATAGTCTTGTTTTTATTTCTCCCTACAAGGGTGGAGGCTTTAAACCAATTCTTTCTGGTAAAAGATCGACGACAGAGAAATAGGCGACAGGTTAGTGCAGAATTAAGTCAATGCTGGGAGGTTTGACGGTTAAAATCCACAGGGAGCAGCAATTCGGAAGTTTTGTGGCGATCGGGTGAAATAATCTGCTAAACCAGAGTTAGCATCAAGGCTGACGGACAGCAAGATCGAACTAAAATTTTTGTTATTAGTAAAAAGTATCTAAAACCCTATGGGAGCAAGGAGCAGTAACCCCCTCGAAGCAGCCGGCCCGACTCGATCGCCGATCGAAATAGGCGTGTTGCATTCGCTGACGGGCACGATGTCTATCAGCGAAATTTCTGTTAAAGATGCGACGCTGTTGGCTGTGGAGGAAATTAATGCGGCGGGAGGGGTGCTGGGACGCCCACTAAAAGCGGTGATCGAAGATGGAGCCAGCGATTTGCAGACTTTTGCTCAAAAAGCTAAGCAATTACTCCTAGAATCGCAGGTGAAGGTGGTATTTGGCTGTTGGACTTCGGCGAGCCGCAAGGCTGTACTGCCGGCTTTTGAGCAGAGCAGCGGGTTGCTGTTTTATCCGGTGCAGTATGAAGGGCTAGAACAGTGTCCCAATATTTTCTACACGGGTGCTGCTCCGAACCAACAGATTGTACCTGGGGTGAATTACTTGCTGGCACAGGGGAAGCGCAAAATTTTCCTCTTGGGTTCGGATTATATCTTTCCCCGCACGGCAAATAGGATTGTGAAAGCTCAACTGGCGGCACTCGGGGGAGAGTTGGCGGGGGAAGTGTATCTGCCACTGGGATCGAGGGATGTGGACGAGGCGATCGCACATATTGTAGCAGTGAAACCGGATGCCATTCTCAATACTCTCAACGGCGACAGCAATGTGGCTTTTTTCCTTCGTCTGCGGGAAGCTGGTTTGAAACCGGAGGATTTGCCGGTGATGTCGGTGAGCATAGCAGAAGAGGAAGTGCGGGCGATCGGGCCGTCCAATA
The DNA here is from genome assembly GCF_036702805.1 of Microcoleus sp. A006_D1. NCBI lineage: Bacteria > Bacillati > Cyanobacteriota > Cyanophyceae > Oscillatoriales > Microcoleaceae > Microcoleus > Microcoleus sp. A006_D1. The sequence goes on from NZ_JAUBVZ010000004.1 coordinate 477,574, forward strand.
TTGCCGGACATCTGGTGGTTTGGAACTATTTTCAAACGGTGGATACAGCGGAAAATCGGAAATTTGTCAAGGCTTATAAAGCGAGATATGGGGAAAATAGAGTCACGGATGACCCAATCGAAGCGGCTTATTTGGGCGTTTACCTGTGGAAGCAAGCAGTAGAAAAAGCTGGTTCGACAGATATGGTTAAAGTCAGGGCGGCTGCTAAAAATATTGAGTTTGCAGCGCCATCGGGCAAGGTAAAAATAGATGCCCAAACGCAGCATACCTGGAAAACTGTTCGGATTGGCAAGGTAAGGCCGGACGGTCAAATTGAGGAGATTTGGAATTCTGGCACACCTGTGCAGCCCGATCCTTTTCTCAAAAACTATCCTTGGGCGGCGGCACTTGCTCCGAGGCAGATTTCTCTGGGAAGTCGGGCTTCTTTGATCGGGCTGTTTGTGATCTTGGTACTGATAACTTGGATGGCGGTGGGAGTCGGGTGGATGGGTTCTGTGGAGATGCAGAACTATTTGCTGGCAATAGAGGCTGCGTCAGCGGCGGGGGCTCCTGAGTCAGCAATGGCGGTGCTGGTGCAGCAAACTCTGGCTGTGGCCAGCCGCACTCAGCACTTGCTACTCGGGGCTTTGGTTTTGAGTTCGATCGCGGGAATATTCGCTTGTGGGTCAGTGTCGGCGATTATTCGCAATTTGGGCTTGCTGCGGGAAACTGCCCAACTGATGGCGAGCGGTGATTTGACGGCTCGATCGCCTGTAGTGTCTAATGATGCGATCGGGGTGCTATCTTCTGCTCTCAATACCATGGCTCAGCAAATTAGCAGTTTGCTCAAAGGTTTGGAGGTGCGGCAGCGGCAGCTAGAGGAGCGATCGGGCGAATTGGAAGTCGCTAAGAACGCTGCGGAAGCTGCTAACCGGGCGAAAAGCACATTTTTGGCAAATATGACTCACGAGTTGCGGACGCCCCTGAATGCGATTATCGGCTACAGCGAGCTGCTGCAAGAAGAGGCGATCGAACTCGGGGAAGAAGAGTTTGTGATGGATTTGGCAAGCATTAATATGGCCGGCAAGCAGTTGCTGAATATTATTAGCGACATCCTGGATATTTCTAAAATTGAAGCAGGAAAGATGACTCTTTTCTTGGAGACTTTCGAGGTGTTGAATTTGGTCGAGCAGGTTGTCACGACAGTTCAACCGCTGGTGGGGAAAAATGGCAATACTTTGAGCGTGAATTGCGATCCTAATATTGGCACGATCTACTCTGATTTCTCGAAGCTGCGACAAGCGCTGTTGAATTTGGCGAGCAATGCTGCTAAGTTTACCGATAGAGGCAAAATCACGATTAATGTTTGGAAGGAAGAAAGGGAAGTTTTACCGGCGGACAATTCTGAGGAACTCTCAGCAACTCCTTCTCGGCGTGAAAATTCTGCGATCGTGTTTCAAGTTATCGATACGGGCATTGGGATGACTGACGATCAGGTGTCGAGGCTGTTTGGAGCTTTCTCGCAAGCGGACGATTCCACTACCCGCAGGTACGGCGGCACCGGTTTGGGGCTGACAATTAGCCGGAAGTTTTGCCAGATGATGGGCGGGGATATTACGGTTGAGAGCGAGTTTGATTGCGGTTCTACTTTTACGATCCGGTTGCCGCTTATGGTTAAAAGCGAGAAAGAGGTGAAGGGCGATCGAGCAATCACAGAAATATCAGCCGATACTTCCTCGAACTTGGATACGAGTGTAGTCCCGATCGAAGTGAAGAAGCCAGTAGAACTGCGATCGCAACCGCTGGAGTTGCCTAATGCTGCTACTGTGCTGGTGATTGACGACGATCCCGACGCACGGGATTTGATCACCCGCTGCTTGTCGAAACAGGGATTTCGGGTGCTTTCCTCGGCTAGCGGTGAAGCGGGGCTTCTGTTAGCTAAGGAGTTGCGGCCAGATGCGATTACTCTGGACGTGATGATGCCGAGTATGGACGGGTGGGCGGTGCTGTCGGCGTTGAAAGCCGATCGCGATTTGGCTGATATTCCGGTGATTATGTTGACTTTTTTGGATGACAAAAATCAGGGTTTGGAATTAGGAGCGGCGGAGTATTTGAGGAAGCCGTTGGATTACAAGCGGTTTGCTGATTTGTTGAGTAAATATCAGTTGACAGTTGACAGTTGACAGTTGACAGTTTGCAGTTTGCAGTTTGCAGTTGGCAGTTGGCAGTTGGCAGTTGGCAGTTTGCAGTTGACAGTTGGCAGTAGTCATTACTCATTAGTCATTAGTCATTAGTCATTAGTCATTAGTCAATTAGGATTACTATAATATGTGAACAATAGGAATTTAAGATATGACTGATAGAACTGCATTGCTTAAAAGGATTACTCAAACACCTGGTAAATGTGGCGGTCGCCCCTGTATTCGCGGCATGAGAATTCGCTTTCTTCGACATTTTGGAAACTCTGGCAGACAATGTAACCGCTAGCGAGATTCTAGCTGACTTTCCAGATTTGGAACCAGAAGACATTCAAGCGTGTTTGCTTTTTGCATCTCTCAGCATTGATTTCCCCAGAATAGCAGTATGATTTTCTGGTTAAATGCCCAATTGCCTCCTAGTTTGGCGAAATGGTTAAGCGAAATATTCCGTGTTAACGCTCTTACATTGCAAGAGTTTGGGTTCAGAATGTTCTGGATATCGAGATATTTAATATGTTAAATTAATAGGTGAAATTAATCACTTTAGACGGTTCAATTGCTGAATCGCGAGGGTGAATAAATTTGCTACGATTGTTTCATTAGTCATTAGCTAACAGTGAAAAACTAATCACCAATTACTAATGACCAATGACTACTGACTACTGACCAATGACCAATGACTAATGACCAATAACTAATTAATCTAAGAAGCCCATTAAGGTCGAGCTGTCGTCAATTTCGTTTGAGGCAATGGGGCGGTCTCCTCCCATTGTGGAGTAAACTTCATCAATGTGCAGAGTGCTGATGCCTATAGGGCGGGCACCGGACATACTGAACATTTCGCTGACTTGCATGGCGCTGGAGCCTATAGGGCGTCTCCCGAGTGTCGCAACCACTTCAAAGTCGCTGGCTTCGATGGGCCGATTGCCTATTGTGCCGTAGGTTTCGCTGATGTGCAGGGTGCTAGCGCCTATAGGGCGATTCCCCGACATCGAGACTGTCTCGCTGATGGTAAAGTCGTTTGGGCCGACGGGGCGGTTGTCATGTAGAAGTTGCGGCTGATAAAGTTGGATGCCCGCTGATTTGGCTTCGCTGGTGGCTGGTAGGGCCTTGGTAGTGCCTTTGTTGCTGCGGGCGATCGCTTTGACTTTATCTTTGGGTGTGAGAGCCATAATTTTTTTTTCCTTGCTGATTGCTGGGTTCGGACAACTGCTTTTCTGGGCTTTTTGCTTTCTATTGCGACCGATAATTAAAATAATATTACAAAGTTTAACTATTTTCTTAACGAAATTGCAGAATGTCTGCATTTTTGTTAAGATTTATTGGTAATAGCTACATTTTCCTATGGTAACTGCGGCAGCATCTTTTCAATTGCAAGCGCCCTTCCAGCCCACGGGCGACCAACCGCTAGCGATCGAGCAACTCGTCAAAGGCATTTCTGCGGGCGATCGATTTCAAACCTTACTCGGCGCCACAGGTACGGGCAAAACCTTCACCATTGCCTCGGCGATTGAAAAAATCGGCAGACCCACCTTAGTCTTAGCACACAACAAAACCCTGGCTGCTCAACTGTGCAACGAGCTGCGAAATTTTTTCCCCAACAATGCAGTCGAATACTTTGTCAGTTATTACGACTACTACCAACCTGAAGCATACATCGCCGTCAGCGATACGTTCATTGAAAAAACGGCAGCAATTAACGACGAGATCGATATGCTGCGACACTCCGCCACGCGATCGCTCTTTGAACGTCGCGACGTAATTGTTGTAGCATCAATTAGCTGCATCTACGGTTTGGGAATGCCCGCAGAATACCTGAAAGCGGCGATTCCTTTGCGAGTCGGAATGGAAGTCAACCAGCGGCAAGTTTTGCGAGATTTAGTCAACGTCCAATACAGTCGCAATGACACAGATTTAGGCAGAGGCAAATTTCGCGTCAAAGGCGACGTTGTAGAAATCGGGCCCGCCTACGAAGATAGAATTATTCGTGTCGAATTCTTCGGCGACCAAATCGATGCCATTCGCTACGTTGACCCCGTAACTGGTAAAATTCTGGCAAGTACAACCGCTTTAAATATTTATCCAGCGCGCCACTTTGTGACCGCAGATGATAAATTAGAGGCAGCTTGCCAAGGCATAGAACTAGAGTTAGAAGACCGATTGGCAGAATTTGAAAAAGAGGGAAAACTATTAGAAGCTCAGCGATTAGAACAGCGCACCCGCTACGATTTGGAAATGCTGCGCGAGGTCGGTTATTGCAACGGAGTCGAGAATCATTCGCGGCATTTGGCAGGCAGAAATGCCGGGGAACCTCCAGAATGTTTGATTGATTATTTTCCTAAAGATTGGATGTTGGTAGTAGATGAATCCCACGTCACAGTGCCGCAAATTCGGGGAATGTACAACGGCGATCAAGCGCGGAAAAAAGTATTGATTGACCACGGTTTTCGCTTGCCCAGCGCGGCAGATAACCGCCCTTTGAAAGCTGAGGAATTCTGGGAAAAAGCTAATCAGTGTATTTTTGTTTCTGCGACTCCTGGTGATTGGGAAATGGAACTATCTGAAGGCAGAGTTGCCGAGCAAGTAATTCGCCCTACGGGAGTAGTCGATCCGACAATTTTTGTGCGCCCGACGGAGGGACAAATTGATGATTTGTTGGGGGAAATTAAGGAGAGAGTAAGTCGGGATGAGCGAGTTTTGGTGACGACTTTGACGAAGCGGATGGCGGAAGATTTAACGGAATATTTGCAGGAAAGGGCGATTAGAGTCCGGTATTTACACTCGGAAATTCAGTCGATTCAACGGATCGAAATTATCCAAGATTTGCAGGATGGTAAGTTTGATGTATTGATTGGTGTGAACTTGCTGCGGGAAGGTTTGGATTTGCCGGAGGTGTCGCTGGTGGTAATTTTGGATGCGGATAAAGAGGGGTTTTTGCGATCGGAACGTTCTTTGATTCAAACTATTGGGCGGGCGGCGCGCCATGTTCAGGGACAGGCTATTTTGTACGCTGATAATTTGACGAAAAGTATGATTAAGGCGATCGACGAAACGGATCGCCGCCGGGGGATTCAGCTAGCGTACAATAAGATGCACGGGATTACGCCGCAGCCGATCGCGAAAAAGCGATCGACCAATGCGATTTTGGCATTTTTGGATGTGTCGCGCAAGCTGAATTCTCAGCAGTTGGAGGAGGTTTACGAACAGGTTGACGAGTTATCTTTGGATGAGATTCCTCAGTTAATCGGGCGGTTGGAGACTCAGATGAAGGCGGCGGCGAAGAAGTTGGAGTTTGAGGAGGCGGGTAAGTTGCGCGATCGGATTAAGCATCTGCGCGATAAGCTGTTGGGACATTAGATATCGACCATATTTACCGTGGAACAGGCATCTTGCCTGTTCAAAATAAGCTTTTATGTATATTAAACTCGGCGGTTGAAACCGCGTCTACACGAACAAAACCCGCCTCCGCGGGTTGAAGAATGGATAGCAATGAGCAAATTTCAGTTATTCGATGCAGTGAGTTTAACCGAATCCATCGCCCTCGCCGATGGCGGAATTGTACCGCCAGAAACAGCCGGGGCGATTGTTGAGATATTCAAAAACGGTGAAGCATATTTAGTCGAGTTATTTGGCGGATGGGTGAAAGCAGAAGTTGGCGGAGATTTTATTCCTGCAACTCAAGATGAACCGGAATCATTTATGGAAACTATGGGCGTTGAGACGGTTTATCCCCATCAGTTGCGATTAGTGAAATCTGCCCGCGAAATTATGGGAGTTCGAGAACATTAAACTCGGCGGTTGAAACCGCGTCTATACAAGCAAAACCCGCCTCCGCGGGTTGAAGAATGGGCGAAGAAAGTGCGATCGCCCTCAGCATCTGCGCGATAAACGTTTAGGTAATGAAGGGATAATTTAAAAGCTGAACATTAGCTTGAGTCCATTGGCGATCGGCTGATACTCTTCTGCGGTTAAATCTCCTCGGTAGCCCAAAACACGCTTTATGTCCACAGCGCGTATTTGATCCAGCAACACAGTAGAGTCATAGCGTATGTTTCCCATTCCAGCCTGAAGCTGCGGATATAGCGTTGAGTTTCGTGCCGCCCAATCTCCTTGTTGTGTCGTCAAGGGAACGACTATTACCAAGGAAAACCGCGTTATTCCTGTGACATTTGGCAAAGCTACAATTACGGCAGGTCGAGTGTTTTCCTGTTCGCGACCGGGGGGGATTTGAGCCGGGAAGTTAACTAGCACTACAGCCCTCACCTGCAAAAAATTAGGTAGCTGACTCACAAATTTTTTCTACCTTTTGATTAGCAATGTCGATGAAGTTTGTTTCTTGAATCCGCCACGCAGCATAGGCTAGAACTTCTTTAAAGTCTTCTTCTTCAAGTTCTGGATAAGTTTGGCGTATTTCTGCTGTCGAATAGTGAGACGCCATCATTGAGATGATAGTTTCAACAGTTATGGGTAAGTTGCGTATGCAAGGTTTTCCCGCCATGAATTGTGAATCGGAGGTAATTCTAGTAAATTGCTGGATATCTTCTTTGCTATTCGTTGCACTTTGATTGTCCAGAATTACCATTCCAACTCCCGGAATAAAACGCACAGGCTTTGTGCCTTCGAGGGGGTCTACATCTCCCCAATCATAGGGGGGGATTTCATTATCGACGAGGTAAAGTTGGCGCCAAGGCGATTTTGCCAATGCTTCCTCAGAAATGTCAGGAAAAAATATTAGCACTTCTGGGATGCCGACTGGAAAACCATTGAGTTTGCTCAAGCCATCTATAATGGCGGCTAGAACTGATAAGTCTAGGTGGCTGAGGTTTTCGGCTTTTTCGATCAGTTGGTATACGGTTTCATGATTGAGTGTTTCGCCGACAGCTTCGACTAAGTTTTCGGGGGTGAAACCTCGACATTTCAAGTATTCGGCTAGTTGTAAGCGAATTGTACTCATGGGTTTAGTTGAGAAAGATTTTAGGGTAAAGGGCGATCGCCCTTTACCATTGTCCTATTTTTTGGATGGGAAGGGCGATCGGGCTTTTTACCAGTTTCCTAGTCTTTCTGCTGCATATTCGCGATCGGATAAGTTTTTGTCTGAGCGCTAATCATCACAAAGGTTACATAGCTATTGAGCTTGTCCAAACTTAGCTATGAAATGGTAAATTTCGTCATTACTCAGGCGGCCAAAGTCTGGCGGGTTAACTATGCCCCTGCCTTTGACTACCAGTTGGGCTATCGCAATCAGCATGTTACGGACTTGCCAGCCTAAAGGGTTAGGATACAATTGTCCATCTTCTGTGCTAAAATTTTGGGACATTTATTTAAAATTAGTTAGGTTGACTTGTGGTGGTCTGAAGTTAGGATGTCAAACCACCTGGAGTTCGCTAGCTAAAACGAGGGCTCTGTCTGAATTAGTATTTCAGGCGGCCTTTTTCGTTTTTACTACTTTGAACCGCAGATGCACGCAGATATACGCTGATGAATTGCAGAAGTCTCCGACAAGAATCTTTAGAACGGCTTGATACAGGTCAGTGCAGCCGCTTCAAGATTCACAATTACAACACAGCGTGCCTATTACTTGCCGTGTTAGGAACCTGTTCTACTTTTAACAGGTTGATGGGGGGTTTGTCAAGCCGATTACGAATATTTTTTTTTAAGAATCAGGGAGTGAAACTGAGTGTTATCCGGTATCGTATCCTGATGGTTGCAAACTACATTTATTGAGAGTTTCATAGTAAACGAGATTGAGTTTCATAGTAAACGAGATTGAGTTTCATAGTAAACGAGATTGAGTTTCATACTAAACGAGATTGAGTTTCATAGTAAACGAGATCGAGTTTCATACTAAACGAGATTGAGTTTCATAGTAAACGAGATCGAGTTTCATATTAAACGAGATCGAGTTTCATACTAAACGAGATCGAGTTTCATACTAAACGAGATTGAGTTCTTTACTAAAATGATTAATATTTTATATACTAAAATAGGATTGATATTTTAAATACTAAAATAGGATTGATATTTTAAATACTAAAAAAAGTGAGTTTTATTTACGATCGCCCCTACCGATCGACACTATCCAAGTCAACAAGCGATTTGGGAGACAGCAATGAGCAAATTTCAGTTATTCGATGCAGTGAGTTTAACCGAACCCATCGCCCAAAACATACTCTTTCATTGTGGTACGGGCGTCTCGCCCGTACATCATCTGCAGTTAAAATATTCATTGACAACAAAAAGTGCGATCGCCTATTCCCAACGCTGGGAATGGATGTTAAACAAGGTTAAAATATTAATTGACAACAAAAAGACCGATCGCCCAAAACACCACCCAAACAAACTACTTGCCTAATACCACAGCATCCGTACTGCTAGCAAAAGCCGGACGAATAAATTCCTCCTTCTCTTCCAGCGTGATGAAACCCTTATCTACCGCTAGCTGCATCACTTCAGTCAGAAAACCTCTGAGGGTATCTAATACTTGAGCGCGATCGCACTCAAACTGCCTTTCCCAGCCCGAAGTCCCAAACTTGATCCAAGTGCAGTTAATCTGATTGTCGATCGGTAGCAACATAATAGTAAACCAACTCTCACCAAAGTCTATTTCTATTGGTTTACCTTGCGATAGCTTCGCAATTTCCTTAGGAAAGTAATTGTCAATCATCATACAGATATCTGGATCTAAAAATACCTCTTTTTGAGCATCACCTATTTCTATTAAAACTTTATGGTTGTATTCAAAACAGAAACATCGCCATCTCATTTCAAAATGAGAAAGCTCTCCTAATGGATCTTCTGGAGGCTCGGCCCACTCTTCTAAGAAACGCTCTCCTAATTTAAAATTAAATTTTTGACTGCTATTCATGGCTGCTACTCCTATTTAATTGCCGTAGACTGACACCATCAACTATAGGATAACCGCTATTGAGAGTTCCATCAAAATTTCTTTGGATAAAAGCGCGAGTGACATTTTCAGTTATCCTGCGATCGGGATGGTAAACTTTACCTATAGGACGATGAAAATCAATAATGTATTCTCCTCGATATTTCGGTACTAATTGCTCAGCCATTATCCAATCCTCTACATTTAGCCATTGTCCTTGGTCATCGTTAGTGCTTGCGGCTCTTCCGATCAATCTGTTGGCTGTAAGTTTGGGGCCGTGATGGCGAGCAATATGATCGTAGGCTTTCATTGATTTAGGATTGTTCCATTGCGGTTCGGTTCCGCTACCTGTCCATGCACAACCGCTGCCAACTTCTCTGCTTGAATCTATTATATACTGTTGGACAATTTCTGCCACTTCTCTAGGTTTTTTATTTGTACAACAGATATGATATCAAACAAGTGGTAAGTTGAGTCGTTGAGTCTCGCTATCACGGGCCCAACCTACTGATTAGTAATTACGGTGTGCGATTGGGATACTTAGCGTGCAAGGAATTGATTTTGGCTATTACATCCGCCCACAACACCTGATCCATCATCGCCTACTGGCCGATCGCCACAGCATCAATATTTCCCGCAGAAAAAGCCGGAGTAATAAACTCCTGCTTCTCCTCGGCTGTGATGAAACCCTTGTCTACCGATAGCTGCATCACTTCAGTCAGAAATCCTCTCAGCGCATCTAATACTTGAGCGCGATCGATCGTGTTTTCTTACATTTTAAGGCTTAATTAATTAATTACTCTATTAATTCATCAGCACCTTTTGAGCTAGGTGAAGATTGAGGTTGCTCAGCAAATTATCGTTTTTCCTCTGCAATCAAGTTCCGAGATTTGCTCATCAACAACCAGCGATTTTTCAACTTTTTTAAGTTTAGTTTGAGGCGAATTTTGTTCAAAGCTTTAGGGTGCAGGGAGAACACCGCTGCTAGCGTGCAACTGCACCTTTACATATTGTGATAATTATTCAGCCTAAAATTCAAATATTGCGATCGCCATTCAAGCTCTCCTCTACGGATGTGGAAAACCCGCTTTTTAGAGAATCGCCAAAATTATCGGAAATTTTCCGGATCAAAAATATTGATGATGAAACTATTCCTAGAGTGACAGATAACTCTAGCCTTTCTCCAAAAGGTTAGCGGATGAATATTGACCTAAAAAGCTTGATAATCCAGGGTTTAAGGGTAGATTGCCGAGCTGAAAACAGCTAGATAAAAAAGCCCGACCCTCTGGTTTTCAGTCACTTATAATCCTTAATTAATATCAAAAGAGAAGCTATGCCTACTCCATTCTCAGGTTCTTTGGGTCAAACCACTAATTTCACCAGCGTCAATGACCTAATCACAAAATGGCCGACTGCTGCCCAGAATCAAGGTATTAAACTGTCTGGGATAGCTTTTGATGGCCTGGAAACTGATTATCTTACTTCTGCTGCGATCGCCAACCTCACCTTACCAACGAATGAAAATCCTAAAAGCTGGTTGAGTTATGGCAGTAGCCCTGGTATTGGTGTCCCATCTTCCTATGATGGTTGGTTCACCGATCCCACTAAAATTCGGGCGGAAATCAACTATAATCCCAACACCAATCAATCTCAGGCGCTGAAGCTGAAATGGGCAGATAACCAAGACATCACTAGCGCCACGATCGACCTCAGTGCATTTAGTCCCAAAGCCAGCCTAGGAGTTGGCGATCAAGGTAATGAAGTTGGTTTGCTGCAAATCTTCAATAACGGGGTTTTGGTACCGACGAGCAATTTTACGATCGCTCGCCTCAACGCTCCGAGCGCTGCAAAACCGATTACTCTGGGTTCAGATGGAGTGACTTTCATTGGCGATCGCACCGATGGCAGTTTCCAATTCAAAATAGACGCAAAGCCTCTCACCAACACTACTTTTGACGAACTGCGTTTCTCCACCAAAGCCTACGATAGCCCCACCGCTGCCTACGTCGCAGCCCCCTTCAAAGACGATAGTTCCGACTACTTGGTGCGGAACATTCAATATCAAGGGACTGAAGATCCGGTTAGCCTTCAGTTTAGTACCCCAACCTTCAGCGTCAACGAAAACGGGACGCCTGTTGCAGCCGTGACAGTCACTCGCACCGGTAGCAGCGCCGGCACCGCCTCAGCTACCGTGAACCTGACTAATGGAACTGCTGTTGCCCCTGGTGACTACAACAATGCTCCCATTACCGTCAATTTTGCCAATGGGGACACCGCACCTAAGACTATCACCGTTCCGATTGTCGATGACACTTTGGTGGAGGGTAACGAAACCGTTAACTTAAGCTTGACTAACCCCACCGGCACCAGCCGTGTCACCTTGGGAACCCAAAGTACCGCCACTTTGAACATCATAGACAATGACACTCCCCCTGTCGGAACCCTGCAATTTGGTGCCCCTACCTTTAGCGTCAACGAAAATGGAACAGCCGTTGCAGCCGTAACTGTGACGCGCACAGGTGGCAGCGCTGGCGCAGTCTCAGCCACAGTGAACTTGACCAATGGAACTGCGATCGCCCCTGGTGATTACAACAATAGTCCCATCCTGGTCAATTTTGCCGCTGGGGACACTGCACCCAAAACCATCAGCATTCCCATTGTCGATGACACTTTGGTGGAAGGTAACGAAACTGTCAACTTAACTTTGGCCAGCCCTACAGGTGGTGCAACGATTGGGACGCAAGGTAGTGCCACTTTGAACATCATAGACAATGACACTCTCCCTCCCAGCAGCCTGCAATTTAGTGCTCCTACCTTCAGGATCAACGAAAATGGAACGCCGATCGCAGCCGTAACAGTCACTCGCACCGGCAGTAATATCGGTGCAGTCTCAGCCACCGTCAGCTTGGCCGATGGTACTGCTACAGCCCCTGCTGACTACACCGGTACTCCCATCCTTGTCAATTTTGCCGCTGGCGATTCTGCACCCAAAACGGTCAATATTCCGATCGTCAACGATACTTTGTTCGAGGGTAACGAAACTGTCAATTTAAGTTTGATTAACCCGACAGGCAATGCCACGATTGGAACCCAAAGTACCGCCATTACGACCATCGTAGACAATGACAGCACCCTGCAATTTAGTGCTCCTACCTTTAGCGTCAACGAAGATGGAACGCCGATCGCAGCCGTGACAGTCACTCGCACTGGTATAACCTCTGGTGCAGTCTCAGCCACCGTCACCTTGGCCGATGGTACTGCTACAGCCCCTGCTGACTACACCGGTACTCCGATCCTTGTTAATTTTGCCCCTGGCGATTCTGCACCCAAGACGGTCAATATTCCGATCTTCAACGACACTTTGGTGGAGCCTACCGAAAATCTCAGCTTAACTTTGGGCAGCCCGACAGGCAATGCCTCGATTGGAACCCAAAGTACGGCCACTTTCGACATCATAGACAATGACAGCACCCTGCAATTTAGTGCCCCTACTTTCAGGATCAGAGAAGATGGAACGGCGGTTTCAGCCGTGACAGTCACTCGCACTGGCAGTAGTGCTGGTGCAGTCTCAGCTTTCGTGAACTTAGCGAATGGAACTGCTATAGCCCCTGCTGACTACACCGGTACTCCGATCCCTGTCAATTTTGCCGCTGGAGATTCTGCACCCAAGACCATTCCCATTCCCATTAACGATGACACTTTGGTGGAGGGTAACGAAACTATCAATTTAAGTTTGGTTAACCCGATCGGCAATGCCACGATTGGAACCCAAAGCACCGCCATTACCACCATCGTAGACAATGACAGCACCCTGCAATTCAGCGCCCCTTTCTTCAGTGTCAACGAAAATGGAACGCCGATTGCAGCAGTGACAGTCACTCGTACTGGTAGTGCTGTCGGTGCAGTCTCAGCTTTCGTGAACTTGTCCGATGGTAGTGCTACAGCCGGCCTTGATTACACCACTGGTTTGATCGCTGTCAATTTTGGCAATGGGGATTTAGTATCCAAAACCATTCCCATTCCCATTCTCGAAGACACTTTGTTTGAGGGTAACGAAACCGTCAATTTAAGTTTGGTTACCCCGACAGGCAATGCCACGATTGGAACCCAAAGTAGCGCGGTGTTGAGCATCATAGACAATGACCCCGCCCCGGTTATAGCTCCAATCCTGAGAATGCAAAGTAGTCTCACTTTGACAAACGACGAGCTACTCGACGGTGGCCTGCGAAAGAATTCCAGCTTGACAGGAGCTCCCGCCCAGGGAACAGCAGATTTGGTGAACAAATTTATCGCCAACGAGGTGGCGATGGGTGCTGGAATCGGAGCCTCTAACGTCGGGATTAATTCCAACTCAGTCCCCAACTTCGGTGTCACCGATAGCTGGTTGAATTCACTCACAGACCCGAAGCTTATTCCTGGTTTTGTCGCCTTGAACAACCAATTTGCTAAGTAGGTCTTTTGACTAGCAATTTGCGTTAGTGGGTTTTAATCATTGGTGACAATTTTCTGGCGTTGTCACCAATGTCAAGTGGGAGAGGCAGACAGATTTAAATGCTGCCTCATCCTCGCTTGATGATATTTGGAGTTGAGACTAAACACCTCTTGCATAAATTTTTGATTTACAGGAAAACCGCAGATGTAGGCGCTTCGCCTGGACGAAGGGTACGCTTCGGAACGCAGATGTATTCCAAAAGTCCTGGACGCATTAAGGCCAAAGAAACCGGGTTTTTTACCTAATCTGTGGACTACAACACAGGATTTTCCTAAAAAACCCGGTTTCTGAACACCCATGCGACTATTCAAGATAGTTTATGAATGAATGAATAAAATTCAAGTCTAATCAAGCGACGTAAATTAGTTAAATTTACTATTAATAGCTTTGTTTTTGGGCTTTGACTGCTGCGGTAATTGTCTCGTCGATCGCACTTCGATCGCCCCATTGTCGATCGCACCCAAAGGCAACTCAAACTCATCAACATCGTTGCGGAACTTCACCGCAATATCAGCACCATTAATAATCGCCCCCAACAGCCGCGGCCCCGATTTATGCGAGTCCTCGTCGTCAGATTCTAGCAACTGATCCGCAGCTTCAGACAGCATACTAGACAGAGTATAACCAGGCCTCGCTACCAAAATCATACCGTCCGTGTACGGTTCCAGCGTCAGCGCGTCGTTGCACTCGCTCAACGCCGGAGAATCCACCACCACAAAATCAAAGCGGTTGCGAACATCCTCAAACAATCTCCGCATTTCGCTCGATTCAAGTACCGCCGACGCCTGCCGCAAAAAGCCCGGACTCGGTACCACGTATAAGTTCTCTACCTCTGGAACCAAATGGACGCACTCGCTGATATTGCCGTAATAGTGCAAAGGTTCCACCGCCGCCAAAGGATCGGCGGCAATTTTCAAAGAATCCACGTTAGAAGCCGATCGCAAATCTGCTTCAATTAACAAAGTCCGTTTACCCGATCGAGCCGACGCAATTGCCAAATTGTAAGCACTAAAACTCTTCCCCTCCAAAGGCGCCGCCGAAGTCAGCAACACCACCTTTACGGGTTTTTCTCCAATTCGGCGCAGATTAGTCCGCAACCGCTCGTAAAATTCCAAATAGGGCGAATTGGGTTCCAAAGCCAGAGGCATCTCCTCCCCGTAGGAATCAAACACCGTGACTTCAGGCAAAACTCCCAGTATCGGCACTTCTTTCTCCACCAAAGCCGCCCGCACTTCTTCCCAACTGTAAAACTTGCCGTTGAGCATCCCCAACAAAAATATCAACCCGCCGCCCAGCAGCAATCCCACAAATCCCCCCACCGCCAGCATCACCGGCAAACCTCTCTTGCTTGACTCAACGTCATCAGTTTTGGGCAACTGGGCGATTGTCAAACTCCCCGTTGTCTCAGCTACCGCCGCCTCAGCATCTACCAAAGCCGACTGCATCTTATCGTAGAGAGCTTTTTTCAGCCCCACTTGCTGGGCTAACCGCGCTTGTTCTAACTGCTTGTTGGGGATTTTTGCGTGCTCCTGGCGCAATTGCTGTTCAGTTGTCTGGACTCCTTTGAGTTGCTGTTGCACCATATCCTGCTGCGTTTGCAAAGCAATCAAACTTTGAGCTAACTGCTGTCTAGCTGGATCTAAAGAAGAGTCTACCCGAATTCGATCGGCACTTCTGAGCGGAGCCGCCACCCCGTTACCGCCGAGTACCTCCGATTGTCGCTGCTGCAACTGCTGCTCGAAAGCTTGTTTTTGTTTGAGCAATTCCACAATTTTCGGGTGTTCCTCCTGCAAGTCGGTGCGGAGAATTTTGAGCTGAGATTCGATCGAAAACAGTTGCACTCGCAGTTGCGCAATAATTGGATCGGCAGACAGTGCTTGAGCCACGTAAGCTTGCTCCACATTCAATCCCAAGCGATCCTGCAAGCTTTTGATTTGAGCTTCAATTCCTCCCAACTGCACGCGGAGTTGCCGCTGCTGCTGTTGGCTGCCGGTAATCGCTTGTGGCAGTGCACCGCTCTGAGCTGCTAAAATTGAAGTCCCTTCTCGTTTTTCGTAGGCTTCAAGTTTTTCTTCCGTCTCTCTGAGTTCCTGAGTTACTTTCGGCAAGCGTTTGTTAATTTGGGCGATCGTTTCGTCGAGTCTAGAACGATTAATCGTTTGGCTGCGAGCCACCATTTCTGTCATCAGCGCCTCTGCTACCGCTTCTGCTTTTTTGCGATCGGCATTTTTGTACAATACTTGAATCAAAGCGCTGGGGTCATTATTCTTACTCGGCATTTTTACCTGCACGTCGTCTGTCAGCTTTTTAGCAGAAACATTGACTTTTTTCGCTGCTGCTTCAACCACCCTTCTATCCAGCAGCATATCTTTAGTTATTTCTTGTCCTTCCTGTTGAATTTTAGTAGTAGTCGATGAAAAAATCACGCTCGGTCTGCGGTAAGCCAGCGTACCTGCTGCAACGTAAACCGGCGCCTGACTTGGCTGCAAAGCGACTACTCCCGAAACGCCCACAGTCGCCGCTAGAGTGGCCAGTCCCACCCACTTGTATTGGTCAAAAGCAATTAAATAACGTTTAACAACTGATAAAGTCATATCGATTTTAGTTTTTAGATTTTAGATTTTAGATTGCTAACTATAAATCCTAACTAATGACCGGAGCATCTGGGCGCAAGCTGTTTTATTACTGCGAGCAAAATATCGAGATCGCGCTTATATATCAGCAACCCAGGGGGGCCGCTCGCGCTCAAACAAAAATGCTTTTTATTCCCCATACTTCTCCTAATGACGGCAGGACTAACCTTCGGCTTGCTTCGGCTACGCGGCTAGTGAGCTTCGGCTGCGCTCAGTTACCGCGTAGTCGAACTACAGCACAAGTCGCGAGCGGGCAAGATGATGGCAGGACTACCCTTCGGCTTCGCGAGCGGGCAAGATGACTGCTGACTAATGACTACCTATTATTATTATTATCATTAGATGACGGCCCGAACAGATTTGTTACCCCATTTCTCAACTGCTCAAAGAACAGAATAAATCCCAAAGTATCGCGGAACGGTCGAGTAACAGTATTGATTGCATAACTAACGCGCTCTACGAGATTCCTACCGATTACGATCACATCATTATCTTCCAGCATCGGGTTCTGAGAAACATTGCCCTCCAAAGCAGCTTTCGCATCTATCTTGCGGTTGATAGCTCTACCTTGCTTTTGGTCGAACCGAATCAAAGCCATTTTCCGTAAGTCAGCAAGATTAACAGGCAAGTTGTTGATAGCATCCAAAAACTTGCTACCATTTTCTACGTAGAACGAAGTCAAACCACCACTAGCGTAACTCAAAACTCGAACGTAGATCCTGGGCTTAATCAGGGTAGACCGCGCCACCAGAGCTTTGTCGTAGTTTAAATTTTTGATACTAGCGTCTAATTCCGGGATGACAATCACATCTCCCGAGGCCAAAGGAAAATCAAACAAATCGTTAGCCTTTGCTAGGGGACTGTAGAGGTCGATGGGTTCATCCACCGACGAGCCGTCTACCAGCGTCCGCCGCACTCGCACCGCCCGCAAATCGGCTTTTGCCGTGACTCCGCCCGCAACCAGCAAAGCAGCGGAAATTCGACCAGAACCCGCCCCAAGCGTGTAAAAACCCGGTTTGCTGACTTCTCCGGTGACAGTGATTTGGACGGGGACAGCGGCAGCGGCTAGGCTGTATCTGGATGCTAAATCTCGATCGGATTTGCGATCGGGCGTAACCTGTTGATACGGTACGACGATCGCATCTCCATCTTCCAAACGCAAATCCGGCGGAGCAATACCAGTTTGCAGCGGCGTCAAAATATCAACAACTTGCTCCGCGACAGCACCACTCGATAAAGTCCGCCGCACCCGCACCGCCCGCAGTTCGGCCGTCGGAGTAGTCCCAGCAGCAGCCGCCAGAGCCGCCGGAAGCAGCGGGGTTTGCAGCGGATAAAAACCAGGTCTCGCCACTTCCCCCGTCACCGTCACCACTACCGGGCGCCCAAGCAGCAAAGCAGCCGAGACTTGAGGATTTTTGATAAATTGGGCAAAGCGCTCCCGGAGGCGCTGCTGTGATTCTTCGACGGTGAGGCCGCGCACATTTACTGTGCCGATTAGCGGCAGTACAATTATCCCTTCAGGGCTGATTGCACCTGTAAAATTTAACTCTGGGAAGCGCTGAACTTGAACAGAAATCTGGTCTCCCGGGCCCAGGCGGTACGGCCGATTCCGAAAAGCTGGGTTAATTTCCCGGTTGAAGTTGGCGGGCGGCGGTGGTGGTACGCGCAGTGGGGGTGGCGGTACGAGCCGCTCAGAAATAGGAACAAAAGGTTGAGAAGAAGCCGTTTCCGAAAAAACCTTGCCGTTAAAGCCCCAGAATACAGCAGTAAAACATAGAGTCCAAGCAGTTGAATACAAGCCGGCTAAGGAAAAAGCGACGCGATTTCTAATTATGAATTTTTCCCGGTTTTTGAACCTATAAAAAAAGGTAATATTTTGAATAATTAGCTGAGTTTTAATTGTCATTTCCGCCACCCTTCACTTTAATTTTATACTCTTCATACTTTCCCGCCGGACACGGCAATGCCGTTTCCCTACAGATGAGATTCTATAATTTCTCTGTAGCAATATTTTTCATAATTGGTATTACCTCTTGATTCTTCTAGCCCGCGGAGGCGGTCTTTGTTTGTATAGAAGCGATTTCAATCGCCCTATTGACACCTCTCATTGAGATGCTCCCAGCATTCAACTCTACCGCACAAAAATGTGTTAAAAACTCTCAACTCAGAAAGTTTCTGCCATTAATTGAGCCTGAACAGTTTGGCCCAGAGATTCCAGCAGCGGTTCAACTATCTTAATATCACTCTGCGGTTGAATGGGAACGATGATACTGACAGCAACCCAAGCAGCGCGGCGATTCGACAGCCTAGCAATGCTGTCTTCCCAAAACCAGCGGCTGGTTGCTGGAGAACCCCCGTTAGGCCAAGCGTACCACTGCACGACAGCAAAAGTTTGTTGGGAAGTCCAGCTTCGGAAAAACCGCGCCTCGACGCTAGGCGATGGCTTGTCTGATGTTGGCGCTAATTTAACTGTAAACCTCAAAGTGCGGTGAGAATCTGTTTGCCATCGGTGAAATCCATCGATGTCGAGCCATTCTACCTGGGGCTGGTTTTTGTGGCCATTTTGAGGCAACAGCAATAAAATGGCAATTGTTTGATAATTTTTAATTTCTTCAACTAACCACCTGTGGCCGCCAATTTGGACGTTATTCTGGATGCGGATCACCTGCCAGTCGGGAAGTTTCATTCCGTCTTGGCGCAAACTTCTCAATTGCTTGAGATTTGCAACTGCTGGCGGGTTTGTCCAAGGCCACCTTCCCGTCGCGTAGCCGGGAATTGCTACTACTCCAACCAGTAACAGCAAAAACATCAGGATCGCAATT
Organism: Microcoleus sp. A006_D1; assembly: GCF_036702805.1. Lineage (NCBI taxonomy): Bacteria > Bacillati > Cyanobacteriota > Cyanophyceae > Oscillatoriales > Microcoleaceae > Microcoleus > Microcoleus sp. A006_D1. The sequence continues at coordinate 496,581 of NZ_JAUBVZ010000004.1, forward strand.
TTAGATAGTTTGTACTGCCGCAGTAGTTTCCGTGCTGAAATCATTTGTTTCATTAATTGCCAGAGTGGCTTGGGAAATACTTTTCCATCCCGTTGAGGAGAAGTACCAACAAGCCTAGTATACAAGCAGAATACAAGTCTCCGCCCCATCCGGCGTGCAGCCAATGAAACAGCGTCTCTCTTTCGGTTCCGTGAAAGTAAGTTAGCAAAGTGTTGCGGACAATGTTGGAACTGATACTAATGATAGATGCAGTGGCTAAAAACAAAATGCTTTTTTTGCGGGAACTCCAAACTCCCGTCCAATCCAGCAGAATTAAGCTGACGTACAGACTGGTAAACAGCATTTTTAAGCCTGCACAGTGGGGTGCCACTTCGACAATGCGATCGTTTACGTACAGATAAATTTCTTCGACTCTCACGTTCAAACCCACCTTAGTTAATATCGATCCTGATGCTTCAGCAATGAAGTGCTGCAACGGCAAGGCGTAGGGTTCTATCAGGTAAGGGATGTGATTTGGCGATGCCAGAAATACGAATAAAAGCGGCATTCCCTGCAATTTTAAGCCGGGGATTCCTTTTAAACACAAGCAAATTCCAGCCAGTATTACTCCCAGGGATAAATTCACTAAATCGCTCAAACGACTTAGATAAAAAAGTGTCGCTAGTACCAGGAAAAAGCTTCCCAAGGGATGTGGCGAGTTGGGCAAGCGCAGCCAGCTATTGCGGTTTGTCCAAGCAATATAAGCTGCGTAGGGCAAACCAATTATTCCGTGGCTGAAATATTCGTGTTCGATGCTGATGTTTTTGTTGAACCATCCGTCGTACCAGTGTACGAGTAGGGGGGCGTACAGCAGCACTAGGAGTACCGTGATACCTTCCCCCAGGAGGTATCGCTTGAGAACAATGCGAATTCTGCGCTGGATGTGCATGGTTTGAGAAGTTTTGAGATTGCCGCGCGAGGGCGAACAACGCGAAAGCGGTTTTGAACTGTGAGTTAAAGATTTGCTGATTCCAACTCAAACGCTTTGAAAACTGCACCCTACTGCTTGAAACACCTTTAGCATAACTTTTATGAACACTTAAGTAAATCCACCTAATTAAAGGTAAAATACCGATCGCTAAACAGTTTACTGTGTATGTCTTCTTCTGTCTTCCGTCTTCCGTCTTCCTTCAGTCTTGCGTCTTCCTTCAGTCTTGCGTCTTCCTTCTGTCAACTGTCAACTGTCAACTGTCAACTGTCAACTGTCAAATGATAGTTCGATCGCCTGTACAACCTGCTCAATCTGAGTATTGCTCAATCCGGGATACATTGGCAATGATAAAATCTGTTCGCACAGGGTTTCTGTCAGGGGGAAGTCGCCCCGATTGCCTAAGTTTTGGTAGGCGGGTTGCAGGTGGCAAGGTACGGGATAGTGTATACCTGTTTGGATGCCCTGTTGGGCGAGTTTTTCCTGAAGAAGGTTGCGGGCGATAGGGCTTTTCTCAGTAATTTGGATGACGTAGAGGTGATAAATGTGACCTGTGTTGCTGTGATTGGCGATCGGTACAATGCCTTGGTGTTTCAGGGGTTCTAGTAAAGTATTGTAGTGTTGGGCGGCTAAGTGGCGATCGCGATTCCATTTTTCCAAGTAAGGCAATTTCACATTCAGCACAGCGGCTTGCAAATTGTCGAGGCGACTGTTGGTACCGATTTCTGTGTGCAAATATTTGCTTGGTGCTCCGTAATTGCGGAGAGTTCGCATTTTTTTTGCGAGCTCTGCATCGTTAGTAATCAACATCCCGCCGTCGCCAAAACAGCCGAGATTTTTGCTGGGATAAAAGCTGAATGCTGCTGCTTTCCCAATGGAACCTGCACGGTATCCTTCTCTTTCCGCTAAATGCGCTTGGGCGGCATCTTCAAATATGATTAAATTGTGGCGGTTGGCAAAATTTAAAAGCTGCGTGGGCGACACCATTTGACCGTAGAGGTGTACGGGAATAATTGCTTTAGTTTTCGAGGTAATTGCTGTGGCGGCTGCTGTCAGGTCAATCAGGGCAGTTTCCGGGTCACAATCTACAAGAATAGGTACTGCTTTGGCTTGGATGACGGCGATTAGGGTGGCGATAAAAGTGTTGGCTGGGAGGATGATTTCGTCGCCCTGATTGATGCCGCAAGCTTGGAGTCCCAGGGCGATCGCATCTGTCCCGCAAGCCACACCTACGCCGTATTGTACTCCAGAAGCTGCGGCAAATGCTGTTTCAAATTCGGCTAGTGCTTGACCTAAAATAAAGTCTCCTTGCTCGATAATTTTTCTAATTGCTTCTGCTATTTCGGATTGGATTGGCTGGTGTTGTAGGGAGAGGTTGACAAACGGGACTTTGGGCGGGAGGCTACTCATACATCAGTTGACAGTTGACAGTGGACAGTTGACAGTTGCATAACCCGAATCAAACAAACCATTGATGCAGTACGGGTATCGGCTCTATTCATGAAGTTATTTATGTCCTCACCGATGTGGCGGTTGCTATACATCAGATGGATAGGAATTATTTATATTAACATTTAAATCCGCATATTTTTGAAGATATTTTAACCGCAGAGGGCGCAGAGGGCGCAGAGAAAAAGAGGGTAAGGGGAGATTCTTTGGCGCGTGGTCAACTAAATGAAAGTTTTTCGGTAAGATAGAATTAGAAGTTTTTATGGACTCAAACTCATGGAATACAAAAAACTCGGCGATAGCGATTTATTAGTATCTGAAATCTGTTTGGGTACGATGACTTACGGGCAGCAGAACACTGTTGAAGAAGCGGCGCAACAGCTCGATTTTGCGATCGATAGAGGCATCAACTTTATCGATACTGCCGAAATGTATCCGGTACCGGGAAAACCAGAAACTCAGGGAAAAACTGAGGAATATATCGGCCAATGGTTGGTGAAACAGCAGCGGGATAAAGTCATTATAGCGACTAAAGTGGCGGGGAGAAGCACTCGATTAAAGTGGATTCGGGAAGGGAAAAATCAGATCGATCGCCCAAATGTCGAAACAGCCCTGAATGACAGCCTGAAGCGCCTGCAAACAGACTGCATCGACCTGTATCAGATTCACTGGCCAGACCGCTACGTGCCGCTATTTGGCGCGCCGGACTACGAGATAGCCCAAGAACACGAAACTGTAGCGATTTTGGAACAGTTGGAAGTATTTGCGGACTTAATTAAAGCTGGCAAAATCCGCTATTTGGGTTTGAGCAATGAAACGCCGTGGGGAGTTTGTGAGTTTTGCGAATTAGCAGAAAAACACGGTTTGCCGAAAGTTGTTTCGATTCAGAATGCTTTCAGTTTGAGCAATCGGACATTTCACATGAATTTGGCAGAAACTTGTCGCTTTAAAAATGTGGGATTGATGGCTTACAGTCCTTTGGGTTTCGGAATCTTAACGGGTAAATACCTGAATGGAATCCCTGAAAATTCGCGCCTGGCTTTGTTCGCAGGATTCGGTCAGCGTTACGATAAAACTAATCTGAATGATGCGGTGAAAGCGTATATTGAGATTGCTCAAAAGCGCGGTTTGAGTCCGGCGCAGATGGCTTTGGCGTATGTGCGATCGCGCTGGTTTGTGACTAGCACAATTATCGGTGCAACATCGATCGCACAACTTGAGGAAAATCTCAGCAGTTTGGATGTGACGCTAGATCGAGATCTGATCGCAGAAATCAATTCCGTGCACGCTAAGTATCCCAATCCTACACCGTAATCTTAATTAGTAGGTTGGGTTAAGATAGCTAAACCCAACCTGCCTCTTGTTTTATATAGCGTTTACTCAAGTTAACTAAAGAAACGGACGATCGCCTCGATCGCCTATCCAAACAATCCACAGACCAAGACTAACCCCAGTATAACCGAATACGGTTTACTTAAGGCCGCACAAGTGGTAAACTAGGTATGATGTACAAAAAAGTAAATCAAATCTAGTGCCGTACAAAAAAATATTATTAGAATCTCCCAAGCTCAAAAGTAGCGAGATATTTAAAGCCATAGAGATAGCAATTCCATTAACAGAAATAGAAGTGGCTATTCTGAAAACAAAAGCTAAAGAGAAACGGCATCGCGCGCTAGCATCACAACTGGTAGTATGTCTAATCATAGCAATGAGCCTGTGGTCAACAGATTCAATGCGGGATGTACTAAAAAATCTCATAGATGGGCTTAATGAAAAATGGTTGAAAACTGGTAAATATTGGAAAATTCCGTGCAAGGCAGCAGCTCAAAGCTCAATACCGTTGGGTTAACGTTTTTTTGTCATTGCGATCGAGCATTAGCGAAGCGATAAATGAAAAGCAATCGCAAATAAAATATCTGTAGGGAAACGGCACTGCCGTGTCCGGCGAGCAACTGTCGATGCTAATCAAATATCTGGTATAATAAATTGAGCTAATTTATAAGGTTTGAGTCATCTAAAGCTTCGGACATAAATAGGTTATACCAATTAACAAAAAAGATGCTACAGTCATCAATCTTAATAACAATTATTAAAAGTTGCAGAGTTGCAGAGTCCAGCGCCGGACACGGCATTGCCGTTTCCCTACAGTATTATCTCACACCTGTGCAAAATGGCGCCGCATCAACTCAACCTGAAAACAATAACCATCACCAACTTCCTCAATCAACTCCCGTTGCAGAAGCAAAGCGACAGCATCACAACTATCAGGAAACTCTTGCAAAATAGTTGGTCTGCTAACGATTCCCCCTTCCCCTTGTGCTGCCAAAAACTGCAAAATAGCTAATCCTGCTGCATCTGCTTGATTGCTTTGAATATCGGCAAAA